>DATGXS010000056.1:0-39432 GCA_035298745.1 Lentimicrobium sp. | reverse complement strand
GCCCCCCTCCCTCCCCTGCGGATACCGTCCCCGCCTATGGTCTTAGTCATATAACTAAACTATTAGTGAAAGCTGATCTAAAAAAGGTGAGGGATTTTTAGTCCCTCACTTTCCTAAACTTTTGCGTTTCTTTAGTTCTTGGCGCAATCAATTATCAGATTTTTGCCATTGATTGAAACGTTACTAATATTTGCAATTATGAACGTTCTGAATTTTCCTGCACGCAATTTCAGCACCTTTGTTATTTCTTTTTTGGCAAGAGTTTTGTCTGCTGATTTAACAGGCTTAAACTCCCCGGGGAACAAAACCGTTTTGTTCATGTGATAGCCAAAAATATGCAAATTGCCTGTTTCCTTATGAATTTTCAGACCTTTGCCAATCTGTATATATGCATCGGTCTGGGCATTACTTTGGGCAGTCCTATCCTCTTTATTTTCGCTGATATTCTTTACTGCTGAAACTCGCATTTCTGTTAATGCAGTCTGAAAAACTTCAATTGCGAATTGTTTTGCTGATTTTTTTGCAATTGCCTGAACATCAGCACTTACAAGCATTTCAGCATCTTTGCGTTTTGCATTCATAACGTCAATATTCACAAGGATATTGTGGTTTGCAACTTCTCCCGATGTTTCTGATACATAACCGTTTAAGGTAATGAATTTTGCACCGTTAAGGTTCTGAATGCCGTCAAAGAATTTTTTCATGTCGTTCATAATTTTGGTTTTTTAGTGGTTTATACTGTTTTGTTTGTCGTTTGATCTTTATACGTTTGTCAGCCTTGTTTTGTTTCAATTTTTTCAATCTTTTTTAATTAAAAGTAGTTATTTATATTCATTCTTAATAATTTCAGCCTATACCTATATATATAGGAAAACAGGTATAAAATATTTCACGTTGTAACTTACTGATATTCAGCCTTAAAGAAAATATTTTCATGAAATAATGAAAATAATTGCTTTTAATTGAAACTTTTTTTCATAACTTTCGTTTAAATCCTTGTAAACCTTAAAAACCAATGATTATGACAACCAAAATTAACAAATCGCAACTGTTTAAAAAAGCATGGCAACTGTTTAATTCTCAGCCTGTTAGGACTGATGAAATGTTTTCAGAATGCCTTAAATCAGCATGGGCAATATTCAAGTCAACTCCCTCAATTTCAGCTCTTTACAAAAAGTATTATTCAGACGTTTTCCGTTATGTTTCTTTCCGCATGAATAATATTGATGAAGTTGGCGAAATTGTTAACGATACATTTTTAAAGGTGAATGAAAAAATGCATTTATTCAATGCCAGTAAATCTAATCTGAAAACTTGGATAATAAACATTGCAAAAAACAGCATGATTGATTTTATGCGTAAGGCTGAAAGATCACAGACTGTAAATGTATCTGATTTTCAGGATGAAAACGGTAAGGAAGTGTTCCAGTATGTAAGTGATAATGAAGCCAGTACAGTAGTTGAAAACTCTGAATTATCAGCTAAGATAAATAAGGCTTTGGATAGTCTTAAACCGAATTACAAACGCATTGCAGTATTGTACTTTGTTGAGGACAAAAGTTATCAGGAAATAAGTGAGGAAATGAATATGCCTTTAGGCTCGGTCAAAGGTACAATAAACAGAGTTAGGACAATGTTACAATCAGAATTGCAAACAACCTATGCAAGCCTTTAAATAAGGCTTGCATTCCCTTTGGGAATAGGTTTGTATTGTTCAGAACATAATGTCCTTAAATCGCCTTAAAATAGCCTTAAATCGAACAATTTGGATATGCTAATGTTCTACAATGATACAATGTTCAAAATAAAGATTTTTGTAACCTGTTTTAATTAAAAAACGTATAATAATAAACCACAAAACGACAAACCAATGGCAATAAAAAGATTCTATTTTAATACAGGTGTAAGACCTGAAACAGTATTTAACCCGCCATTTCCTTATGAATATCACAGGAACAAAGGAAACGTTATTAGAGGTACGTTGTTAATTCCGTTTGATTGTGACAATGTTCCCGACAATGCAAGTTTTTACATGGCTTGTGACAATCCAGAATTGCCAGAAGCAAAAAACCCTAATATAATTGTCAGGGAAATTGTTGGCGGTAACATGGTAAGTAAATACGCATATTTCAGGGTAAATTAATATCCTGAAATATGTAACCTTGTTTTAATTAAAAACGTATAAGTATCATAACCAAAACCACAAACGACAATGGCAAACACAAATCAAACACCAGCAACCAGCAGACCACTTTGGCAGATTGCCAATGAAATTAAAGCAGATTGGAAAAAACCGTATTTCGGTGCAGTTCCTTACCTTGAAGCAATGATGTCGCTGGAAAAGATCACCGATAACTATTACATGGATTCCGCAAAAAGCATTGTGATTTACTTTCTCGCCAATGCTCAGACGTGGAAAGGTGAAACAGCTAAGAGAGTAAAAGCCGAGTTAAAGAAAATGGCTGGTATCAAATAGAGAATGTTCATAATTACGGTTTACAAATAGGTTTACATTCAAAGGCACGTCTGGTTAACGTGCCTTTTTTCTTTATATATTGTGCAACCTTTTTTAATTAAAAACGTATAATATAATGTACACCAATAACCACAGATATGAAAATCATAACCAAAGAAATTGAAAAAGCATTTGCAAAGCAGGGCAAAACAGGTGACAAGTCAATGAAAGATATTAAGATTGTCCTTAAACTGTTTAATCCTACTGGAGCAGGAACATGGTATTTGTACGAAAAAGAAAGTGAGGATATCTATTGGGCATTCGTTAACCTTGGTGATCCAATGAATGCAGAATGTGGGACTGTTTCAATGTCCGAACTGTTAGCATTCAGGGGCAGATTCGGTTTACCTTTGGAAAGAGATATGTATTTTGAGCCATTGTCCGTAAGTCTGGAAGAGGTTTACAATACAATTAAAGCAGGTGGACACGTGTAATGTCCATATGTTTTTAATTAAAAACTTGTAACCTTACTTTGCCAATGTACGTATAATACATATAAACCAAAACACTACTACAATGGGATGGACACAATTCAGATTAAATGAGCCTGTAAAAGATTGGTTCAAAAGAACATGGGAAGAGGGTGGCACGAAAGAAGTTTTAGATTGTGCACTCGTTAAACGTTCCACAATGTATGGAGCAATCAGGGTAAAAGAAACTGGTGAAGTTTTCTGTGCCGTTTTCCTGATCAGGTGGAGCAGGGAATATTATAACTTCAGTTATAAGGATATGACGGAGCATTCAGGACCGTGCGAAAGGGAATGTCCGTTACGCATCATGAAACTCTTAACGCCTTTAAAGAATGATGATACATTCGCAAAGCAGTGGCGTGAGGATGTTTACAAGTTTTGGGAGCAGAAGAAAATCTTCAATGCAACTTCGGCAGTGATCAAAACGAAAGAGCCAGTATCATTCACAAACGGTCAGAGTTACCAGTACTTTAAGAAAGAAGGCAGGAGATTGTGGGCAGGTGAAATGAGAAACAATATGTTCTTTGCCTTGGCACTGGTAAGAGTAAACCTGATGAAGTTTGAACTCGAAAAGATATAGTTTTTAATTAAAAATATATGCCCTAAAGTGTAACTTGCTTTAGGGCATTTTCGTATAATGAATGTACCAAAACCACAAACAAATGTCCGCACTAAGCATAGCACGAAAGATATTAATAGGGAAGATCGTAAGGTTCAATCCGAGCTTCAAGGAAAACTTTGTGATTGTTGGCGTAAGGTATAATCCATTGTACAAGAATCACTTTGATGTACTCATAGCCAAATTGTGGAATGATTATGAAATAGAGGTTTACAGTTGGTATGCGTATTCACAAAAAAGTTTTTACTTTGTATCACGTAGTCCGAAATGGATGATAAGGAAATGTTTAAAACTTAACCCCGAATATGTTAAATATCATATCGGGAAAGTAATAAATGTGGCAAATTTTCGCCATGTTTCGGACAGAAGTAATTATTATAAAGAATATTGTAACCAAATAGTTGAACAAAACGTATAAGTAATAAACAAAGTATGGCATCAAAATCTTGGAAGGTCGGAGAATGGTCGGACGGTGGCATAATAAAAGTGGTGGTGAATGGCAAGGTAACAGTACAAGCCTTGGACTGGTTCACCAAAACGCCAATGAAGACCAAAACGGTTGAACTGGATCAACCCAATACCAGAAAGAACATAAAAGACTTTCTGGATCGCATAACAACTCCGTATTTTACAAGTAAAGTATTGGAATGGGTCGATACAAAATTATAGTAACATAGGTGTTTGTGGTTTATTTTTCTGGGGTAACGTCTGGTAAACGTTGCCCTTTCTTTTTTATATATACCTGTAACCTTTTTTAATTAAAAGTCGTATAATAGTCATAACCACAAAAATCATAGACATGGCAAAACTACCACAAATACCGTCAGAATTCATTGAGCCTTATCTTGTAAAGTTTATGGGTTCAATGGTTGACTTCGTTGCAAGTGCTTGCGTAACTCAGGAAGAACTCGATAAACGTAATGGAATTGGTTGGACAGTTGCTGAAGTCAAACAATGGGTGAAAGGCGTTGAAATGTTCGTTAGTCAGCATTGCGGAATTCATTCTCAGTATGCGATGATGAATGAATTAAAGAGATTTACAACACTTCCCGATGCAGAACTCAAAGAACTCTGTATGAAAGTCAGGCGTGAAGTTGTTGTAGAATGGGACGAATAACCGTAACCTTTTTTAATTAAAAGTCGTATAATAGATATGAAAACACCTGAAGATTATATCGCAGAAGTAAGACAAGCACAGGAAGAAGTTTACAGAAGAAACTATCCTAACTTGCCAGTGCCAACCTACAAGCTCATGAAGGGCAGTAAATTTATAAAGGTAATCGAGACAGATATGGGTTCTGAAAGAGTGCATTGCTTTATAGATTACGAAGGCAATCTGTATAAAGCAGCTTCATGGAAAGCACCTGCAAAGGGAATCAGGGGTAACATTAATAACGAAAAGAAACCTTTATTGTGCGGACAGTTTTACAGATAAAACCACAGATATGACAGAACTCGAAAAGAACTCCCAAAGATGGGCAAAGAAAACAGCCGAAATGAAAAGGCTGAAAGAAAGAATCGACAAGCTACAAAAGAAGTATGACAAATGGTATTCGTCAGGCTTCTGGTTCTGGGGCGACAGACTTGTTCGTCCGATCTATAAAATGGTCAAAGCAAAATTCCCTGAGATCAGATGGGACAAAGGCGACAGACTCGTGCCTATGGGAATAATGAGCAGAATATCGGTCTTCGGAATGTATAAGAATAAAACCGTGATGATGTCTTTCCTGCCGACTGATCTTGACAAAGGTCTTATATCCTTCGAGACAGACAAGAAACTCGAAGAATACCCTGAGAACTCGATAGCTGCATGGAATAACATGGGTTATGAGCAAATCCAACTCACTGACATTCAATTGCTTTACGATTATGTTCAGAAACAGATTGACAAAATCGAAGAAAATCGTAACCAAATCAAAGCAAAAAACGTATAATCAGTATTCACACCCGGGTCGGAAACGTATGTCCGACAAATAATGGGGTCATGTAACCCCCGATGTATTATGAAACAGTAAAAACCGAATAAGATGAACAGAGCACCGCCCGAATAGAGTATATGTATATTTATAATGAGCCGATATAAGATAATTTAAAAAAATGTTTAATATTGTGGGGTTGCACCGAGAAGGTGTAACCCTTTTTAATTTAAAATCGTATAATACATATAACCACAATACCAAAAGAAATGATACTTACTCACAAAGATGCACAGACAGTCAAAGGTACGTTCTACGAATACCAGTATGAAACAATCATCAAACGTACAGAGATATCCGAGAAGTTTGGTTGTTTCAAGAACAACAACAAGCAGGAAATCAGATTGATTCAGCGTGTATTTTGTTGGTCAGATAAAGCATTCAACACAGCATTTGAAGAATGGCAGAGGTCGGCAAAGATACTCAATGGAACTTATACATATAGAGCAATTGGTAAGGTATCACCAAGACCAATGAGAGCCGAGCAGGTCGTTGAACTCTACCACAGAAGAACCAACTATAAGGTTATGCCGAGCCTGATCGAATATGACGGTTATGAGATAATCATGTAACCTTTTTAATTAAAAGTCGTATAATACATATAAACCACTAAAACCACAGACATGAAAAGTTGCCCCTATTGCGCACAGACAGACACAGTAAAAGATCAGCATGGATATTGCAAAAAGCATAATTGCTTTGAAAGGTCTGGAGCAAAAGCCAAATTAAACAACCTTAAGAAAGAACTGGAAAAAGCAAGGCGAATGCCAACCTGTGTTCGCAATAGCTTTGATGGGAGCTATTACAATCCAAGGGAAATCGAAGTAACGTTCTTAAATAAAAAGATTACCGAATTAATGGGATATGTTCCACTTGAATGCTTGTAACCTTTTTTAATTAAAACTCGTATAATGATCAAATGAAATCAAAACGCAAAACTATGAGAGTCAGCGATTATGTAAAGGCAAACCGTAGAGGAAGCAGGGATGCAGAACTCGAAAACCAAACAGGATGGTCGTCTAAGCATAAGATTCACCAAAGTGCTAAGACTTATAGCCGTAAGGGTAAGAACAAATTCAGATTTTAAGATATGGAAAAGTATACACTTGAGAAAGCAATAGAGTGTGCAAAAGCAGAAGCGCACAAGAAACAAAAAGCAAATAAACTTTTTAAGGCTTTTGATCATTCACCTGAATCGGAAGATTTTACAAATGGAGACCCTGAAACAATCTATACGATAAGTCTATTGTATGCACAGTTTGTTGAAGATGCTACTTTCAATGAAGCATTGAGAGCAATAGAATCAGCATTGACGAAAGAATTTCCCACATATCACTGAAACCAATACCACAAACATATGTACGAAGAAAAAGACGTTTACATTAAAGACGAAGGCGATTTTGCCACAGTCTGTTTCATGAGCAACAAAGCACAGTCAATAATCCGAAGTGATTATGATGTTGTTAAACATTTGAGAATCGGTAAAGCCGTTGGCGGTGGCGAAACCGTGAAACTCGATATTGAAATCGACAGCATTCATATGATGATTGACTGGTGCAAATTACATGATTTAACCGTTGAAAATGAGTTTTAATCATGAACATGAAAGACTATAAAGCAGGTGATCAGGTCGAAGTCCTGATGAATAATCCAAGGAATGCCAATAAGGATGAATGGCGCAAAGGCGAAGTCATTGACAACAGAATGATCTATCCGAGCAGAGACGAAAGACATCACCCTTATCCGATTGTGATTGTGAAGGTCGTAAGAACTTATTGCAAGGCTACGCCAAACTTCAGGATGATCGGAACTGTTCCAGTTTTCGTTGATAATACTCTGGAGTTTTACGACAAGGAAAACGAAGAAGGATTTTTATATGAAAATCAAATCAGATTAGTGTAACCTAAGAGCAATGAAAATCGTATAACTACTGTCTATAATCATGAGGTTTACAACCAAAAAAGGGGTGAAATTTCGGCTACCATACCGCACCCCTTTTTTTATTTGTCTTTTCTGTAACCTTTTTTAATTAAAAACGTATAATAAGCATAACCACAAAAACCATAGATATGATAATGAAAGCACAAATGGTAGTAATGAGTCATCTAAGCGATGCACAGGAACTCATAGGTTTTACTTGCGGTTCAGAAGCAAGTGACAGGATAAACTTCGCCAAGTATATCATACTTAAAACCGATGGCGATCTTACAAAGGAAATTGACCCCGATCAGATGTATGAAGATTATCTTAACAGGAATAAAAAACCACAGGGATGAGAATAAAAGAACGTTACGAAATAAATAAGAACGCAAAGAAGGGCGATACATGTATCTGCCCTTCTTGTGGCACAGAGTTTATAAAAGATCACCCACAGCAAGCATTTTGCAGAACCAAAAAGGGAACAAGGTGCAAAGACAGTTATTGGAACACAGTAACGCCACATAAACGCAACAATACTACACGAATCAGTCGTGCCAACAGAGAGTTCTATGAGAATCATATAAGCAGAAGCGATGATGATCACCCTTTCAGTTCTGAAGGTTTAGGGCAATGGTTGTAACCTTTTTTAATTAAAAACCGTATAAAGATCATAACCAATACAAACACAGATATGGCAAAGAAAACAATTTTCAGGTCAGTAATAACATTGGAAGTGTTATCTGACGAACCGATTCCCGATGATATATCTTTAAGCTCAATCGCTAATGAGTGTGATAATGGTTCATATTCTGGCATAACCGATTATAAGGTAATTAACCAACCTGTTAGCGGTAAGCGTGCAGTTAAACTCATTCATGCACAAGGAAGTGACCCTGAGTTTTTCATGATGGACGAAAACGGAAACGACATTAACGAATAATCCGAATAAGTTTTTAATTAAAAACCTGTAACATTCTTACAGGTTTTTTCGTATAATAGTCATAACCAATACAGACACGACAAATGGAAAGCACAGAAATTACTCCCGAATACTACTGGTTAATATGCCAGTAGTTTTTAATTAAAAACCAATACAGAGACAGATATGGAAAAAATTGAAGTCAACCAGAAACTGCATGAGCAGGAAGTTCAAAACGAAGCTGACAGGTGCATAAAGCAAATTAGAGAGAATGCACAGAGAGGCATTAAAACCACTGACCTTTATTATCCAAAATACCTTGGATATGACGTAAAGGAAGAAGTTGACAGAAGGTTAACTGAATCAAAAACTCCTTTTTCGTGGCAGATTGTTAAGACTGGAAGCAATCAGTATACAGGTAGAACTGAACATTTCACAGGTGAAACAGTTGGTGACGAAAAGCATTGCAGGGTTTATATCTATTAATTAAAAATAGTTTGGGGAAAGCGTAACCTTTCCCCTCACTTTTACGTATAAATAGTACAAAGGCAAGGGTTCGCTGAACAAGCGCAGAGGGTAGACTCCAACCTACCTTATACTCTGAGTTTAGAATAAGTCTAAATAAAGGTTTCAATTAAAAATAATTTGCTTTTAATTAAAATAAGTGTAACTTTGTGTAACCTTTTTTAATTAAAACACGTATAACAAGCATAACCAATAAACACAAAGGATATGAAACTTAAAAAGCCAAACGGATTAACAGACTGCACTCTTCAGGACATCATGTTTCCTGTCGAAATGATCGACAATCCCAGACCTGCAAACAGGGAATACTCCAAGATCGTTATTGGACACCTTGAGTCTGGCGACCTTGACGTGAACTATTGCTCACCAAGGTACGAACTTGTTCCGAATGCCGATATCTTCCCGAAGATCATGGCAATCCTTATGACTCATAAGATCAGTTATGAAGTCAATTTCTCACATGATGATCATGCACGTTTCTATGCTGATTTTCAGATTACCGACAAAAGGTATGCATACCATATGAAAGGTACGAATGATGCGGTTACCCCGATGCTCAGAGTTCAGCACTCTTATAATGGTATAACAAAATACCGCATTGTTTTCGGTTATTTCAGGCTCGTTTGCACAAACGGTTTGACAATCGCAATTGCCGACATGAACAAATTCAACCTTGTTCTTACTGGCAAGCACACTGCAAGCATTCAGAATTCATTGCAGAGGCTGAACGAACTCATGGAAGTTTTTGCCAATGATGCAAAACAGATCACCGAAGCACTCACAGCCACATATGAAATACTCGGTGGCTCATGGGTTGAAAACCCTGCCGACAGAATAGCCGAAGTACTGGCTGCTTCAAAGATCGCAGCAATCGACAATTCGAAGTTCAATACAGTTCAGCATATTCTCGACAACGTATTGGCTGAATCAAACGGTCAGAGGAAAATCGGTGAAACTCCCCTCACAGGTTATAATGGCAAAGTCAATGACTGGCTGATTTACAACGGAATCAATCAGTACATCAATGATGACAGCCTGAACATCGCTGCTCCCGAAAAACGCATGGAGAATGACAGCAAAGTATTTGAATATCTTCTCAAACATCCGATACTCGAAGAAGTATAAATCAAATGTACAGGAAATAAAAAGGGACACGCAATGTCCCTTTTTTATTGTCCATATTGTAACCTTTTTTAATTAAAATCCGTATAACATAATGTACCAAAACCACAGACCGATGAAACAGAAATTCACAGTTATCTTAGGCGAGATTAATTTCTATGAAGAATCTCAGGACGATGTAACCAAAGCTGTCGTCTATAATGTTCAGGGCATATTAAACCTGAATACAACTCAGGAAGAAGCTGAAGAAATTGCAGAGTCTTTAATTAAAAAGGAATATCCGAGTTATGTTATTCCTGAATTGTACGGCTTTCCAATTGAATATGCCAATGCAAATCTTTTGGACTTAATTGACCAAATTTCAAAACTTTAAATTAAAAAGGGTTGCAGAAATGTAACCTTTTTTAATTAAAAATCGTATAAGTAATGTACATAAACCACAGACAGATGAAAAAACTTACAGTATCAAAAAACAGTTTCACCACAATGCTTTCAGGCATTATCGAATCAGGTGTAACATTCGAAGCAAAGGAATTGCCGAATGGTTTAATAGAAGTAATATTCACTGGTGGCTACTAATATGAAACTCACAAAGTCGATATATAAAGATTCGAAAGGTAATGAATGGGTATTTGAAAAGATGTCATTGCCTAAGAAGAAAGGCTCATATAACTATTGGATTGCAGAATGTATGAGTTTAAATAAAGCATTCAGGCACGAAAAGAAATCCGAGCTAAAAAAGATAATTGAAAACCAATAACCACAGATATGGAAAATATTACATTCACATTAACTAAGAGAGAATCTTATAATCTCAGACCTTACGGGAACTATGTTATAAAATTCAAAACTCGTCAGGGACATTTGCCTCACATCATTCCTTTCATCGAACTCAGGTTTGATTACAATACCGAAATGCCAATTGATGAAAAAACAGATAAGGAGATTGTCAAATACATGAAGAAAAACAAAACCGATATTCTTGCCGATAATTACGGCAGATATTTTACAAGAATCGGAAACGGTTTTGCACAGGTCTATCATCACAAACTCCAAACCGAGTACAAGAATCCCGACATAAGATTTTAATTAAAAATACTTTGGAAACCCTGTAACATTACAGGGTTTTTTTCGTATAATGTTTATAACCACAAAGATCACAGATATGACAAAGAAAGAATTTAAAGAATACATAAGCGTTCATCATTATGGACGGCAGAGAGCCACAGCAACATTGGCAATATTCTATGACTGGAAAACCAATGACAAAGGCAATGGCTACAAGTATTGCATATATGCGAGAGCTTGTAATGCCACGCAGAAAGAACTCTTCGATCTATTGTACGCCTTTGTACGTGATAACGAAATCGAATTGCCGTATTACATTAATATTGTAATGGCAGAAACCGATGAACTTAGATTTAAAGTTCCCTTGGATTCAGGTGGCTTGCACTCAATGCTCACAGAGAGAGTTAAAATGTTAAGACTTGAAAGACTTAAAGCAGAAGCAAAGATATGAGTAAACCAAAATTTTTTCAGGCAGTCCTTCAGGAAATCGAAGGCGATGTTTTGAGGATTGTTAATCCGAGAGACACAGTATCAACAATGAAAGATCGCATGGGTACAGAGGATGCTTTATGCCCTGAATGCGGACACAATCACTGGTGGCTGTTACCCAAAGAAGGAGCAGCAGTCAGAAAAGGCGGGAAACCGTATATAGAATGTCTGAATTGTGGTTATACCACACATCTGTAAGCCACTTTTAATTAAAACAGATATGATGAAAGCCAAATTAGTTTGTGAAATCATGGTCAAAGACCCTGACACAAAAAACAGAATTCCTGTTGCAATCTACAAGCATGAGAACGGTGGAATGTTCGGAGTTGATAGCTCATTCATTCTACAGGTCGCAGAGGAAGACGAAAACGAAAACGCCCTTATTCCCGATGTTTTCAATAAGGATAATGATCATTATGTTGAATTACATGAGGACTGACCTGACGAATAGCATACAAACCCTGAAACATTTTTCAGGGTTTTTTCGTATAATTACAAAACTAAAGATATGGCGGTGGAAAGAATTGATAAAATAGTGGATAAAATCATTAGTGATCTGGATTTACGGAGAAAAGAAATCGGTGATAAAATCGAAATATCCGACTATTCAAGTGTTACTGACATGAAAGATCACAGGCTGTGCAGATTCGATTTTGTCAATATTCCGTATTTGATAGTAATTGAAACTGGCTTAAGAGTTGAATTAAACATATTTAATACGACTTTCAGACAGGATTTAATTGCAGTTGATCCTAAGACTAATATCAAATACAGGATTGCTTCGGCACATACAAGAATCAAAGACAATAAATTAAAGGTAAAGACAGTTAAAAACCTGTAACCTTTTTTAATTAAAATCCGTATAATAGTCATAACCAAAACACAGAGATATGACAAATTTTGACGGAGTAACCCAAACCAAAACAGGAATCGCAACCAAGGATGTGAGATTCAATTCTGCAGCAAATCGTTATCTCGGAATGGTCTGGGATGAAAAATGGTTTGAAGGCAGGGACGTAAAAGAAAAATGGCTTACCTGTTCATGGAGCAAGAACGGCAAATGCGTAAACAGAACCAGACCTGAACTTGATCTGAAATAAAATATAGTCTGCATATCCTTTTTAATTAAAAACCCTGTAACCTTTACAGGGTTTTTTTCGTATAATAAATATAAGGCAAAGGTGGATAATCGAAAGTTACCCAGAGAGTAGACTCCAACCTACTTTATATTCTAATCTTAGAATCAGTATAAATAAAGCCTGAATTGTAACATTTTTAATTAAAACTCGTATAAAGATCATAACCACAATAAACGAGACAATGAATAAGCTAAGTAGGATTGATAAAGAAATGATCGGATTAATTATAATGGTATTAGTAATAAACATTGCAGTTGTATTAATGGCAATGAAAGCTAATAATATATTTTAATTAAAATCTGAAACCTTAAGCTAAGTATTTACGTATAATAAACATAACCACTAAAACCACAAACATTATGATGAAATTTACCACAGAAGTTAACGCAAAAAAAGAAACAGGATTATCTTACCTTGGAAACATTAACAGTTCAGCAAAGATGCTGAAAAACAAAAAAGTCAGCAAACAATACACTTACATTCTTTACCTTTCACCTGCAAATACATCAGGTTATAACGTCTGCAGTCATTCGACACCTGAATGCCGTAAAGGTTGCCTTTCAGAATCTGGCAGGTCTGGCATGGAAGTAACAGCAGGAAAATCGATAATTCATGATGCACGTATAAAGAAAACCAAACTTTTCTTTGAAGAGCAGGAATATTTCATGGCTTGGATGATCGCTGAAATGAAAAGGTTTCAGGCAAAAGCAAAAAAAGACGGTTACTATTTTTCTGCAAGACTTAATGGTACTTCAGATATCGATTGGGCAAAGGTTCTCTACAATGGTAAGAACATATTCGAAATCTTTCCCGATGTTCAGTTCTACGATTATACGAAAAACCCTGCAAGGTTTTATCATAAGCCTGAAAACTATCACTTAACACTTTCATACACAGGCAGAAACTGGAATGTATGTGAAGTAATACTACAGGCAGGATTTAATGTTGCAATGGTTTTCAACGTGAAAAAAGAAACTGAATTACCAGTACTGTATAAAGGTATACCAGTTATCAATGGCGACCTTACAGACTATAGAATCAGTGATGCAAACGGAATCATTGTAGGTTTGAAGTTCAAACATATTGCAAACAAGGAAGCTGAAAAAGAAATACGCAAATCGGTCTTTGTAATTCAGCCTGATGACAGCGAATGTACATATGTGAATGTACCTGATAAAGAAAGAATAGTGGCTTAAAATTCATATCTGTATCTGTGGAAAAAAACCCTGCATGTTGTAACAAACTGCAGGGTTTTTCCGTATAATATACATAACCACAATTTAACAGACATGGGAAAATTAAAAACAGCACCAAAGGATGAAACAACCCTGAAATGGGAAAAGAAAGTTGCTGATGTACTTGTCGGCAAAACAATTCGCAATGTACGTTACATGACAGATAAGGAAATGCAGGATTTCATGTGGTACAAGAAAGCAATAATTATATTCTTCACAGACGGAACATACATATTGCCGTCATCAGATGATGAAGGCAATAACGCAGGTGCATTGCATACCAACATTGCAAGTCTTCCGATTATACCAGTTATTTAATCTACGCATAATGTGCGGACTTAGTGTAACCTAATGTCCGCATTGTCCGTATAAGTAGTGTACAATTTTAATTAAAAGATAATGACAAACGAAAAACTTGGTGATTATTTCGGCACGTTGTTTTCACAGTTTGACGGTGAAAATGCTAATGAGCAAATAGCAAATTATAACTTAGGTGTCAGAGCCTGTATAAATGCGCAGTCATTGTCCAAAAAAGAAATCTTTATTGTATCTTTCATCATTGAAAGAATGCAGTATGCCAAATTTGGAAAGGTCGATGTACTGGAAGAAATAAGATTATTAATATTAACACAATTGCAGTAACCTTTCTTAATTTAAATCCGTATAATTGCTAACCACATAAAAAACAGATATGGAAAAGAAAAAACTCAATTGGCATTATTTTATGGGCGATGTCGAAATCCAATCGAATAACATCGATCACCTGAAAGAATACGTCAATGCAGTATATGCAAAGAAGCTGCTGAAAAAAGACATCCTGAATTACAAGTCAGTAAATATCATAGGTAAGGGCAGCGACATGATTAAATCGGTTGAAAACCTGAAAGCCTATGAGAAGGAAGTTTTTGAATTGCTTAAAGATAAAGTACTGGAACTCCCCAACTGGATTACTGATACATATTACGCAATCGAAACCGATTATCAGGCTTATCACAATCTTGATCAGGACAATTGGGATATCGTACATAAGCCGTATTTCGAAATTGTTCATCAGGGTTATGAAAAAGCCAGCGACAGAGAAGAAATAAGGATTCATGCAGGTGAACACGGCAATATAGTTATCTATCGTGATAACGACAAGCTCGGCTTTATTGTCGATGTTTACGGAGAGGTCGATCATCATGATTCGATGACAGTATGGGAAGAAGACCTTGAAGGTGAACACGAAGAAGGCATTGACGTTGAAATCGACTGAAATATAATGTCCCAGATTGTAACAATATCTGGGACATTTTCGTATAATACATAACCACTAAAAATTACAGATATGAGCAAACAGAAAATTGAATTCCCAGAAGGTACGCCTGAAATCATTTCAAAAATCGATTATGATCTGCTCAGACAGCAGAAACAGGATTTACTTAAAGTCATTAATAAAAAGTCAACGACAATAAAACAGAAAGAAAGTCTTGAAGGCATTCTGATGCTTCTCGACAATCTTCAGGATTATGTTGTTGACGAACTCGGAATTCCTGAAGATCAGATTTTCGAACTCGGCAAAGAATAGTTTTTAATTAAAAACATAACCACGATAGATATGAAAGAAACAGCAGAAGAAAAATTCGCACGCATTAGTGCAGAAAATCTATACGGTGAACTTTGCGAAAGCGATGGCTTTCATCAGGATGACGAAGTACCTGAAGAATTCATTTCAGAAATGATGGTGAAATATGAAAGCGAGATCAAAGATGAACTCAGGAAAGCTATTCTGGACGACCTTCAGAACTTTTCACATGCATTCACATATCATCCTGATAAGGACGAATATACATATGATGACGATTTGCGTGAAGACTATGAAGGTATTGTAACCCTGTACATCCGTGAAAAATTCTTTGGTGGCAAAACAAAGAAACTCTTGCTCTGCAAACATTGTGGTAGTGACAATGTAGAAATGAAGGCATGGGTTAAACCCAATCAGGGAAACAAATTCTCAGACTTTGTAAGTGATCAGGAAGGCGATGACAACTATTGTCTGGATTGTGGGCAGCATGGTGAATTACTGGATTCAGAGATAAAGTACACGGCAGAGGTCGAAGGTTTTCAGGTTGTGGGTATCGATGGAACTGACAAGGAAGGCGATATTCATCCTGACATGCAGGGCAGTTTCTGTCTGTACAACTTATCACAGGCAAGAGAAATGATTGCAAAGAACCCCAATGAATGGCGACTACTGACACTCTGGACAGGTGATGTTGAAGAACCAACATTAATGTTCGAAGGTAATCCAAGGGAATAACTTTTAATTAAAAAGCATATGAGCATACAGTTAAGCAGAAACAATGATGAAAACAATACTCTCAGAGTATCGTATTTCGCAGGACGACATATCAATATGAATATCGATGGTTTACACCTTGAGGATTCACACAGCCTTGATTTCCCTTACACTCTTGTAGGAATGGGTGGTACAACAATCGACATAACACGTGAAGAAGCAAAGTACGTGAGCGATGAATATCTCAGATTAACACAGCCGTGAAAATATAACTGACGTGTCTACCAGAAATCCTGCTCCCACTATTTATTTAAAAATGGTGGGGGTTTTTTATGCAACAGAATGTACTCAATCCGACAACACTCGATGATTTCAGAATGTTTTTAATTAAAAACAAATACAAGAATCTGATCAAAGAATTAAACCTTGAATATTGTACCGATGATAACGGAGATTACATACAGCTTAATTGTATCCAGATTAAAAAGTCACAACGGAATAAAGGATATGGTTCTTGCGTAATGTCCGATATTGTTCGATTGGCTGACGACAGCAATGTTCGAATTAAATTATGGGTGACAAATATCTTTGGGACTGAGCTTAAAGTATTGTACGAGTTTTACAGGAAGCATGGATTTGTTTTAATTAAAAATGATAATGATGGTCACATGATCTATTATCCTAATGTACAGCCAGTTAAAAATAAAATAAAAAAATAAGATAAAAATAGTAACATTTATAATTATTATTTCGTATATTTGTTACAGTTAAAGCGTTCTTTTAAATGTATGAAACGCCACGAAAGAAAACCCTGTCAGTCGTGCCTGATAAAGTACTCATCGTCAACACGTTAGGATCGGCTCTCAAATGCCTTCGGGCATTGTCCGTTCGGCTTCCGAGTCTTACGGTCTTCGCCAATGTCCACGTGATCGCCTCAATAGCATCCTTTGACAAGATGCTACGGCTCATAGAGACTTCCGATTGACAGGTAGCTACGTAGGGTGGTTGCTTCACCCCTGTCCGTATGCAAAAGGACAAAGCAATACGTAGACTAAAACCCCAGACGACATACTGATCTGGGGTTTTGTATTTTATAAAAATCCTGAAAATATTTTATGTAAACTGTAACCTTGATATTCAAACTTTCGTATATTTGTCACAGCGAAAGCGAAGGGATGCACAGAGAGACCTTCATAGGTCATCAATCACGAGTTGCCCACACGTGCAATAGTAGGCGATAATGCCAGACGAAGGTCTCTCAAACATCCTGAAGTTCTTTAAAACGGCACTGTTTCTATAATTGGCTATAGACCCTGCTTGTGAAGAAAGCCTTACAACTTTTCATGTACATCAGGTTTCATGTAGGTTCGAGTCCTTCCAGTGCCACGAGAATAGCCAACCGTTGACGACTTGGTGATAGCACAAGACCACGTATGGTACTCAATCCTACTGCAATGTGTGGGTCATCAGGCGTTTCTCCCGAAAGGGCGGGTTGAATTGGAATTGTATAGAGCATTACATGCGATCCCGTTTTGGGAAAGTATAGGTAGAGTAGCGACCTGCTTCCAATGATGATAACTCAGACGGCAATGGTGTCCAGTAGGGTGTTGCCTCACCCATAGGCATCTGGATAGTGAACCCACTTGTTGGTTCTGGAAACTCAGAGACAGAATATGCGATAAAAAGCGTAGGAAACAGAGATACGCAAAGACCGATGGGTGGGTTTTCCTTTTATATTATACTACAAATTTGTAGTATTCCCCGTAACCTTTTTAATTAAAATCCGTATAAAGACTATATGATTGCATAACCTACATAAGCTATAGTTGTAACAGGACTTTTAATTAAAACTAAAAACCTGAGACCGAGTAGACTCCAACCTACGTTATATTATAATCATAGAATGATTATAAATAATACTATCTTTGTAACATTTCCGAGCAATTGGCGTATAAGGAAGTGTATCAAATAACCACATTTATGAGAACAAGTACAAAAACCAGAACAGCAGAGCTTAAAGCTGAAATAGAATCGAAGACGAAACCAAATACAAACTGGTCAAGTCCGAAGACTAATTTGTTCTCAGCAATCAATGACCTGAGAAAATGCAGAGCATATGGTCATAAAGCCAGATTGATAAAAATGTGGAATCAGGACTGTGAACATCCTATCAGGGAAAAAGACCCTGATATGAATTTCAGGATGTATAAACATTCAATTGGATACATCAGCAGTAGAAGTGCAATTAAAAGCATGACAAACCTGAATGACTTCGAGAAACAACTCAGCCTGAACTATGTCTCATGCTTCGGCACACCTGAAGCTGTAGAGAAATACTATAGCAGTGGTATCGTATCAGGCGATAACTTCAAAGGTATGGGACTAAACCATCTGGTGCATATCGATGACATGTTAGCTTATCTTAATTCAACTGGTAAGCCTGAAGACAAACAGCGTGCACAGATGTTCTATGACATGTACAGAGACCCAGATAAAGAAAATGATCAGCATTTCTATGATTTCTACAGATACTCAGCAGGTATCCCGTATGCTACAAAGAAATTCAAACATAAACTCTGGATCGTTGAATACTTAAGCTCAGACACTGAATTCAAACAGCCAAGAATTCCAGTCTACCAGAGAATAATTCTGGGTATAATCTCAGGTCTCGTATTTCCCCTGAAATATATTCCAAGGAAGTCCGTACTTAAAATGAAAGAATATAAGGTCGTAACATTCAGACTTGGCTCAGTTCGAAATGGATATTCAGTTGATATCCAAATCCCGAATAAATTCAGTTTCAAAGACTGATAAATATACCCGATAAGTTTTAATTAAAAACAATATAACTATGCCGACTTTAGCAAAATATAAATCCGATTATAAGAAAAGAAAAACTCTCAGAGGTAAAGAAAGTGTAACCCGTAGTGCTATGCTTAACCTTTCAGATATCGATAATCAGAAATTCTGTAATTGGATAAGAAAAAGTTCAATCGAACGTCAATGATCTTCACGGTGTTTATCTATAACACCAAGTTCTCTCTGGGTAGAACATTCGTATCTGTTTTAGTGGTTTGCCGTCTGGTGTCTGTGGTTAGCATCAGACGGCTTTTTTTATTTATATGTATATGCATATAAAAATAGTAAACCAGTCATTATTATATTCAATTACATATAACTAAAAGTTTCGTTTGACTTACTTTACCCCTTAGAAAATCGAGAAATGTTTTAATTAAGAATGTCTGAGAACTTACCAGATTGTATGTAACCTTTTAGTAAGCTATCTCGTATAAAGAATATATGCATGCAGTCGTTGTAACAGTTTTTTAGCTGAGACCGAGTAGACGGTAGTGTACCTTTCATTCTGAACTTAGAATCATTCTAAACTAAAGAAAAATAAATTTAGAAAACGATTGTACACAGTCATTGTCCTATTTGTACACAGGCAATGTTCGAATCTATTGTACACAAAATCTATTGTACGTAGAAACAAATGTACAGGAAAATCTTCTGGCATTGTCCAGAGTTGAATTGTACATGATCACGATTGTACAAAATTATAATTGTACACCTGTAACAGTTTTAATTAAAACAACTTATCGCTATAACTATTAGTTTAGTTTGACATACTTTACCCCTACGGAAAATCAAAAAGCATTATCCAGAGATCAGCTTTTAATTAAAATATAAAATTTTATAAAAACGATTCTGGTAAAAAAATTTGTGAGGCGAGAAGATGTGCGTGTGGGACTTACATTTTTAGCTTTTCTATCTATTTTCCATAGATTAACAGTTATTTTCCCCCACAATTCTCCATTTTGCACCACTAAGCTATGTTAACTTATATCAATCACCGTATAACTATCTGATTATCAGTCCTTGTTACTTACTGAAAATCAGTAGCGTTTTTAATATAATTTAGGTAGTTAAAGTACATATAAAGTTAGGTTATCGGTACATAGCTGTAACCTTTTATTGTTCTCTTGCGTATAATAGCTATAACCAATATTAATAGATATGAAAAGATTTATTCTCTCTTTAATGCTAATGGCAATGACTTTCGCTATTGCAGTCTCACAAACAAAGAAAGACTATAAATTATATGCTTCCTATGAGCAATCACAAAAGAAATACAACAGGGAGATAGTATCATTTAATGAATGGTATGTATGGCATAAATCAATTTCAAATTTTGTGATTGAAAATGAGCCAGAACTAAATAACGAACCAATAAATAACAACATTTCAGTTGAGTTTGGAATAGGCATTGATTTTTTATATTCACAACATTTCTCAGAAACAAAAGATTATATTCAAGTATATGAGGATGGCAATGGTAATGGCGTAACTACTCGTCCAACATTTAATTTTCTTCGTGCATTTAAATCAATGCCACCAAATAGAGGATTAAATATTCCGATCTTTCTTAAATTTGATGTTGGGGAGCATTTACATATTATGCCAACGGTTAGTCTTCCAACAATTGTAACAAGAAACAATATCGGAATTAAATCGCTACTCGATACCGAAATTCCATTTAGTATTGAAAGACCACGTGGCGAAGAGGGTGATAGAGGTTGGAATTATGGTAAAAGTATTACTATAAAATATCCATATAAATATGCAGATGCTGAATTAAAAACAACCAGAATTGGCGGTTATATATCTTACAGTAAAAATGATAACTTCATGTTTGGAATTGGACTGTTTGAAGACATACGTAAATATGACATTTATCAATGGGAACTTTGGGCAGAATATGATTACGAATATTATTCATCCAAATCTTACGTTTATTATAGAGATTATGACGAAGATAATGTTATGGGTAATATTGCGCATGGCTATGATGAAGAATTCGCAAAAAAACATGATGAAATTCAAACAACAAACATATCTGTTCCAATTTATTTTTCAATTGGATGGGACAAATTTAGAACTAAATTTGAATATGTATTCACTAAAGGTGACAGATATTGTTCATTGGGTCTGGAATTTATGTTAAATTTAAAATAAAACAAATGAATATATTTCGTGCAATTCTCTGGTTAGCCAAATTAATTTTGGCAATTGTTATGGTAGTAATGGGATTAGGCTTTTTATTCAGCTAATAGTGTAACATTTACAATGCTTATCTCGTATAATAGACTGATTACTTATAACCAAATGTTATTATCATGCCAAGAAGAACTACATCGAGAATAACTACCAAGAAGGACTTTATCAAGCCTATGCTTTATGAACTCTCTGTGATATACAGGTGTCCGAGATCATTAAAGGTTGTGGAGATCAGGCTTCCTATGGGTAAAGAGGATAAAATGGGCGATATAGGTGAACTCGTTCACAAGTGTAGTGTATGTGGCTTTGTTCACGTCCTGACCTTTGATGTAGAGGAAGGCAGTAAGTTTAACTTGTTTCCAAAGCCAGAATAGTTATGGGCAAGCCTAAAGATAATGTAGCCAATGTGATCAGGCATGAGTTAGTAATTGAGTTTAATTGTCCTGAGAAGCGAGAAGTAGTTACTCAGACTATTTTATTTCCTTCCATTCATGAAAGCAATCATTTTGAAGACTGGACTTACCAATATATACTTGTCAAGTGTAGTTTATGTGATAAGGTTCATACTATTGAAATGCCTTGATTATAAGTATTTCTTATTATAAATCCAGATTATAAGTAAAAAATATTATATTTGTCTTTTATAACCTTTTTGGCTTATATTTCGTATAATGATAACTTGGATTATAACATTGAATAGTTTTTAATTAAAATCATCATGGGCAAGTTTAAACAGGTACAGGAGTTAAACGGTATTAAAGTCGGGATGGCGATTGCCTTTAATGATAATGGCAAGCCACTTACAAAGGTCTTGGCTATATTTCCCAATGGCAATAAGCATACGACAAAGGATAAGCCTTACTATGTTGAAAATAGTGTAGGTGCATTACGGTATTTCAGCATTGATGATTTTGAATGCAGTAATATAAATGCTAATGATAACGATAGCAATAATAGTAATAATGATAATTTATAAACATTATCGCCATGCCAAGAAAAATCAAAGCCAAGAGTGTTAAGTTAACCATTGATTATATCTGTCCTGTTAACAAGACAGAAATGGTTTTAACCTATGAGAACATTGATATTGAATGTGCGGTTGATGGCATGTTCAGGGATTATGCCTATGTTACGATTAACTGTCCTTCATGTGGCAAACCTCATATAATTAAGATAAGTTTTTAATTAAGAATAGTTATGAAAAAGAAAACTGTACTGGTTAAAGTAACCAAGGCATTTGAAGTTGACCCAAACAGACCAAGACCGAAATGGTGGGATAACTTCATTGGAGAAACATTCAGGTGTTATGATGAAAATGAAGGATGGTGGAAACTTTCCACGTGGGGTTTAAAGAAGTTATCCAGACTAAGGAAAGAGATTATCACGTCTGCGATCATTCATAAAGATTGCGGAGTTGAAGTATAGTTTTTAATTAAGACCAGTTTTGTAACCTTAAGGCTTTAATTTACGTATAAGATTTGAACTTAATATTATTACCATGAAACCATTAACATTTAAACAAAAGCGTGATGCCAAGAAGTACGCCAAGCTATTATTCTGGGTTGCATACTTACTGGTCGCATATTTCTTTCTCTCTATGGGATATATGATTTATATTGCCGTTAAGGGAATTGCGCCTGAATTAACTAATAATGGTGCAGATGTGAGTTTCTGGTCGATAATGTTATTCATGCTACCTTTGGTACTGGCATTGTTGATTGGCAGTTTCGGTCAGTTCTTCATTACCGAGCGTGTCCAGTATAAGCGTAGTATAAAGAATTACAGGAATTACAAATGGTTTACCTTTAGCATATCGAATCTCTTGCAGGGTAATTATGACCAAGCAATTCACTACTATCTTTTAATTCATAATGCTGAGAATCTCAGATCGAAATTAGTTCCGATGTTCTATACATATCTATTCTTTCAGGGAAATGAAAAGCAGAAAGCAAAGGGCAAGGATTTGATAAGAGAAGATTATCTGGAAAAGTACGATTACACTAAAGTTTTTAATTAAAAAGAATGGATAAATACGCAACACTTTTTTCGGTTGTTCCGTTATTAATACTGATGATCGGTTATTATCCTATTATCATAAGATTATTGAAAGGCAGTAAGGCATACGGATTTTATATTTATTTCGGATTCCTATATTTGATTATGATCTTTGCAATTGTTCTCAATTTAACATACGTGATAACGCATTGGAAATAAAAACTTAAAGATATGGCAAAGAAATACGATAACACAATCTGGAAACCTGTCACAGACCTATCTGAACTTGAAAGGGGCGATGTGATTTGCAATCTGGGAAGTGGCAACAGTTATGTTGTTGATGCTAATTATGGCGATACTGTTACTGCCGTTGATACTGTTCAGGTTTCTAATCCCATTGAATGGGTTGTCATGAGGAAAGCCGAGATTAATAAGCCTAAATCCAAGGCTAAATCCAAATAATTTTGTAACATTAAGCCAGTTTTCAGCGTATAAGTACAGTAACCAAATAAACCCAATTATGATAAATTTCGGAGATAAAGTAACAACGGTTGGAGAATTCAGAGATTTGCTTTCGGAATTTGATGACCGTGACATCATGGTTCTGGAAACCACAGACAAGCATGGTGATGCAGAAGACCTTTATCCTTTCTATCTTGATGTTTACGACAACATTCAGCTTCAGCATGGATTAGGTCATGAGATCAGGATTTGCCAGATCAGACCTGATGTAGAAACAACTGATATGCGAATAGCAAAAGATGTTGTTTGCGATTGTCTTGCGCAGAATGGCAGTTATGTTAAGAGATTCATTCCTGAAACCTGTATGAACTTTGCAATTTACGTAAGTAAGCATTGTTGCGGTAATCTTAACATGATGATCTACGAACAGGATTTGTTTAAGGAATTTACAAAAACCGAAGAATTTAAAGGATAATTATGCCAGAATTTAATAAACAACGATGGAGTTTATTTAAACTCGACAGAAGCAATCACAACAAGGCTGATGCCAGAATCAGTAAGATACTTAATGAAGTATATGAAAAGGGCAAACGTGATGGCAAGAAAGAGCAGACCAAGTTACTTAAGATTTTAATTAATAATGCTCTGTAACCTTTAATCTGCTTTCAGCGTATAAATAATAAAAGCAAAATGAATAACGAAGAATATAAAAAGAAGTGCATGGATTCTTACCAGAAACATCTGGAAGAAATCAGGCTTATATCCAGAGAATTTGTTGATGCCAATAATCCACATAAAGTTGGTGATATGGTGACTGATCACATTGGCACGATTAAAATCGAAGAAATCGGTTATTCATACAGTAGCAGGTTCTGGGATAAAGGTGAACTACCTTATGCTTTATATCTGGGAACGGTTTACACCAAGAAAGGTATTCCAAGCAAGAAAGGTGAAAAACGTACTGTTCACCAATGTAACCTTATAAAGTAGAATTTCGTATAATTAGTATGACACAGAAAGACATTGACATATTATTTCAGCTTACAATTACCATCCATGAAAACGAGTGGTTTGGCAAGCGCATGAAATCCAGAAGCAGGGAAGAAGTACAGGAATGGGTGGCTAAGAGATTGGCAGAGAATCTGGAAGTCTATACAATTCCATGCGGAGCGAGTTGGGGAGTATTGGTGTCGAAAGAAGACTTCGATGAATATTGGAGCAAGAACAGTAAAAATATGTATTAAAACCAAATATCATGTTAGTAAAACCTGCAACATTTGAACTCTGTAAAGAAGTCGGACTTGAAATTAAAAGTAAACCTTCACAGAGTTTTCTGGCGAAGTTACTCAGGGACTTATGGAAGTTACAGGTCTATGCGTATTCCAGTACAAAAAACGGAGTAGGCAACTGGCGTGATTATGTGGCTTACATTAACGGTGAAGCACAGAACGATGCAAGGGATGAAGAATTTCAGACCTATGAATCTGCAATGGAATATGGTTTACGTAAAGCCTTGCTGAAACTCAAAGCCAGTATTGATGCAGAAAGAAAAAGGTTGTCGGAATAAGGTCAAGCATCACAGGAATTGGCGAATGATTGAATTTACAGACCCATTCACTAATTTACTGGTCAGGGGTAGGTACAGGCTTGATGAAATTGCCTTACTTGAAAGATTTGTATTGGCAAAGATATTGAAATAAGTTTTAATTAAAAACAATATGGAACAGGAAGTATTAAACAAAACAAGTGTGGTTGCAGGGGAAGTAAAAGAGCATTCAATTAAAATAGGATATAGTTGTCCTATCACAAATGAAACTCAAACACGAACAATTGATAAGCCGATTATACATGTTGCAAACTTTTATCAGTTTGTTATTGTGAAATGCAATGCATGTGGGCAATATCATAAAGTTGCTATTCACTAATTGTAACCCAACAGCAAGAAATAACGTATAACTATCATGCAGAAACCACAAGACATACAGATCAACAAGTACTGGTCGATTAAGTTTTATGACGATGCTCATACACCAGTTCTCGTTGTGTACTCTGAATATGGCAGGGAAGTCGATAATGCCACATGGCATTGCTTTCTTGAAATCGGCATGACCTCTGGAAGCGAAGAAGTCCAAGCACCTGAGAGTGTTTACAATAAGATCAAGAGTTATGAAAATCTTATGTGTGCATGGGAAAACGAAATGAGAGAAAATCATCCAGACTACCAGTAACTGGTTTTAATTAAAAATGCTATGGAAACCAAAAAGAGTAAGGCTAAAGGGTTTATGTTTCTATTTTTAGCAATAATGGGAATATTGTCAATCAATTTACCTGCGATCTATATGTTTACTTTCAGCAAGGCGCAAACGATTGACTTTCTCACAAAGATTGTTGAAAACAGATTCTGGACACTTATGATACCACTTTCTATCACCATTTTCTTTTGGACATGGTATGCGCTTAAAAAAATGTATGAAAGTTTTTAATCATGAAAGACGTATTTGTGTCGGTATATGAAACTCAGAAGGTTTTCAAGACAAAAGTAAAAGTAAGTCTTCCCGAAGAACCTTATTATTATAAAGGTCTGGATAACGAATATGTTTCGTTAATTCCTCAGAAGTCAGGAGAAAGGCACAGCATTGTCATAACAGAAATCAGAAGTCACAGAGTAATTTCTACGATGATTTTCTGTGATGAACGTTATCTTGCTGAACTCATGGCTGTATTCGGTACAGATGGCAACGAAATGGATTTTTTAATCCAGAGAGTTATTGAGTATCTGATACGTGATTACGGTTGTCGTAAGATCAGCGAAGCAGACTTTTATAATCAGCTTGATACATTTACAACTGGTATAAAAAATTTGCGTTATTCAAAGTAACCCAAAGCCAGATTTTTGCGTATAATACATAAAAAACGATATGAAATCACACGAGTTAAAGGTATCGAAATACGAATATGAGAAGGTTATGAAGGATGATGTGAAAATCAATATCCCTGAAGAACCTTATTATTATCAGGACGATAATTACAGGACTGTGATTGGACTGTTTCCGAAATTCTATGACCCTCAGAAGAAATTTCAGCATATTGAAATCATTGAGATCACCAATGACAGAATACTCAGGGCATCATTCGTATGTACTCCGCAGTATCTTACTGATGTAATTTCGGTCTTCGGTGTAAAGGGTAGAAGCGATAGCGATTATCTTGTTCAGAGAGTGATTGAATATCTTATGAGCGATGACTATGGTATTTATACAATTCCTGAACCGAATTTCTATCAGAAATTGCAGGATTATATCAGAAATATCAATTCGGAATTACAACTTAAATTCAGATAATTGAAAACCAAGGAATATATAGAAAAATATGGTCTGGATAAGCCAAAGCAGAATTTCAATCATCAGGAATTTGTTGGCGATCTTACAGCAGACTTTTTTGCTTTACTGGAAGTCGGGAACAGCAGGGAGAACATCAAGGGTTTTGAGAACGCAGTAAGGGCAATTAGAATGAAGTATGATGGCATTAACAACAAGACTGTTGGTTGTCTGCCAGAAGGTATCTGGAAATATTTCTACGCAACTGTTGTTGCACCCCTGAGAGACAGGTTATTCCCAGAGGTTTTAGCCGAGCGTGAAAGAATAAGAAAGGAAAGAGAAGCGTATCGCAGACGTGAAGCCGAATTTGAGCGTGAAATGTTTGGTAGCTTTTTCTTTGATTGGGATAATATGATCAAAGACTTTCTTTCGGCAATGATTGTATCTGCAAAGCCAGTCAGGAGTTTTGAAGTTTTGGGATTGAGCGTTGATGCAAGTGCAGAAGACGTAAAGTCTAAATTCAGGGAACTTTCTTTTCTTCATCACCCAGACAAAGGTGGAAGTCAGGACAAGTTTATCGAAATAGTGGATGCAAAGAACAGGTGTCTGGCATATCTGAACAGATAACTTTAAATTAAAAACATTATGGACGAACTTAGCTTAAAACTTAAAAATTCAGTCATAGAATTTCTCACCAAGAATAAAGAAAATCTTGATCAGCCATATCTTACACGTGGCGATAAGCAATATACCAAAAGACAATTAGCTGATGAAATTCAAAATGAAACCGAGTTTGGTGTGAAATTGCTTGCGGATATGCTGATACTGGCAATTGATTTAACAGCAAGGCAAAAGATATGAAAACATTAGCAGTACTAAGCGCAGGGTTTATTATATTCGGATTTTATCTGATCTTTTTACACAATATAACTCAGGTTGACTTGATAAAAATAATGGCATTTCTTTTTCTGGGAGTAGGCGCATTATTTGCGGGGATTGTGATAGGCGATTATGTAAGAAACAGATAAAACATTTTTGTTTGTAACATTTTTGTTTCAATCTTCGTATAATAGTCAAAACTTATAACATGGCAAACAGAAACAGCGATAACGAAGTATTGGAATCAGGTGTGGTTCATTTCAGAGCAGGTGAAGACTTAGGTCTGAGGCTTATGGAGATTGCTATGGAGCATCTTACCGAAAGAAATGACCCAATCAAAGCGATTAAAACAATCACAGACAGTCTTCAGGGTTGCCCTACGGATATTGCCATTAAGATACTCAAAGGCGATATGGTATTGCCTGTTGATGTAGAATCACAGGAAGTAATATGCCAGACCAGAATCGAAGGTCTTCATGATATTTTCCCCAAAATTGACCCTTGCTATTGGATTGAAAGACGGAAAGACGATATCGAAAATCATGGTAATAGTCTTATTGCAGGGTTTAAGGAATTGCAGAAGCAAATCAGAATAAACAAAAAATATGTGACAGTTAACTTGTCATACGAAGAAATATTTAAATTTGTTTCTGGCAAGGATGAAAACATGCTCGATTATCTCAGGGATAATTATTATGAGGTCGATGCAATTGCTAACCTGATTGAAACCACAAGAAAATATATCGAATTCAGCATGTCTATCATCAAGACAATGGACTGGATGATACAGACATTCGATGAATTTAAGGATAACAACTTATTCACAAAATACAACTGCGAAATAAAGGGTGGTGCTTCACAGATGTTAACCGATGTGATGTTTGTTCTGAAAGAAACTCTGAATTTCGAGTTTAACATGGACGATATTGAATCGGATAGCCTTAAAAAATTCATTGATGCTTCACAGGAAATTGATGCAGTAATTGAGAAAGGCATTGAGCCAGTTAACATAATCGACAAATACGATGCAGGGTGGCTTTCACCTAATGGCGAATTTTATGGCTTAAATGGGGAATTTGCCAACATGTTGCATCAGCAGATTGCCGATGCTTTACAGGCTAAAGGCATTGTGCCAGAAGTAGGTGTTGAGGATGGCAATACTGATGGTTGGTTAAGCAATCATGGATGGGTGAAAATACATCATGAGCATATAAATTATGATGGTTACACAAGATATAAACTTTCAAAGCCAAATATCCCAATGACACAGGCACAGATTGATAAGATTTACCTTTACATCGGTGTGTGTTATCTGGGTAAAATGAAAGTCGGACTTGGCAGGGAATTTATATCTGCAACAAGGTTCAGAGATTTCTTTGAAAGCGGTTCAGAGAAGTTCGATAAATTATTTGATTGGTAGTAACCTTTAGTTTTAATTAAGCGTATAAGAACTATGAAAAAAGAAAATAAATATCCGAACAGGTTCAGCAATAAGATCGCCAGAGAGATCGCTGAAAAGCAATTCGATCAGACACTTGATTGTATGCGTGGAGTAACAGACCCAGATTATGGTCTTGATGACGAACTCTATGAATTTGAGCAGAACTTTGAGGAAGACCTTCAGGAACGTGGTGTAAATCCAACTCCCGCCAGAGTGGAGAAGATTAAAGAAATTTATGGTAAAATGGCTGAGAAAGCCAGAGCCAAACTTGACAAGGTTTACAAGTCGCTTTACTCAAAAGAAGCGCAGAAAAAATTCTAAAAACAATGAGCGAGAATAAAATCGAAATAAAGAAAGTCTTGATGACTTATGATGTGCCAGAAGGTCACTATCATTATGGTAAACCTTTTGTTTATTACGGCAAAGATGAAAAAGGTCAGAGTAATTTGTATCTTGAAACTGTAAAGGTTGTAGATGCTGATATTGAAAGCACTTTGCGTGCCGTCAGGGAATATAAAAAATCAGAACTTAATCATCAGCAACTATATTATAAGTTGTTTGAAAAGTCTAACAATGCTTATGATTATTGGCTTAATGCTTTTAATTATCAAGCGCATGGTGGTGGTTTGATTCTCTGGTCGAATATACAGGGATATTGGGAAGACGAATTAGCCAGACGTGGCAAGCATACTTGTCCAAAATGCGGAACAACAACTGTGATGTATTACAAGCCTTTTTGCCCCAATTGTGGCGAGATCGAAGTATATAAAGGAGCAATCAATTTGTTTCAGCTTGCATATAAACTCGCATACAAAAACGGATTACCAAATAAAGCCGAGTATATTGATGTATTTCAGGAATATTGCAACGGTTTTAGGAACGACAGTATTTGCACTATAAGTATGCCAGAATTCAAGGAAACTGGCAAAAGCGGTGAGCATAGGAAATACCAGAGGCTGAAGGAAATGAATGCCGAATATCCTTTTGCCATATATTCTTTCTTTGTGAGTTGGTAAATTGTAACCTTTTATATAAGTTTGCCGTATAAAGATCATGATGAAGAAAATCGAAAAATGGGAAGATTGTGGAAGGGATGATTTAAGCAACATTCCTCTGGCTATCCAAAAGGGTTGGACACCTGAATTCGATCATAAGGACAAGATGAACGGCAGGACTACAATCGAAAACGTTCCTCATGAATGCGTTAGCTTTAAGAAAGGCAACAAGTCAGCGTGGAAGTGTTACAGGAATTGCAAAGACCCGAATCCTCAGATGTTAAGAGGCGTTCCATATCAATTCAATTCGTTGGAAAGCTACTGGCAAGTTGCCGATCTGATTGATAACCATTATCGCAATCACAGGCAATATGCCGACTTATCTCAGGCATTTGAAAAAGAATAATTGTAACCTTTTCACAGCGATCAACGTATAAATATCATAACTTAAAAATTACTGAAATGGGATATGAAATAAATGTATCGAAGAGAATCAACAGACTTGGCGAAGATCGTTACGAGCATTATTTCGCTACGGCAGAACGTTCGATAGGTTACTGCAAAGTAACTCTGAAGGAACTTGTCGAAAAATTCAAAGTGGCATTCCCAGAGCCAGACTTTAAGGTTGATGTATGGAACATCGAAAAGACTGGTGCACCAGTTGATGTAAATAAACTCTAAAATGAAAAGTCTCAGCAACAGGTTTGATACCGATAAGGATTTTGTTTCAGCAATGATTGCTGAAACCGACAGGAATTATCTTCCTGATTATATGTTCGAACAGGCTTGTGAGGAATTCGAAATACTGGAAGATTCTGGTATGAGGTTAATGATCGAATCAAAAGATTATTACTTTACCAGAGCAGAAAAGGGTTGGTATATAGTAACAAGAATGCAATAAAATAAGAAAAAATAAGGAAAATTATGGCAATAAAGAGAACAGAGAAAGAGATTGACGAGCAGATCAGCAGGGCAATGATTGGTGTTAATAACGGCACTAAGTATGCAGGGATGTCATATGAAGATGGCGTAAGGTATGCTCTGGAATGGGTGGTCGGTGATAGTGATGAAAAACCAATGGAAGACGAATAATATGACAAATTTTGAAGAACGCAAGGCTAAAATCCTTAAAGATGTAGAGAACTTACTCGATGATTATGATGCATTTACCAAATCAGTAAGTCCAAAACATTGGCGTACAACTGGTCATCATTGCGCTGAACTCAGGAAGATCAAAGATGAAATTCCAGAGTTAACTCAAATTACCGAAGCCGAATATAAGAACGGCAGGGAAAAAGGTTTCATTGATTACACATTAAACTTTTAATTAAAATGAGTGTACAGAGAAATAGCAAGCATTATCATGCCTATTACGATCATGCCAATGGCAGAAAGAAAGCCAGTGGTTCGATTGCCAAAGTCTACGATATTATATCGGATTTGACAGACAGGCGTGGTTTACGTCAGGAATGGGAAGAAATTGATGGAGATATTCAGGACGAAATTATCGCCAAATGGAAAGAAATCATTGATAAAGCATAAAGATATGAAGAAGTTTGCAATTCTTAGGAAGAACGGAACTATTCTGGTCAAAACTCCCAAGCCTTATGTTGTGACTACTTTTAAAAGTCATGCAAAAAGAGAGGAATCGAAAGGTTTTCTTGAGAACATGGAGCATATTCTTAGTGAGGATTGCAAATTTCTTTACGATTGCTTGAGAGTATTGAAAATCAGCAAGAAAGAAGCTATTGAAAAAGAATATACTTTAAATCTGGCAACTGGCGAAGCACTTTCAGATATTGCCAGACACAGGGATGATATTTCGCACACCATAAAAATGACGATCATTGGTTATAAGTGGTAAAAACTGTAACCATAATTATCTACTATTCGTATAATCAGTATGAAGATAAAAGCAGGTAAATCGTACCAAATAAAAATACCAAACTTTGGTTTTACAAAGCGTAAGGTTCATATTGATTACATTCTGGATAATCCAGTATGCCCAGATTGCATAGACGAATTTAAAATAATCGTATATAGGACATGGCATAAAAGAAAGCATTATTGGGTAATTGAATGTTGCAGATATTATACTCTGTGCATGTATAATGATTGGGAATATAATAAAAAAGAAGTCTTAGGTACTAATTAACAATACTTTATGTGTAAATTCTGCGAAGGTGAGTTGAAATTAATCACCAATTGCGCTACGTTCGGTGCTGAAATTAAAAACAGAAAAATTGAAGTTGACTACACCCCATATCGAATGAACAATTCAGTGAATATACAAGAAGTTGTAATCGACATTTTTTTCTGTCCGATGTGTGGAAGAAAACTTTTAAATAATAGTAACCTTATAGAATAATCTTTCGTATAACTATCATGGAAAAGATATCGACATCAGAACTTGCAGAACTGTATACCAGTCGCATTGAATTTGAAATCAAGATAGATGAATATGTTGATAAAAATGGCGATATCGAAGATGAACATCTTCAGGGTTTGATCGATACATTAAGATCGATAAATATAAGAATATCTGATATTGAGGATGCCTTGGATGAAGAAGCAGTAAAACCATATCTCAACAATATGAAGACTTTCACCAAATACCAGAAAGAAGAAATCATTGCTTTGATCGAAATCAGGCAGGAAACTATTCTGGAAGACCCAGAGAGCGCAGATGAATTCGAAGCAAATGCCGATTCTCTGCAAGTACTGATGAACAAAGTCATTTGCGATGATATGAATTTCAGTCGTGAAGAAAAGCTGTGGCTGATCTCAGAACTGGACAACAGGATAAGTGTTGCAAATGATAATCTCGGTAGTGAAGGAACTAAGGTATTAGGTCTTGTAAGATCATTAAGAAACGCAATTGATAAGATAAACCAATGACAATAACAGAACAGAGAAAAGCAATAAAGGGTGAGGCTTTTAATAAGATCACAAGAATATATAATCCCAAAGCAAAAGTAAATTACAGTCGTTATACTGAAGATGATGGCAATTATGCTGAACAGCGTGATGCTATGGTCAGAAGGATTATGGAAGAAATGTATGAGAAGCTCAAAAATCTCAGGATAAAAGCCAGAGAAGAAAAAGAGAGAAGGGAAATTGTAATCAAAAATTTAAATCAGAAATTATAATTTGTAACAAAATTAATTATATTTGCGTATAACAAACACAAACACAGGCTTTAATTAAAAATGGGGATTAACATACAGGATTTTGAGGTTTTTAAATATGGCGAAAATCGCTATACTCAATACGAAAACAACGGAAAACAATATTGGCTTAACAAACATCCTTATCTGGATGTGGTTTTAACAGACAGGTGCAACCAGAATTGCAGTTTCTGTATCGCTGATCTGATACACGACAAACTGGATGCTGATCTGGAGATAATGAAAGCCAAAATCAGATATGCTGTTCAATATCTTAACGTCAGAGAAGTACTGGTATTGGGTGGTGAGCCTACTGTCAGCCTAAACCTGATTCCAATGCTTGAATTTCTCAGCACTTTAAATCTGGATAAAGTCGTAATGACAACCAATGGCTTGAAACTGGCAAAGGAAAAAGACTTTAGAATGGCGGTATTTGGAGCAGGGTTGACCAATCTTAACATATCCTTCATGAACATCGTTCCACTTTTGCAGAAACAAGTCTGTAAAGCCAAGAATCCGCTTTCAATTGAAGGTATTGAAAAGATATATAAGGATGCCAAGAGATTCGGAATAAAGGTTAGGATTAACAATAATATCTTCAAAGATAATAATGATAGCGTTGGCACAATGGAGTACTTTTACGAGCAAGTCAGACCATTTTGTGATAGCGTGAAATTCAGTCCATTATTTTCAGTTGACAGTTTTTCAGTCATTGATGTTAAGACTGAATGGGTGAGAGAAAACAGGCTTGATGACACATATGTTGAAGAACTGTTCACAGCCTTTGAGGAACATATGAGCAACAAATACGATGTAGCTGTGATCGAAAACGATTTGCAATTCGGTTTTGTGAAGAATACTATGATTCCGCTTCGCATACCAATCCTAATGAACTGGAACTTTGGTGATTATACAGGAATGATGAAGAGAGTTAAAGAACAGCATCAAATAAACAATCTTAAACTGTTACCAAATAACGAATTGTCGTTGTCGTGGAACAGAGAATTAACAGAGTATTTCATTAAAACCTAAATAAACTAAAGAAAAAAGAAAAAATAGCACAGCGCAAAGGCTGATTAAATCAGGGTTTGCGGAAAATGTTTAAAAAAAGTTAAAAAATATTTAACTTTTTGTAACCTTTATATACTGGATTTCGTATATTTGGCAGTATTTGGTTGATTTTAGTATTAACCCTAAAGCATATAAGTATGGAAACTGTGGGCACGAAATCCGAAAACTTTGAAGGCATTAACACTAATGATGTTGTGCCGTTTTGTGATGCGTTGTCGTCAGGATGGGTGATTGTATTTAATTACGTAGATACAGTTAACCATGTAATTCCCTTTGATAGCTTTAACCTGATAAAAAACAACCTTGTAATTTTCAGAGTTATGCATCATCATCTGAATGAACTTAATGAAACATTTAAGATGGAAGAAAAGATCGAAATTCCATTTCCTGATCAGGAATTTCACTGGCAACTTAACAGAATCATGTGTCCGAATCTGAGAGTTGAAGTCACTTTTTATAAGTCTTTAAAGGAAGCATTAGTACATGCTAAAACTCTGTAACCTTTTAAATGGAAATATCGTATAAAAGCCAGATTATTTAAAATCAGAAGCTATGCCAAAGATGTTTATAAGAGTACAGGACAAGAAGGAGAAGAAAGAATATTTCTTTGAATGGTCAACAATCGTTGATGCACCTGTAAGTGAAGTAGTTGAAGGCAAAGAACAGTTTAAGAAACTATATCACAAAGAACGTAGAGGCATTTTTCCTTCCGATGAAGTGTATAGTCATGCATTGGTTGATGTGTTGGAAAGACTTACCAAAAGAAATATAAGTGTTCCGACATATACACGTACAGAATTGCTGTCAGCCAGTGATGAATTTCATACAGTCAAAGACTTACTTAAATACTGTAAAGAAAATGTTACTATAATATAAATGAGTACGGCATTACGCACATATAACGATAGTATTAATAATGTTGTTGTGAAATTCAGAAGTGATGCTTCTCAGCGAACTATTAATGCTTTGGAATTTAATGGCGAATGGTATGTGGTAAAAGAAATCCTGAAGGATTGGGGTTATATCGTTATTGAATATCCGAATACAAATTAAATATGGCAAAAATAAAATACATCAGAACCAAACACGATAATATAATTGTGTTCCCAGAAATTCACAATCACAGTGAATTTAAACATTTTGAACCAAAATCGGCAGGATTCCTGTGGTTTGAGATCAATCATGAAACAAATGAAATTGATTGTAAATGCTATGGCGAAAGCGTTAGCCTTCATTTAAAATCAATCCCAGAGGAAGATGCAAAACTTGCGAAAGCACAAATTCTTGGTTATTCTTATTGGTGATGTAACCTTTTAATTAAAACTTTCGTATAAGATATAAATCAAAACTTAAAACGATGGCAAAATTCAGATTTACGCACGAACTCTGTCCGCATTGCGATAGCGAAGTAAAAATACTGAACAAGTTTCAGGTACAGGAATGCCCTGAATGTAAAGCACCAATTATGCCTTGCAGTATATGTGATGCGACAAATGACAGCATACCACAGCCAAAATGTAGCTGTGACAAATGCCCTCTGGAAACACCAGAATACAGGGAAAAACTGCTGAACGCAACATATAATGCTTGCTTCAGTAAAGAATGCAGTAAGGATGAAAGAGAGCGCAATATGTCGTATCTCAAGACTTTGACTAACATCGAACTTTCGATTAAACTCAGCGAAAATACAGACGTGCATGAGGAAGAAGTGTTCTTTGTTGATGAAGAAGACGAAGACTATATTTAATTAAAAAGATATGAAATCAGAATCGAATGCAGATCAGGTTTTTGATCTTAATACTTTGACCACAAAGGAGATCGAACTCATGAACAGAGAGATCGGTATCTTTTTGGGTTGGAAAGTCATAGTCGAAAGCAATGGCGGTAATGATTACTGGTGTTCCGCAAAAACTCCGAAAAATCAATCCACAGCTTATGCTTTTTCTTTCGGTGAAAGATTTGGCATTAAAACTGAAAAGGGTGCAAGAAGGAGAATGTGGGAAACACTTTATGGGATGGTTTTTAATTATCATAAGAAATTGGATAGCCTTTTTGAAGCTGTTGATAAAATTGAAACCTTAACCAATGGCATTGAAGGTATGTATGGCGATGGCGATATTCCTTTAATGGTTCGCATTGAAGGTCTGGAAGACAGGACACATAAATGCTCAATAATACTGAATCAGCATTCCAAATTTATGGCTGTTGCGGTTAAACGTGAAGTTGCTGTTTTCAAGGCAGTATATGACTTTGCAAAGTGGTATAATAAGATGAAAGCAGAATGGAATAAAGATACTCAATAATTTATGTATAGTTTAAAAGAATTATTCGAAGTCAATACATCATGGATTCTTCCAAGTGGTGAAGTTATGACAGTACCATTTGAAGATCATGACAATAACTTGCCAGATTTTTGCCAGACAGTTGAACAGGCTGAAAAATGTTGTGTAAGGGTAGCATGCTCATGGGGATTCTCTGCACCAATATCAGAGATTTATCTTCCTGAGAGGCTTACTGTTCAACAGGCACAGAGATTAATCGAGATAGAAGAAAGTTGCCAGAAATATATTAATGAGCCACATATTGGTTCGATTATAGATAAGGTTGATAAATTTGGCAATTATTCTTGGAAAGAAATATTGGAAATTGCGTAACTTTATCAGAAATAAAAACGTATAACGATCATGGAAGAAACATATTTTGTAATTCATAATTCAGACGGTGACACTCACGTAGAGCAGATATCTAAGTCTGTGCTGTTAAACAGGCTTGACGAAAATTACTACGGTAAAGTTAATGCGCTGAAAAGTATAAAAGAAACCGATACAAATTATTGGGGTGAAAACATACTGATAATCAAAGGTAAGATCGTCACTCCACAGGCAGAAGAAGTAATCGTCAAAAATAAAATTGACTGATATGAAGATAGTTGCGACATACATCGTCAGAGAACTTAAATCGCCTTACACCTTAAGAAAGGTGCATGAGACTGAAGAAGGGAAGTATTTTATGGAATTGGGTATGGGAATGTGGGAACTAACCAAAGGCGAATTTCTGGAACTGGTGAAAGAAATTAAAAAGCATTAAGATATTGCATGATTCAATAGTAGCATCACCAAACAAGTTGCGGTACAGTTACTGGCGGTCATGCGCTGATATTAACAAAGAGTATTAACTAAAAACATGAACATGAAAAACTTTATTATTTTTTCCTTGCTGATGCTATTCAGCGTAACGGCTTTCAGCCAGACAAGTACAGTACCAGACCAGAAAATGGTCGTGAATGCAAGTGATCTCACTCCGATGCAGATTCAGAAAATTAATGCAGATAAGCAGATTGCAGAACTCCAAAAGAAACTCGATACCTATGGCAATTGGGTAGGCGTAGGCGGTGAAATCGGTACAGCAGTTAAAGAAGGCTTGACAGCAGTTGTTGATGTGGCTGATAAATTCGGCAAGACAGACGTGGGTAAATTTACCTTGCTTATGGTAGCATGGAAGGTAATGGGTCAGGATGTTGTAAGAATTGTTCTGGGATTACTTTTCTTTGCTGTGGCAATTTTCATTGAAATAAGAGTATACAAGAGTTTATTTAAAGAAAAGAAGGTGCTGAAAACCGACCCGGGATTCTTCAAATATCCGAAAGAATATGAAGTCGTTCCTGCAAAAGTGGAAGATGAAGAAGCACTCTGGACTACAATAGTGTTGTGCGTGTTCTTCCTCATTACAATCTGGATTACCTATGCAATTATGTTTTAATTAAAAACAATCAGAAATATGAAAAGAATTATTTGCTTTCTCTCACTTATCATGCTGATCTCAGTATCAGCTTTCTCCCAGACTGCAACAGACAACAGGATAATTGTTGATAAGTCACTACTCACTCCCGATCAGATAGCTACTCTGAACGCAAAAGAAGCAACTCAGCAGGTGATTGATCAGGTCAGTACTTATTCAAAGGTCGCAGGGATCGGTAAGGAAATCGGAATTGCCGTAAAGGATGGACTTACAGCAGTCGTTGAAGTTGCAGACAAATTCGGTGGTACAAATGTCGGTAAATTTACCATGACTATGATTGCATGGAAAATTATTGGCAAAGATGTTTTGCGAATAGCCATCGGTTTAGTGTTCCTTATAATATATGTGGTCTTTCTCACGAGATATTACAAGAACAATTTTACTGTCCATAAGATAGCAATAACCGATAATGGGTGGAAATTCTGGTTGCCGAAGGAATACAAGGTAATCGAACCGAATACTTATGAAGGTTACGAATTCGTAAAATGGCTTACAGTACTGATGTTGGTCGGTGGATTCGGTGCAACTTACGCAATCATGTTCGCATAATAAAGATGTTTATTTTCCAGTCTAAATTAGACGAAAACCCTGCAAGGAGAAATCTTTGTGGGGTTTTGTTGTAACCTTTTAATTAAAGCTAACGTATAAGAGTCATAAACCAATTAAAACCTACTACGATGGCAAACCAGTACACCAAAATCTACAAAGAGTTAATCGAAACAATCGGTGGTAAAGAAGCCGAATCAGCTATGGAAGTTCTGAAAAAGAACAACGTGCTTTCTGGTAGTCTGGACGAGAACGTTGAATGGGGATTCAACTTTATGAATGGCGGTTGGAATTCGGTCACAGCTATGTCAAGGAAAGAGGCAATTAAGAAGATCAATGCCGAATATAAAGGTAAAGGTCAGCACCTTGTTCCTGATCTCAAAACAGTTCGTATTCTGAGCAGATCAGAGAGCGAAAGGCTTTACAGG
>DATGXS010000055.1:0-10307 GCA_035298745.1 Lentimicrobium sp. | reverse complement strand
TCGGTCACTGAGCAAACGCAGTGCGTCGAAGTGTTCCTTTTTCCTTTTACTAGCCCCCAGTCACCAGTCACTAGTCACTAGTCACTAGTCACTAGTCACTAGTCACTAAAAAAACTGCTCCATGACCAGTGGAGCAGTTTTCAATTAACCAACATTTACTATTAATTAAGCAAGACCAAATGCATATTACCTGTGCTGTCAGACGAAACAGATAATGCTTTCGAATAATTTAAGAGATTCTTGATTACTGAGTCGCTGGGGGTTGAAATTTCAGGAACATGGTCAAAGCTTCCTTCCTCTTCCCGCGCTTTGCACTCAGAAATGTCAAAATGGATTCTAGTGTAACTTTTTGTCATAGGCCTTTTTACCGTTTATACATGTACAACGATGAAAAAGAACCCTTTATTATGAGAGAATGAAAAAAAAATCAGGAAGTTAACATTCCTTAACTATCAGATTGACAACTTAATCTCCTTGCGATCAATCATCTTACGGAGATTAATGAGTGCGTAGCGCATACGGCCCAGGGCAGTATTTATACTTACATCAGTTTGCTCGGCAATATCCTTGAAACTCATATCAGCATAATGACGCATTATTAACACTTCGCGTTGTTCGGGGGGAAGAAAGTCGATCATATTCCTGATGTCCTGATGGATCTGTTCGGTGATCATCCTGTCTTCAACTGATTCATCATACATACCCAGGTTATCGATGATGTTATACTCATCATTCTGGTTTTCGACAACAGGTATACGTTTGGCTTTCCTGAAGTAGTCAATTACCAGGTTATGGGCAATTCTCATAACCCACTGGATAAACTTACCTTCTTCTTTGTAAGTACCTGACTTCAAAGTAAAGATTACTTTGATGAAAGTATCCTGAAAAATGTCATCAGCAGTTTGCTTATCCTTGATAACCAAGTGGATATAGGAAAAGACTTTCGATTTATGGCGGTGGATTAACTGTTCAAGGCAGTATTCGTCACCGGCTAAATATCTGTTTATTAGCTCCTGATCGCTAACGGCATGGGCAAACATGGCGCCTCCTTCTATGTTAGTAATTAAAAGCGTAGATATTTATCCGATAATTTGCCTCCTATAATCTTTTAGTTAGTTATTTCTTGAACAGTTTTTTGACGGAAAGGTTTTATAAACTTCTTTTCGAACAAACAAATGTACATCAAAAATACATACTACGCAAATTTCCGGCAAAAAAAATTAATTTTGCCATTTGAAAGGTCAATTGAGCGTGAAGAAAGACATTAAAAAGAGTATCCTGATCAAAGGTGCCCGAATACATAATCTCAAGAATATTACTCTTGCAATTCCCCGTAATCAGTTTGTTGTTTTCACCGGCCTGTCAGGTTCGGGGAAATCATCTCTTGCTTTTGACACCCTGTATGCTGAAGGTCAGCGCCGCTATGTTGAAAGCCTGAGTGCTTATGCCCGCCAGTTCCTCGGCCGTATGAGCAAACCTGAAGTCGACCAGATTATTGGTATTTCTCCTGCAATTGCCATTGAACAAAAAGTGAATTCAAGGAATCCGCGCTCAACAGTCGGTACTTCTACTGAAATATATGAGTACATCAAACTTCTGTTTGCAAGGATAGGCAAAACTTTTTCTCCTGTATCGGGTAAACTGGTAAAACGTGATACGGTCAATGATGTGGTATCATGGGTCCTTTCTCAACGCCCCGACACAAAAGCAACCATCTTTTGTCCGCTTCTGCTTAAGCATAACCGCACCTTGGAGGCCCAGTTAAGGATTTTGCTTCAGCAGGGTTTTACCAGGGTTATGATTAATGATGATATCTTCAGGATTGAAGATGTACTCGACCAAAAACAAAAACCTTCAGATAAGTACTTTTTAATCATCGACAGGCTGACGGTAAGAGAGGACGATGAAGACCTCCCCTCGCAATTGGCTGATTCCATTCAAACGGCTTTCTATGAAGGTGATGGCACCTGCATTTGTGCTGTCGAGTTTGCCGGCAACCGTTGGATTGAAACATTTTCAAGCAAGTTTGAGGCCGACGATATAACTTTTGAAGAACCTTCAGTAAACCTGTTTAGTTTCAACAATCCCTTTGGTGCCTGCAAGACCTGCGAAGGATATGGCAGTATTATAGGGATTGATGAAGACCTGGTAATTCCCAACAAGAGCCTCTCAATCTACGAAGATGCAGTTGCCTGCTGGAAGGGCGAAAAAATGAGCGAATGGAAGGATGAACTGGTAACCAGTGCCTACAAGTTTGGATTCCCGGTTCATAAACCCTGGTATGAGTTATCTGAAGAACAGAAGCGCCTTGTTTGGGAAGGCAACAAATATTTCCAGGGTATCAATGCCTTCTTCAGATATGTTGAAGAGCAGACATACAAAATACAGTACAGGGTGCTGTTGTCGAGATACAGGGGTAAAACTGTTTGTCCTGACTGCAAAGGCAGCAGGTTGCGAAAAGATGCCAATTACGTTAAAATTGATGGAAGAACGGTTACCGATATTGTTCTGATGCCTGTAAAAGAATCTCTTGGGTTCTTCAAAACAATCAATCTTAATGATACAGACCGGGCTGTAGCTCAAAGATTACTGATAGAAATTACGAACCGGCTGCAATTCCTTAATGATGTTGGACTGGGTTACCTGACCCTCAACAGGCTTTCATCAACTCTTTCGGGAGGTGAATCACAGAGGATCAACCTCGCAACTTCGCTCGGCAGTAGTCTGGTGGGCTCAATGTATATACTTGATGAACCAAGCATTGGCCTGCACCCGCGCGACACATATCTCCTGATAAAGGTCCTGAAACAACTTAAAGACCTGGGGAATTCAGTGATTGTTGTAGAACACGATGAGGACATAATGCGTGCTTCAGATTATTTGGTTGATATTGGTCCGCTGGCCGGTGAAAACGGCGGTGAGATTGTTTTTGAAGGCACATTCGACCAATTGATAAACGGTGACGACAGTTTAACTGCCAAATACCTTACCGGGCGAATGAAGATTGAAGTGCCGGCTATCAGGCGTAAATGGACCGATTATATAGAAATAGCAGGTGTAAGGGAAAATAACCTGAAAGGGTTTTCAGTAAAATTTCCGCTGAATGTGCTGGTTGCTGTTACCGGTGTCAGTGGATCGGGGAAGACTTCACTTGTGAAAAGAATTCTTTACCCTGCCCTTAAAAAGCTCTATGGTGGTTATGGAGAAAAGACCGGCAGGTTTGATAAACTTAGCGGTGATTATAACCGGATTGCAGAAGTAGAGATGGTTGACCAGAATCCCATTGGCCGGTCATCACGGTCCAACCCTGTTACTTATGTTAAAGCATACGACGAAATCAGGGCATTATATGCAGATCAGCCATTGTCGAAAACAAGGGGGTACAAACCCGGTTTTTTCAGCTTTAATGTTGAAGGTGGTCGTTGTGAGGAATGCGAAGGAGAAGGTGTTGTTGAAATAGGAATGCAGTTTATGGCTGACATTCATCTCGTTTGCGAAAGCTGTAAAGGCAAACGCTTCAAAGAAGAGGTGATGGATGTTCAATACCACGGCAAGAACATTGCAGACATACTTGAGATGACGATAGCCCAGGCCCTTGCCTTTTTTAGTGAATACAGCAAAAACAGCAGCACCGAAGCGCGGATAGTATCCAAACTGCAGCCACTGGCTGATACAGGGTTGGGTTATTTGCGGCTGGGACAGTCGTCAGATACCCTTAGTGGCGGTGAAGCGCAGCGCATAAAGCTCGCGAGTTTCCTGATAAAGGGAAGTGCTGAAAAGCCTACCCTGTTTATTTTTGACGAACCCACCACTGGACTTCATTTCCACGATATACGGAAGCTCCTTGATTCATTCAATGCCCTTATTTCAAAGGGACACAGCATTATTGTGATTGAACACAATCCTGATGTAATCAAATCTGCCGACTGGATCATAGATCTCGGACCTGAAGGTGGCGACCAGGGAGGTGAACTTATTTACGAAGGTACGCCAGAAAACATGATTAATGTTGAAGGCTCATATACAGCTAAATTTTTAAAGCTTTCATAACATTTATAGGCTTTTCAAAGTTACAATTTGAGGAAATAGCCATTAAAGTATAAATAATGTGAGCATTTCAACCCATTTTTTGGGGGTGTAATCATTAGTTTTGTACCTTAGTTGAATTAAAAAACCTTGACTTTATCATAGATAAAAGTTGGCATATGGAAAATATGGAAACAAATCCTTTGCAGTCACCTGATGTTCAAAAGCTTATAAAGGAGATTGAAAATCTTAAAGCTGAACTTAACAGACTCGAATATCTTAAACTGCAAGAAAGTGAACTCATAAGGGCAAAAGAAGACGCAGAGGTTGAGAACCGCATGAAATCTGACTTCCTGGCTATGATGAGTCATGAGATCAGGACACCAATGAATGGTGTGATCGGGATGACCAGTTTGCTTATGGATACTCCTCTTACCCAGGAACAGAAGAATTATGTTGAAACATTAAGGGTAAGTTCTGATAATTTAATGACCATTATCAACGATATCCTTGATTTTTCAAAGATTGAGTCGGGCAAAATGTCGCTTGAAGAAGCACCATTTGAGCTGCGTAACTGCATTGAGGATGCACTTGATCTTTTTGCACCAAAAGCAATTGAAAAGGGCATTGACCTGCTGTACCTTATTCAGCCTGATGTTTCTCCCTTCCTTGTGGGTGATGTCAACAGGCTTCGTCAGATAATGATAAACCTTATCAATAACGCTATTAAGTTTACTGAAGAAGGTGAAATCTTTATTTCAATTGAAAAAGTTAATGAAGGCGAGGGTTTCCAGGAACTGCAGTTCTCGGTAAAAGACAGTGGTATAGGTATCGCCCGTGAAAAGATGGATATACTTTTCGAAGCATTTACCCAGGCAGATGCCACTACTACCCGCCGTTACGGTGGAACAGGATTAGGCCTTGCCATTGCAAAACACCTCGTTAATTTAATGGGTGGAAATATATGGGTTGAAAGTACGGTTGGTAAAGGATCAACTTTCTTCTTTAACATTAAGCTTGCAACTTCAGGAATCGGCAAAACCAAACTATATGTGCGCGGGCAGATACCTGAACTGAAAAATAGCAGGGTTCTGATTGTTGATGATAATGAAACAAACCGCCATATTTTCACCCTTCAGTTTGAATCATGGGGAATGATTCCTTTTACTGCCCGGTCAGGACAGGAAGCACTGGAAATTATTGAAGAAAATGAAGAGCCGTTTGAACTGGCTGTTGTGGATATGCAAATGCCGGCAATGGATGGCCTCGAACTTGGCAAGATCATAAAATCAATTCCTTTCAAAGGTGATATACCAATGATCATGCTCACATCGCTGGGCAAGATCAATAAGCTGCCTACCGATATATTTGACGCACAGCTTTCAAAACCTATCAAGCTGGCTGAACTGTTCGAGGAAGTACTGCGGGTAATTGCTGAAACCAGGAACCGCCGTAATAATATGGCTGACCACAATATTGATAAGAACCTGGCCGACAAGCTGCCTATGCGCATACTGCTGGCTGAGGATAATATCACAAACCAGGATCTTGTTATTACCCTGCTGAATAAGATGGGTTATAAGATTGATGCCGTTGAAAACGGTCGCAAGGTACTGGAAATGCTCGACCGTAAAAAATACGACATCATTCTGATGGATATACAGATGCCTGTAATGAATGGACTTGAAGCAACAAAGATCATCTGTGAAAGGTATCCTGAAAATGAAAGGCCAAAGATCATTGCAATTACTGCAAATGCCATGGCCGGCGATCGTGAACGTTATTTGAATGCCGGCATGGTCGATTACCTGCCAAAGCCTATTAAATTCAAAGATGTTCAATCGGTGCTTATCAGATGGGGAAAGAAAAAACCTGAACCGGCCAAATAACTCCCTGCTGTATAATACAGAAAAGCCTGCTAATAAAGAGCAGGCTTTTTTTATATTTGCTGCTTAATTGCAACCATCACAATGAAAGTATCAGGATTCACCTTTATACGTAATGCCATCAAATTTGACTACCCCATAGTTGAAGCAATAATGTCCATACTGCCATTATGTGACGAAGTGGTTGTTGCCGTTGGCAAATCTGACGATGATACGCGCAAATTAATAGAACAGATTGATAGCAACAAGATCAGGATTATTGATACCGTTTGGGATGATAACCTGAGAGAGGGCGGGCATGTTTTGGCCGTTGAAACCGATAAAGCCTTTGATGCCCTGAGTAATGACAGTAATTGGGCTATTTATATCCAGGGTGATGAAGTGCTTCATGAAAAATACCTTGAAGCTGTTAAAGAAGGAATGGAAAAATGGGTGAATACGCCTGATGTTGAAGGATTGTTGCTTAACTACCAGCATTTCTATGGTTCCTATGACTTCGTGGGCGACTCAAGGCGCTGGTACCGCCGGGAGGTAAGGGTTGTAAGAAACGACAAGTCAATCAGGTCATACCGCGATGCACAGGGTTTCAGGAAAAACGGAAGGCCACTCAATGTCAAGCATATAGATGCAACAATGTATCATTATGGCTGGGTAAAGCCACCCGAAGCCCAACAGGCCAAACAACAATCTTTTAATAAATTGTGGCATACCGATGACTGGGTAGAAAAGAAAATACCAAAAGTTGAATCCTTCGATTATTCAAGCATCGACTCGCTCAGGCACTTTACAGGCACTCACCCCGATGTAATGAAAACCAGAATAAAGGCACTCAACTGGAATTTCAGCTTTGACCCAAGTAAAAAGAAACTTCCATTGAAGTCGCGCTTTTTGCATACTGTTGAGTCAATAACAGGCTGGCGTCCCGGGGAATACAAGAATTACAGGATAATTTAAACTGCCTGTTGATACTATCAAAACAGAAACACTTTATACTAATTCACCTAAAATGACTATTTTTGCACCATTAAATTTTATCGTATGACATTAAAAGAAATTATGGCGATTGCCGGTAAACCCGGTCTCTACAAAATGATTGCACAAGCTAAGAATGGTATTATTGTGGAATCAATAATTGATCAGAAGAGAATGCAGGCATTCACACACGATAAGATCAGCACGCTGGAAGAAATCAGTATTTATACTGAATCGGGTGATAAACCACTAAGGGAAGTGCTTCAAGCGATGTTTGCCAAACTTGAAGGTAAAAACACCCCCGATTACAAAGGCGACAACAATAAAATTAAAGAGTTTTTTGGCGAAATGCTGCCCGATTACGATAAAGAACGGGTTTATGTTTCGCATATGCAGAAAATTATCAACTGGTATAATCTTCTTGTTGAATACAATCTTACCGATGCCATTACTGCCCCCGGTGATACGGAGGAATCGGCTGAGGAAGAAAAAGCTGAAACTTCAGCAGAAGCTTCGGGTGGTGAAATAAAAGATGACAACGTCACTGATTCGAAAAAGAAGAAAGATACTGAATAAAACTCTGAAGTCCGTTTAAATACGGACTTTTTTATAACTTTATACTTGATTCATACGCTATGAAAAAGTACATCTCAGATTTCTCGGTAGTAAGTAATGTAAAACTAAATTCAAAACATAATATTCTGGAGCTGAAATCATTAATGCCTTTACCCGAAATAGCTCCGGGCCAGTTTGTTGAAGTTAAGGTTGAAGGCTCAGAAACCACTTACCTGCGCCGTCCATTTTCCATTCACCGGGTTGATTACACAAAAAACACCATGCACCTGCTGATAAAAGTCGTTGGTGATGGCACACGTAAAATTGCGCTGCTCGAAGAAAATGAAATAGTAAACATGATGTTTCCGCTGGGAAAAGGGTTTAACCTGACTAAAGAGCGTGAAGTGCTTCTTGTTGGTGGTGGTTGTGGGGTTGCACCCCTCTATTTCCTGGCTGAACAGCTTCATAAAAAGGGAAATAAAGTGAGTGTGCTGATCGGTGGACGTTCATCTGAAGATATCCTTCTTGCAGATGAATACAGGCAATTTGGCCAGGTATTCATTTCTACCGAAGATGGTACTTTGGGTGAGAAAGGTATGGTAACCGCGCACTCAATTTTCAAGGGTAATAGCGACCAAACTTCTGATTATTCAGGAATTGGGGATAACATAGTAAGGAAATTCGACAAAATCTATTGCTGCGGTCCTGATGGCATGATGAGGGCAATAGCACATATAGCCGAACAACTCAACATACCCTGTGAAGTATCACTCGAAAATACCATGGCTTGTGGAATTGGGGCATGCCTTTGCTGTGTCGTTGAAAGTGTTAAGGGCAACGTTTGCGTATGCACTGAAGGACCGGTATTCGACAGCACCCAGTTAAACGGGTGGACGAAAGAAACTGAAGTTGGTTGTTCTTTGGACAAATAAAATAAATTGACAGTATATTGGGCTATAAGGGCATCAAATACAAACAACGTTCTTACAAAATACCAGTTAAGTAGAAAATAAACTAAATCATAATGGCTGATCTCTCTGTAAAAATCCACAAACTTGAAATGATTAATCCGGTAATGACTGCATCAGGCACATTCGGATACGGTAAAGAGTTTGACGATTTCATTGATGTTAATGCCCTGGGAGGTATTATAGTTAAAGCAACCACCTCAAAGCACAGGGAGGGAAACCAGTATCCCAGGATGGCAGAAACCCCAATGGGAATGCTCAATGCAGTCGGCCTGCAGAATAAGGGGATCGATTATTTTGTTAATGAGATTTATCCGAAGATCTCCAATTACACAACCAAAGTCATTGCCAATGTTTCTGATTCAACAATTGAAGGATATGTGCAGGTAGCCAGTCAAATGAACAAACTTGAGCATATTGCCGCAATTGAATTGAATATTTCATGCCCGAACGTAAAAGAAGGCGGAATGGCTTTCGGTACCAGCTGTCCTTCTGCCATGGCAGTAACAAAAGCTGTGCGGGAAGTATATGATAAAACCCTCATCGTCAAACTTTCTCCTAATGTGACCAGCATAGTTGAAATTGCCCAGGCAGTAGAAGAAGCCGGCGCTGATGTTGTTTCGCTTATCAACACACTGCTGGGAATGGCTATTGATGCTGAGAAACGTAAACCGGTGCTATCGACTATAACAGGCGGGCTTTCAGGACCAGCAGTGAAGCCAATTGCACTGCGAATGGTATGGCAGGTTGCAAAGGCGGTAAAAATACCAGTGATTGGTTTGGGTGGAATCTCAACCGCTGCCGATGCAATTGAATTCCTTTTAGCAGGGGCATCAGCAATTCAGATTGGTACCGCCAACTTTATTGATCCCACCGTTACTGTCAAAGTAATAAAAGGAATCGAAGACTATCTCAACCGGCACGGTATTGAGAAAGTCTCCGATTTGACCGGTGCTCTGGTTACCGGGTAACCAGTAAAAACAAGTAGAAATAAATTACGTATTTACGACTTGCGAAATACGACTTATGTAATTAATCAGTAATTTTATCAGTATACATCGCTATTTCACTGGCCACTCCCCTATTGTATTCAAATGCAAGCGTTTGATAATTTACTAGGTCAACAATAGTACCAATAAAACATAACCCGGCTGTAAGGACATATAAAATGCCCATACCAATCTGGTTAGTGAGAAACCTGTGAATTCCGGCAATACCCAGAAAGCCAATTAAACAGGTAAGTAAAATAATCTGGGGATCTTTTCTTCTCGACCTGTAGATTATTGCAAACTGGGCTGCTTGTTTATCGTTGTAGTCCTTTATCAGTGTCTGAATATAATTCAGTTCCATACCCTGAACTTCCGGAAGATGTAGTAATGCGTTTGCCATGATTGTTGATGTTTGGATTGTTGGATGATTGGATTAATTGGATGATTGGATTAATTTGGATGATTGGATTAATTTTAGTATTTCTATAATTAATTGAATGTGTCTGCTCAATTTAATATTCTATGGTTCCCGGTTTAAATAACAGTCTTCGGTTCCCGGTTTAAATAACAGGTTTCCTGACAAGTGTGTATATCCTGTAAAAAAGCACTAATACAGCAAACCAGCCTAACGGATGTGCACTGAATGAAGCTGTTAGGTTTCCATGGAACAGCCATGATATGGAATGGCCCAAACCACAACCGGGGCAAAACGGCAATCCAACAGCCTTAAAAGGGCACAAACCGGAATGAGAATCAACAGGCGACATTGAAGCCATGAGAATCAGCGCAACCACCCAAACGGTTACTTCAAAGTATCTCATGAAAAACATACCTGGTCTCCCTGCCAAAAGCTCTTTCATATCCCTTTGACGCTGACGGTTCAATTTGGTTACAAGTTTAAGGTGGTTCAA
>DATGXS010000054.1:0-12148 GCA_035298745.1 Lentimicrobium sp. | reverse complement strand
TGGTTTCTGCTAACGTTGGTGGGACTCCTCTGGAGTCCATGATAATCATAGTGGCATCATATATTTACAAGGCTGTGACCCCTCTGGGGTCAGGAGTCACAAGATAATGTGGCTTAAGGGGTAATAATTTTTAAGGCGAATTTGAATCCTGAATCTGAATCTGAACTTTGAACTTTAACTTTGAACCAGGAACACTATTTCCCCGCGATCTGAAGTATCTCTTCAACCGTCTTCCTGTTATTTGATAGCCGAGGTACTTTGTATTGTCCTCCCAGGCGGTTTTGGGCTTTCAGCCAGTTATAGAAGGTGCCTTTTGGAAGTACTCTTATCAGAGGTTCACTCAATACCATATTCTGATAGCGCTTGGCTTCGTAATCTGAATTGAGCGATTTGAGAGCATTGTCGAAGACCTCATTGAAGTATGCAATTTCATTTGGTTCTTTGTCAAATTCTATTAACCATTCATGTGCACCACTGCTGTTTTCGCTGAAATATACCGGTGCTGCTGTAAATTCACTCACCATAGCACCTGTTTTATCACATGCTTTCTGGAGTGCTTTAATGGCATTGTCCACAATGAGTTCTTCACCAAAGGCATTAATAAAATTACGTGTGCGGCCTGTAATCTTAATTCTGTATGGAAAAGTGGAGGTAAATTCTACAGTATCGCCAATCTGGTAACGCCATAAACCGGCATTGGTGGTGATAATCATGGCATAATTGACACCTGTTTTAACTTCCTGCAAAGGAATAGCATCACGAAGCGATTGTCCGATTTCATCTACCGGAATAAATTCATAGAAGATCCCATAATCGAGCATCAGCAACATATCATCGGTGTCTTTCCCATCCTGGATTCCGAAAAAGCCTTCTGAGGCATTGTAGGTCTCCAAATAATTTATGTGGCCGCCAATTATAGTTTCAAACTGTTTTCTGTAAGGTAAAAAACTGACGCCTCCATGCACAATGAGCTCCAGATTTGGCCAAACATCAAGAATTGTCTTTTTGCCGGTGATCTCAAGAATACGCTTAAGCAATACCAGTGTCCATGAAGGTACTCCCGTAATATTTGTAACATCTTCTTTACTAGTAACAGAAGCTATTTTGTCTATCTTCTCTTCCCACTCATTCATGAGGGCAATTGAAAGTTCAGGTGTACGTATAAGCTCAATCCATGCAGGCAGATTTTCCATGATAATGGCCGAAACATCACCTACATAAGTGCCGATTTCAGGGTTATCAGATATATGTGTACCCCCCATGCCCAGCAGTTTGCCGCTGAATATCTGTGTATCCTCATGTATATTGCAATAAATGGAAATAAGGTCTTTCCCACCTTTAAAATGGCACTCATCAAGAGCCTCCTGACTTACAGGTATAAATTTACTCTTGTCGCTGGTGGTACCTGATGATTTGGCAAACCACTTAATTTCAGAATTCCATAACAGATTTTGCTCTCCCTTGCGTAAACGCTCTATATATGGTTTAAGGTCTTCGTAATCAGAAACAGGAACCCTTTTAACAAATTCATCATAAGTGGAAATAGAATCATAACCATACTTCTTACCCCACTCAGTCTGACGGCCTGAAGCAATGAGCTTTTTAAACCACTCATCCTGAACATCATGTGGATACTTCATAAATAGTTCAATCTGATGCATACGCTTCTTCATGAACCAGGAAACAACTGAATTAATTATGGTCATAATAACACTTAAGATTGCAAAGTTAATCTAAAACGACCGAGAGTCCTCTTTAGTTTACTAAAACAAGCATACCAGAGACTTTTGTTTCTTATATTTGCAATAAGGCGAAAAAATATATGAAGTTGGTGGTAATTTTACAAATGTATCTATCATGATAGCTTTCCCCAATGCCAAGATAAATCTGGGATTAAGGATACTGCGGAAACGCGGGGATGGTTATCATGATATCCAAACATATATGGTGCCCGTTTCAATGTGTGATGCATTGGAGATTGTGCCTTCCAATGAAGGTTTCGCTTATACCGGTTCAGGCATTTTAGTTGACGGCAGTGAAGATTCAAACCTGTGTGTTAAAGCTTACAGGTTGTATGAGAAATACTATAAGGTGAACACTGTGAAAATCCACCTCCATAAGATTATACCTATGGGTGCAGGACTTGGAGGAGGTTCTTCCAATGGGGCTTTTACTTTGACGCTTCTGCGGAAACTGAATAACCTGAAACTATGCAATGCTGAGCTGGAAGGCATGGCTGCCTTGCTAGGAAGCGATTGTCCTTTTTTTATTCTCAACCGCCCTCAGCTGATTGAACAAACCGGGGTGCCAACCCATAAATACCTGCACATTCCACAATATCATGTTGTTATTGTGGTACCTGATATTCATATCAATACAGCCTGGGCATACAGCATCATAAAACCTTCAGGCGTAAATATTCCTGATCAGGAGATGCTATTAAACAAAGAAGACAACTGGCCTGAATTACTCTATAATGATTTTGAAGAGCCGGTATTCTCACATTTCCCGGTTTTATCAGAAATTAAAAAGGAGCTATACGATGCAGGCGCATTCTATGCATCAATGACCGGTAGTGGATCAGCGATTTACGGACTCTTCAAAAATAAACCAGAAGTTACCGGTCGTTTTAATGATCACTTTGTATGGGTTGGGAAGACACTATGCTAGTTTTATGGTCAGCCGGTTTGTTTTACAGGTACCGGCATCATTGTAAATTCAAGTAACTGGCAAGGTGGTATTTATATTAGATGGTACTGAAGCGACCGGAAAAGTGATGATAATTCAATAATGATAAGTTAAAAAAAGTTTCAACTTTTTTGGATTGTATTCCGAAAAATACTAAACTTTTTCAGAATACTGAAAGCTGCAGATCTTATCTGAAAATAAAAAAATTTGGTATTATTAAAAATACATTTTATTTTTGAGAACAAATCCAGCACCATGAAAAATCATCTATCAAGAGTTTTATTAATTTCTTTGATTTTGGTTGTTAACTTGTCACTTTCATCTTTATGCCAGGTTATACCAGTTTACAGTTCTTTCAACTTAAACAGCCACATATTACCATTCGGTTCTTCAGGCAAGCATATGGACTTACTTTAAATGGAAATGTTACATTAAACTCCGATACAAGTCTTGTAAGGGTTATAATGATCGACGATCAGTATAATGAGTATTTGGTTTATGAAGCATACAAGTGTATTAGTCTTTCTAGTGTGTTTTCATTAAGTAACCTCTGTGATGAAACATGTTATTCTGATGGTTTTACACCTCAATCACTTGAAATACAAATCAAAGATGCTACTGTGTATATTTCAACGATTAATTTACGAAATGCGTATGATCCAGATGGTGAGTCTTTGCAGCATCGAGCAAAGATTGAAATGGAATTACAGAAAGTGACCAATATAAGAAATTATATATCAGCAAATAAGATGGTCTGGTTTGCTGATACTAATAATATCTCTAATTTAGCATATACTCAAAAGAAAGCGTTATTTGGCAATTCTTATAATGTTATGGGTTGGGATTATTATAGAGGCGGTATATATGATCAAATGCCTGGCTCTGCAAAAGAAATTTCTAATTCTACCATTGTACCTGAATGGGATTGGAGAAACAGGCATGGAGCAGATGATCCAGGAAAAACAAATTTCTATTATGATGGAGATAATACAGGGACGGGTTGGATGTCCTTTGTCAAGAATCAACGTTTGCATCCTGGATGTACAGAATTATGCTATGTTTATTCCTCATTAACTGTCGTTGAAGGTATTGCCAATCTTTATTTTAATGAACATAAAAATTATGATTTATCTATACAGGAAGTATTAGAATGTGATAATTCAAACCAGTATTGTAATGGTGGATTACCAGGTCCGACACTTAATTATGTTAGAGATCATGGGGTTGTTAATTATAATTGTTATCCTAATAACGAGGTATTAACTTCTTGTCAAGAAAATCCATTTCCGAATGGACTACCTGAATACCGTATAAAAATAGAGCAATCTGCTTCTACCAATACAGAAACAGAAATCATAAAAAGCACACTTATTAATAAGGGGCCATTGGTTTGTTCAATTTCCAATTACTCAAATGGTCAATCTCATTCTATTGCATTAGTTGGATATGGAGTTACTTCAATTGGTGATACAATTTACAATATACCCTCTCAAAGTGGTTACATAATAATTGATGCACAAAATTCTGGTCGAGACTATTGGATTTATCAAAACACATGGGGAATTCAATGGGGTCATTATGGCTATGTTTATTATTTTGATTCTCCCGGAAATGGGCATCCAAATTATGTCACTTGTGTTGAAAATCCTGTTGATGATATATTGACTACAAATGATGTAGTACACTACTTTGATAAAGATAATGATGGTTATTATTATTGGGGCATTGGTAACAGGCCTGCAGGGTGTCCTGTAACAGAGAAGGATAGCGACGATAGTGAATCAAGGATTGGCCCGCTGGATGCAAACTATTTTAGTATTCCTGTTGCACCAGAAATGGTTGTTAAGGAAGGAACAAATACAGTACACAAGGAGGGTGTATATAGTTTCTATGATCAAAATATGATTGTCGGACAGAAAAAAATGTTAACCTTTAATATTATAAACAATGGTACAGCACAACTGAATCTTATTCCTAATTTAAGTAATCAAACAGTAACCTTAAGTAATTATAATCCATCTGACTATAGATTAATCACAACAAACTTAAATACAAAAATTCCAAAAGATGGTGGTTCAACAAGTTTTAATATTGAATTTACTCTTAACGCACCGATTACAGAACCTAAAATGGTAACAGTAACAATCCATCTGAATGAGGTTGATATGGATGATTTTGTATTTACACTTGTTTATTCTGATTGCTTATACACTTTAGTACCAGAAAATATAACTACTAATACAGTATGGAATTGCCAAGGTGCTTTATTGAAATTTTCAGACGTATATATTAAAAGAGATGCAACTTTAACAGTAAATAGCTTAGTTGCATTTTCTTCCGGTGCTTCTATTTATGTTGAACAGGGCGGAACACTTATTATAGATGGTGGTTATATTACTGCTTTATGTAATGATACCTGGCAGGGGATTGATGTATGGGGTGATATTAATAAATCTCAATTCAGCTCTCCTCCAACTATCAGGCAAGAGCAAGGCGTTGTTAAGTTAATTAACGGCGGTAAGATCAGTTATGCGATGATTGGTGTTGAAACTATTAGATACGTAAATCGAGTTGCGGATTATAATACAAGTGGAGGGATCGTAGTTGTTAGAGACGGGGTTATAGACAACTGTAGACAAGGTGTGGTATTTTATCCTTATGAAAATTTTTATCCTGATAAAAGCAAGCCCAGATCAAACTGGAGTTATTTTAACAAAGCCAAATTCTTTAATTCTAATCTTCAACTTAATGAAGCTCAGTTTTTTCTTAAAGGGGTATCTGGTATACAGATTCAAGGATCAACCTTTGAAAATTATTGTCAGCATAACAATTATATTACAACATATGGCATAAAGAGCTATAACAGTACTTTTACCGTCTCTAAAATTAACCTTTCGCCTATTCCAACCGGAGGATCAATACCTACAACATTTGAAGGGTTCGAGTATGGAATACATTGTAGTGCCGGAAGGATGTTATCGGGAATTACTGCAATTCGTTCCGCAGATTTTGATAATAACCTGACAGGTATTTATTTTTCAGCTATTGAAAATCCAATAATTACATCAAACGAATTTCATGTTCGTGACAATAATTCTAAATTCCACTTGACTGACCCACACAGAGGGCTCTATCTTGATAATTACACCACCGGATTTACTGTTGAAGAAAATAAATTTCTAACTAACCTTGCAACAGGTTCATTAGAAGTTAAAAAATGTGTCGGTATTATAGTAAATAATTCCGGAGGCAGTCCTAATGAACTCTATAACAACAGCTTTGATAAATTAACTATTGGAATTGAGGCTATTGGAAATAATAGAGATATTACCGGAGCCGGGTTGTGTATAAAATGCAATGATTTTAGTAATTGTAAAAATGATATTTATGTTACACCACTTATGGTAGATGGCAAATTGTTAACAGGTACCACTATCGGTATTGCTAAATCTCAAGGCGAAGTGGGAAATGGTGATCCAACAAAGCTTGCAGGTAATACTTTTAGTAGAGATGAGATCAGATCTAATGTTGAAAACGGAGAATGTGAAAATTTTTCTTATATACATCATCTTGAAATTAATGAAAATGTAAGACCAGACATTTACTCAAATATTGATCCTAAAGAAGATGTTACTTCAAATTATATTAAAGAATCTGCATGTCCTTCCCATTTATCAAGTTATCCTTATATTTCAATTGAAAAAGCTATATTATCTGCAGAATCGAATCAGATCTTACATTATACTGATACTCTTAATAAAATGGTGGATGGAGGTAACACTTATCAACTGGTATCGGAAGTTGTGTCAGCAATGCCAGATGAAACTTTACAAATTCATAATTTATTATTGAATATATCTCCTTTTCTATCAGATACTGTAATCAGAGCAGTAATTGAGAATGAGGATGTACTACCAAATGCAATCGTTAGAAATGTACTGCTTGCAAATCCGCAATCTGGTAAATCTTTTGATTTAATAAATAGATTAAAAAGTAGGGTTGATACAATGCCTGATTATATGATTGATGAGATCATTCAAGCAAGTAATTGGCTAGGTGCTAAAGAATTACTTGAAAAGGAATTAAACCAGCATAAAACGAATTTCAGGAAATCAATATCTACAGTAGAGAAATATTTTCAAAGCGATACTTTATTTATTTCAAATTCACTAGACTCTCTTTTAATACTTTGGAACGAACAGTCATTTCTTGATTGTAAATATAAGGCTGCTTTTCTTTATTTAAGAAAAAACAACTTCATAGAATCAAATAATATCTTATATTCTGTTGAATCTACATTCGACTTATCAGATGTTGAATACCGATTACATCGTTCTTATTCGGATCTTATTAATATCCTATTTAAAATTCAAAATGATAGTACTGAATTAGATAGCATAAATAAAGAGGTTTTATTTACTTTGGCAGAGAATTTCAGGAGCCTTCCAAGTACTTACGCCATGAACTTGCTTATTAATAGTAATGAGTTTTATTACCGTGAGCCACTCTATTTTCCTGATTATACAAAGACAACAATTATTAACAAACCATTTTTTAAGTATGAAGACATTAAACAATTTGTAAATATATATCCAAATCCTTGTAACGACTATATAATTGTAGATTATGATTTATCTCAATTTAGTGGAATACTGAAGCTTACTATTAAAGATATAATTAGTAATAATGTTTACAACACTACCCTTCAGAATGGTAGAACTCAAAGAATTATTTCCCTTAATAATTATAAAGCAGGCGTTTACGTATTATCTATCACAGAAGGTAACAACATCATAGAATCATCAAAATTAATACTTCTAAAATGACATGGAATATTAAACAAAATCTAATAGTTTTACTCTTAGTTCTAATGTTGAGATTAAATCTTTATTCCCAAAGTCGATGGTCAAATATTTATTATCCATCTGAAAATGCATACGGGCTAAACATTGGTCTTTCTTATGATAAAGGTTATATAATTGTAGGAAAACATGGAAGTAATGCTGTTGAGTTTAATTGGTTGATAAAGACTGATATTAATGGTGAAATTCTATGGGAGAAGACATTGGGTTCTTCTTCTCATATCTTTCAAATAAATGATATGGCTTATAATGATTTTGGGGATCTGTATTTGATTGGATTAACTGATTCATACAATAATGACAATTATGATCCTTTAATTATGAAGTTAAATTCTTGTGGTGAGAAACAGTGGTGTAGGGTTTTTATGCAGAATGACAATAATTTTTCAAATGTATTACGAGTTACTTCAGATAATGGTGTTGCAATTGTATTGAAATACATGGGAACTGATCCATTTATTGATGATATCTGTCTAGCAAAATTTGATATTAATGGCAATCTTCAGTGGAAACAATGTTATACCAGTCCTGATTCCGCTTTGCATGGTTTCGATTCTTTTGATTTAACATTAGCCCCAGATGGTGGCTTTCTACTTTCCGGATTTTGTTCCTATGAAGATCCCAATCCACCTCATTATTGGAGCGCAAAACCCTACTTTCTAAAGACTGATTCTTTAGGTATTTATGAATGGGAAACTGTAGTACACAAAGATATTGCATCAATAGGTGGTGATGCCTACAGTACAGTCCTTAATCCTGACAGTACTTTTTATTACTGCTCATTGAACCATAATTATCATTCAGCAGGAGATGCTGCTGCATTGCTTAAAATGGACCTTTCAGGTAATGTAATTGGAATTTATGATCTTGCTCCGCCTAATACCTACGGCAAAATGATGAGAGCAAAATTTATTAATGACAGTACTCTGATGGCTAGTGCTGTATGGGGTCCGATTGGTCCGCCTAAAGCTGTTATTATAGATACTCTAGGGAATATTCAAATGAGCACGATACTATTGGATAATGATTATATGGCTCACACTGAAGTTACTTTTGATGATAAGTTACTATACCTGACCAATATTGCTGATGATCTAGGCAATTTCGATGCTTACCTTTTCAAATTTAACCACCAGCTTCAAAGTGATACCATTTACAATCAGATCTTCACTTATGACAGTCTTTGCTCATATCAGATAGTATCTGATACCATTGCACAGGATGATTGTGAAGTCATTGTTTCAAACAATTACCTGTCGTATGGCAGTTCAAAAGGTCAATTGAAAATCTTCCCTAATCCCGCCAAAGAGAGTTTTATGGTTCAGGTGAAAGGAATCAAACAACAGGTTTCATCCATTGATATATTTAATAGTTACGGTCAATCGGTTTATTCACCTGAAATATTCAATACAGATACCGGCATTGTTGTAAATTCAAGTGACTGGCAAGGTGGTATTTATATTATGAGGGTACTATACAAGGATGGTACTGAAGCGACCGGAAAAGTAATGGTAATTCAATAATTAGAGAATTATAGAAGAAATTCTTCGTAATTCTGATTTGAAATAACCTTGAAGGTACTGTTATAACTTTCTAAAAATGCCCTCGGATTATTAACTTTCTGGTTCGCGCTCCACTTAAATTCATATCCCGATATCAATTGAATTAAGACATTTCAAGCTCAAATCCAAAAAAGTTTCAACTTTTTTGGATTGTATTCCGAAAAAGATGAAACTTTTTCGGATTACCCCTAAATTAAAGAAATAGCTGGAAATGTATTATCAAGAAATTATCAGTCTAAAACCACTGGAATTGGAATCTGAATCTATATGGAATCAATTTTCTAATCTCAAATCTCAAATCTCAAATCAATTAAAAATCATCAGGAATCTTAACTTAATCTCAAATCTCAAATCTCAAATCTCAAATCCATTAAAATCACTTCGGCGCAACCCTCAAAAGGTACAACCCCAGCAATCCAAACAGCACATTTGGTATCCAAACCGCAATTATTGGCGGCAGATTGCTGAAAGTAGCAAAGACTGTCGTTACCTGCATAAATAAGATGAAGGCAAAACACACAGTTATACCTATACCAAGATTTAAACCAATACCGCCCCTGACTTTTCGGGAGGAGAGTGAAACACCGATTATAGTTAGGATGATTGTTGCAAAAGGAAAGGCAATGCGTGAATGCTTTTCAACCTGAAACTTCAGAATGTTTCCCGATCCTCTCATTTTTTCAGTGTTTATAAAATCACGGAGCTCGCTCCAGTTCATATAAACTGCATAATCAACATCTATATCAAAATCGTCAGGCTTAAGATTTAATGTAGTATCAAATTTCTGGCCCCTCGTTATTATCTCACCTTTATCAGTTATTCTGCGCTTAACCCAATCTTCAATAATCCAGTTTTGCTTTGTGCTGTCCCATTTAATAAGGTTACCGGTCATTTTATAAACCATTCCTTTGTCGTTAAAACGCTCAAGTGCAAACCTGAACCCCGACTTTTCCTTCTTATCGAAACTCTCAACATAAGCGAATACTCCCGGATCTATCTGTATATGGATGTTGTTTTTGCTGGTGAATTTCTCATCTTTCAGGTATTTTCGCTGAAAATCCTGCATGTTTTCACTCGTCTCCGGAATGATGAAATTTGTAAGTATAAATGACATCATGGCAAGGAAAAATGCAGCCATAAGGTAGGGACGAAGTAGCCTTTTGAAACTAACCCCTGAGTTGAGAATAGCAATAATCTCAGTATCAGCAGCCATTTTTGAGGTAAAGAAAATTACCGCAATAAAGGTAAAAAGCGCACTGAACTTATTGATAAAGAAAGGAATAAAGTTGAAATAGTACTGGAAGACAATGGCACTAACTGATGGTTTCTTCTCTATAAAATCATCAACCTTCTCTGAAAAATCAAATATGATGATAATAACAGCAAGCAATGCTATGGCATAAAAGAATGTGCCAAGGAATTTGCGTATTATATACCAATCGAGTTTCTTCATTTTAGTGACTGGTGACTTGTGACTAGTGACTAATTAGTGATTAGTGATTAGTGATTAAACAGTGACTTTGACTTTGAACTTTTTGAACAATTTGAACAATTTGAACAATTTGAACCACTTGAACCCCTTGAACTATTTGAACTATTTTTCAAATCCTCCTTGATAATTTCTCAACCATCGTTTTTTTCCATTCCGCAAATGTACCATCTATTATCTTTTCCCTTGCAGAATCTACCAGCCAAAGGTAGAATGCGAGGTTATGCTGACTGGCTATCATTGGTCCCAGCATTTCTCCGGCAATGAACAGATGTCTTAAGTATGCCCTGGTATACTGACTGTCGACAAAGCTTTTTCCATCAGGATCAAGGGGTGAGAAATCATATTTCCACTTCTCATTCTTTAAGTTGATGATGCCCTGAGATGTAAATATCATACCGTTGCGTCCATTACGAGTGGGCATCACACAATCAAACATATCAATTCCCTGTGATATTCCTTCCAGTATATTGACAGGTGTGCCAACGCCCATCAGATAACGTGGTTTGTCCTTTGGAAGTATATTGCATACCAACTCTGTGAATTCATACATCATTTCAACCGGCTCACCGACTGAAAGTCCGCCTATTGCATTGCCTTCAGCACCAACTGAGGCAATTTTTTCTGCTGATTTTATTCTCAGATCACGATAAACGCTTCCTTGTACAATAGGGAACAGCGATTGGGAATACCCATAATATCCTTCGGTTTCATTAAACCTTGCCACGCAGCGGTCAAGCCAGCGGTGGGTCATTTCCATCGATTTGCTGGCATATTCATACTCACATGGATAGGGAGTGCATTCATCAAAAGCCATAATGATATCAGCACCTATGAGCCGCTGAATATCCATAACGCCTTCAGGAGAAAACAAATGCCTTGAGCCGTCAATATGTGACTGGAAGGTTACGCCCTGCTCATGCATCTTTCGCCTGTCGGTAAGTGAATAAACCTGGTATCCGCCGCTATCAGTAAGAATAGGCCTGTCCCAGCCATTGAATTTATGTAAACCTCCGGCGGCCTTTAAAACATCGGTACCAGGCCTTAAATACAGGTGATATGTATTGCCAAGAATAATACGGGCATTTATATCTACCTTGACATCTTTTATATGTACAGCCTTCACGGAACCTGCTGTTCCGACTGGCATAAAAACAGGAGTAGCAATTTCCCCGTGATCGGTGGTTATAACACCGGCACGGGCATTCGAGTGGTTATCAACAGCTTCTAACTTGAAATTCATGCAGTTCTAATAGAGCGTGCAAAGGTAAGGAATTATCACTTCATTGATCACCTCAAGGATCACCTCACCCCGACCCTCTCCTCAAGGAGAGGGAGACGATCCATAAAACATTTGCAATCAATACTTTGCACATTGATAATTAATAAAATAGACGATCCTTCATCCTCTCCTTGAGGAGAGATTCTGTGTTCACTTCCAAATGTTTTTTAAAGTTTTTTACTATATTTGTTTTTGTAAAAGCGGATATAATCCAGCTTGTGAGCAGTCGTCTTAGGGGCGGCTGCTTTTTCATTTTTAGCTAGAA
>DATGXS010000053.1:0-12720 GCA_035298745.1 Lentimicrobium sp. | reverse complement strand
AACCAATGAAAAGATAATCATCCCCAGTATTTCGGTTGATGCAGCCTGTTCAGGCAATCCGGGGGTGATGGAATACCAGGGGGTGGATACCTCGAACAAGAAAAAGCTTTTCCATAATGGCCCTTATCCCGAGGGAACAGTTAACATAGGTGAATTCCTTGCTATTGTCCATGGATTGGGCTATCTGAAGCAGCGGGGCCTTTCAATTCCCATCTACAGCGATTCGGTTACTGCCATCAAATGGGTTCGCGACAAGAAAGCCAATACCAAGCTTGAGCGCAATCACCTGAACGAAGAGCTGTTTGCCCTAATTCAACGGGCAGAGTATTGGCTTAAAACAAACACATATACCAACCCTATTCTGAAATGGAATACGGCTGCGTGGGGTGAGATTTATGCTGATTTTGGAAGAAAGTAAGCTAGTGACTAGTGACCAAGTGACAAGTCACTAGTTAATAGTAACTCAATGAGTTTGAACATTGAACAACTTTGAACCATCTTGAACAACTTTTGAACAACTTTGAACCGCATTGAACAACAAATTTTCCTATCTTTGCAATCCACAAGCCCTGGTGGCGGAATAGGTAGACGCGTCGGTCTCAAAAACCGATGAGCGAAAGCTCGTACCGGTTCGATTCCGGTCCGGGGTACTGTTTAAAACCTCACTTTTAGTGGGGTTTTTTTGTTGTGATGTTTTATTATTACATTTATCCGCTTTTCAAAGGCATCAGTCGTAATGTCACGATCACGGTATAAATATCCTTTCATTATCGGAACCTCTGTTCTGATAATTATTCTTCTGACAGGGGTTTACTATTTCCTGCAACCTGCCAGGATTGAAGAAAAGAGTCCTGACAGGGTTGAAAATTCCTCAATTAATCAATTATTAAAGAGCCTCGATAGTACTTATTGGGTAAACCCACAAAAAAGCCTTAAGTCTGTAAATCACCTTATCAACCTGTCGGAAAAATTCCATAATAACGGTGCTCTGGCAATGGGACTTTACTATAAAGCGGCCTGTTATATTATGCTGGAACGTTATGATAGTGCCTTTATCTTATGCCATACCGCCCTAAGGTATGCTGAAGATCAAAAGAATGAACTTATTGTAGGGAAAATGAAGACAGTACTGGCCAATTATTACCTGGCAAAAAACGAGTTTAATGATGCCAATAAGTGTTTGCTCGACGCGCAGGTGATTTTTGAAAGGTTAGGGACAAAGAAAGATATAGCAAATGCGCTGAATGGGTTTGGTTTGTTATATTATGATCTTCGCGAACCTGATAAAGCAATAGGATACTACAGAAAAGTATTAAGCCTTTCAAAAGAACCCGATAAGAAAAGGCAGGAATCAGTTGCTTATCTCAATATTTCAAACTGTTATCTGAATAAACAGGATTATCAACGCACGCTTTTTTATTTAAATAAGGCAGCTTTGGGTTTTAAGGAACTGCATGACTCTACTTTCATCATGATGTGTACCATGAACCGTGGAATCGTTTCAATTGCCCGAGGAGATAAAGAACAGGGACTCAGTTATTATTTTCAGGTTCTGGATTACTCCAGACGCATGCAGAAGAAGATATTACTAGGCCATACATTCTTCAATATCGCCAATGTTTATTACGACAACAATATGCTTGATTCAGCTCAGAAATACTTCTACGAGAGTATGATTGTTTACCGGAGCATTCCAAATAGAAATGGTGAAAAAAACGTATTGCAACAACTCTCAAAAATTGAACAGAGCAATAATAACTGGAAACAGGCATATGCATATTACGACAGATATATCAGTATCAAAGACAGTATACTAAATGCAGACCTGTTAAAGAATATCAATGATCTGCAATGGAAACATGATTTTCAGAAAAAGGAAAATGAAACTACAGAGATCAGAAAGCAATTTGAGATTAAGAAAAGGGAGACCGTAATTCTTGTTATATCATTCACTCTAATTATCCTTGTTGTAGTGCTTTTTGGGGCCCTGATAAGGCTTGCCAATAAGAACCTGAAAAAATCAGATAAACTGAAAGAACTGCAAATCATTCATTTGCAGGAACAAATGGCCGCAGATGAAAAAATAAATAATCTCGAGAAGCTTAGGCTACAAACGGAGATAGAAGCAAAAAATAAAGAACTAACCACATCTTCCCTTCAATTAATCAATAAAAACGATATTTTGGTAAACATCTCAGGCATAGCCGAAAGTTTTTACAAGAAGAAGGCCTTAAATGATGACTGCTATTCAAGATTGAAAAGCATTTTAAAAGAAAACCTTGACCAGGAAAGAGATTGGGAGCACTTTAAACCCCTGTTCGAAGATGTTCACAAAGATTTCTTTAAAAATCTAAAACAAACTTGCCCTGCAATAAGCGAAAGTGAATTAAGGCTCTGTGCTTACTTAAAGATAAATCTTCAAAATAAAGAGATTGCCAAGATACTTAATGTGACTCCCGATAGCCTTAAGACTTTACGTTCCAGGATCAGAAAGAAACTCTGCCTTGAAAAAGAGGTGATTCTCGAGGACTATATAAGGGGAGTTTGATGAGTAATTTGGCGACTGTTTACTATGTCATGCACTTTTTTACACCCCTGAATTTTGCATTTTCTAACTATCTCATTGAATATGTGACATTTATGAGTTAGCGTAATGATACTCCTGTTTACCATTTGTTTACCGCTAAAATTAGGAATCACTTTTGGTTAAGAGTAATTTTATCTTATTAACTAAAACTGTTGTTATGAAAAAACATTACTTCCTCTTGTTTTTCGCGCTACTTTTGGGTATGGCCGTTAATGCCCAATCTTCATCAGGGGCGCTTCAGTCAGTACAGAAATTCAAAATGGAACTGTCATCCCCTGATCATTCGTTAATATCACGTGAAGTTCAGCCGCTTACAACAAAGAATCCATTGATTGATTTTGACTCCCTGAATGTTACATACCAGGGATCGTGGGGTTTTGGACAAAGTTTTTCAATAGGGTCAAATAGTGCTGGAACTATTGATTTTATAGGTTCAGGTGCAGGTGTTATCATATTGGATGTTTCTAATCCAGCAATTCCTGTTAAGCTTTCAGAAATAAGCACCCGTGGTTTGGTTGATGCCATCTATTTTGATGAAACAACCAATCGGTTATATGTAGCTGCTTACTTTGCCGGGTTTGAGATTTGGGATTTGAGCAATTTGTCGGCTCCCGTTAAAATTGGAGGAGGACCAATAACCGGACTGCCACGTGGCGGAATCTATGCCAGTGGCAATTATGTATACGTGGTTTCAGTTGCTGATGGCGTTCAGGTTTTTGACATCACCACACCCTCTTCGCCGGTTAATGTAGGAAATTGCATAGTAAATCCTGATTATCTCGCCTGGAGTTCAGCCAAATCAGGTAACCTGATCTTTGTTGCACTGTCTGAGGGCGGTATGTCGGTGGTTGATGTTACCGATCCGGCTAATCCATTTGTTGCAGGAACTTACGCTGATATTGTTTATGGTATTTCAATAGCTAATGATTATGCGTACGCGGTTTCTTACAATTTTGGACTTAATATTCTCAATATAAGTGATCTTTCAAATATAACCGTTGTCGGGAATTGCGTTGTTCCCGGATTTCCTTACAGAGTTCAGTTACAGGGCAATTATGCCTATGTAGGTAATGCTGATTCCGGTCTTGGCGGAATAAATGTTGTTGATGTATCTAACCCTGCCAGTCCTTCATTGATTACCACATTTGCAGGATATGCCGAACATCTGGCAGCGGCAGGCAATACTCTGGCATATACTGGAGGATCTTACCCCTGCAATATTCTCGACATTACAAATCCTGCAGCACCGGCACTGGCAAATACCTACTCATTGCCAATATTTACCAGTGATGTCTATGTTGATGGCAATTATGCTTATACAGGAAATAATGGTTTCAGGGTATTTGATATAACCGACAAGAAACATCCTGTTCAGGTTGGATATAATTCAACCGACGGATCAATCGTAAGAACGGTAGGTGATAAAGCAGTTTATATCCGCGAAAGCATGACATCAAATAATCCGGTTATGGTTATGGATATTGCAGATCCTACCAATCCAGCCTTTATGGGACAGTATAATTCACCTGTAATGACCAATGACCTGGAAGTTAGAGACAACTATGCATTTGTTTCATGTTGGTGGGATGGTATCAGAATAATTAATATTGCTGACCCGGCAAACCCGGTGCTTGTTAAACATGCTATGGGATGGACATCAGGCGGAACACCCGGTGTAACATACTGTTACGCCCAGGCGATTGATGTTGAAGGGAATTTCTTGTATATTATTGACTATGGTCCGTTTGAAGGTGAAGATACAAGAGGTCTATATATACTGGATATATCAGATATAAATAACCCTGTTCTTGTAAAACACTTTACTGATTTCACCAGTTATGGTTATGATCTTGATGTAGTTGGTGATTTTGTTTACATTGCTGATAATTATGGCGGAATGGAAGTGATTGATGTGACTGATAAAAACAATCCTGTTACCTGCGGATATGTCAATTTACCCGATGGAGCAAATAGTGTTAAGGTAACTGAAAACAATGCTTTTGTGGCTGACTATATAAACGGAGGTGTACAAGTTATTGATGTTTCAAACCCGTATGACCCATTTTTGGCAGGTTATTATCTGCGATCGGGCTGTTTCGCTCTTGGTGTAGATGTTAAAGGACAATATATTTATCTGGCCGACGGGGCCGGAGGATTCCAAATCTACTTTACTCCTCTAATAACCGGAACAAAGAATAATCAGGCAACTGAATCTAAATATACTTCATGGCCAAATCCATTTATTGATCAAATGACCATTAAAGTAGATAATCCGGGTATTACTGATAAGTCATTAAGGATTTATGATGCATCAGGTAATTGGGTTGCAACACTCTACCCATCAGATTATAGTTCAACGGTAGCAATCTACAGATGGAATGGCAAAACAACATCCGGCAAATCAGTCAGTCCTGGTTTATACTTTTACAGTTCAGGTAGTACAACCGGAAAATTGATTAAAATTCTGTAATCAAGATAGTAATTAGGAGTAGAGGCTTACGCATTCATCCAACTATTAAAAGTAGAGACATTGATTTCCGTCTCTACTTTTTTTATGTGGTTAAACTTTAGTCAATTTTATTACCGGAGCATTTCGTGGACCAGTATTACTCAATGGAACTTATTATAATGGATCAAAATCATTTATTGGTCAATTGGATACTTCTATCATTATGCGGATCAATTAAATTACAAGTCATACACCAATGAAATTGACCTTTCTTCCTTACCAAGCGGTTTATACATGTTACAAATCTCCGGCAAAGATTTTATTGAAAATCATAAGGTCATAAAGAAATAATCTTCATTAAATGTTAAGACACATAATAAAAATAGAGACGCAAAGCATTGCGTCTCTATTTTATTGAATCTGAATTCTGAATCTGAATATCCAATCTAATCTGGAATCTTAAATTACCTGTTTACCAGAACCTTTGATTTTGAAACTGCGGTTCCATTTATGTAAAGAGAATAAATGTACAACCCGTTCTGTAACTGTGACGCATTGAGTGATTCCCTGTAACTGCCGGCAACCTTGTTTCCAAAAGAAACAGAACTAATTTCCTTGCCTATCAGATCAAATACCCTTACTTCAATATTTGCTGCTTTTTCGAGTTGGAATTCAAGCATCAGAGTCGATTGAACCGGGTTTGGATACAGGCTAATATTGTAGTCATTCATTATACCTTCATTTACAGCCAGAGGTGCACTGCAAAGATCACCCCACATCACTTGTCCCCTCACTTCTCCATCAGGATTGAGGGTTGTATGGAAGTTGGCGTAAACATTACCATTTTCAAATAATGCAGCTATTTCATTTGTGAAGGTTGAATCGTTCCAGTAACCATTAACCACAGAATCGGTTGGAAGTGTAAAGATTACAGGACCATTCACTCCAATTGGAGCCTGGTGGAAATGTGCACCGGTTAAAGGTGAACTTAAATTAACAACTGCAATTCCATAATGCAAATTAGTACGGTTGCGATCCATTGATACAAAACCAGAACCATTTCCCTTATCATCTCCATTTATGTCACCCGGTTCCTGGCGTGTACATAATTGGAATACGGTACCGGCATGTGCAACACCCCGCATCTGACCTCTGATTTCACCACCTGGATTCAATGCTGTGTGTACATTGATAAAGACATTTCCTTCCAGAACCTGACTTAAGAAAGTAGCAAATTGAGTATCATCAGTAAAAGTAGTATCCTGAGCAGTTATTGTAACCATTATCATATTGCCAACAACCGTATCAGTTAACGGCACTATAACCGGACCTGGATCTCCAACAGCACCAAGGTGGAAGTGCGATCCAATTATGGGTCCGCTCAGACTGTCGACCAATACATGCACCCAAAGGCTATCCATAGCCTGATTTATGTACATATGTGTTAAACCCATTGCACTGTCGGGAGTTGCAGGATCAAGAGTATCAGTTGACTGCGCAGTATTCATCCATGAATCAAATGCCAGCGCATCATGGCGGCCTAATTGTCCGCGAACTTCTCCCTGTGGATAATTAACCGTGTGGACATTCACATATACATGTCCCATATTTAATGAGTCAAGGAAAGCCATTCGGTTTGGAATCGAATCAAGGTTTACAACCCCATGGAACATATTGCCATTTCTGTATGGCATCAATGGAATAACCGGAGGACCGTTCTGGCCAGGGGCCCCATAGTGCAGATGGGCATTGGTGATCGGGCTTGTGAGATCAGTCACCAGCACATTAACTTCAAGCATGGTGCTGTCCATACTTAAATTAAAAGTACTTAATCCTGACGGCATACCCGAAAGGGTATCGGGTATTCCAGCCTGTTCCGTGTTGAGAGCACCGCCATAATTAATATCAGTTTCAAGCCTTATCCTGCCACGAACCTCTCCACCGGGGTTAGCTTCTGTATGTATTACCATGAAAGCAGTACCGTTAAGTAATTGCATTACAAGACTATCGCCCAGCGACATATTAGTTAATGCACCTCTGATTGAGTTGCCGTCAATATAATCATCGAGGCTCATCAGAACACTATCAGATTCCGAATGAATGCCGGCTTCCATTATATCGCCGGTTAATCCGTTAACGGTAATATCGAATTTTAAAGAATCATTGAGTAAAAGAAAACCGGCAACCCCACGAGCAGAAGTCGGTTGTGAGAGGCTGTCCTGTTGAGTAGTGTCGAGAATAGCTGAAAAGACAAGACCGCGAAGGGTATCCTGTGCATCAACAGCAAAAAAAGTGAGCACGAGTGCTGTAGAAAATAGAAATCTTTTCATAGTAGTACTAGCTTAGTTATTGATTTATAAATGTTTAAGGGGGATCTTCTATATCTAACGCCTTAAAAATGAAAAGGTTAAGTGCTTCTCGTATAATTAATTCAATGAAGGCTGATTTAGTGGTTTTTGATTTTGGTTTTACTCAATTTTGTCATGTTTACATTACTTGATGTCTTCCTTATTTAAAATTATTTTACGTAAGTGTCTAATTATCTTTAACTTTCTAGTGAAACACATTGTTAAATGATAGAGGTTTAAAGAAACAGATACGTCTGCTTCTGCAATAAAATGCCTATTTTTGCATGATTATTGTTTAGTAATAAATCTGGTGAACTAACTTAAGGAGAGCAACTTTGGAATCTGAAAACTATAATAATAGAAAACGAACTATATACCTGCCCATAGCATTTGCCATTGTTATGGTAGCAGGCTTCTTGCTTGGAGCAGCACTTGTGAGGGTGTCGTCTATCAACAAGAATATCGGCCTTATTCAAAATCTGCAATCGAATAAATACGACCCGGTTAACGATGTACTGGGGTATATCATGCAGGATTATGTGGATTCAGTCGATGCATCGAAACTAAAACAGTATGCTGTTGAAGGTATACTTGAGAATCTTGATCCCCACTCGCAATTCATTCCTGCTGAGGAATTTAATGAAGTCAATGAACCCCTGATGGGAGGCTTTGATGGAATTGGTGTTCAGTTTAGAATTGAGAATGACAGTGTATATATCATCAATACAATACAGGGAGGACCCTCGGAAAAAGCCGGTGTGAGGGCAGGCGACAGGATTATAAGAGTTAATAACAAGAAAGTGGCAGGCGTTCATATTGACAATCGTGAAGTGATGAAGCTGCTGAAAGGACAGCGCGGGACAAAAGTTAATGTAAGCATTTTCAGGAAAGGTTCTGCTAAATTGCTCAGTTTCAACATTACCCGCGATGTAATTCCAACTTACAGTGTTGATGTATCATTCATGCCTGAACCTGGCACTGGTTATATCAAACTGTCGAAATTTGCTGCTACAACCTCCGAAGAATTAACTAATGCACTTCTTTCGCTCAAGGCAAAAGGCATGAAACAGTGTGTACTTGATTTAAGGGGTAACAGCGGTGGATACCTGCAGTCGGCTATTGATGTGGCTGACCAGTTTCTTCCAGAAAGAGATTTAATAGTTTATACCGAAGGATACAACCGACCAAAAGAAACGGCATATGCTACAGCAAACGGGTTATTTGAAAAAGGAAAACTGGTAGTTTTAATTGATGAGGGATCAGCTTCTTCAGCAGAGATTGTTGCCGGAGCCCTGCAGGATAATGACCGGGCCACAATTATTGGCCGCAGGTCGTTCGGAAAAGGCCTTGTTCAGGAGCAACTGAGTTTACCCGATGGTTCAGCTGTAAGATTAACAGTAGCAAGGTATTTTACACCAAGTGGCAGAAGCATCCAGAAACCTTATGAGCATGGACATGATGCTGAGTATGAAAGTGAATTGTATGCCCGGATGATGCATGGCGAGTTTGAATCACAGGATAGTATACATTTTAACGACTCACTAAAGTTCAAAACCAAAGGTGGCAAAGTGGTTTATGGTGGTGGTGGTATTATGCCCGATATATTTATTCCAATAGATAGAAGCGACAAGAACAAATATTATAATTCTATTCTCAACAAAGGTCTTATCCACCAGTTTACCTTCGAATATACTGATAAAAACAGGCAACAACTCAACCGTTATGGGTCATTTGATGCCTTCAATAAACGCTTTTCGATAACACCTGAGATCATGACTGAATTCACCAGGTACGCTGAAAAAGAAGGTGTTCCTTTTGATCCACAAGGATTAGCAGCCAACAGAAGTGAAATCACGAACCTGATGAAAGCTCTTATTGGAAGAAATATTTTTGATGAAAAGGGTTTCTACCCCATCTACCTCAAAACAGACAAGGCTTTCAATAAAGCGTTAGAACAGTTTAAAACAAATGCGGTATTGACGAAGAAATAAATTCCAAATTGTAAATTCCAGATTCCAGATTAAACGACGATCTTTTAATTTGGAATCTGGAATTTTGAATTTTATATCTCTTATTCTACCGTAACACTCTTCGCCAGATTCCTTGGCTGGTCAACATTGCATCCCCTCATAACAGCTATGTGATACGATAGCAGCTGAAGCGGAATGGTTGCAATAAGGGGCACAAGCATTTCTTCGGTTTCAGGAACTTCAATATAATGATCGGCCAGTTGTTTAACTGTTTCATCACCTTCAGTAATAATTGCGATGATCTTTCCTTTGCGGGCTTTTACTTCCTGAATATTTGAAATCACCTTCTTATAAGTACCCTTATTGGTTGCAATAATTACTACCGGCATTTCTTCATCAATGAGGGCAATAGGGCCATGCTTCATTTCTGCAGCAGGATATCCTTCAGCGTGGATATAGGAGATTTCCTTAAGCTTAAGGGCGCCCTCCATGGCAACCGGGTAATTATATCCCCTGCCAAGGTAAAGTGCATTCCTTGAATCTTTAAATATCTTGGCCAGTTCTATAATTTTGTCGTTTACCAGCAATGTTTTTTCAACTTTTGCAGGAATTGAATCAAGTTCAGTAATCAACTGGTGGAAACGTGATCGTGATATACTGCCTTTTGCCTCAGCAATCATCAGCGACATCAGTGTCAGTATGGTTACCTGTGCTGTAAATGCTTTGGTGGAAGCAACACCAATCTCAGGACCGGCATGGGTATACGAACCGGCATGAGTGGCACGGGCTATTGATGATCCAACCACATTGCAAATACCTATGATAGTAGCCCCCTTTGATTTCGCCAACTCAATAGCAGCGAGGGTATCGGCAGTTTCACCTGACTGAGAAATTGCTATAACGATATCATCTTCATAAATAACCGGGTTACGGTATCTGAATTCTGATGCATACTCTACTTCAACAGGTATGCGTGCCAGTTCCTCAATAAGGTATTCACCAACAATACCGGCATGCCACGATGTTCCGCAGGCAATAATGATTATGCGCTTGGCATTAACCATCTTTTGCTTGTAGTCATGTATTCCACCCAGGTTAACTATGCCGGTCTGCACATTCAGCCTTCCACGCATACTATCCCTGATGGATTTGGGTTGCTCATAAATCTCTTTGAGCATAAAATGCTCAAATCCCTCCTTCTCTAAAGCACTTAGGTTAATTTCAAGTGTTTGGATGTAAGGAGTCTTATCAATGTTCGAAATGGTCTTAATCCTGAAATCGCCATTGCGGCAAACAACAGCAATTTCCTCATCATTCAGATAAACCACGTCGCGGGTATATTCAACAATAGGAGTTGCATCTGAAGCAACAAAAAATTCCTTTTGACCAATACCAATAACCAACGGGCTTCCCTTTCGGGCAACTATCAGTTTATCGTGGTCATGTTTATCAATAATGACTATTGCATAGGCCCCTACTACCTGGTTCAGTGCAATCTGAAGAGCTTCTTCCAGGGACACAGCCTCATTCAGTTGAATATCTTCAATAAGGTGAATAAGCACCTCAGTATCAGTTTCACTTTCGAATACATACCCACGTTTAAGCAATTCCTGCTTGAGTGGTGCGTAATTTTCGATAATGCCGTTATGGATGATGGCAAGATTTTTTGAATATGAGAAGTGGGGATGGGCATTAACATCATTTGGTTCACCGTGAGTCGCCCACCTGGTGTGTGCAATACCGATGGTTCCTGAAATATCCTTCCCTTTAACAACCTCTTCAAGTTCAGAAACCTTGCCACGGGTTTTATAAAGTTTAAGGTCATGATTTAGTAAAGCAACACCGGCACTATCATATCCGCGATACTCAAGTCGGTGGAGTCCTTTGATCAGGATTGGGTATGCCTGTTTAGGACCTATATAAGCAACAATTCCACACATTTATTAAAGAGTTTAAGAATCAAACAATTACCGCGGCTAAATTACGCAATGATTATCAACTTCTTTTGTAAAAATAAGATATTGGCAGAAAATCTACTTAACAGGGGTATAGTAAATAAGCAAGCGCATTCTTCCGGTGCCTGTTTTTGGCCCTTTAATAACAACATGGTTTGCAGTTACTGATCCACCGACATTTAACACTACCAACCCATAATCCTTTTCATCGGGATTTAGAACTCTGTTTTGGATATATCTTGTTATACGGAAACGATATTTATTATCAGAAGCATAACCACCTAGATACGAAGCACCTTCAACTTTTTCATCAATCAAAGGCTCGTATTGTCCTTTATCAGTAAGGCTTCTTATAGCTAAAAGAGAAGGAATAGGGTAATGAGATAAAGTATCAGCATTTTCCAATATTAATGAAGCCTCATGTATTGCGATTTTCCTTGATGCCAGGTTTTTGATATATGGCAAGCTAAATTTAATCTTAGCACCGCCAGTTGACTGCAGGAAGAGCTTGTCACCTGCTGTTTCAGTATTTCCATTAAACTGGCTAATCAGGTCAGGATCGGCACCCTGATATCCATTATGATCAAAATTCATAAATCGTTCACCATTTAAATAAAATGAGAAACTGGACGTATCAGGTTTAGAAGATGTATTTATGTATCGATAATACATGTATATCCTTGAATATTGACTTGTTGGATTCAGATACATAATTGCACCTGTGCCAGGTGTATTGGCATCATCAACAGTAATAAAGAGACCTTTAAAATTGTTTTTGAAAATCGTATTAGTCAATGTATCCTTTAAAGTAACTATCCTGTTTGCAAAATCTAATGATAGTGGGATTTTCATCAGAGGAACTGTCTTATTATTATTAATATATACAGAATCCTCCAGGTTAGGAACAAAAGTAGATTCTCCAATTAGTTCTGAACCAACAGGAAGTGTACTAAACTGGTAATAGGAATTGGGTTTTGTAAATGTTGTAGCTATAATGCTATCATTAAGTTCATATATTCTAACGTGCTGAACTGCCAATGAGTCACCATATATTCCTTTATAAGGAAGAGAAAGGAAGATTGAATCCACAACAGCAGAATTTCCAAATACGACCTTATTAGATGGAAGTACAAACCGGGTATAAATGCTGGTTGTGGTTCTGCCGAATACCGAATCATTGATAGAACCAAGCATACTTATAGCCAGGTTTTTCGTTTTTAACGTATCTTCCTTGATGGTGATAGCCTCAATTGTAACTGTATCAATATATTCATGGTTTAACAGATCGCCTTCAGGAATAAGGTCAAGCCCAAGAAGATCCGGTTCTTTTTTACACGACCAGATAAGGGCAGTTAATGAAATCAGTAGTACAAATCTGATAAGGATTGAATGGCGCACGTTTAAATTGATT
>DATGXS010000052.1:0-96562 GCA_035298745.1 Lentimicrobium sp. | reverse complement strand
CTCATTTGACAAGTACCATTCAACTGTTGATTCAAAGCCTTCAGTAAATTTGACTGTAGGCTCCCAGCCAAGCTCATTCTTTATTTTTGAAGCATCGATAGCATAGCGTAAGTCGTGACCGGCACGGTCTTTTACGTAGGTTATCAATTCAGCTGATTCGCCCGGTTTGCGGTTTAGCCTTTTGTCCATGATCTCACAAAGTTTGTGAATCAGGTCAATATTCTTCCACTCATTGTTACCGCCAATGTTGTAGGTTTCTCCTGCCGTGCCTTTATGGAAGAGCAAGTCGATGGCCAGGGCGTGGTCTTCAACGTATAACCAATCCCTTACATTTTCTCCTTTGCCATAAACAGGCAGTGGCTTCTTGTTCCTTATGTTATGGATGAATAAAGGGATGAGCTTTTCAGGAAACTGGTATGGACCGTAATTATTTGAACAGTTGGAAATGATGGTTGGTAGTCCGTATGTATGGTTATAAGCCCTCACAAGATGATCGCTGCTGGCTTTACTGGCTGAATATGGGCTTCGGGGATCATAAGGAGTTGTTTCAAGAAACTTCCCGGTTTCACCCAGTGATCCATATACTTCATCGGTTGATATGTGATAGAAGCGCTTGTTTACACAATCATGCTTCCAGATATCGAGTGCTGCATTCAAGAGATTTACCGTACCAACTATATTGGTCATGATGAATTCCATGGGATTGGCAATCGACCTGTCGACATGTGATTCAGCTGCCAGATGAATGACTCCATCAAACTTCCATTCGCGGAAAAGCTTCAGGATGAAAGGACCATCGGTGATATCGCCTTTTACAAAAGTATAATTCTGAGCTGATTCTATTTCCTTCAAATTCTCGAGGTTACCTGCGTAAGTGAGTTTGTCGAGGTTCACAACATGATATTCCGGATACTTCTTAACAAAGAGCCTTACAACATGTGATCCAATAAAACCGGCTCCACCGGTAATTAGTATATTCTTCATTTATTCTGTTTTGTTAAATTTCATGTTCACCTCGCCACAGTCCACTCGCATATTCACCTTTACTTCCCCCTCGCCCACCGGGAGAGGGGGCCAGGGGGTGAGGGGTTACATGGAACCGGGATCCCCCAATGCCTGCTCCCACTTCCACGCTGATTCCATCATTTCATCAATGCCTCGCTGTGCCTTCCAGCCTAACACCTTGTTGGCAAAAGATGTATCAGCCCACACCTGTTCAACATCACCGGGGCGCCTGCCGACAATCTCATAATTGAGCTTAGTGCCTGATGTTTTTTCAAACGACTTAATAACTTCCAGCACGCTGTATCCATTGCCTGTTCCCAGGTTAAAGACTTCAAAGTTAAGGTGTGACTTCTGTTGAATCATCCGGTCAACGGCTACCACATGAGCCTGTGCAAGGTCAACTACATGAATGTAGTCGCGGACCGCTGTGCCATCAGGTGTATTATAGTCAGAGCCAAACACCTTTAATGATGCTCTTTTGCCGATGCCTGTCTGGGTTATAAAAGGCACCAGGTTGTTCGGCACACCTATGGGCAACTCACCTATTAATGCTGAAGGGTGGGCACCGATGGGATTAAAGTACCGTAATGAAATACACCGCAAAGAAGAAGCGTTCACAACAAACTTTATGATCTGCTCTGACATTTGCTTTGTATTGCCATACGGTGAAAAAGCTTCCTTTATTGGGGACGTTTCCTTTACAGGCAATTCATCGGGTTGTCCATAAACAGTACAAGAGGATGAGAACACCAGGTTCTTGATGTTATGATCTTTCATGCCCTGCATGATATTGATCAACGACTGAAGATTATTCCTGTAGTAATTAAGTGGCTTCTCCATTGATTCACCAACAGCCTTGTAAGCAGCGAAATGAATTATACCATCAAGATCGGGGTGGTCTTTGAAGAATGATGCAGTTGGTGCGGCTTCCGATAAATCGAAATTGTGGAATTCAGGTCTTTTTCCTGTGATTTGGGTTATCCTGTCGACTACATATTCATAAGAATTTGAAAGGTTATCGACAATCACTACCTCATAGCCTCTGTTTTGAAGTTCAACCACTGTATGTGAACCAATATAACCGGTACCGCCTGTTACAAGTATCTTCATAATCCTGATTTAAATTCCTAACCCAATTTACTTACCCGTCCGTTTTTGAGTTCATATTTTTCTTTGCTTTCCGGGCAAACCGCAATGCCTGATTCATCGAATTTAAGACGGTGACCATATTCACTCATCCAGCCTGTTTGTCTGGCGGGATTGCCAACTACGAGTGCATAAGCAGGGACTTCTTTGGTAACCACTGCCCCTGCCCCTATGAAAGCAAACTCTCCTATGTCGTGGCCACACACAATGGTTGCATTTGCGCCTATAGAAGCACCCCTTTTTACAAGGGTTCTGCTATAACTTCCCCGCCGGTTAACCGCACTCCGGGGATTTACAACATTGGTGAAAACCATTGAGGGACCAAGGAATACATCATCTTCACAGATAACTCCGGTGTAGATGGAGACATTATTCTGCACTTTCACATTTTTTCCAAGGATTACACCGGGAGATATCACCACATTTTGGCCAATGTTGCATTGATCACCAATGGTGCAGCCTTCCATCACATGACAGAAATGCCATATTTTAACTCCTTTTCCAATAGTGCAGCCGTCGTCAATAACGGCTGTTTCATGTGCATAAAAATCTTTGTTCTCGTCCATATGATAGTTCTCGGTTTAACGGACTATACTTAACTAACCCAATTACAGGCTTATCGTTTATTTGTTTAAAAAATCAAGCAGGGTTCCGGTGATATGTTTTAACTGCTCTTCGTCGAGTTCAGTATGCATGGGTAGTGACATCACATGCTGACAGAGATGCTCGGTTACAGGGAAATCGCCTTGTTTGTACCGTGGATCGAGATATGCTTTTTGCATGTGCAGGGGAACCGGATAATAAATCATAGCCGGCACATTGTTTTGACCCATATGATCAACCAATGCATTGCGGTCAACATCAGAAGTTACGAGGGTATATTGGTGGAAAACATGCGTTGAGTTTTTGGCACGTACAGGGGTCTTGATTTTAGGATTGTTCGCAAACGCCTTATCGTAGAAATCGGCAGCTTTCCTTCTTGCATCATTATACTCATCCAAATGACCAAGTTTAACATCAAGCACAGCAGCCTGAATACTGTCGAGGCGACTGTTTACTCCAATATAATCATGGTAATACCTAACAGTCATACCATGGTTTACCATAACCCTTAACTGCTTTGCCAATTCGTCATCGTTGGTAAAAATGGCCCCACCATCACCATAACATCCCAGGTTTTTGCTTGGGAAAAATGAAGTACAGCCAACATGCCCGATGGTACCTGATTTCTTATGAGTACCATCTTTGAAGATATAATCAGCACCAATAGACTGGCAGGCATCCTCAATAACATAAAGGTTATGCTCAGCAGCGATTTCAAGAATTGCTTCCATATCGGCACACTGTCCGAAAAGGTGAACGGGCACAACAGCTTTAGTCTTTGGAGTTATTGCCCTTTTAATTGCTTCAGGATCAATATTAAAGGTATCGGGATCAACATCAACAACAACGGGGGTTAAGCCGAGAAGCGCAATTACTTCCGCAGTAGCTATAAAAGTGAATGAAGTAGTAATTACCTCATCGCCAGGTTTAAGATTTAATGCCATCATAGAAACCTGCAGAGCATCAGTCCCATTGGCACATGGAATCACGTGCCTTACACCCAGGTACTGCTCAAGATGCTCCTGGAAATTCTTAACAGCAGGGCCATTAATAAAGGCAGTTGAATCAATAACATTAGCAATTGATGAATCGACCTGATCTTTGATCTTAAGGTACTGCCCTTTCAGATCTACCATTGAAATTTTATTCATGAAACGGTAATATTGAGTTGGATAATGAGGAAACTTTTGTCAGTTTTTTAATTTTTGGCAAATATACAATTAATCAAAGAGCGACCCAATTTGCCAATTATTGGCTCCTATTGCAGGGGCGTTTTTGTAGCAGTATCTTTATAACAAAAAGCTCAGCTTCTTATTGCACTATTAACTATATTTGTGCTCTATATCAATCCTTTCAATTAATGTTCAGGATGCACTCTTTTCCACGCCATTACTTATTATTCTGCTTATTAACCCTGTTGTTTTTAAATCCAGAAAAGACAAAAGCACAGTTTAGTGTCAAAGACTCAACCATCTCAATGCATTTGATTGAAGCTCAGTATGCATTTCAGATTCCGTCAGGTGAAATTGCTGATCGGTTCGGATCAAATTCAATGGTAGGTGGCGGTTACCTGTATAAAACCAAAACCAACTGGGTAATAGGCGCTGAGGGAGGATTTATGTTTGGCGAAACTGTTAAGAACAGTGAACACATACTCGACAACATTGAAACTTCAGATGACAATATTGTGGATATGGAAGGTATTTATGCCAATTACCATTTTTATGAGAGAGGTTATTCAATACTTGCAAAGGCAGGAAAAGTTTTATCATTTGGAAAACCTAATCCAAACTCAGGAATAATGCTTGTTATAGGGGGTGGTTACCTTCAACATAAAATATATATTGAGCACAAAGATAAAACCGCACCACAAATTACAGGTGACTACCTGAAAGGTTATGATGAACTAAAAAGAGGTCCTGCTATTAATGCATTCGCCGGTTATCTTTTTTTGAGTAACGATAAATTAGTAAATTTTTACACTGGTGTTGAGGTAACTGCAGCCTTTACTCAATTTGTTCATCCATACTCATTCGCTCAGATGAAATATAATACCGGAACCTTCACTGATATCTTTATGTCAGTGAAAGTTGGCTGGCTTATCCCTGTATACAGGCGGGCTCCAAAAGAGTTTTATTATTATTAAAAGGGGTATAAAATCAACCCAATGAGAGCATTATACACTATCATTATAAGTCTGTACTCCTTTTCACTGAAATTATTTTCACTATTTAATCAAAAGGCCCGCGACTGGTTTTATGGCCGAAGGAATATTTTTCAAAAACTGGATGAAGTATTCACCGCTCACTATGCAGATGAAAATCCAAGACCAGTAATATGGATACACTGCGCGTCACTGGGTGAATACGAACAGGGAAAGCCGGTTATTGAAGAAATAAAAAAGCGATTTCCGGGATTTGTCGTTTTGCTTACATTCTTTTCCCCTTCGGGGTTTAATAACAAAGCGCATAATTCAGAAGCTGATTATGTATTTTATCTTCCTATTGATACCAGAAGAAATGCCCGTAAGTTCATACGAATTGTATCGCCTTCTATTGCCGTATTTGTGAAATACGAGTTTTGGTTTAATTACCTGAATGAATTGTACGTTAATAGCATTCCGGTTTATACAATATCAGCCATCTTCAGACCTGAACAACATTTTTTCAAATGGTATGGTGGCTGGTTCAGGACTCACCTTCGCCGGATGAACAGAATATTTGTGCAGGATGAGGAATCGGCTGAGTTATTAAGCATGATCGATATCAATAATGCAAAAATCAGTGGAGATACGCGCTTTGACCGAGTGGCAGGTATAAAGTCACTCGATATCTCATTGCCCCTGCTTGAAAATTTCCTTTCGGGCAGTATGGTTATCGTTGCAGGGAGCACCTGGCCTCCGGATGAAGAAATACTTAAGGACCTGCTCAACAAAGTACCTGAATCCGTTAAATTCGTGATTGCTCCGCACGAAGTTAATCCGGGCCACATTAAGGACCTGGTCACTAATTTTAATGGTAAGTCAATTTTATACAGCCAACTTGCTGAATATCTAAAAGAAGGAAATAAGCAAAGTGCCAGGGTAGTTATTATTGATTCTATTGGTTTACTTTCCAAGATATACAAGTATGCAGATATTGCATATATTGGTGGTGGTTTTGGTGTTGGCATACATAACACCCTTGAAGCAGCCGTATTTGGAGTTCCTGTTTTGTTTGGCCCTAATTATCACAGGTTCAGAGAAGCAAAGGAATTGATTGCCAACAATGCTGCTATTTCTGTGAAGAATTCAGGTGAATTAACCAGGGAAGTACAGGCCTTTATAAAATCACCGCAGCGGCTGCAAAGTTATTCCACTTCTGCCAGACTGTTTGTTAATGATAGAACAGGTGCCACCAGGATTATCATCGGTGAACTTGAGTATTACATTAAGAATGTGTTTTCAAGATAATTAACCTTATTTTTTCAGATAATTTTCCTTTCGCACTGATCGGGATTATCAATCTGAAATATAACCAATGCGAGTCCAGGCCCATTATAGGCTGCTGAGAAGGATCTTGTTCTCCCTGTAATCTGATGCCATTCACCTGTTATTTCTGACGTTTCATGGGCATGGCCATGTAATGTTATATATGGTTGTTTGTTTTTTATAAAGTCAGCTATGGCTTTACTACCAATGCTTCTGTTGCCCGGTATTTTATCAAGTAAAGAATCGTAGGGAGGTGAATGCATCATGAAAATTGCCTTTTCGAGAGGGTCGTTATCTGAAAGTTTTTCAAGATCTTCACTGATCAGTTTAAATTCATCATCATCTTTCACACTCTTATAACCCTGCTCCGGATTAAGCGCACCTTCGGGCAATGAAAAGTCAATGTCAAACTTTTCCCAATCCTTGAGCCTGAAAGGTGTTGGAGGCACATAAGAGTACCCATAAATATGATAAGGGCCAAATTTAACCTTGCTGCTATTAAGAAACTTCCATAAGTCTGATTCTGCACCCTTTTGGAATCCGGGGATATCAGATTTATAATCGTCGTTGCCTGCAATAAGATAAACTTCAGGATAATTACAGCCAATCTCTTTTTGTAAGTGCCTGAACAGCGGAATCAAAAAATCGTCAATAAATGGATTGACCACCCCTTGCTTTTGATTATCTGAAACCTTGACGTGAGGTAATAAATCGCCAGCCATAAACAGGAATGAAGGTTTCTTACGGGCAATTTCACTAACCAGTTTTTCGAACTTCGTTTTATCACCATGAAGATCTGATACAAAATAGCAGGTTGTCATCTTTTGCAGGGTTAAAAAGATATGTCTGATTACTTGGGTACTAAAATAGCTAAAATCTTATCTTTGCCTTAAATTATTAAATAATGAATAAAGTATCAGAGAGTGATATAAAGCCAATCATTGGAATTTCGACCGGTGACATCAATGGCATTGGTTATGAGATTATTCTTAAATCGCTTTACGATAACAGGCTGTATGAAATGATGACCCCCGTTGTGTATGGCCTTTCAAAAGCGGCATCATACCACAGAAAGTACCTGAACCTGCCTGATTTCAATTTCCATATAGCCAGAAAGATTGAAAATATAAATCCCAAAAAGGCTAATCTGATTAATCTTCACGATAATGAGATTAAAATTGAACTGGGACAATCGACCCATCAATCAGGTGAACAGGCTTTTCTTTCTCTTGAAGCAGCCACAGAAGATCTGGGCAAAGGACTTATTCATGCGTTGGTCACAGGACCGATTAATAAAAAGAATATCCAGTCAGAAGAATTTCATTTTCCCGGTCATACGGAATATTTAACGAGTAAGTTCAAAGTGTCGGAATCACTGATGCTGATGGTTAACAATAACCTCAGGATTGGTGTAGTTACAGGGCATATTCCGGTTAATGAGATTTCTGCGCATCTTAATGAAGGTTTAATACTCAATAAGATTGAGATTTTAGGCAAGTCGCTGTTAGCCGATTTTGGAATCAGGGCACCAAAGATTGCAATCCTTGGGCTCAACCCCCATGCAGGTGACGAGGGTTTGCTTGGAAATGAGGAAATATCAATTATTAAACCGGCTATTGAGAAAGCAAGAGACAGAGGCTATCATGTTTTTGGGCCATACCCTGCTGATGGTTTCTTTGGTTCGTCATCATTCAATAAATTTGACGGGATACTGGCGATGTACCACGACCAGGGAATGCTGCCATTCAAAACACTATCCTTTGATTCAGGAGTTAATTATACGGCCGGTTTGCCGGTAATAAGAACATCTCCTGCACATGGTACCGCATACGAGATTGCCGGTAAGGATACCGCTTCATCCGATTCATTCAGGGCTGCGATGTATTTAGCCTGTGATATTTGGAATAACAGAAGGCAATACGCCGAAATTTCAGCCAACCCTTTGAAAGCCACTAAACACGAGGCCGAAAACCAGTGAGATTTGAGTTTACAATTAAGACTGCTTAAACAATAAATAATAAAGAATTGCAGGACTATTCCATTGAAAAGGTTGCAGAAATAGTTGCAGGTACATTAACAGTTCAAACTAATCAGACTGTTATTAGTGAGCTGGTAATTGACAGCAGAAAACTCAATTCGCCTGCTTCATCTTTGTTTTTCGCAATCGTGACAAACAGGAATGATGGACACAAGTATATTGAAGAACTCATAAACCGTGGTGTCCAAAATTTCTGCGTAAAAAATGTTCCGCCTGAATTTGAGAGTAAAGCTAATTTTGTAATCGTTTCTGACACCCTTGAGGCACTTCAGAAATTGACAGCTTATCACAGGTCACAATTCAACTACCCTGTTATTGGCATTACAGGAAGTAATGGCAAAACAATAGTAAAAGAATGGTTGTGGCAGTTATTGTCAGAAGAGAAGACTATCGTTAGAAGTCCACAAAGTTACAACTCACAGGTTGGAGTGCCATTATCGGTGTGGCAGATGGGATTATTGCATGACCTCGCAATCTTTGAAGCAGGTATTTCTCAACCGGGCGAAATGGTCAAACTTGAAGAAGTTATAAAACCCAACATTGGCCTTATAACAAATATTGGCAGTGCCCACGACCAGTACTTCAATTCAGCCGAACAAAAGACAAAAGAGAAACTGATGCTTTTCAGGAATGCTGATCAGGTTATCTATTGCAGGGATTCGGATATAATACATGAGGGATTATTCCATTCCGGTTTATTTGCAGATAAAATCACCGGCAGTCACGAGAGGAACTTTTTCAGCTGGGGATGGCATGATGATTCAAAGCTCAGAATAACGAATATTCTGAAAGATAATTTCAATACATCCATTGAAGCTGTATATAATGAAAAGCAACTTGCCATAACAATACCTTTCACTGACGAAGCTTCGGTAGAGAATGCCATGCATTGCTGGGCAGTAATGCTATTGCTGGGTTATGGCCCTGAAGTGACCAGAAGCCGAATGCTTAAACTGGTCCCGGTAGCCATGAGGCTTGAGATGAAAGAAGGCATTAATGGCTCTCTGATTATCAATGACTCATACAGTTCTGACCTTGATTCACTGGCTAATGCGCTTGACTTTCTTATTCAACAGTCCAGGCATGAGAACAAGACTGTAATTTTAAGTGATATGCTGCAGAGTTCTGTTGATGAAGAACAACTATATGGTACAATTGCACAATTGCTGAAACAAAAAGGGATAAACAGGCTTATTGGAATTGGTGAGTCAATTATTCGCCATCAGCATTTATTTTCAATGCCTGGCCAGTACTTTAAATCAACCGAAGATTTTATTACCCAACTGCCTCATCTGATCTTCTCAAATGAAGGTATTCTTATAAAAGGTGCCCGTGTATTCGCCTTTGAAAGAATTATTGAGTTGCTGCAACAAAAAGCTCATGAAACGGTACTGGAAGTTAACCTCAGTTCTTTGGTGCATAACCTGAATTATTTCAGGTCGCAGATTAAGCCTTCTACTAAAGTTATGGCAATGGTGAAAGCCTTCTCATATGGTAGCGGAAGTTTTGAAATTGCGAATATCCTTCAGTTCCATCATGTGGATTACCTGGGTGTTGCATATGCGGATGAAGGCGTTGAACTGCGTAAAGCAGGTATCAGCCTGCCTGTTATGGTCATGAATCCTGAAATGACAGGAATGGAACTTATGATACGTTACGGACTTGAGCCCGAAATATACAGTTTCAGGACACTGGAATTATTTGCCAAAACTGCAGAGACTCTTAAACATAGGTCAGCAAACTCCACTTTAATTCACCTGAAACTGGATACAGGAATGCATCGTTTGGGTTTCATGGAAGAAGAGTTGGATGAGTTGGTGTATACATTGGAAAAATACCCTCATTTAAAGATAGGATCAGCATTTTCTCATTTGGCTGGTAGTGAAAGTGAAGAACTTGATGCATTCACTCATCAGCAAATTGAGTGCTTTGAACGGATGACAAAAAAGCTCGCTAATGCTTTAGGGTACCCGTTTATGAGGCATATACTTAATTCTGCAGGGATAACAAGGCATGCCTACGCCCAGTTTGACATGGTCAGGTTAGGAATTTCACTTTATGGCATTTCATCCATTAAGGAAATACAGGATAAACTTGAAGTTGTGAGCAGCCTGAAATCAGTGATTTCGCAGATAAAAGTGATAAAAGAAGGTGAAACCGTTGGTTATAACTGCCGCTGGAAAGCTCCCAGAGTAAGTAAAATTGCCATTATACCGATTGGATATGCTGATGGGCTAGGCAGAAAACTCAGCAACGGGAAAGGCATTATGTTCCTCAATGATCAGCTTGTGCCCATAATTGGCAGTATCAACATGGACATGACTGTTTTGGATATTACCGGTATTGAGGCAGAAGAAGGTGATGAAGTTGAAGTTTTTGGAAATAAAATTCCAATAAACACTATAGCTGAAAATCTTGAAACTATTCCATATGAAATACTTACCGGAATTTCAAGAAGAGTAAAGAGAGTTTATTTCCAGGAATAACCAATTCAAATTCCAGATTTCAATTTCCAGAATCCAGATTTAATCCTTAATACAAATCTCAAATCTCAAATCTCAAATCTTTAAATTTGAATCTGAATTTGAATCTGAATCTGAATTTGAATCTATTTAAGAATCTCTTCTATACTTTCCAGTTCCTTGGTTGTAAATGATGTGTTTTCGAGACATCTCAAATTATCATCAATTTGTTGGATACTACTTGCGCCTACCAATACCGACGTTATTCTTTTATCTTTTAAAACCCAGGCCAGTGACATTTCAGCAAGGGTTTGTCCTCTTTGCAGTGCAAGGTCATTGAGCTGTTTTATCTTATTTAGTCTTTCGGGGGTTATTGATTCAGGTTTAAGAAAGTGAGCTTTTGAAGCTCTTGATCCGGCAGGTATACCTTCTAAGTATCGGTCAGTTAATAGTCCTTGTGCAAGTGGAGAATAGACAATACAACCAATTCCCTTATCTTCAAGAAGATCCAACAATCCATTCTCAACCCATCGGTCAAACATAGAATACCTGGGTTGGTGAATAAGGCATTTTACACCATTTTTCTCTAAAAGATCAACGGCCTTTGAAGTTTGCCCAGGATTATAGTTTGATAAGCCAACATATAACGCCTTACCCTGCCTGACAATATCAACCAATGCCGACATAGTTTCCTCAACCGGAGTATTAACATCAGGGCGGTGTGAGTAGAAAATATCAACGTATTCCAATCCCATGCGCCTGAGACTCTGGTCAAGACTTGAAATAAGGTATTTTCTTGAACCTCCGTCGCCATATGGACCCGGCCACATCAAATAACCTGCCTTGGTTGAAATTATCATTTCATCACGATATGCTTTGAAATCAGAAGCAAGTACCCTTCCCATTGTTATTTCTGCGCTTCCTTCAGGAGGGCCGTAATTATTTGCCAGATCGAAATGAGTAATACCCTTATCGAATGCATGCCATAACATCCTGCGGCTATTCTCATAAATATCATTTCCGCCGAAATTATGCCATAATCCCAATGATACAGGTGGCAGATAAACGCCACTGTTTCCGCATTTCACATATTTCAACTGATTGTATCGATCATTATCCGGGCTATAATTCATAATCTGATTTTTATTTTAACATACTAACAAGTCTGGATGCATCTTGCCTGATCAATGCCATTTTAACCGGCTTTATTAACCAAAATACCCAACCTATTATGCCTCCCCACAGGAAGAACGCAATAAACTGAAGCAGTGAGAATATAATTGCAGTTTCCGGACCAATCCCATAAAATGAAAAAAGGAATACAAGACTCACCTCCCTTGTGCCAAATCCGGCAATAGTAACGGGAATTAGAGTAACTAAACTCATTACGCTCATGATAAATCCCATTTCCACCAGTGATATTTCCTTCACTAATGATTTTAAAATAAACCAGTTGGCCAGATAATAAAAGAAATAAGAAATCAGCGTTAATATCCATGGATATATCATTCTACCGGCAAACATATTATTCCATGCTTCCTTCAGAAAAGTAAAATAGATCTTACCTGATTTAATTGACTTTATGGTTACTGCAATTGCAAACCAAAAAGTGAACATTAAAATACCAACACACGAAAGATAAAAAAGCGGAGAGAAATTGCCTGAAACTTTGTAGAAAAAAACTAACCCTGATGCTCCAAACCAAATGAGTATTGCAAAGTCAAATATGCGGTCAATGACAATCGTCTTGAATGAATTAAAGAAACTGATATTCCTTTCTTCCCTTATATAGTACAATCTGGCTATCTCACCAAGTCTTCCGGGTGTAAGGAGCCCAATTGTAAATGATGACATATAGACAGCAAAAGCAGATTTAAACGGATACACACAGTTCTCATGCCTGAGTAGCAGGTTCCATCTTATGCTCTTTAAGAAAAGCACTATAATTACCCCTGTGAGTGAAATAATATACCACGTAAGGTCAATTGTTTTAAAGACGAGTTTAAACTGACCAATATTCCAGTCAACACGGGTAACAAGAAATGCCAGTATTGCAATGCTTCCGACTATTTTTAGTATCGTCGACCATGTTTTTTTATTCATTAAAAGATTCCCCTCACATTCAAAGATTGACGTTTAAATTCAAAGATTTTCCCTTTTGATATTGAAGGTTGCTTTCTTCCACACTTTACGGGTTTTTTCAAAGAGATTGCCCACCATCGCAGGTGGTAACTGTGAAACTAACCATCGTGCCGAAGCTGTACCCAGAACAATAAATAATGCATCAATCATAAATTCCATGAAATATCGGCTAATTGGAAAGTCCTTAATTTCATACCCAAAATCAGGATTAGAAAGCCCAAAGAATTTGCGGAAACTAAAGCGAATGAACGTTCCCCGTTTCTTCAGGTCATACCCGTGTGAATGCATGGTAATAGCATCATCTATTGATATGGGAGTAGCATTTATAAGCCCCTCTTTAATCATTTCATTCAAAATATCTTCCCCGGCTTTGGTTCGTGCAATAACCATTGAAAACCCTTTACCACGCTCCTCATAAACCGGTGCCCAGGCATCGCCACCTGAAATATCAGTAAATTCATTACTCAGATCGGTACAAAGAAGCGAATTGGTCAAAATATGGAATGGTATCAAATAATTGGCATGGAATTTAGGTAACTGCACAACGCGACCATCATTCATTTCAACCCTCATATTACCCGGCCATTCACCATACCTGAAATACAATTTGCTGATATTCTGGTAATCCCTGATGTGATATGACCTCAGGAAACTTTTGACTGAACTGAAATGTAGTGTATTGCCATAAAATGGACCAAAAATATACCTGATATTTGCAACTGCAGGATCACGTGCATCCTGTAGCTTTCTTATACTCTGAATTTGTGGTGGAAGTCCTACATAAGCCAACTTACCATTAAAAGCAGATATCTCAGGCAAAATCTCATTTACTGATGTAATAATATACTTACTTTGAGCAGCAGCGAGAATTTGCTCTCTTGTGGTTGCAATAAAGGGTTTAGTTAACCATGGTTGTTTATCAGACATGCCAGTGACCACAGCACCATCTATTTTGCCATTTTCAAGCAACCAGATCAGTACTGCCGAAATTATTCCTCCACTGGCACCATTTTGCCTGATAACCGGATCATTGCTGTATGCAATAGAGATAGAATAAACAGGACCGGTGTATAAGTGAAAATGAGGCGCATCTGCGTAGAATTTCTCTCTGAAGTATTTAAAATTAAAGTCTTTGCCCGGACAAGCATAAAGTAATCTTTGTGAGTGCTCCTCATCAGGTTCTTCGAGAATAACAGGCCTGTACTTTCCTTCACGGTCAGAAAAAATAACCTTACCCTCTGATAAGCCAACACAACTTCCACACCTGGTACACAGATCGGATTTCATTATTTTGCTGAGTTTATCTATACTTCGTAAAGTCATTTTTTAGAGTAAATATTTTCAAATTTTAGTACAAACATAGAATTGCCTGATCCCTAATTCAGAAATAAAGGTACCCTGAAATTTTTGGATAAATCTTTCGGCAAAGTTCTGTATGAACTGGGGGCCAACTGGCAATAGAACAGTTCCTTTATGCATTTCAAGTTTCCAACCTGCTAATTTAAGCCATTCCTTTACTTTCTTAGATGAAGGAAATTTATGCGGACCTTCACCATGTCCTCCAAAAAGAAATGTAAATATTTGGTAAGGAATTTCACTTGTAGCAGGCGGACAACTTAAGACCAACCTGGCGCCTTCATTTGAAACCCTGTGTAATTCATTAAGAAACTGAATTGGATTTTCAACATGCTCAAGCGTTTCAAGACTTAATATTCTGTCGAATTCGCTATTTTCAAAAGGAAGAAAACTGTAAGTTTCTATCTTTACCTGCACAGCTTCAGGCCTTAACTGCCTGGCAACATCTATCAGACCACCGGAAATCTCAGAATTAATAACATTTGCAGAAGGCTGAACTGCTTTTATGTAATCATTGGCTTCACAATCACGTGAAGAGATATTGAGGATTTTACAATTATCGAAAAGCTGTAAGTGCTTGACTGATTCTATGAATCGTTGGTTGTGTGCAGTTTTAACCTTATCATTTTCACTGACATAAATACCTGCAACACTATCCCAGTGCTGTTCGACATCATGGTCAGTCCACCGGTTATTGTGCTGCAATGGGTTTGTCATCCCTTTTTGCGGTTAAGTAAGGCAATCTGGTCTGCCAGCAAACCAAAGAAGAAAAGAAACATACCAAGTGTAAGCATAATGATGGAAGAATTGGGTATCCTGAAATAAACAAGATAGCCTATTATTCCAAAACAAACACCCATTACAGCTATGATTATACTGGCCGGAAAAAACACTTTGAGCGGATTGAAGAGCATTATAATCCTGAAAATAAGCAGCAGTGTTTTTGATCCGTCCTTAAAAAACTTAACACTGCTGTTTCTTCCAACCCGCTCTGACACATAAATAGGAAAAGTTCCTATGGTATATCCTTCTTTTAAAAAAGCAAGAGTAGAGGTTGTTGAAAACGAGAATCCATTTGGCATCAAATGAAGGAAGTTAACTATTAATTCACGCTTGAATCCCCTTAATCCCGAGTTAAAATCCGGCAAAGGCTGATCCACAAGGAATTCTCCTGTTTTACGGATAACCCATTTGCCACCCTTTCTATTAGACACCTGGAATGAATCGGCATTGCGCTCACCAATAACCATTTCAACATCATCGAGCATCTTACAAATAGTATCCAAATAAGCAGGATCATGTTGCCCGTCAGAATCAAGCATCATTACTTTACTGCAGGTTGATCTTCTGATACCTGTTTTGAGAGAAGCACCATAACCTTTATTTACGCCATGCCTGATTAATTTGACAGGATACTGAGTGATAACAGAAGTAGTGTTATCAGTTGACCCATCGTCAACTACAATTACTTCATATTTTTCGAGCAACCCTGTTTCCTGCATCTTCTGAAGCAGGGGGCCTATACCGGTCTCTTCATTGAATGCAGGAATGATTACACTTGCTTCTTTACTCATTTCATTTACATATTGGATGAAATGCCTGAGGCAATTTCCTTCAACCTTTCAGGTGCTAATTTAAGTTTATCTTTTTTAAAGTCTATGTCGTACACATCATTGATAGGAACAAGATGAATGTGGGCATGAGCAACTTCCAAACCAATAATAGCAACACCAATTTTCTTACATGGAATAACTTTTTTTATTGCCCTTGCAACTCTTTTTGCAAAAAGGAATAAATCTTTATACTCTTGTTCTTCAATATCAAAAATGTAGTCGGTTTCTCGTTTAGGAATAACCAAAGTGTGACCCTCAGCAAGGGGGTTAATATCAAGAAATGCCAGAAAATTTTCTGACTCAGCCACTTTGTAAGCCGGGATTTCGCCGTTTACGATTTTTGAAAATATAGTTGCCATAAAATAACTCTTTAACGAAGTATTTCTACAATTTCAAGCGTAATTACACCTGCCGGAACCTTTATATCAACTAATTGCCCAACAGATTTACCAAGCAATCCCTGAGCAATAGGAGAATTTACCGAAATCCTTCCAGCCTTAAGGTCGGCTTCGTTTTCAGGCACAAGGGTATAAGTCATGGTACTGTTACTTTTAGTGTTTTTAACTTTAACACTAGAAAGAATAAGCACTTTAGTATTATCCATTTTACTTTCGTCAATCACCTTCGCATTCCTGATTGTTTCCTGCAATTTAGATATTTTAAGCTCAAGCATTCCCTGTGCATTCTTGGCTGCATCGTATTCTGCATTTTCAGAAAGATCTCCTTTATCCCGTGCTTCAGCGATCTGCTGTGAGATCGATGGTCGTTCCACATTTATAAGTTGATCCAGTTCAGCTTTTAATTTATTTAATCCTTCCTGTGTAAAATACATAGTTCAGTCTTTTGTTAATGCTCAAATAATAAGAGAAAAGACCCTTTATGCAAGGGTCCTTTCTATATCTAACAGGTAAACCTACCTGATTATAACAATTTACAAATTAATACGGGCACCAATGCTATGAGTTCCATTAAACGGATCAGTTGCACGATACGAATAATCAATAGCAAGGGTTGAACCTTTTTCTTTATTAATAGGAACGGATACTGTAAAACCTGCACTTGGACCGGTAAAGGCTGTAGTACGTTCAGTTTCACTAGTAATACCATCTTCATAAGTATAACCACCCCTGAGCATCAGGTATGATTTCAGTTCGTATTCAGCGCCAACAGCAATCTGGTCGTTAGTAAATGAATTAGAAATAAAGTTTCCGGCCAAAGTTAAACGATGAATTTCTCCCATATAAAAATCATAAGAAGCACCCATAGCTAACTGAGTAGGTAATTCAAATTCTGCAGAACGTTGCTCAAGAGTAAATGCACTTTCCTGACCCGGTAAAATACTACGGATAGAAAGACCATCACCACTGAATGACATAGTCGGGCCAACATTTCTGAGTGTAATACCAAATCTTACATTCTCTCTTGGACCGGTTACATATTGAATACCTGCATCAATTGCAATTCCCTGAGCACCAATGTCAGAAATTGATTCAGAAATAATCTTGATGTTAACACCACCGAAGATAGAATTTGAAAAAGCTTTAGCATAAGAAATGTTGATGTTCATGTAACTTGGCGAAAAATTACCAATACCACCTTCAGGCAATGATTCGGTAGTGATAGGAATATCTCCAAAGCTCATTGACATAATACCAATACCAAGCACTCCGGATGAACCAACCTTTTGGGTAAGACCGAAAGTATTGATATCAATTTCGCTGCCTTTTAACCATTGTGTGTGTGAAAAAATAAGCTCAGTAGCCTTTGTGTGGGCTGTACCTGCTACATTACCATAAAGTCCTTCAAGGCCTTTAACATGAGCAATGTTAGCTCCGCCCCACCCTGAACTGCGAGCCCAGGGGTTTACCAATAATTCTGATGCGCCAGCCTGCCCCGTACGGTCTTTATTACCGGCAATAGTCTGATTGAATGGCATAACTAACGCTCCAATCATCAGGGTGGCAAATAAATATTTAGAGATCTTGTTCATAACCATTAATTTGTTGTGTTTTGTTTCCATATTAATATACCACCGGGCATTAGAATGAGTTAAGGTCAACAGGCCTCAAAGAGCCGAAGAATTTAATGATTTTCTCTCCAACACCATCAGCTTTAACATGAATGAGATATACACCACCTGAAATTGGAATACCTGCATAGTTCTTCAGGTCCCAATCAATAGAAGCTCCAGCTTCATCTTTAGTGTATTGCCTTATCATTGCTCCATTTGTCGAGTAAATGGTTACAGTACATTTCCTTGGCAGATTAGCGATCTTAACCCTGTTATCAAGCTGGTTAGTCTCATAGGTTGAATATGCGTAATATGGATTAGGAACAACAGTGATGAGGTCCAGATCAGATTTAGCTTTTTCTATATTTCCATCTGTTGTTGCAATGGTAGAAGTACTGAAACCATACATTGGGAAATTGCGGTTTTCAGTGTCATTGGCAAGTAATTCATTTCCTTCATGTGATGTACTATAATATCTCAAGTAAGGTTTTGCAATACGAATTCTAACCTTTGCTTCATTATTTAACCATGGAACCTCCGGATTAGCTATTGGAATACTAACGTACATAGCACTTGAATAAACCAGAGCCCTTTGTGTGCCTGCTCCCAGTGTTACAGGAATACTTGACCTCAGTTTTGCACCTGCATCATAAGCCGGAATATTGGCAATAGCCACAGATTTACCGGTTGTATGAGCGAACACATAGAGGTAATGCATACCACCTAAAACAAGTTCATTATTTGTTGCAATATTTCCACTTGGATTGAACTGCATGTCGCGTCCGTTTTCACCAACTAACCATGAGTTTTCTCCAAATACCATATTCAGACGTTCACCTGTTTCAAGATTGATAGCATAACCAGGGAACCAACCCATACCGGTTTCGTTAATATAGTTCGAATTGAGCATAGGATCGGCACTAACAACACCAGCTTCACCATTAACGTTTACAGATGCAGCTGATCTGATATTGAATCTTTCAACACCACCTTCTGCTAGTGTCTTGTCAGAACACATTTCAATTACAGGACAACGGGTCCATTTGGTTTTGTCAGAAGTATAAACTATGTCAACACTGGCAATATCAGAGAATAGAGCACCAACCTTGGATATATTCCTGTAAGCCGGAGCAAATTGTGGATCTTGTTCTGAGGTAGCTGTCATCAAATATGGAGCCCAGGTTCCACTAACCACTTTCTCATAATTTGCATTAGGGTCAAATGGTTTGGATGGCATATTATAGTCATTATTGACTGCATTTGAAATATCAGTTACAACCCCTGATCTTATCCAGTTTAATGAAGGTACACCGTCAACATCAGGTAAGCCATACATCCATATTTTTGAACTGTCAGCAAAAGTGAAGGATGATTCAAGCAAGCCATTATTTTCAGAAATAATTTCATAAATAGGATCACTGTCTGCGTTGGTTCCAACCTTATAAGGACCAGGATTGAGAGGCTCATATATAGTTATTCCAATACCCAATTCAGGGAACAACTGCTCATTCTTATATGCAATGGTAGTGTCAGAATAATAAGTCTTATTGTTAGATTTATCAATAAGTCTCCAGTGTGCTTTGTAATTTAGTGTACTGTCGGCTCCAATTGTCTGGAAGTAAGGCACTAATGAATCAAATGCAAGTACGAAGTCAGCATTTTTTACATTCAACGGGTCAATTACCCTGACATTGACTGGACCACTACCTGCTTTATAAGTAGGATTATAAGCAATTGGGTAATCAGGACTTCCAAGTATATTGGTTGAATCAACCGGTTTCTTACTTAAAATTTCGGCAACAGTCTCGTCAGTTAAATCAAGAACATTTCCACCATTACCTTGTCCTTGCAAACGTGTTATTTCTACACCGTCTCCAAATTCAGCATTTGATTGAACTGTACCAACAATCTTATGAGGTATACCGGTGTAAACCTTAATATTCTTCCTACCAGCCAGATATACTTTCTTTTGACCATCAAGGCCAATGATACCAGCTTCCTGTGAACCAGGGTCAGCACTATATTTCATGTATTCATTATAACCATAAGCTAGTGCCAGGTAATAATACTGTTTGTGATTTACCAGTGTCTGTCCTGTGAAAGCATCTTCAGTAAGTCTAAAGGTATGGTTGATTCCAAGATCTTTACCATTCACTTCTTCAACCGGAACATTAGCATTAAGCGCCTGATCAAAATTATGGTTGACCAATTGTTCCACACCATTCTTAACGTCACATTGATAAACCAGGCGAGCTAACTTCTGGTCATGAATGTCAGCAACAGAAACCGTTGCATCTTTCAACTGGAAAATCTGATAACCTTCAAAACGATAGTAAGGATCAAAGTCGTAACCGGTGCTGTTAGCAACTGCTAAGATAGCAGGGTCAAGCTCAGTATATGACTCATTGATATTGTTACCGGCATCGTTGGTTTTCCTGTTGCTGATGTAGAAAATAAGTCCTTCATCAAGTTCTCTGATTGTAAGGTCAGGAGCGTTAGGACCACTAACAACTGCAAAACAGTTATCGAAAAGTAACTGACATTTATCATCAACTACCTGAAGCAGTTTTACAGAAGCCCACGGGCCTCCGGAAGCTGCACGAGCCCATGGAATACCAACAGTGATATAGTTAACGGCACCTGGTTCAAGAACGAATGGACCAGCTGATTGCATGAAACGACGGTCGCCTTCTTTATTTTGAGCAACTTCTTCTGTCCAGTATTTAGGACCTGCTGGAGGTAATCCACCGGTACCCCAATCGCAAACGTCAGTATCACCAGGGAACATAAAATCGCATGCAGGGCCATATGCACCTGTTGAAAGGTGACCATTACCGCCATAGAGCATTTTGGTATTATCAAGCCATATACCTTTTAGATAATTGTAATACTGAGGAGCATATTTCGGGTCTTGCATGTAAGGTCCGGGAGCATCTGCATTATTATGATAAACAAACCTGCGCATGCCATAACGTTCGTCGTCAACAATACCGTTTCCAAAGTTCACACCGTTAATAGCTTCAGAGCGAACAGTAAAATTACCAGTATGAGGTTCAGTTTCAGTTCCATAATTCATTGAATAATTTGTAGAACCATCAAGACCAACAATACTGCAATCGCCAAAGAATGACGGTCCTAAAATACCATCACCTTTAAAAGATGGGTTATCTGAACCATCAGGATCCATATAAGGACCCTGGAAAAAGTCAACTCCAATTGCAGGAGGCTGATCGCCATATGCCCAGAATTGTCCGTCACCATCTTTAGGTCTGCCATTATATGAATAACCTAATCCTCTGTCAACATCACAACCAACATAATCATCAGTTGCAAATCCAAGGTCAGTATCAACCCATTGGCTAAAATAAGTACCAGTTAAACGATAAGTAGAGCGGTTAATAATTTCATAACTATAGAAAGTCATGTTGTTGATTTCATCATTGGTTGCGAAACCAAAAGCCTGTGCCCTGATTTCCAAACCAATAGGGGTACCCTGTGTTTCAGAGTGTATATTACCCTTATCGTTGAATACCCACCATAAAGTGGCATCACCTTTAATCACCTGGTCGGCAAGAAGACCACCTTTAACTATACCTGCAACAGTTTCCTGAGTTGAAGTAGCTGAATGACAGAGTCCATTTGATAAGTCATAATATGGATAATCACCCTCTTCAGGATTATAAGTACCATCACCACCTTTATCAAAGAAAGGAGCCAGATAATAACTTTGTTTTTTTGAAATATCACCATTTGCCGGCCATTCTTTAATTGAAGTTGGAATCTGATAGTTAGGATTTGAAGCCTTATTTTCATTCCAGGCAATAAATTCATCAACTTCATTTCGTGTAATTGGGAATAACCTGTCGTATTCAGCACAAGTACCTTCATCAATAGCAGCAGTTCCGTCAATTGTTAAAGGGCCTGGCCAGAAATCGTTACCTGAACCTGGTGATCCTGTGTTTGGGCCTTGCCTGTAACGCAAAGCAGCCAATTTTAACTGATCATTGACATCTATTCCACCAATCCACAAAGCTGCAGAGAACATGGAGGTTTTGCGTGAACCTTTAGGAATCTCATATTGAGCAACCTCAAAATCCCACCACATATCACCACCTGTGTTGATACGTGTACGCACATTATTCACTTCAAGGTACTTGAAACCAGCACCTGGCAAACATCCTGCTGCAGTAGATTTTATAACAGGACCCGACTTTAAGCCCGAGCCTTTATAATATTCAGCAAAGCCGGGTGCTGCAAATACTGTTATCAGCAGGACGGCAAATGTTATTCGGAGTATATTTTTCATAGTCATTGTGTGTATTTTAATCTTTTTCAGTTTACAGGTCTTAGATTAGAAGTTCAGTGATAAACCAAGACGGATTTGACGCGGTGAACTGTAGTTGCCCGGACTGTTAATACGAATACTATACAGATCGCGGAACGACTGCGGATCAAGCTGAGTATTGATCAAATTCTGATATTCAGCGGCAGCAAGATAACCATCATCATCAGGATTACCTGTTGCGGCGTAAACTGACATGATATTTTTAGCATCCAAAATGTTAAGAACCTGTACATAGATATTAAGGAAAGACTTACCTATGTTGATATCCCTGTCAATACGGCCGTCTATCCTGAATTGCCATGGCAGACGTGAACCCATTATTGATCCGTCAATAATACCTGACTGACCTAAAGCAACTATCTTACTTGAACGGGTATAAGGAATACCAGAACCACCAAAGAGTGTAAGATTGAGACCAGTATTCTTCAAAATCTGAGCGCCTTTTACTATTGGTCCGTTATAATCAGCTCCTTCGCCATAGCGATAGTCAAGCATCACATTAAGAGCATGGCGACGGTCAAAGCTCATTGGGAAGAGCGTACGTAAGTTAGGTTGACCGGTTTGGATAAGTCCTTTTGCGAACTCAGGATCTGATCCGGTACCGTTAGCAAACTGAAGTGTGTAACTTGTTCTAACCCTTGTGTTGGTTGTACGGCGTAAGTCGTAAGAAACGGTTAAACCTTTTACGGTTGAAAAGTCAATATTATTGTATGAATAATAAGTCTTAGGATAAGCAGCAGTATAACGAAAAGCCTGAATCTGATCACGTATTTCACGATAGTAAGCTGAAATAGTAATTGAGGAAGCAACTGACAATTTCTGCTGGAAACCAAGTTCATAGTCAATAGTCTTCTCAGGTTTCAGGTTTGGATTGTTAATGTCGGGGCTTCCTTGCATTGGCATGTAATAATATTCAAGCGGACTCATACGTAAAGCATATGTTGGGCGCTGTGTAAGTACGTCATAGTGAGCAAAGAACAATGCCTCATCAGAAATCGGGAATGAGAAAGATACACGTGGCATTACAGAAATCTGTGGTTCATAGTCGCTGAATGCTTTTGATGTTATCTGAACATTATCACGGTCAACCAGGTATGGAGTAACACCATTACCGGCATCTAATGAAATAGTCGGATCAGTTACAACAAGACCTTCTTTATTGTACCAGGTGTTTCCATTACGATAACCCATAATAGTAGTAGGATTTTTGAGATTATCTACATATACTACATAATCATCACCCATATTCTGAGGATGTGTTCCAAGGTCATTAACTTCAGAAACTGTTTTTGCAGGATAAAGTGTATAAGGATCAGTAAGCACTTTCTGGTTTGCATCAAACCTGTCAACACGAAGACCAACATTAAAGATGAGGTCATCGAATGCAAATTTATCCTGGATATAACCAGCCATATAAATAGGAGTGAAAGGCGCAATTTCGCGGGTATATAATCCATTCTCATCCTGCTTTGTGAAGAAGTCATCAAAACTTGGACTGTCAGAAAGTTTTACTTTATCACCGGTGTAAGTGTATCCACTATAGTTAGCAAGGTAACTTCCATTGTTGAATAATTCGTCCGGAGAGAACATATCAATTGAGAGTGCACCATCCATTGCTTTTGTTACAAGCTTTCCATTTTGATCGTAATAATTGATGGTGTAATTATTGATATCGTATGAATCTATATCAATCCAGTCAGTACCATCAACAGGCAAACCTAATTTCTGACGAAGGTTAATGTCGAAAATACGTTGTGAATTAGCATCATATTTACGATCATAATAAATAGTGTCCATAAAAACACCATCAAGCATAACCAGGTTAGGATTGTTAACGTCTAACTGTTCAATGTGTGAGTTAGTCAAACCTCTCATAAGTTCCCATAAAGCAGTGGGAGCATAACTGTAAAAGCGGTCAACGCGTTGTTCATAGATAAAACCAAACTGGAAAGCATGGTTTCCTATGTCTGCTGAAGCACTAACATTTACAGAGTACTGTTCGTTGTCTGATACTGAATAACCTGACTGTAATACACCAGGAGCTCCCCAGTAACCATAAGCACCACCTGGTCCCATTCCGTTTAATAATCCACCACCTTCAATAATTCTGTTAAGGTTAGCATGATAGTATGTATCAGGGAATAATTCGTAGTACTCACGGGTATAATTCGCTAAGAAAGGATTTGCATCAGATTTGGTAAATTTTACATCATTGTCCACAAATCCATTATGTATGTATGCGTACTTGCCAGATATAGAATCGAAGGCAAGGTCGTTAGTATATGATCTTTCTTTTTGTGTTTCATACTTTCCAAGGTATCCATAGCGGAAGATATCATCCTTATGGTCAGGGTCCTGAACAACTTGTTTTGATTGTGTATAGTCAGCCTGAATGGTATAGAACACATTTTTGATAGTAGCATTGCTTTCAGCTTTAACAGGGAAACGCTGTGTGAAACGGCCAAAAACCCTCCAGGTATCACCTATAACCTCAGCATTTCTGTCATAATTGAACATTGACTGTGCATAATTAAAGTTTCTGCCATCAGTATGATTTATAGATCCACCGAGCGAAAGGTTAACATTTGGACCTGTTTTAATATCAAGTTTTCCTGAAGCGTTGATGTCAAGGCTGGGTGTATTCAAAGTTGATTTTGAATATTCGAGCTGATCCTTTGTAATAAAGTTAGTATTGTAATAGGTGCCTAAACCTGATCCGGTAAGACGAAGAGGATTCTCTTCAAGCTGGTTCAGGATATCTTCTTTAACTGTATAAACGCCAGTAGCAGTTGGGCGACCATCGCGATTGTATGTAGCTTCACCTGCTATAAAGTAACCAAGTATAGCATTGGTTTTTTCTCCCTTTTCATTCTTACTCCATAATAAAGGGCCCTGAATATTTAATCCTGCGCGATTATAACCGTAAGCATCGAGAAATTCAGAAGTCTGTAACTCGATACCGGCACCAAATTCACGACTTGGTCCTTTTGTTGTAACATTAATGATACCACCGGTAGCATCGCCATATTGAGCAGGAACACCTGAAAGGATAACAGAAACCTGTTCAATAGCAGATTCAGGAAGTGATGAAGAACCACGTACCCTGATACCGTCAATATACATAACAGTACCTTCAGCTCTCTGACCACGGACACTACCACGTTCACCATCCTGTGAAAAGACACCACCAACAGTTGTTGCAACCGCATTTGCAGAACGGTTTGGCATCTTGGCAATTTCATCGGAAGTCATAGTTGCTCCCACTGAAGTTTTATCCTTATCGATAAGTGGAACCTTATAGTCGATAACTTCAAATTCTTTAAGTTCGACCATGGTAGATTCCATTACGATATCTGAGAAAGTAATTTGGTCTGACTTGATTTGAATACCTTTTATCATTACAGGTTTGTAACCAACAAAGGTTGCCTTCAGATCATACTTGCCAGGAGTAATTGGCTTGATGATGTAGTTGCCGTCAAAGTCAGATGTAGTACCTCCAGCCTGGGAGCCTCCCAGTTCAACGATAATATTAACAAAAGGGATGGGCTCCTTTGTAGTCTTATCGGTAATTTTACCTTTAAGTGTTCCCTGTTGTGAGAACGCCAAGAGGCTTGCTGTCAGCACTAACCCTAAAGTTAGTAGTAGATTTCTGATCATACCAATGAAATTTTATGTTAGAATATACGTGTTTGTGTGTGCGTAAAAAGTGGGTAAAGGTAGCAATAAATTATTTTGGCGTACAAAAAAACTGAATTAAAGTGAACAAAATTAAGCAGTGCCTGAAATATATGGCGCTCTAAGGATTTCACTATAAATCACTGCTTTTCTTAAATCAAATTCAGGCTGTAATTCGTTTCCTGATTCCGTAATGTCGTTGTCGTGTATTTCATCTCTTATAGTATTTATAACTCGCTGTTCTCCTGTCTTATATTGTTCTGAATATCGTTTTGAGAAATAATCAGCAGTAACTTCCTCATCAATTACTTCCAATGACTGTGCTTCGGGCTTTTTGTAACCTTCTATTTTTGACTGCCAGGATTTCTCATCTACCTCAGGTTCATAAATATCCTGTTGTGCTTCCTCATGCTCTGTATATTCACTAAATATTTCCTCAAGGATAGATCGTTCCTGTTTTATCGGTTTAGTTTGAACCGGTCCATAATTGTCTGATTCCATCCTGGTGGTTTCTGATTGGCTGGTAACTGGTCTTTGTACTTCGGCTTGACGCTGCGTTTCCTGCAACCGCTTTTTATCAAGCTTTTGCTTGTTGCTGTATAGTGACCATGCGAGCCAGGCAACCCCCAAAATAATATAAAGTATATCGTCCATTTAATCTCCCGTCTGGTAAAGATAATATAAAAATCCTCTTAAGTCAAATATGTATGCTACTTTATTACTAATGTTTGATGAAGGTAAGGCGATTTAAGATAACTTTCGTCCCCGATTTAATCTTTTTGACATCCTCATACTTCGCTTCATCATCTTCCTTGTTTCTCTTGGCTGCATTTTATAATGTGCTTTCTGAGCTTTTTTTAATTCAGACATTGCCTGAGAATCAGATTGTTCCAGCTCAGTTTCAACTTTCTCTGCTTTCGATTTATGAAGCATTGAACAAGATGCTGACCCCAAAAATAACAACCCGGCACAGACAAAAAACCTAATAATCCGGTACCCCGCAAATTTATGCATATATTTCATCGCGAAAATGCAAAAATATTATCTTTAACGACTCGTTATTGCTATTGAAACTACTAAACAGCAATAATTTATAAAATACACTTATTGACTTCAGTTTTTATGCGTAAAACACTTATCAAAATTACTGCAATTTTTATCTTACTCATCTCGACCTTCTCATGCAGTAAAGACGAGAATAGGGATCTTATACCTTATGTTTATGTGAATTTTACAATGTACCCCAATACTATAGATTTTATCGCAACGGGACAATGGGCATATGTAACAGGGGGTTACAAAGATATTATAATATACAGACCAATGGAGGATGAATTCATGGCATTTGAGAGAGCCTGTCCTTATGATCCTTTGACAGAAAATGCCAGAGTGAATGTAGAACCTTCGGGACTTATTGCAGTTGATACGGTTTGTGGATCAAGATTCCTACTGACGGATGGTTCGCCAATTGAAGGACCTTCCAAAATCCCACTTAAACAATATCGTACCAGTTGGGATGGGTATGCTCTTCAGGTTTATAATTAAAGGAAAAAGGAAAAAGGCAAAAGTGGAGTCAGGTTAACGGGTTTTATATGACTTTGCCAGTCTGTTGATAACCACTTTAATCCTTTTACCTTTAGCCTTTAGCTTTTAATATTAATCTTAATACCTGTAATGTTCAGGCTTATAAGGACCTTCGGGAGCAACTCCAATATAAGAAGCCTGCTCAGGAGTTAATTTGGTTAATTTTACTCCAAGCTGTTCCAGATGAAGTCTTGCAACTTCTTCGTCTAATTTTTTAGGTAAGCGATATACCCCAATTTCATAGTTGTTCTTCCACAGGTCAAGTTGCGCCAACGTTTGGTTTGAGAATGAATTGCTCATTACAAACGAAGGATGTCCTGTTGCACAGCCTAGGTTCACCAGGCGGCCTTCAGCCAAAAGAAAAATTGCACGGTTTTCAGAAAAAACGTATTTATCGACTTGTGGTTTTATGTTTACTTTCTTAACATCAGAAGCGGCGTTAAGCTGGTCAACCTGTATTTCATTATCAAAGTGCCCAATATTGCAGACAATTGCCTGGTCCTTCATTTTACGCATATGCTCAAGGGTTATTACATCCTTATTACCGGTAGTAGTAACATATATATTGCCCTCTGACAGTGCATCCTCTATAGTGCTAACTTCAAAGCCTTCCATTGCTGCTTGTAATGCACATATGGGATCAATTTCTGTAACAATTACCCTTGCGCCATATGATCGCATAGAGCGTGCACAACCCTTACCTACATCACCAAAACCAAGAATTACAACTACTTTTCCGGCAATCATTACATCAGTTGCCCGCTTTATACCGTCTGCCAGTGATTCGTGACATCCATACAAGTTATCAAATTTTGATTTGGTAACCGAATCATTAACATTAATGGCGGGAACAAGTAGTTCACCTTTTTCAAACATCTGGTATAACCGATGAACGCCTGTAGTTGTTTCTTCCGATACACCCTTAAGATCCTTTACAGTCCTGTGCCAACGCTGATTGTCTTCAACATAGGCATCACGTAAAGTCTTTAGAACAAAAGCTTCTTCTGCATTAGCAGGTTTGGCTTCAAGGAGCTTTGGATTGTTTTCAGCTGCATAGCCCTTGTGTACCAATAAAGTAGCATCGCCACCATCATCAACAATAAGCTGTGGACCAAGGCCACCGGGGAATGATAAAGCCTGCAGTGTGCACCACCAATATTCTTCAAGTGATTCACCTTTCCATGCAAAGACCGGAATTCCGGCAGCGGCTATAGCAGCTGCGGCGTGATCCTGTGTTGAAAAAATATTACAACTGGCCCATCTTACATTTGCCCCTAAAGCAGACAAGGTTTCAATCAGAACAGCTGTTTGTATTGTCATGTGCAAAGAACCGGAAATACGCACTCCTTTTAATGGCTTTTCAGCAGAATATTTGCGTCTGATAGACATTAAACCGGGCATTTCCATTTCTGCAATCTCTATTTCTTTCCTGCCAAAATCGGCAAGGGTCAGATCTTTAACTTTATATGGAAGAATCTCGACTTCAGTAGCTTTCATTTTTTCTTAGTTTGTCTTTTTTCGGACTGCAAAGGTAATAATTTTTACTATTTTCGCCCTTCATATCTTAGGTAATGAACGTATACCAATCAATTTGTACCGGAAAGAACGAAGGCCGGAAGCAACTGGCTGTCCTTATTGATCCTGACAAAACAGAGAATTCTAAATTAAAACAGCTATCTGCTCTGGCGGGAGATGGCAAGATTGATTATTTCTTTGTTGGTGGAAGTCTGCTTGTCAACAATCAACTTGACTCCTGCATAAAGCTACTTAAAGAAAATTCAGGTATTCCGGTTATTCTTTTCCCCGGGAATACATTACAAATGAGTTACCGGGCTGATGCGATGTTATTTTTATCTCTAATATCAGGAAGAAACGCTGAAATGCTGATAGGCAGGCATGTGGTTGCAGCACCTTATCTCAAACTGAGTAATGTTGAGGTGATTAGTACTGGCTATATGTTAATAGAAAGTGGTAAACCGACAGCTGTCTCTTATATGAGCAATTCAGTACCAATTCCTGCTGATAAGAATGATATTGCAATGTGTACAGCTATGGCAGGTGAAATGCTCGGTTTGAAACTGATTTTCATGGATGCTGGAAGCGGAGCACTTAATCCTGTATCAGAAACTATGATCGAACATGTTAGTCAGAGTATTTCAGTTCCATTAATTGTTGGTGGTGGCATTTCAACTCCCGAAAAAGCTGCAGAAAGTGCCCAGGCAGGTGCTGATCTGATTGTCATAGGCAACGCTGCTGAAAAGGATCCTTCTATTGTCTCAGAAATTTCGGCCTCGTTAAGAAAAATCTAATAAAAAAATGCAGAGCATTACCACTAAATAATTATTTTTTCACTCGTATTCTATAGTTAAAACACCCTAAAAATTTATAATTCAATGAAGAAAATTACTCTTCTTTTTCTTATTGTTGTGCAGTCAGTCATTGTGCTTGCACAAGGCAAAATGCTGGTTCCTGAAGAACTCTTCACTAACCGGGCTTTGTATCCCAAATCAATGGCTAACATTCAATGGGTTGGCAATAGCGGCTATTATACCTGGCAGGAACAGAATAGTGTGATAAGAGGTGTCGTCAGCAATGATGTAAAAGATACACTGATGAAACTCGACAGGTTTAACACTATCCTTGCCGTTGCAGGTGCTGAGCCACAAAAACGCATCCCTTATATTTCCTGGAAAGATGAAAAGACCATGGAATTCAGCATTGGAAATAATTATTATTCAATTGTTAATGGTGTTGCCCGGTTGAACCATAGTTTGCCCGGAGAAGCAGAGAATACAGAAACAGCACCTGTTACAGGCTATATGGCTTATACTATTGAAAACAACTTATTCATTTCTGATGGCACCAAACAAATAGCAGTCACGAATGATCAAGAGAAAGGCATAGTAAACGGCCAAACGGTGCACCGTAATGAATTTGGAATTACTAAAGGAACGTTTTGGTCACCACAAGGAAATCTGTTAGCTTTTTTTCGGATGGATGAAACCATGGTTACTGAATACCCGATTGTTGATATAACAGCCAGGGTAGCTGAGGTTAAAAATATACGTTATCCAATGGCTGGTATGACCAGTCACCAGGTTACTGTTGGGGTCTATAATATTTTAACCGGAAAAACAACCTTTCTTAAAACTGGTGAACCTAAAGAACAATACCTGACTAATATAGCATGGAGTCCTGACCAGAAATATATCTTTATAGCAATCTTAAACCGTGATCAGAACCATATGTGGTTTAACCAGTATGATGCATCAACGGGAGATTTTGAGAAAACCCTTTTTGAAGAAACCAACGATCGCTATGTTGAGCAACTTAACCCAATTACATTCCTGCCCGGAAGTACCGATAAGTTTATTTGGCAAAGTCAGCGCGATGGGTTTAATCATCTTTACTTATATGATATTACAGGAAAACTAATTCAACAGATCACTAAAGGAAACTGGCTGGTTACCTCACTTATTGGATTTGATGAAAGAGGAGAAGGCATTTATTTTACTTCTTCAGAAGCTTCACCTATTGAAGATCATCTCTATTATTTGAACATGAAGAGTGGAAAGAAAATTCAGCTCACAAAGGAAAAAGGCACACATAGTGTAAATGTTCGTTCTGATGGCAAATACTTTATTACAACATATAGTAGTACTACTAACCCTCCTGCTACTCTTCTTGTTAATGTTAAAAATGGTAAAACTACTATTTTAAGGCAAACAGAAAATCCGTTAAAGGATTATGCATTGGGTGAAATGAGCATATTCACTATTAAAGCAGAGGATAACACCGATTTATACTGTCGTCTCATAAAACCTGCAAACTTTGATCCCTCAAAAAAATACCCTGTATTCTTGTATGTATATGGAGGCCCACACACACAGTTAGTTACAAACAATTGGATGAGTGGTGGCATGTTCCTTCAGTACATGGCTGAGAAAGGTTATGTTGTATTCACTCTTGATAATCGGGGCTCTTCTAACAGGGGCTTTGCATTTGAAAGCATTATTCACAGGCAGGTTGGAAAGAAAGAGATGGCCGACCAGTTAAAAGGCGTTGAATATCTTATGTCTTTACCTTATGTTGATAAGGATCGCATAGGAGTTGATGGTTGGAGTTATGGAGGTTTCATGTCAGTAAACCTGAAACTTAATTACCCTGACATCTTCAAAGTAGCAACTGCAGGTGGTCCGGTATGTGATTGGAAATACTATGAAGTAATGTATGGTGAACGATACATGGATACTCCTGAACAAAATCCTGATGGTTATAAAACATCAAGCCTCATTGAGCAAGCTTCAAAATTAAAAGGAAAACTGCTTATTATTCATGGTGGTATAGATAATACGGTAGTCTGGCAACAAAGTCAAATGTTCCTGAAAGCCTGTATAGATAACAAAAAGCAACTTGACTATTTCATATACCCCACTCATGAGCACAATGTAGGTGGCATAGACAGGGCGCATCTGTTCAGGAAGATTAGTGAATACTTTGATGAAAATCTTTGAGTCATCCATATTCACTCATCACTCACTTCACTTTTTCAAAGCCGCTTTCGTAAAAATATAAGCAGGAATGTCCTGATTAAACTTAACGGAAGTCATTTTGAACTCGGTGCCTTTTCCTTCTTTAAGCATGTCCTTGTAGACAACTGTGGTTGGGAACCACCGGTTTTGAATTTGTTTGACGTCTGAAAGCGTTGTACGTTTCAACAACTGCCCACTTTTAGCGAGCAATTCTTCTTTTAAAGGAATATACCTTTCTGTATCTATCCACATTTTCCTTTTATGATATGCCAAATCATTAGCTAAAGCAGTCAGTTCAAGCACATAGCATGTTCTCCCGTCAAGAGACTCTTCACCAATAACTTTTGCACTATAAACATCGGTTAGTTTCCTGTTTTCCATCATATCTTCATACGATAGGTCAGAGCCCATCACCGATTGTCGGAGCATATGACCGCTAATCTGGATAGTCCGGTCTGTCGAAGGAGAATAAATCCAAAGCTGATCTTTAAGTTTCAGCATTTTAGTCCCTTGTTCCCTTGCCGGAGAAATGTATTCGGTAAATGATTGTTGATAACCTTCAGAATATGATTTTGAAGATATTGACCTACTGCCTCGTTTACCATATATGGTCATGGTTGACTCAAATACCCTGTTCTTAGCTGACATATTATCATCAACTTTTTGTAGAATAACTTTGGCATCCTGCCCAAACACCCCTGAACAAGCAACGGCCAAAAGCATTAGAAGAACCGATTTCATGTCTGTTATTTTAATTTTTACTTTTTTATTCTCTAATCCCTATTCCCTAATCCTACCACTAATCACCTTTTCCTTCTTCCTCCACCAATCACCAATCACTTTTTCCTTTTCCATTTTCCTTTTTCCTCCATCAATCACCAATCACTTTTCCATTTTCCTTTTTCCTTTTTCCTGCACCCATCACTTTTTCCTATTTGCAGTTTCTTTTTCCTTCATCAATCACCAATACTTTCTCCATTTCCTTTTTCCTTTTTCCTCCACCCATCACTTTTTCCTTTTTCCATTTTCCCTTTTCCTCCACCCATCACCAATCCCTAAACTTCCAACTCCTTAAACAACTTCGCCGTCTTTCTTTTGTATATGGCAAAGCCAGCAAGCGCATTTCCGGCAACCATTGCCAGAGTCCCGGGAATGAAGCCGATGTAGAAGAGCTTGGGTGACACTTTTGCCCTAAATGTTTGAGGAAGCATCATGGTCGCATTGTCCATAATATTACCAAGATTAATTCCATGCTCCTGTAAATACCATGTAGCTCCAATGCCCAGCATACTACCTAATATAGAACCCATAACTCCAATGAGTATTGCTTCGTATAGAGTGGTTGTATATATGTGCGATTTCTCTTCACCGAGTGCAAGCCTGATACCAAATTCGGTATATCTGCGCAAACCGCCAAGCAGCCCTGTATTCCACAATACTATCGACATGGCCATTACAAAAACGAAAATCATGATGAAACTCATATTGTCGCCGATCTTCAGGTACTGATCTAAATCATTCTGGTCACGAAGCCTTTTCATTAATGGTGAAAACTCATCTTCGGCCCTGGAGAATTGTTTATTAAATGACGCTTTTAAAGCCGACGCCGCTGCATCATCATATTCACCATTTTTTGAAAAACCCAGTATTTCACTTGCAGCATCCTGCATATCCATTGCCATTCGCCCATCCGAGAGGTCAATGATAACCGCTCCCCTATCAAGTTGAGCAGAGCCAAACCGAACAGTACCCGATACCTTAAAGGTAGAAATCATCATACTCCCATTCATGGTAGTTCCAAAAATGGTCATTTCATCGCCCGGCTTAACATTAAAACGGGTTGCAAAATCATCACTCAATAATGCTTCACCATTTTTAACCGGCAAATGTCCTTTCACAATTGAATTTGAAATATTTAGCCTTTCAGCCTCATTGGATTCTTTATCGAAAAGATTGACAGCAAGACCAATCGCTTGTCCCTGAGCTCTTGTTTCACCTTTGGGGTCAGGAATGTCAATGAGTCCCCCAAAGCGTATTCTTGCAACCCAATCCATATCAGGGTATTTTTTCTTGAGCGCTGGCATCATTGTATCTACTCCCATAAGTGCCAGGTCATTTGGCAACTGATTTTCATTTTCAGCGTACGCCCTGGTCATTATCCTGACATGTCCTGTTGTGAATCTGGCACTCATATCAACCATATCGCTGAAAACTCCAGTAAGCCAGCCAGTCATAAAAACAGTCAGAAAAACACCGATAGATACGACAATCACCGGCAAAACACTCCGCCTCTTGTCTCTTAATAAGCCTTTGAAAATAAATTTTAGCATTTCAGTGATTAGAGATTAGGGATTAGGGATTAGGACTAGTGACTAGTAACTAGCCTCTTTCTACTTTATATTTTTACCTTACTTTTTACTTTTACTCTTTTTACTTACTTTCTACTATTAACTTACATTTTACTTTTTCCTTTTTCCTTGACTTTTTCCTTAACTTACTTTTCCCTTAAGCGCATCGGTGGGTTTCATTTTTGAAATTTTTTTGGCTGGGATGTAACTGACTATTGTAGCTGACGCTATTACAAAAACCGTTGTTGTAATAATCAAACCGATGCTATAAAAGGGATATATGGTTTCGGCCATAGTGATACCCATATCATTCACACCAAAAGAAATTCCTTTGGTTGAAAGCCAAATAAATAAAGGAATTCCATAAACAGCACCCAGCAAAGCGGCCAGTATGCTGTGGGCACCTCCCTCAACTGTAAAGATCCCGACAACCTGTGTGCGGGTCATTCCAAGAGCAATATATGTTCCTATTTCTTTCTGTCTTCTGAAGATAGAAAGTACCTGGGTGTCAAAGATTGCCAAAAGTGCAATAACAAGCAACATTCCCTGGATTATCATAGCGCTGGCACGTTTCGATTCAATGATCTTGTTAAGGTCAGCAAGCAGAAAATCAAGATCTTTGTATTGCCAGATACCAATATCACTCTTAATGTCATCACTTCCCGATACCAAAATTGTTGCTTCAGCCGGAGTTCCTGTCATTCTGCGTAAGGTATCAAGATTTAGCCAAACTTGTCCTGCATCAACTGATGGAACATTGGTCTTGAAGATTCCTGCAATAGTAATTTCCATAGCATCGAACGTTCCGTTCTTATCACGCCAACGCACCAGCATATGGTCATTTTCTTTTAATTGCATGGCCTTTGCAGTCCGCTTCCCAATAATAGCAAGGTTATCACTATTGCTATTCTTCTTCAATAGTCTAGAAGGGATCTTAATGATTTTTTGTTCAGGGTCAATTCCTTTCAACAAGATCCCCTGCTGCCGCCCCTGTGGATATGCTGTTGCAGGTGTGAACAGAATAGGAGTGAGTTTACCTTCCTTAACCAGTTTTTCTGCATCGGCAGTAACTGCAGCATGTGCATCCTGAATGGAGAATACATCGTACTGGTCATATGCAGGATGCCATAACTGACCCTTACCCGCTTCCCATTCAATTGTGTCACGACTCCCTTGTTTGTCCCAGCCGTTTAACATGCCGTTCCAAAAAATGATCAGCACATAGGCAAATGAGAGCACAGTAACATTAAGCCAGGTCCTTAAACCGGCACCCATCAGGTTTTTGAAAGCTAACTTTAAGGCTATCATCTTATTGGGCTTTTAATTTTGCATTTACTCTATCATCGCTAATTATTTTACCATCTGCAAGATTTACAATGCGGTCGAGATACATCATCACTTTCTCATCATGTGTTGCAAAAATGAAGGTTACTTTTAGTTCTTCATTTAGCTTTTTCATCGTTTGAAGTATATGATGCGAATTTTTCGAATCAAGATTAGCAGTAGGTTCATCAGCCAATACTATTTTTGGCTTCTTCACCATTGCACGTGCAATTGCCACACGCTGACTTTCACCTCCTGACAGCATATTAGGTTTTGACTTTTCTTTATCAGTAAGGCCCACCCAATCCAATGACTCCATCACAGCTTTACGACGCTCATTAGCCGACATATCCTGCAGCAGTAAAGCAAATTCAACGTTTTCATAAACAGTATACACCGGCAACAAATTAAAGGTCTGGAAGATGAAACCGATATGCTTATTTCTCAATTGCGCTGACTGCTTATGCGTAAGTGTGCTAATTGACTGTCTCATGACAATCGCCTCACCTTTTGTAGGCGTATCAAGAGAACCAATGATGTTCAGCAGGGTGGTTTTACCTGATCCGCTCGGACCAACAAGTCCGGCAAATTCGCCTTCCCCAAATTGCAGGTTTATACCATTGAGTGCAGTGAATCTACCCTTACCTACAGGAAACTCTTTAAAGAGGTTATTGATTGTGATGATTGAATTCTCCATATCAGTGATTGTATACTATCATTATTTGAATGCCTTTGCCTCCCATGAGATTATATGTATCGCGGTTCGAGGGCAATTTGTTGTTTTCAGGATTAAAAAACAGCATTGCATAAAGTGTAATATCCTTTAAATCTTTCTTCCAGCTTACGAAATTGTAAACTGTTTGATTAAGCCAGTCATAATAAAAAATAGCATTGATGTTATTTGTCAATCCAAGTGGATAATTGAGCGATAAACCGGTAAAGTTTATACTATTTGCCAAAGCAAACGACTGCTCATCCTGGCTTAGGTAAAGATGTTCAAGCACCACATTGAGACCATTACCAATACCAAAAGTATAGTCGGTGCCAATGTTTAAAAGGTGCTGATTTGTAAGTAATCCCAAATTCTTTTCCTTTTTTGCCCAGGTTGCTTCAAACCACAACCCAGTAATAATATCAAACTTACCGTCTATACCGAATTTATTTTCAGGGATAGTTGATGATCTGTTGATTTCGTCAGATATTAGACCAGGCAAATCCTTACTATCTGCAGTTCGGTGATGATAGGTAAAACCCACTTCTCCCCTTTTCATGGGCAATTGTAATCTTCCACCAAATTCGGGGATCATTTCGTTCGTTTTAACCACTTCCCAAACAGAAGGTTTTTCATTACCAAATAATCCCCATAGCCAAAGGTTCGTATTGTTCATAAAGTAATATCTGCCAAGCAAGCCCCATACCCCGTCAGTTAATTGCAGGGGGTCGCGTGGATCAATGCGGTCAAACCACATAAGTGGTCTTAACATTGATGCCGATCCAAAATTGATCTTCTGCAATCCAAGTCGAAGCTCCAACTGATCAGTAGAATACCTTATCCAGCTCCGGTATAATTTAACCGATCCATCAGCAATGTTTTCTGAAAATGGATTAAATCCACCTGACCCATTTATATTCGCAGAAACTTCAAGGTCAAGCTTTGTTGTTTCTTTAAAATTAAGTTCGTAATTTAATTGAGGCAGATAGCGACCTCCCAACCACAAGGGCATTTTATTAAAATTATTGAATAGTGCCCAGGCTGAGGCTTGTCCGCTGAAACTTAATGAATCGCTTTTTACAAAGGAAGTGTCACTAGCCAGAGTTAGTAAACCTGAGGCAGAACCTGAAAGGTTTAAAAGGGTAATCATCGATAGCAGCCAGAACATCTTCATAATTATTTCTGCACGATACCAAACATCATCAGGTCAGCTATTCCAAGAATTAATTTTTGTGGATTTTCATATGAATTGATGAGGGCTTTATTACTCAGAATGGTCATAACACTTTCTGCCAGGTGAAAAAAAAGTTCCGGTTGAAAATCCTTTCTGAAAATACCTTCTTTTTGAGCTCTTTTAAAATCATCAACGGCGCTCGCCCATGCTTCATGTATTTTTTTATCGATATGTTCTTTGAGTCCCAGGTCAGCACTATTGTAAAAATCCTGTAGAAATTCATGGCTAATCTCATGTGTACCTTCTGCTTTCATTAGAAGCAAACCTTTCACCTTCTCTTCAGTGGTATGATCGCTTGAAAATAGAAGTTTCCTGAAAGCCACTAATCCGTGGTCAATTTCTTTATTAAAGACTGCTTTTGCCAGTTCGAGTTTATTTGGAAAGAATCGATAAAAAGTCATTTTGCTGATTCCAGCCCTTTCACAGATTTCTTCAATTGAAACACGCCTGAAACCATATTTCCAAAAAACCTCCCGGGCAGTAGCCATTAACACTTCATAACGCTTACTCTTAGGATGTTTTGTTATTGTATCATCACTTTGCATTAGTTATAAATGTTACGATATTGCAAATTTATGACTTATTTCGTCACATTATTCGATAGTCTGAAATATTTTTTCAAGTCCAAATAAAGTACTTTCATTAGATGATATTCACGCGAGGAGGTTATCAGGAACTACGATTAGTCAAAGTTCTGATAATAAGCATGCCGATATGAAGCTGAAGAGGTCATGGTTTGAAATAATACTTACCACTCCTCAGATTGTTTTATAAGTGCTGTTTTAGCGGTGAAATCTTTATCAAGCACTTTTGTGGTATTCTTTAATATTGAAAATCGTATATCTTGTTGCCGTGTAAGTGACTCATCTTCAATTGTGGTGACCATACCAGAAGCACTGTCGGTATTCTGGATAAAGCGAATATTTTTCACTGTGGTCCTGTATCTTTCAGCTTTGAGCTCAAAAATAACAGTAGCCGTGACCAGGTTAGTTGAAACTACAGTCGATGATTCAAAAATCGAGAAACCGTATTGTTCATAATTCACCTTATACGGTTTGAACTCACACACGATGCTGTTTTCAGTTACATCAACTTTATCATACAAACCGGTTTCAATGATGGCATCTATCATCTGCGTTCTGCTAAGATTAGTTTCCCTGATGATCTGCCAGTTCAAAATATTATTCCGGTCTTTGAAGAAGTTGTTGATAAGGTTATGGGAATCTTGTGCATTTGCAGTAATTCCTGCCAGTAACAGGCAAAACGTAATAATTCTTTTCATGATAAACAAATGATATCTGCTAATATAACAATTATTCATGAAAAAGTAACAAGTAGTTTTGGAATTAGAGATAAAATACCATACCCACACTTATATCATTATAACTCCGGTATTCTTCATAAAAGAACTCAACACCATAAATGGCGGTGGAATTTGGATTAAGAGTGAAAGTCTTGGAAATACCTCCACGCCAGTTAGTTATATCTTCGAAGAATGACATTTGTCCGGAAACATTTATTTTAAGAGCTGGAAAGAAACGTCCTGCAGTTAACAGGATACCATTATATTCTTCTATACCTCTGTCACAATCAATGCCTGCGCCAAAATTTAATTTACCATTATAAACTAAACTATATCCTATTGAGTAATTTTCAGATACCCTTTCCTTATCAAAGAAATGAAGTTTCCTTGTTCTGATATTAATACTGGTAACATCTGTCAATCGGGAATTATGAATTATTAAGCTCCGTTTAATGATTGTTGCCGAAAGATCATAATTGCTATGTGTGCTGAATTGGTTATTGATAAGAATTCCCATGTTTGATCTTCTCTTTCCAATATTTTCCAGGTTAAAAAATAATTGGTAACCTATTGGTAATTTTGACGAACCAAATACTCCAACGGAATAATTATTTTGAGGATGACTGACCGGAGTTGTACTTTCACCGGTATTATGTTTTGCCAGCAATGAATCTGAAGGAGAATAAATATCTTGTGGAAATGCTGTAAGTATTAATCCTGTAAGGATTAAAGTCAGTAAAAATTGTCTCATAGCAGTTAGGTTAGCAAGTATGCAAAAGAGTTAACTATCGCATACTGTGGTTGTTGCGATGCAAATGTAAGATATATTCACATTTCTGCATCTATAAGTGTCAAAATATCAGGAAATTATCTTATTCTTGCAGAGCAATCCAACTAAACTATCAATGAAACACTTTTACACCGCAATTTTTTTTGCATTATGCACGTGTGCCTTAAGTGCACAAAACTTTCAGCTGTTTAATTCTGATTCAAAAAAAGTTTTCACTACTTCCCCGGTTGCCGGTAAAACATACAACATGGCCTTTGAAGATGTCCAGGTTAATGGTGGTATAACAACCTACATTCCCTATAAAGGACTGGAAGATTATGAAACAGAAATGGGCGAAAGTTGCATGACACCATCTTCAAGTGGTTTCTGTTTCCCTGAAAGCCGTGCAGGCTGGTTAGGAAATAGTGTAACTGCAAACAACTTAGCAAACTATACTTTTCATACTGTTTTAGGTTCTGACATATCATTAAACATTAATCAGCCAATGGGCGATGGTGTAATATTTTATCAGGACAGCATTCAGAAATTTTATTTTAACAGACTCTACAACAGCTTTGAGAATATTTGCGGTGTAATGGATTCAGTAAAGAACATAGAAATTATTCATACCGACTTATCAGGTAATATTATCAATTCCCCCCTGAATTCGTTCATCATTAAAACGGGAAAAGCTCTAGGTTTGGTTAACTTTTTTGTGATTGACAGCTTTCCACAAGTGATGAAGCCATTAACCCTGATTGGTAATGTTTCACCGGTTGCAGGTCTAACTCAAATAACAAATGAAGATTTGTACGCCCTTCAACCAGGTGATGAATTGCAATTCAACGAAAAATCTATCAAGTTCACCTGCCATGCAGAAGTTCTTTATGACCGTTTTGTAAAGCTCAACTATCTGGAAAGAACTGATACTCCTGATTCAATCATTTTTGTTTGTCGTCGCGAGATGTTCCAGCGCGATTCACTGAAGCTGGAAGTTGATACAGTTAGGATGGCATACAATAGAAATATTATTGTTGCTACCATTCCTTTTGATTATTCGTCTCATGACCAGGCACTTTATCGTAAGACACTTGTTATGAATGATTTTTGCGGTGAACCACTTTGGAGCTTCAATAAAACATACCTGCATATGTGGTACTGTGAAGAAACCGACTGCTGGAGCTGGCAGGATTTGCCATACTTACCAATGGAGGAATCAGAAACCGTTGTATGGGGAGTAGGCCGATATTTCTATCATTTTGCAGAAGTCATAGACCTTGAAACTCATGTTTACGATTATCAGGTTAATTATTTCAAAAAAGGCCAACTCGTTTGCGGTGATCAGATGATCGTTAGTACAAAAAACCTGACACTTCCCGGTACTATGTTAACTATTAGTCCGAATCCGGCTAAAGAATCAATTACAATTACCGGCTTCGAAACCGGCAAAATAAGTATAATTACCCTTGAAGGTCGAGTTGTTAAGCAAGTTGACAATTATGTATCAGGACAAAAACTGATGGTAAATGATCTTCATCAGGGAATTTATTTGGTTCGCATTGATACCGATAAAGGGATAACAACCGGCAAGCTGCTGTTGCAGTAGAGATTATAACTAATTGGTAAAAAGTAAATAATTCATCCCGGTAAAAATTACCGGGATTTTTTTTACTTTTAATATATTAAATTAAGGGGGTATGGAAGACAACCAAAGCAGGATCTCTGATCTAAGCATTAAGCTTGATAGATTGATAGCCAAACAAAATGATTTTACCAGAGAGATCAATTCCTTAAAAGATGAAATCCAAAATTTAAGGAATATTCCTGGGCAAGCATCTGTTGAGTTAAAAAAAACTGCTGACAAAACCACTGAACAGGATGTAAAACCAGCAAAACCAATGAAAGATTTACATTCTGAGAATTCAATTAAGTATTTTCATAAACCTTCCATAACAAAAGAATTGTCTTATCCGGCAAACTCTGCTTCAAATCAGGGTGTTAAAAACGATCTTGAAAAATTTATTGGTGAGAACCTCTTGAACAAAATCGGGATAATAATTACTATTCTTGGAATTGCAATTGGGGTCAAGTATTCAATTGACCATGAACTCATCAGTCCGGTTACCCGAATTCTTTCAGGTTATATAGGTGGAATTGCAATGATGATTATAGGACTTAAACTTAAAAAAAATTATGAGAACTTTAGTGCAGTGCTGGTTAGTGGATCAATGGCCGTAATGTACTTTATAACTTATGCCGCATACCAGTTTTATGCTTTGATTCCACAATTACCTTCGTTTATTTTAATGCTGATTTTTACTGTTGTAACGGTAGTTACAGCAATATGGTATGACCGTCAGATAATAGCCTTAATAGGTTTGGTGGGAGCTTATGCTATACCACTTATTTTAAGTGATAATTCAGGCAGAACTTTTGTCCTGTTTACTTATATGACAATCATTAATCTTGGAATTCTGTTCCTTTCATTCCGTAAATACTGGAAGACTTTATTTTATGCAGCTTTCATAATCACCTGGATCCTTTTCATTATTTGGTTCAGCAATAAGTTCAATGCTTATAATGACACTGACTTATCACTTGGTTTTTCAACAACATTTTATACAATATTTTATTTAACTTTTATTGCATTTAAACTTATCAGGAAAGAAATTTATGAACTTGATGATGTTCTGTTATTGCTTGCTAATTCATTCATTTACTATGCAATAGGGTATGTTACACTCGACCATTTGCCTGATAACAGCCAATATCTTGGACTGTTTACAGCAAGTAATGCCATCATTCACACAATAGTAGGGTTTGCAATTTATAGTCAAAAACTTGCCGATAAGAACCTGTTTTACCTGGTTGCGGGTCTTGCAATATTGTTTTTAACCATAGCAATACCTGTTCAACTGGATGGAAATTGGGTTACATTTCTTTGGACAGGTGAAGTGGCATTGTTATTCGGTATTGGGAGAACAAAAAAAGCACCGCTTTACGAGTTACTTTCATATCCCCTGATTATTCTTTCGGCTCTAAGCCTTAACCTTGACTGGTTGGGGACATATCAGGCATATATAGCTGGAAATGATGCTACATGGCTCATTCCGCTTTTAAACATTACATTCCTTACTTCATTTATTTTTCTCATTTCTATGGCCTTCATAACCTGGTTATCAATAAAAAAACCACTTAATGAAAAATCAGGAAGCATTGTTAAGCTGGCTGAAGTTATGAATATAATAGTACCTGTAATTTTTATATTGTACTCTTACTTTACTTTCAGGCTTGAAATATCAAATTACATATATCAATTGTATGAAGATTCATATAGGATGATCAATGTTTCAGGAATCCAGGAATCGGTCAGAAATGAAAACCTGATGCACTTTAAGAGTGTGTGGGTAATTAATTATACATTATTATTTATTTCCTTGTTAACCATTTATAATTACAAGAAACTACAGAATAAAGATCTTGCACCAATAAACCTGGGACTGCTGGTTTTTGGAATGTTGCTCTTCCTGGGATTAGGGCTTTATGAATTAAGTGAACTTCGTTATCTCTATATTCATCCGTTTCATCCTGAAATATACACTGTTACGGGATTTAATCTGGCCATCAGATATATTTCATTTATCTTCATTGCAATAACCCTCATTCTACTCAATAACTTCAAAAAACTTGAATATGTAAAAAATCATTTCAGTGCTTTCATTGATCTTACCCTGGCTTCCGCCATCATTTGGATACTAAGCAGTGAGTTGATTAACATTATGGACCTTGCCGGTTCTTCACAGGAGTATAAACTAGGACTCAGCCTGTTATGGGGAACTTATTCGCTCTTTATTATCATAATTGGAATCTGGAAGCAAAAGAAGTATTTACGCTTTGGTGCAATGGGTTTATTCGGTCTCACACTAATAAAATTGTTCTTTTATGATATTGCTCATTTGAGTACCATTTCAAAAACAGTAGTATTTATTTCCCTGGGAGTACTACTGCTAATCATTTCCTTTTTGTACAATAAATACAAGAAACAGATTGGAACTGAAATTTAAATGGGAAGATTTAAATGATTTACAGGTTAACTTAAATCAACCACGATGCTTCATGGTGTGATTACTCAATTTTTATAAAATCTTTATACTCTCACCTTCTTCCTTTACAAAATATTTATAAAATCTCCCCTTCATTTGCGGCCTCAAAACATTCCGGTTCTTGAGCTGAAAACTTAAATCTGGAATCTGGAATTTTGGAATCTTGGAATCTTGAATCTTGAATCCTGGAATTAATTGAATTTTAAATGAAGAATAACATAAAGCACATAACCTTCGCCGGGGTTATTATTTCACTTGGCATAGTATTCGGCGATATCGGCACCTCCCCATTGTACGTGATGAAGGCTTTTCTCGAGTGGTCGTCGGTTAATAACGAACAATATACGCTTGGATTTCTCTCGTGTGTAATATGGACACTCACAATTCAAACAACCCTTAAATATATTATAATTACACTAAAGGCTGATAACCATGGTGAAGGTGGTATTTTTTCATTGTTTGCATTGCTAAGAAAAAGGAAAGAATGGCTTTTTATTATTGCCATTATCGGTGGTAGTGCGATGTTGGCCGATGGCATTATAACACCCTCAATAACAGTTTTATCGGCTGTTGAAGGTCTTACATACATTAATAACAGTATACCAATTATTCCAATCACACTCTTTATAATTACCGGCCTATTTTTTGTACAAAAATATGGAACTGCATTCCTGGGAAAGTCATTTGGCCCACTAATGTTTGTGTGGTTCAGCACAATAGGCATACTTGGCTTCGTTTATGTCATACAATCACCTCGTGTTTTGCTTGCATTCAATCCGTATTACGCTTACAATATCCTGGCTCATCATCCTCAGGGATTTATCCTTTTAGGTGCAGTTTTTCTTTGTACCACCGGAGCTGAAGCTTTATATGCCGATCTTGGACATTGCGGTTTATGGAACATCAGGGTCAGCTGGATCTTTGTCAAGACTATGCTTATTTTGAATTATTTAGGTCAGGGGGCATGGATTATTTCAAATATAGGTGCAACCGGCGGACATAATCCTTTTTACAGTATAATGCCCGTATGGTTTCTTCCGGTTGGGGTTATACTTGCAACTATTGCAGCAATCATCGCAAGCCAGGCTCTTATATCGGGTTCTTATACCCTTATTAGTGAAGCAATGTCATTGAATTTCTGGCCTCGGGTGAAAATCAAATATCCATCACACCTTAAAGGACAAATTTATGTTCCGGTGATCTGCTTCGCGCTTTTCGTATGCTGCGTTTTGGTTATATTATATTTCAAAACATCGTCAGCGCTTGAGGCGGCTTATGGACTTGCAATCACAATCACCATGCTGGCTACCTCAATTCTTATACTCTCATATCTACAAATCAAAAAGCGCCCATTAATCCTCATCATTCTTTTTGCGCTGACCTATTTTTCCATCGAAGGGGCATTCCTGATGTCAAATCTCAATAAATTTACCCATGGAGGATGGTTTACAGTAGCAATTGCTGCCATACTATCACTCATAATGGTTAACATGTATTATGGAAGAAAGGTCAGGAACCGGTTTATTTCGTTCGTTAAACTCGATAAGTATTTGCCTATTCTGGCTGATATGAGTGAAGACCTTACAATTCCGAAATTGAGTGAAAATCTGGTTTATACAACGCATGCCGATTTATCTACAGACATTGAAGGCAAAACTATTGATTCAATCATAATGAGGAATCCGCCAAAACGTGCTGACCACTACTGGTTTTTGCATGTTGATATTTTAGATGAACCTTATATGCTTGAATATAAAATTACTGACCTGGTGGAAGGGAAAGTTACACGTATTGATTTTTATCTTGGATTTAAGGTACCTACCCGTATAAATGACTATTTCAAGCATATACTTATGACCCTTGCCAGTGAAGGAAAGATAGATCCTTTAAGCACTAATCCCTCGCTACGCAAACATGATATTAAATCATCCTTTACTTTCCTGCATATTGACAGAAGTGTATATAAATATATGGACCTTCCATACTTTGACGGCCTGGCACTTAAGTTATATTACAGGCTGAAAAAATTGGGCGTGGCTGATATAAAAGCTTACGGACTTGATTCTAATCAGGTAATCATTGAACATATACCTTTGACAATTCCGGTATCTGAACTTAAAGTTCCACCCATAAAGCCTCTTACTGATCAATCGAAAATAAGATTATGGAGTGGAGCTGTATGGCATTAATGACTTTATCACCAGAATAAGTACTTTTATGGGGCTTAAGTCAAAAATAAAATGAAGAGCATTTTAACGTCGGGAAGGTTTGTAGGATTTCTTCTGGCAAAGAAAAACCAGTATTACCTGTCAACACTTATAATTGCAATTACAATAATCCTTTGCGCTCCACTGGCAAATACTGAAAATTACCATACTGTTTCGTATTTATTACTATTCGTTGTAGCGCTACTGGCAACTTTTATGGAATTGATTCCGGTTGTAATTGCTGCAGTAATTAGTGCACTTGCCTGGAATTTCTTCTTTATTCCACCTCACTTTACTTTTCAGATAGGTAAACCCGAAGATATCCTGGTTTTCCTGATGTTCTTTCTGATTGCCATGTTGAATGGAGTTCTTACCAATAGAATGAAGTACCTATCGGAACTTGCTCAAAAAGCTTATTTTCTGGATGAATCTGACAAACTTTACAAGACTTTGTTTAATTCCATCTCTCATGAACTGCGAATACCTGTTGCCACAATAATGGGTGCTTCTGAGAGCCTCATCACTTCTGAGCATCAAAAGGAAGTTCAAACTGAATTATTGAAAGAAGTTTTTACAGCATCAGTAAGATTAAACAGAGTCATTGAAAATCTACTGAATATGTCGAGGATTGAAAGTGGGCGTATCACTATCCGACTCGACTGGCATGATATTAATGACCTTATCAACAAAGTCACCCAGGAACTCGATAATGAGCTTAGAAATTTCAATCTTATTGTGAAGATTCAGGAAGATATGCCTCTGGTAAAAATTGATTTTGGGTTGATGGAACATGCATTGTACAATCTATTGCTCAATGCAACTGAACATTCACCTGTAAACTCTGAAATTTCTATATCCATTTATCACAGAAAAAACGAATTAATAATGGTTTTGAAAGATTCAGGCCCGGGTTTTCCACCGGATAAAACTGACCAGTTATTCGATAAGTTCTTTAGAATTGAGAACAGTAAAACAGGGGGATTAGGACTGGGATTATCAATTGTAAAAGGTTTTATTGAAGCGCATAAAGGAAAGATCAGTGTTACAAATGGTTCACCGGGTGGAGCCGTATTTACGATTAATATTCCCAGTCCCAACCCTGATATTGAGCATTATCATACAGTATTTTTGAATAAACCCGATTAAACCATGGATGCATTAAATAATACTATTTTAGTAATAGATGATGAACTTCAGATACGCAGACTGTTGGAGATAACTCTTTCAGCCAGTGGGTATAACATCATACAATCAGCTAATGGCAGGGATGGTATTGTTGATGCAGCTACGCATCACCCTTCGTTAGTAATTCTTGATTTGGGTTTACCTGACTCCGACGGTCATGAAATTCTATTAAAGCTTCGCGAATGGTATACTAATCCTATAATAATTCTCTCCGTCAGGGATTCAGAGAATGAAATAATTAAAGCGCTTGATAATGGTGCAAACGATTATTTAACCAAACCTTTCAGGAGTGGAGAATTGCTTGCTCGAATCAGGGCCTCAATACGATCAGTCGATAAGCCCGTTGATGACCCTGTTCTTAATTTCGGCAACCTCACACTTGACCAAATGAATCATACCGTGAGCAAAGGCAATGAATTGCTTAAATTAACAACAACCGAATTTTCACTTCTCGCATTGCTGGCAAGGAATGAAGGAAGGGTTCTTACACATCAGTATATTCTTAATAAAGTATGGGGTCATGGATATTCTGATCAAACCCAATATCTAAGAACTTATGTGGCTCAGTTACGCAAAAAAATTGAAGACGATCCTTCAAAACCAAAATACCTGATTACAGAATCAGGTATTGGTTACAGGTTTTGCTCTTAAACAATGCTTAATCGGTAATCCTGCCCCCTGCTTCAATCCATGCGGTAATTTTAGCTTGTTCAGTTTCTGGTAAAGGATTTCCGGGAGGCATCAAATCAAGATCAACAGCCATTTCCTTAATTTTTGCACGATGGGCCACGATGTTATCGTTGGTCTGCAGATTAACTCCGTTTGGATTTGTAGGATTTACATGGCAGCCTGAAACTGCACAATTTGTATTCACTATGCTCTTGACTTCAGTGAATTTTGGACCAGGTGTAATAGTGTTATTATTGTCATTACTGTTATCGTCCTTTGAGCATGACACAGTAAAATATGCTGCACATACCAGCATAAGTAAGTATTTTGCGTTTTTCATGTGTAAGTGTGTATTGTTTAAAAGGAAATCTTCAATTTAGATCGTTGTTGTTAAGATTGACCGATAAATAACATTCCTTTCTTGATTTTGTTAATTAACAATGGCGAGAATAACAAATTTTTTCATTCAATGCTCCGGCACTCCTTTCAAGGTAAAAGATTGCTATGGTTGTTGTTAAGCCTTGCAAATCTATTTATCTGTATACGTTCAATTGGACAAAGTGAGCCACTGAACCTGACAAGGTATTCAGAAGAAGATGGTTTGCCCAGTTCTCAGATCTATAAGATAATGATTGACCGGTTTGGCATGATCTGGGTTGGTACAATTAACGGATTAGCAAGATTTGATGGTTATAAGTTCACCCGGTTTTATTATAATCCAAATGATTCAAGAACTTTGAAAGGCTTGAATGTATGGGCAGTCTTTGAAGATTCGCATGATCGTATTTGGGTTGCCACGGGTCCATCTTATCTGAATTTGTATGATCCGGTAACAAGGTCCTTCAGGCAGTTTGATTTTGCAGGCATGATTGATCATCAGGCTAATGTAGAGCTTGGTATATCTTCAATAAATGAAGATAGGTGGGGAAGGATCTGGTTTGGTGTTACCACTAATTACAACGATCCAATTGAGGATGGTTTATTGTATTATGATCAGAATACAGATAAACTAATTAAATATACCGGTTATAAAAGTGGGAACATTCATAATAGTACCACCGATCACCAGGGAAATATCTGGTGGCTAAGTGCTTCGGGATTGCTAACTACCTCACTCAATGGCTCAGTGGTAAAAGTACCAACACCTGACAGAGAACTAGTTGCTAATGCAGAGGGTTTAAATGATCTAACAAGCGATAAAAAAGGGAATATTTGGTTAATTTCAAACCACATCAGGCTATACGAATATAACCCCCAAACCAGGCTTTACAATATCTATTCACAGTCAGTGACGAATGACACTGCTGCGACAGCTTCAGGGTATCCAAATATTGCTGCTGATGACAAAGGGAATATATGGATGGGGACTTATCGAGGACTGCAATATTTTGATTCAAAAGAACACATATTCAAGCATATAAATTCAAACACCAATAAAATACTTGCAGAAGCTACCATACTTGAAATAAAGTTTGATTCTTTTGGTTCATTGTGGATTGGAACTTTCTCAGGCGGATTATTCAGATATGATGAAAGGACTTTATTTAAAAGTTACAGCTACAATTCAGTAGAAGAAAATTCAATTACTTCCGGTTGGGTAAATAACCTGTATGAAGATGAATTCGGACGAATTTTAATCACAACCACGGGGCCCGGAAGCACCACAGGTATCAATTTGCTATTACCTGAAACAGGCAGAATTGAAAAGTCCTTTTTCTCGCAGATTTTGCCAGGTGTGCATACGATATTTGGATTAATGGAGATTAAGAAGTCAGAATACCTTCTAAGTACAAATAAGGGATTTTACAAATTCTGGCCAGGAAACCAGCAAGCTATGGCCACTACATTAAAAGGTATTCCTGACTCAATTATAGTTTATCAGTTTTATAAAGACAGGCACGATAATCTTTGGCTCTGTACTTTCAATGGTTTGTATAGAAGAAAGCCGGGAACTGAAAGTTTTATAAGATACGACCTCTCTGTTATTCCTTCAGCAAATGCATCCAGTAATGAGATTACCAATCTTATTGAAAGTAGTTCGAATGGGTTGTGGCTTATGACAAATAACGGTCTTTTCAGGTATGATTATACAAGTGACAATATTGAAAGACATGGCTTTGACAAACAAAAAAGCGACATTTTCATTAGTCAGGATATCAATTCCTTATATGAAGATTCTGAAGGAAACTTGTGGGTCGGCACCTGGCAGGGAGGTTTAAGCAATTACAATGTTGCATCAGGAAGGATCAGAACCTATACAACGAATGATGGCATGCCATCCATGAGCGTTCAGGGAATTCTTGGTGATGAAAAAAACAACAGTTTATGGTTAAGTACATTCGACGGACTCAGTCGTTTTAACTTAAAAACCGGTCAGTTTACCAACTTTTCATTAGCCGATGGTATTCAGAGCCAGCTATTTGCTGATGGTTCATATTTAAAGACCCATAAGGGCTTATTCATTTTTGGAGGATCGAATGGTATAACAATTTTTAGTCCTCAGGATGTAAAAGCAAATTCTGTTCCTCCAACGGTACTAATAACAGATCTTAAACTATTTAATGAATCCGTAATACCGTCTTCCGGCGGTATTTTAAAAAAGCCAATTTATAATACAGAAGACATTACGCTGGCTTATTATCAAAATACACTGACTATTGAATTTGCTGCAATACATTTCTCGAACCCATCAAAGAACAAATCATCATATATTCTTGAAAATTATGATACCCAATGGCATGAAGTAGGTAGCCAGCAATTTGCATATTATTCAAAATTACCTCCTGGCAAATATGTGTTTCGTGTTAAAGCAGCCAACAATAATGGTGTATGGAATGAAAAAGGCGCAACTCTGAAAATAACCATTACACCCCCATGGTGGAAGACTATTCCTGCATACATCAGCTATTTTATTTTAGTTCTTATCCTGATATTTTTACTTGACAGATACTTCAGATACAGACTTGCACAAAAGGAAAAGAAACGCAATTTGGTTATAGAACTTGAACATGCAAGAGAAATTGAAAAAGCTTATGCTGAATTAAAACTCACCCAGTCACAACTTATTCAGTCTGAAAAGATGGCTTCATTGGGTGAACTTACAGCAGGAATTGCCCATGAGATAAAAAATCCATTGAATTTCGTAAATAATTTCTCAGAAGTAAATACTGAACTTATAGAAGAATTACAAGACGAGATCAAATCCGGAAATAAAGATATTGCTATTGCATTGACAAATGATATAAGGGTAAATGAAGAAAAAATAAACTTTCACGGAAAACGGGCTGATGCCATCGTAAGAGGAATGCTTCTCCATAGCAGAAATGGTGAAAGGATAAAAGAACCGGTTGACCTCAATGCAATAGCCGATGAATATCTACGGCTAAGCTATCATGGCATGAGGGCGAAAGACAAAACTTTTAATGCGAAAATCAATACTCACTTTGATGAGTCCGTTGGCAAAATTAATATAGTGCCTGATGAAATAGGAAGAGTTATTATGAACCTTCTTACAAATGCTTTTTATGCAGTAAATGAGAAGAAAAAGAATATGGATGATGGCTATGAACCGGCTGTTTCAATTGAAACAAGGAGAAATGATAAAATGGTAGAAATAATGGTTATCGATAATGGCACCGGAATACCACAACAAGCACTTGATAAGATTTTTCATCCTTTTTATACAACTAAACCCGCTGGACAAGGAACAGGACTGGGTTTAAGCATGAGTTATGATATAATCACAAAGGGACATAACGGGAAAATACAGGTTGAAACAAAAGAAGGGAAGGGTTCACAATTCAGGGTTGTATTGCCTTTAAACGAGACACCATGAAACTCTTGATAACAGTATTTTTTGCATTAACAATCTCAATCAGGCTATCTGCTGCAACAGAAAAGTTAGATAATTACAAGCGACAATTATCCGTTTTAAAAAAAGACACAACGCGTATACCTGTTTTATTTAAAATATTTGACCATTACAGGTATAGATATCCCGATTCAGCATTGCCCTATATAAGTGAAGCACTTGACATTGCTGAAAGATTTGAAGATGAGCACACAATGGCGCTTTGTTCACTTTTTTTGAGTGAAACTTTTTCAATGCTTGGTAACGATCCCCAGGCTTTAAACTATGGTTTCAAGGCACTAACCTTGTTTGAAAAACAAAAAGATACCATGGGCATTTGTAATACCAGTACTAGCATTGGTAATTTCTACAGTGCACAACGAGATTTTAAGAAAAGCTTATTCTATTACCACAAAGCCTTAAAACTATTGGATTTGTATAGCGATAAATCAACCATTCATTATTTCTGGGGTGGCATAAGTGGAATTTACCTGCAGAATAATCAGGTGGATTCTGCTATGTATTATGCTGTAAAAGCCTATAAAAAGGATCCCGCATGGGGCTATGGATTGAGGTTAATGGCTTTAGCCTATGAACGCATAGGTAATAACAGTGAGTCATTTGTTTTTTATCGAAAAGCACTAAAATCAGCACGGAATTTAAACCTGCTACCCGATCTTGTTGACATTTATTCGGGTATGGCAAAATTGCACCAAAAAACAGGCAGGGCAGATTCAGCCATATATTACGCAAACAAGGCATTATCTATCACAAGAGAGGGTTCATATCCATCAGGCATTCTTGAAGTCACTACCATGCTTGCTTCAATCTATGAATTAAATGATCAGCAGGATAGTGCTCTTAAGTACTTAAAACTATCACTTAAGATAAAGGACGAACTTTATAATTCAGAAAAAGTAAGGGCTTTCCAGAATATTTCTTTTAATGAAGAACTTCGTCAGGAGGATCTTGCAAAAGCAAAAATAAAGAGCAGAAACCGGCTTATTCTGTACCTGTTATCAGGCGGATTTGGTGTACTGGTTATTATCTCACTGATTGTTTATAAAAACAGGCGACAAAAGGAGAAAGTCGGTAAAGAACTTGAGATGACACAAACTCAATTAATTCAATCAGAAAAAATGGCATCATTGGGTGAACTAACGGCTGGGATTGCTCATGAAATACAAAATCCGCTGAATTTCGTGACTAATTTCTCAGAGGTAAGTGGAGAACTGCTGGATGATATGAAAATTGCCTATGAGTCAGGCAATAATGAAGAAGGCAAACTGCTTTATTCCGAAATTACAGAAAACCTTAAAAGAATAAATCATCATGGCAAAAGAGCAGATGCTATTGTAAAAGGAATGCTTTATCATAGTCGGACAAGTAGTGGCATTAAAGAGCCAACCAATATAAATGCACTTGCTGATGAATACCTGCGTCTTACTTACCATGGACTCCGTGCCCGTGATAAAACATTTAATGCTGTAATGAAATCTGATTATGACCAGTCGATTGGAAGTATAAATGTTATGCCACAGGAATTGGGAAGGGTAATACTTAATTTATTGAGCAATGCCTTTTATGCTGTCAATGAAAAAAAGAAAATAACAGCTAATGGATATGTGCCTACTATTTCGGTTTCAACCAGGAATCTGGGAAAGAATATTGAACTAAGAATTTCTGACAACGGTATAGGAATACCACAAAAAGTACTTGATAAAATTTTTCAGCCATTTTTTACCACCAAACCTACAGGCGAAGGCACTGGTTTGGGCTTATCGCTATCTTATGACATTATCACAAAAGGCCATGGTGGTAAATTATCGGTTGAAACAAACGAAGGTGAAGGCACCCGGTTTATTATAATATTACCAAGGTAAATTACTTCAGCTTTCAACACATAGAACTATCATTATGTTAACTAAAGTAAACGGAAATATTATTCAAAATGAAATCACCGCAAGCAACAACAAAATGACCAAAATTCTTGTAGTTGATGATGAATCTGACCTGGAATTATTGATAAAACAGAAATTCCGTCAAAAAATACGCGAACAACAATACGAGTTTGTGTTTGCTGTAAATGGTATTCAGGCACTAGAACAAATTGATAAACACAACGATATATCCATTGTGCTGAGTGACATAAATATGCCTGAAATGGACGGACTTACTTTGCTTTCTAAATTAAATGAACGAAACCTATTGTTAAAATCGGTAGTCGTTTCAGCATATGGTGATATGGAAAATATACGTTTAGCGATGAACCGGGGTGCATTTGATTTTATCACTAAACCCGTAAATTTTGAAGATCTTGAGGTAACTATAAGAAAAGCGGTATTGCAGGTAAATCAAATGAAGCAGACCATCCAGGCAATCAAGGAAAACAATATCCTTAAGATGTATGTAGATGAAAGTGTGCTGAATTTTATGTCGGGTGATGAGTTCGAGAACTCATTATTGGCTAGTGAAACAATTGAAGCTTCAGTGGCTTTTATTGATATCTGTAAATTTACTGCAATCAGTGAAAATGAACCTGCCAACAAAGTTGTCAAACTATTGAACAGTTATTTTGAGTTGATGGTTAAAGAGATTATTGAACAGCAGGGCACAGTAGACAAATTTATTGGTGATTGTATTCTGGCTGTCTTTAAGGGTCCGTTCCATTTAGACAGAGCAATTGATGCCTGCCTTGCCATTCGCAACAAGATTGAAAGCCTTCCTGATGAGAATAGTTTCAAACCGCAGGTTTCAGCTGGGATTAATAGTGGTGAAATGATTTATGGCAACATCGGTTCAAGCACTTTGAGAAGATTGGATTATACAGTCATTGGTGATACTGTAAATATAGCTGAACGTCTTCAGCGCTCTGCAATAAATGGCCAAATTGTTATAACAGAAGAGTGTTACCAAAAAGTTAAACAGTCATTTAATTGCCGGCTGATTGGTCCTGTCAGCCTGAAAAACAAAGCCCGCGAAGTTATTATTTATGAAGTATTGGATTGACTCAATAAAACTGGTTTATTATCTGTTTCTGATTTTGTGTTTATTAGCTTTTAGGCATTTTTAATGGCAGAATAATCAAGTTTCCTCATTGGTGATATAACCTGAAAGATTCTTTGGGCTTTATCACCGTCTTTTAACATTTCAGCCAAACCATCAGGAACTATTTGCCATGATACGCCATATTTATCCTTCAACCAGCCACACATACTTTCTTCACCTTCTTGTGTTAACTTTTCCCAATAATAATCAATACGTTCCTGATCTTCACATTCAACAACAAATGAAACTGATTCATTGAATTTAAACATATCTCCTCCATTGAGGGCCATGAATTTATTGCCATTCAAAATAAATAAAGTAACAACCGGGTTTGTTTCCAGTATTTCAGAATCAGGAAAGACAGAACAATAAAACTCCGCAGCTTCATATGCAAGTCCGTCAAACCAAAGGCAAGGATATATTTCGTTTTTCATAGAAATTGTTTTAGATGATTAAACAAAGATAACAGACGATTTGCATAAAGTGACCGAAAAACTATTATAAATGCAGATGGTTTAATATAATATAGCTACAGTCAAATACTTACAGTTTTACTTAAGCAAGGAAGTATGAAAAAGTTTCTGATTGAAGTACCACATGATTCTGACAAAAATGCATGCCAAAAAGCGGTTAAGATTTTCCTTGAAACCGGTTCGCACTTTTTAACTCACGCTGAATGGGGATGTTTGGATGGAGAACATAAAGCATGGATCATTGTGGACTTAGATAGTAAAGAGGAGGCGAAAATGATCATTCCATCTTATTTTCGTCACATGGCTAAAATCACTGAACTAACAACATTTTCACTTAAAGATTTCGTTGAACCAGATCAATACCATATTTAAAATTTCGTAATCAATTCATTCTCTAAACTTTATAGAATAAGGAAGTAAACCAAACTCTCAAATTGAATGTTAATAGTTCAAGAAAGGAGAGGGAGCATGAGAACGTTGATATCATTCAGAGATTTCGGCACGGTGAATTATGTATTAGCACCGGAAGTATATGATTGGGAACCACCAGTAAGAGCACCATCACCACAAACCGGCCCACCAATTGTTCCACCTGATCTTCCCGATTGGGATATAGATTTACCCCCGGCCCCGGTCACTACCGGAACAGAGGAAGATGAGGAGGATTAATTTGTACATCATTGCAGGGTGCTAAGTGATAATATTTACATTTGCAGGGCAACCCTACCCCGCATGTTTTCACATTATCACTTTTTAAAGGAAGTTATTACTTCATCAAATACATACAGTCAGGAAACTGAGTTAATAAGAGACTTCTTTAATGATCCATTTACGGATGTGGAAGAATTTATTGCTCAAACTGAAAACGGGAATATTAAAGACCAATACTATGAAAGCCATATAAGGCTTACCTGGTCAAAAATTGGCACACTGAATTGATCTCACTACTTAGTGAAATACTTATCAAGCAGTAATTGCGCAGCCTGATAAGGGGTTACCTTTTTAGAATGTAACATATCTTCAGCCTCTATAAGTGTTTGCCTGATTGCAGGATCCTGATAGAAATGGTCATAAAGCTTGTTATTAATATAATCAAGCATTATTTGCCTTGACTGAAAGGCTCTTTTTGATTCAAAGTAATTATTAGCTTTTGTAAATTCAAAATACTCTGAAAGCATATCCCAAATTTCAGGAATACCATCATGTGTTTTTGCTGAGCATGTTACTGTAACAGGTCCCCATCCTGAATCTGGTTTTGGAAAGAAATGGAACGCATTTGCGACTTGTGATCTCGCAATCTCGGCTTTTATCTTATTATCACCATCAGCCTTATTAATAGCAACTGAATCAGCCATTTCCATAATTCCCCGCTTTATACCCTGAAGTTCATCACCGGCACCTGCAATCATCAGAAGAAGAAAGAAATCTACCATTGAATGCACTGCAATTTCTGACTGTCCAACACCCACGGTTTCAACAAAGATTACATCAAACCCTGCAGCTTCGCACAATATTATTATTTCGCGGGTTTTTCGCGCCACCCCTCCTAGTGAACCTGCTGAAGGTGAAGGCCTGATAAAAGCATTAGGATGGACTGAAAGATCTTCCATTCTTGTCTTATCTCCCAGAATGCTTCCTTTCGAACGCGCACTACTTGGGTCAATTGCAAGAACTGCCAGCTTATGTCCTAAAGAAGTAACATGCAAACCAAATGATTCAATAAAGGTACTTTTTCCGGCACCAGGAACTCCGGTAATACCAATTCTGATTGATTTGCCGGAAAATGGAAGGCATTTTGCAACTAGTTGCTGAGCTATAAGCTGATGATCTGTAAGTGAACTCTCAAGTAACGTTATTGCCTGACTAAAAACAGTTCGGTTAAAATTGACAATACCATTAAAATATTCATCAACTGTGAGTATTGCTTTTTTCTTGTTTCTTAAGGTGTTTATAGCTGACTCATTTATGGAAGGTGGTTGCGGAATTCCTTCACGTTCTGTAAGTGCTGACTGTAACTTATTATGGTCTTTACCCTTTTCTTCCATTTGGTAATCTTTATGGCAAATTTAGTCAAAATGCTCAAAACATTAAACAGCGTACATGTATTGCTGTATATTTGATCTTCCATTTGCTACAGATGATCAGGAAACTAATATACTTATTTCTCTTTATACTGCTGTCAGCTGACCTGGCATATTCATTTATTCAACACATCAATCAGCCTCTTGATGGAGATATGGCAGCGGGAATTGTTTCAAACAGTGTAATTCTTCCTATTCTTGAAAGTCCAATTGGATTAGATGCCATCCTTTATGACCGCCATTATGCAAATCCAAACAAGTTCTTCAGCCATTGGTCAATGAAGGAGTATTTTTTAAATATTCCACTATTCCTGCAGCGGTATACTGATCCGGTAAACAGTGTTTACCTCGCATGTGCTATTTTTAAAATATTTATACAGCTGCTATTGATATATCTGATTTCTGTTGCAGCATCCGGAACATTCAATATTCTAAGAATGGACTTTATAATAAGTTCAGTATTGATTACAAGCTTTTTTCAAACAAATGGATACAGAAGTGTGATGGGCATTATCGATCCCTGCCCTACTTACAATTTCTTCTATTCTCTTCCTCTTGCCTTTTTACTTATACTCTTATTACCATTGTTATTAACTTATTTTCATGAGAAGCAATGGAATGCATTTATTGCGATACCATATTTATTTCTAAGTGTTATTGTCACACTCAGTGGCCCAATAAATCCAGGGGTCATTCTGGTAATTTCATTATTAGTTGCGGTTAACGAATATATCAACTATAGAAAGGAAAGAGCCACAAATCTAATAAAGCATATACTTGTAGAACGAAAACTACTCATTTTAATCCTCACTCCCGCAGCTATTATGTCGGTTTACTCTCTATACCTTGGAACATACAACATCATTACAATAGACGCATGGATTCCATTAAGTGAAATGTATTCAAGATTATTGGAAGGCATTTTTTATCAATTCTTTAGAAAACCCGGATTTCCGGTGCTTTTTATTGGAATAGCCATTAATGCAATCATTCTACGAAAAAAATGTAATGATCATGAATCGCAGAAACTAGTCAGCACTCTTAATTGGATACTCATCTTCAGCGCTGTTTACATTGTTCTGCTTCCTTTGGGCGGTTATCGCGAATACCGCTCACATATACTCAGGTATGATACCATTATGCCCGTAACAATAGCACTGATTTTTTATTTTACGGCATCAACGGTTTACCTGCTTAAGCATTATAGACCCTTTAATAAATCATATCCGGTTATACCTCTGATAGTTTTTTTCGTATTTACGATTGCTGACGAACCAGGATTTCATAAGGCTGATCGAGAGAAAAAAGCTCTCCATTTGATTTCTCAATCATCAGAAAAAGTAATTCAGATTGAACCGGATGTGAAAGTGCTGAGCTGGGGTAATATAGAAAGACCTGAAGATTCAGAACTAAATTCTCAACTTCTTATGATCTGGAATATTACCAATGAAAGAAAATGGTATTACAATAAATAGCAGGCAGATAACATCTTCCTCACCTTTCTGGAAGGTGAATCAGTCTTTCTCACCTCTGTAATTTTCACATCAAAATTTTCAATTTTTACTTCTTTTAATGATTTGACACTTTAAAAGAAATTTCCATACATTTACGCCACAACTAATCTCCCTGTTATGGTAATAGGAATACTAAAAGAAAATGAAGGTGAAAACAGAGTAGCTCTGCTCCCTGAGAGCGTTGCAGCTCTTGTTAAAATGAACGTCGGCATGATGGTAGAAGCCAATGCCGGTATGCGTGCTTTTGCAACAGATGCTGATTACGTAAATGCAGGTGCCAAAATTGGCACCAAGGCTGAGGTAATTTCAGGTTCTGACCTCTTAATCAAGATTCAACCTCCTACTGATGAAGAAATTGCCATGTTCAAAGATGGGCAAGTCATCATGTCGGTTCTGAATCCGTACTTTAACCATGCATTGGTTAAAAAACTTGCTGACAGGAACATTACTGCTTTCAGTATGGATATTGTTCCACGTACCACCCGTGCCCAGGCAATGGATATCTTATCATCCATGGCAACAGTTGCAGGGTACAAAGCTGTTTTAACCGCTGCTAATACTCTACCAAAATTCTTCCCAATGTTTATGACAGCCGCAGGAACAATAAAACCTGCGAACATGCTCATTCTTGGAGCAGGTGTTGCAGGTCTTCAGTCAATAGCGACTGCCCGTAAGCTCGGAGCAGTCGTTTTTGTTTTTGACGTTAGGGCTGCAGTAAAAGAAGAAGTTATAGGACTTGGTGGTAAATTTGTTGAGGTAGAAGGTGCCATTGATGACAAAGCGGCCGGAGGCTATGCAGTTGAACAGACTGAAGAGTTTAAGGCACGCCAGGCAAAGGCTATCCACGATCAGGCTATCAAATCAGATGTCATTATCTGCACAGCCCAGATTCCAGGAAAACGCGCACCTCTGCTTATCAGAAAGGAAACTGTTGAAGCTATGAATCCAGGGTCGGTTATCATTGACCTTGCTGCTTCTACAGGTGGAAACTGCGAAGTAACCCGTGATAATGAAACCGTTATTCACAACGGTGTAAAAATCATAGGTAACTCAGCTCTTCCAACAGATATGCCAACAGATGCAAGCCGCATGTTTGGAAAAAACATGATCAACTTCCTCAAGCTCATCATTAACAAAGATGGTTCACTCAATTTAAACTGGGAAGACGATATTGTTAAAGGTACAGCTGTGTCACATGACAAGCAAGTTGTAAATGAACGAGTTAAATCATTACTTCAATAATAAAGGGGCCACCCTCATTTTATAATCATAAATCTAACAACGATCGTATGACTGATATTTTGCAATTTTTCTGGGAAAACAAGGACCTGATTTTCATCATTGTCCTTTCTGTTTACCTGGGTGTGGAAGTAATTTCACATGTACCGGCTGTGCTTCATACACCGCTTATGTCGGGAAGTAATGCTATTCACGGAGTAGTTATCATTGGAGCCATCATTGTGATGGGACATGCTGAAAGTACTTTGTCACTGATACTTGGTTTCCTTGCTGTAATTCTTGGAACCCTTAATGTAGTCGGAGGATTTGTAGTTACCGACCGAATGCTCGAAATGTTCAAGAAAAAGAAAAAGTAAGGAGGAGCCATGGAATTTACAATACAACATTCAATACTAGAGCTTTCATACCTTGCAGCCTCAGTACTTTTTATTTTAGGCCTCAAGAAGTTAAGCCATCCTGCAACAGCACGCGCAGGTAATTTGTGGGCAGCAGCCGGTATGAGCGCTGCCATTCTTTTTACAATCCTCTTTCATGAGAAAAATGGAGTCGGGATTGGAAACATTGGTTGGATCGTAGGCGCATTGGCTATCGGGTCATTTGTTGGCTGGTATGCTTCTATCAAAGTCAAAATGACCGCTATGCCTCAAATGGTTTCCATCTTTAATGGTATGGGTGGTGCTTGTGCCGCTTTGATCTCTCTCATGGAGTTCCCACATCTGCAAAATGAACTTGCTATGGCTGGTGACAGTCATATGCTTACCGGTCCTGCCGTTGCAATTTTGCTCGGATTAATGATTGGTAGTGTTTCATTTGCCGGTAGTATGATTGCTTTTATGAAGCTTGATGGCAGACTTGGTGATATAAAGAATCCTATTCTCAGGATTGTGAATCTTACTTTCCTTATTGTCCTGTTAATTGCACTTGTTCTCATAATGTTCATGGAACCTGTAAGTGGAAATAACTGGCCAATTTATCTGTTTGCATGTGCTGCGCTTATTTATGGAGTTACATTCGTAATGCCAATTGGTGGTGCCGACATGCCTGTTGTAATTTCACTGCTAAACTCATTTACCGGTGTTGCTGCCGCAATGGGTGGATTCCTATACAACAACCAGGCAATGTTAACTGGAGGTATTCTTGTGGGATCATCAGGTACAATCCTAACCATTCTCATGTGCAAGGCAATGAACCGTTCATTACTGAATGTTATCATTGGTGCATTCGGTGGTACATCAGGAACAGGTACTGAAGCAGCTGATAAGACTGTTAAAGAGATATCTCTTAGTGATGCTGCTGTTTTATTAAGCTATTCACAAAAAGTATACATTGTTCCAGGTTACGGACTTGCAGTAGCTCAGGCTCAGCATTTATGTCATGAGCTGGATAATTTGCTTGCTGGTAAAGGAGTTGAAGTTAAATATGCCATACATCCGGTTGCAGGTCGTATGCCCGGACATATGAATGTATTGTTGGCAGAAGCAGATGTTCCTTATGAAAAGTTGGTTGAAATGGAAGATGCTAACAATGAAATGGGAAATACTGATGTGGTAATGGTAATTGGTGCCAATGATGTTGTTAACCCAGCTGCTGAAGATGATCCAACAAGCCCAATATATGGAATGCCGATCATTAAAGCTCAGGAAGCCCGGAATATAATTGTTATGAAGCGTAGTATGGCTGCAGGTTATGCTGCTATTCCAAACAACCTCTTCTACCATCCTAAGAACAGAATGCTATTTGGGGATGCTAAGGCAACTCTGCAAAAGCTTGTTGCTGAAATCAAATCACTATAATAGTTTTATTGAGAAGTAATAGATAATATACGATTACAAAAAAGCTGAGACGCAATATATTGCGTCTCAGCTTTTTTATTATATCAGCAGATTGGATAAGCATTTTTTAAAATTTTATTTGACGGGTATTAAAAGTATGTGTACCTTTGCACCCTCAAAAAAGAACTCTCCGTAGCTCAGCTGGTAGAGCAATTGACTCTTAATCAATGGGTCACAGGTTCGAATCCTGTCGGGGAGACTTCACAAAAAAAGCCTGCTGTCTGCAGGCTTTTTTTGCTCTTAACATAAAAGAACCACCCCCCCGGTGGTTCTCTTATAATATTTTTTGTTGCATCAGCTGTAATGCAGCAAAGGGATTATGGTGCAAAAGTAAATGTCAGAATAGGTGAAACCAAAAGAAAATACTGATCTATGTGTATTGAATTTGTAAAATCAATACAGAATCAGACAATTAGATAATAATTCGATCAAATTCTTTGGGTCTTTTCTGTTCTCTCAACATAAGTACCCGGTGAAATACCTTCAAATTTTTTAAATGCTGTAAAGAAAGTATTACGTGTAATAAAGCCCGATAACACACCGATGGCTTCAAGAGTTAATCCGTTAGCTTTTCCTTCAGCTATTAGTTTCTTAGCGTAATTTATGCGCCTTTTATTCCTGAAGTCATTAAATGTCTCCTTTCTCACTTCCCTGAAATAATATGACAGATGGTGAACCGGCAACTTGAGAAGAACAGATAATTGTGGCAAATTGAAATCAGAGTGCAGGTAGGGGGCATGTTCATCCATGCATTGCTCAACTTTTAGTTCAATTTGTTTCAGGTAATCAGCTTCAAGGTTAAACTGTATCTTTTTCTGGTGTTCTTCATGTAATTTTTTCTCTGATTCATTCATTTGTTGAGTAACCCTTATCAACGGAGCAACACGTATTTGAGACATATCATACTCAGGGAAACGGGGCATTCCATATAAGATACCCGGAAAAAAGAATGGTGATAGCAATAAACCTGTCAAACCAATAGCTGACATTATCTGCAGTACATTGAGCGTAAAAAAAACTTCTTCATCACGCATCTCAAAGGAAATCATTATCAAGCTCAAATGACTTACTACCAATACTGTAAGAAACCCAAACAATGCTGTTATCCATTGTGACATGAATCTCAGTTGCTTTTCAAAAACTGAATCTTTTTCTTTTTGTACAGTACTTACAAATAGAACTAATGAATAAAAGCAATAAGCAAATAATAAAAGTGGACGACTCAGAAAAATCAATTCAGTTGGTAAAAGATCATACAGTAAAGTTGGCTTTGCAATTGCCAGATAACTCGTATTGTTTACTATTTTATCTGCGATATCAAGTTTGTATGAGAAATCTGTAAAAATATAAGGTAATGCCGTTAGAAAAAATATTACCATTGGCAGTATATGAAATACATCACCTTTCTTTAATTTTGGGTCATCATTAAGTATACTTCTAATGTACCAATACAATAACGGACCTTCCATGTATGCCAACCAGCCAAAATTGGTATAAAATATAGCCAGAAGCAACTTATTCCCCGAGTATAAGGTCACCCATTGTATCCACCCATAGAAGCTCAACGTAAAGAAGAACAAACTAAGATATATTGAAGCCTTTGACTTTGCTGAACTAAAGCAAAGCAAAAGAATTGAGAGAAAAATGCCGATTAACGTTAAGTAAATTAGCATTTTGCTTTTTTTACGAATATACACATTTATCGCATTTAATCAAAATAAAATATAACAATTTTTAAATGAAGATAAAAAACCGGTAGTGTTCGTTTGACTAGATGCAATTTTATCGATTTGTCCTATTTTGCTACATTTGCAGAGATATTAAGTGCTTAATTTCAAAAACTAATCATAAGTTGCATTGTTAATAAATGCCTTGAAATGGTGATATTATCATGCTTGTTGCAAAATTCAGCGAACAGTACAATTTGGGCTTTTTATGCTTATATTTGTTAGACTCAGAACCAATCAATTAACCTTAAATCAAAATAAATGTTATGAAGAATCATCTACCTCTAAAACAAGCATCCGGCTGGTTTAAGAGCATAGTGTTGCTCTTACTCTTTTTTGCCGGTACTGCAGTGTTCGGACAAGAAAGGAGTATCACCGGAAAGGTTACTGACCGTGCAAATAATGAATCCTTGCCGGGTGCATCAGTAGTGGTAAAAGGAACAACCAAAGGTGTAGCCACTGATCTTGACGGCAACTTCAATATCACGCTTTCTGCAGGTGAAAATACTCTGGTTGTTAGCTTTATCGGCTATGATACACAGGAAGTAACTATTGGAACTCAAAAACTGATAAATATTGCACTTGAAACCTCAAAAACCTCACTTGAAGAAGTCGTAGTTGTTGGTTATGGTAGTACTAAAGTGAAAGATCTTACCTCTTCCATAACTACTGTTAAAGCAGAAGATATTTCCAGAACGCCGGCATCACAGCCAGTGCAGGCTTTGCAGGGAAAAGTTGCAGGTTTGCAGGTTGTGTCAGGCAGTGGTCCTGGAAGCATGCCGACAGTAAGGTTACGCGGGTTAGGATCATACCCCCGAAGCAATGAAGATGTTGGATCAAATCCTTTGTATATCGTTGACGGAATGTTCTATGAAAACATCGATTTTCTAAATCCAACTGATATAGCATCAATGTCAGTGTTGAAAGATGCTTCGGCAGCTGCCATTTATGGCGTTAGAGCTGCAAATGGAGTCATTCTGGTTGAAACCAAATCAGGTCAGTACAACATGAAACCTCAGGTTGTTTATGACGGCTATACCGGTTACCAGATAGCCCAGAATGTTGTAAAAATGGCCAATTCGGAACAATTTACCAACATGGCCCTTGAATCAGGATCAGAAGCTGACCAGTCTTTCATTCTTAATGCTATGCAACGATATGGCCGCAGCAGGGTTAACCCCCGCGTACCTGAACCTAATACCGATTGGTATGGTGAAATTCTGAGACCAGCTTTGATTACCAATCATAGTCTCGATTTTTCAGGCGGTACTGAAACTGTAAGATACACCATTGGTGGCAATTACTTTTTCCAGAATGGTATCATGAAAATGAAGAATGATTATGAGAGGATTAATCTCCGTACTAAACTTGATATTAAAGCTACCAGATGGATGACAATTGGCGGAAATATTATTTTCAGTAATGCTGATAAAAATAACTTCGTGGCCAGTGCATGGAATGATGCTTACTTTGCAGTACCTATTATGCCGGTTTATGATGAAATGAACACGGAAGCTACTCCTACCAATTACTCCAATGCACAGGATCTTGGATACCGGAGTGGTCAAAATCCATTCCCGGCAATGGACAATAACATTGACAACATGAAGATCAAGAAAATGCTGAACAATGTATATGCAGAATTTTTTATTTTCCCTAAAACACTCACATTTAAAACTTCATACAATTATTCTTTCATGTCAATTGACCAGAGGATAATAAATCTTCCATGGTTCATTGGCAATAGTTTCCAAAATGCAGATCCAACAATAACACGTGTATGGACAAACCAGAACACACACTTATGGGATAACGTACTTACATTTAACAAATCACTTGGAGCGCACACGCTTACACTTATGGGTGGTACTTCATACAGGGATGATGGAAATACAATTCTTGCTGCACAAGCAAAAAACTTTCCAACTGACTATGAACAATACTGGTATATCAGTCAGGCAGAAGTTATAAATGATGCAGCAGTATATGATAACGGATTCCGCAGATATGGATTCTCGTATTTTGGAAGACTGGCCTACAATTTCAGAGATAAGTACTTATTGTATGCCACAGTTAGAGCTGATGGTTCAAACAAATATCAGCAGACCTGGGGAACTTTCCCTACAGTGGGTATCGGATGGGTTGTTACCGAAGAGGAGTTCTTCCCTGAAAATAATGTTTTAAACTATTTAAAATTAAGAGCAAGCTGGGGCCAGCTTGGCAACGAAAATGTTCCAGCCTCAAGCGGAACTTTTACGAGTTCAATCAACAGAACAACCTTTAATGGAATTGTATATCCCGGAACTATAGTTACCAATTCATTTTCTGAATTAAAGTGGGAGCTTACTGAAGAAACAAATGTTGGTTTTACTTCACGTTTAATTGACAATAAGCTATCAGCTGATTTTGACTATTATATCAGGGATACAAAAAATGCAGCTATCCTCGTTACATTTCCATTTGTTAGAGATCGGTATTTACGCCCTGTTGGTGTAATCCGAAATTCAGGTATTGAACTGTCACTTGACTGGACAAATAAAGTCAGCGACAGATTAAACTATAGTGTTGGAGCTAACATATCAACACTAAAAAATGAGGCTACTGATCTATACGGACAACAATATATAGAAGGAGGTACTGCTGAATTCCTTCAAAGGACTTATGTTGGAAACTCTCTGAATGCTTTTTATGGCCGGGAAGTTGCAGGCGTATACCAGAACCAGTCAGAAATCGAAGCTGATCCTGTTGCAATTGCCAATGGTCTGGAACCCGGAGATTTTAAGTATGTTGACCAGAACAATGACGGAAAAGTTGATGATAATGACAGGGTTATTCTTGGTTCATATCTGCCCAAAATAATGTATGGTGGTTTCATCAATATTAATTTCGCCAACTGGGACTTTTCTACGAGTGTTTATGGACAAGAAGGAAACAAGATACTTAACCGCAGGCGTGGTGAACTGATATGGACAGCTGATGGTAACCTTGATGCTGATCTGGCAGAAAACAGGTGGCATGGTGAAGGCACTTCCAATAAATATCCTTCATCAAAAGGATTACGTAAAGGCTGGAATCAGAAAATGAGTGATTATTTCGTTGAAGATGGAGGATTTTTCAGAATCCAGAGTGTGCAGCTTGGTTATACTATTAAAAACAGTAACTGGTTAGGCCCTAAGTTTCCGGTGACCAGAATAGCATTGGCTGCTGAGCGACCTGTTTCACTTTTTTCTTATAATGGATTTACACCTGAAATACCTAATGGATGGGACACACAAACATATCCGGTAGCAGCAATATATACCATTAACCTGAACATTAAGTTTTAACTTTTAAGGCAAGAGAAACTATGAAACGATATAAAATTTTAATAAAGAGTATACTGGCTTCATGCCTTCTTCTAAGCTTGACGTCATGTGAAAAATACCTTAATGAGCAGGCCGAAAATGAAAGGCTTGCTGTTCAGACTGATTATACACAAACCCAGAACATGATTCAACCACTCATTGGAACTTATGCAAGATTCCAGCAGACTGAGTGGGAAAACCTGCCTCTGATTGCTGTAAGGGGTGATGATGTCAATGCAGGCGGTTTAGGTGACCAGCAGGATTTTTCTGAAACCGATAAATACAATTACAACAAAGACTTCTGGATGTACAACTCATACTGGTTAAACTATTTTGGAAACATCCTCACTGCTAATTCTGCAATGGAACAAATTGAATTGTACAAACAGTATGCGTCAAATAAAAGTGATGCTGATCAATACATTGCTGAAGTAAAAGTGCTTAAAGCTTTTTGGTTATTTCAATTAAGCCGTACCTGGGGAAACCTTGTGGTACCGCCATCATCTGACCCTGCTGTGCTGTATAAGACTCCTCTTTCTTCAAAGGATGAGATTATGCAGATGATCTCTGATTGGATGGATGAAGCTACTCCAAATTTGCCTGCCCTTAGACCAAACGAAAGGACTGATCTGCCTGGTGGTGTGACCAAATATACTGCATTGGCAATGAAAGCACTGGCAAACCTTGAACTGAAACAATACCAGAAAGTGGCTGATGCTACAGGCGAAATCATTAGTTCAGGTAAATTTAACCTTGAGCCTGATTTTTATCAGCTTTTTAAAATACCCGGCAAGCTCAGCAATGAAAACCTCCTTGAAATGCAATATTCTGATTTAGGTCAGGGTTCTGGTGATAATTACTCTTATCTGTTTGCTTTCTTTGGACCTCAGGGTTGGACTCCTGCGGTAACAGGTGCCGGTGATGGTTGGGGTTTCTGGGAGCCTAGTATGAAGTATATAAAGTTTATGCTCGACAGGGGTGAAACCATTCGATTACAAACCAGTGTTCTTTTTACTAACAGGGGAATTCTAGAAATCCAGAAAGATCCCAATTATGCAAATCTTCCTTCCTGGGTTTCAAATACTACACCTTCAGGTGATGTTATCAACGATTTTGCAAGAGAACTATTTGTCAGTGGCAAACATTATCTTCCATCAAATCAACTTACCGAAGGCAGAACTGATTATGGAACAAATAAAAATTTGCCTGTCATCAGGTATGCTGAAATCCTGTTAATGTATGCAGAAGCACTCACACAAGGCGCTACAGGTAATGCAGGTACCGCAGTTGAAGCTGTTAATATTGTAAGGGAGAGAGCTGATATGGATCCACTTTCAAGCGTGACACTTGATCAGGTAATGGATGAAAAATTTGCTGAACTTGCTATGGAATGGGGACAACGGTATTATGACATGGTGCGTCTTCAGAGATACAATGAGCTGAGTTACGATGGAAGGAATTTTGATGCATCAAAGATATTCCTCCCTTATCCACAACCTCAGGTTGATCAATTACCAATCTTAGGTGGTCAATAGGCACATTTTGAACAGTTAAAAAACGAAAAGACATGAAACGAATAAAGACCTTATTCATCAGTTGCCTGGTAGCAGCAATGGCTGTATCATGCGAGAAAGGGATTGATCCAATTACTCCTCTGGCACCCGGTAACGATGTGGAAGATCCCACAATTGAAATAAACTACCCTGTAACAGGTAAACCCGTACGTTTGCAGGAAGGTGAAACTTTGGTTACATTCAAAGTTACAGCTACCGACGATATTGAGATTGCTTCAGTCAAGCTTGATATTGACGGAACTGAAATTGGAACTGTTAATTCTTTTAAGGATTACAGAAGAGCCGTTATTAATTATGACTATGACGGATTAACAGATGGTGACCACAAACTTACTGTTACTGTAACTGACCTTGCTGGTAAGAGTAAAAGCAAGTTCGTTAATTTCCGTAAAGTAACCGTTCCTCCTTATACTCCAATGGAAGGTGAAGTACTTTACCTGCCCTTTGATGGTGATTTTACTGAATATATTAATGGTGCAGCAATTGCCGTTACGGGTTCTCCTTCCTTCTCAGAAGGTATTAATGGAGATGCATATCAGGGAAATACTGATTCATATATCACTTTATCAACCGATGGCATTATCTCTCCAGAGTTTAGTATCGCATTTTGGATCAACGTAAATGCATCTCCCGACAGAGCCGGTATTATTGCTATTAGTCCGGTGGGAGAATCAAGAGCTCAGGGTTTAAGGTTATTCCGTGAAGGAACCGCCACTGAACAAAAACTTGGATTGAACTTTGGTGATGGAACAGCAGAAGTCTGGATGAATCCATTCTATACTTTTAACCCCGATGGTTCATGGATTCATGTTGCTCTTTCAATAGGACAGGACAAAGCAGTTGCATACATCAATGGTGAACAGGTTATGGAATATATACCAACAACTCCGGCTCCAATTGACTGGACGGGTGTTACGTCAATAACTATAGGTTCCGGTATGCCAAATTTCGTATACTGGCAACACTTCTCTGATTTGAGTAAGTATGACGATATGCACTTCTTTAACAGGGCCATAACCGCTGAAGAAGCCGCAGCATTGGCTACTCCTCCGGCGCGTTAAACTAATGAGTTGAAACATTCAAAAAAGGGTAGGCTGAAAACCTGCCCTTTTGTTTTCTTCTTAAAAATTATCTATTTTTGCATCGCTCAAGGCAGTCGTCCATGCCTTAGTATTATTAAGAATCGGGATGTAGCGCAGCCTGGTAGCGCGCTTCGTTCGGGACGAAGAGGCCGGAGGTTCGAATCCTCTCATCCCGACTAATTAAGGGCAGGCATATACCTGCCTTTAATTTTAAGGCCACTTTAGCTCAGTCGGTAGAGCAGCGCATTCGTAATGCGCGGGTCGTGGGTTCGAGTCCCATGAGTGGCTCTCACTAAGCAGGTTTACCTGCTTTTTTTATCTATTGTATTCTCTTTATCAGGAAATATAAGTGATAAAACAACACTTATTACCATTATGGCCAAGATGGTATATAGTGAATAAGCGGTTGTAAAACCCCAGTCGGTGAGATATTTCCCTAACAACATCTTTATACCTATAAAGCCCATAAGTATTGCTAATCCAGTCTTCAGGTACCTGAAGATGTCAATGATTTTGATAAGTACAAAAAACATTGACCTTAAACCAAGAATTGCAAAAACATTGGAGAAGAAGATGACAAATGGATCACTTGTTACAGCAAAAATAGCAGGTATTGAATCAACAGCAAACATAACATCTGAAAACTCAATGACCATCAATGTAATGAATAATGGAGTAATCATTAGTCTTCCCTCTTTGTGTACAAAGAAATGATGCCTGGCAAAACGCGGATAAACAGGCAGATATTTGGATGCAAATTTAACTACCGGGTGATCATGTGTATCAATATGAGCAGCTTCTTTCTCAAAAAACATCTTTATACCGGTATATATCAGTAGAATTCCAAACAGGTACAAAATCCAATGAAACTGATGAATCAGGGCTGAAGCTGTGAAAATAAATAGAAACCTGAATACAACAGCAGCAAGTATTCCATAAAAAAGCACCCTTCGGTAATAGTGGGGTTTTACTTTAAACGCATAGAATACAACCACCATAACAAAAATGTTGTCGAGCGACAGCATCCATTCAATCACATAACCCGTAATATATTCCAGGGCAAGATTCTTCTTATAAACCTCTACTGCACTGGCATAATCGAGTCCGTTAATCTTTATGGGATGTCCATATCGGGATATCAATCCCTGGAGTTCTTCTATAGTACCATCGGGACCGAGGTGAATCCAATCACCATGAAAAATGATCAGGATATAAAATCCAATAGAAACTGCAATCCAAACAAATGTGTAGAATAAAGCACTTTTGAAGGATACAACATGGTTGCTTTTATCCAGTACTCCGAGATCAAGCAGTAAAAACCCTGTGATTAAAATCAGGAAAGAGACAAAGAAAATTACTTCTACCGAAACCATCGTATTTCTCCTTACTTCTGAAAGACTGTAAAGGTAGTTATTTTGCCTCTAATGATATTTGAACCAGTTGAATAATTAATTAACCCCTTACATGAACTTTGTAGCGAAAACTTCCTAATTTTGATGACTTTTTTCAAATGGAATACTTGATGAAAGCTTAAAACCTTAAGGGAAATAACAACTACCAACCATGAAGAACTTTGCTGAGATGAACCCGAATCCGCTGGTACAATACCTAAATAAACCAGCATCTGAATTTACTAAAACTGACTTAATTAAGTATATTGTTGACCACAATATTGAAATGGTTAATTTTAGGTATGTTGGCGGTGATGGTCGTTTAAAAACTTTAAACTTTGTTATTAGTTCACTTGACCACCTTAATAATATTCTCTCAACGGGTGAACGTTGTGATGGCTCAAGTTTGTTCCCATTTATCCAGGCTGGTTCAAGTGACCTTTATGTGGTACCGCGCTACAGAACTGCTTTTGTAAACCCATTTTCAGAGGTACCGGCTATTGACATACTATGCTCATATTATAATAAAGATGGTCAGCCACTTGAAAGCTCACCTGAATATATTCTCAGAAAGGCCCATAATGCGCTTAAAGAAAGAACCGGATTGTCATTTGAGGTAATGGGTGAACTGGAATATTATATTATCAGCGAAGAAGACGACTTGTTCCCTGCAGTTGACCAGAAAGGTTATCATGAATCTGCCCCTTTTGCTAAATGGGAGTTCCTGAGAACAGAAGCTATGAGTGCAATGGCTAAAGCAGGTTGTTTGATCAAATACGGACATTCAGAAGTTGGAAATTTTACACAGGAAGGAAAGCTTTTTGAGCAGAATGAAATTGAATTTATGCCAACTACCCTTGAAGATGCAGCTGATCAGCTGGTAATTGCTAAATGGATACTCAGGAATATTGCTTATAAATATGGAGTTACTGTAACTTTTGCACCGAAGATCACTGTTGGTAAAGCAGGAAGCGGACTTCATATACATACCAAGCTTGTAAAAGATGGCAGGAATCAGATGATTGGAAATGGCAAACTCTCTGATACAGCTCGCAAAGCCATTGCCGGTTACCTTGATTTGGCACCTTCACTTACAGCTTTTGGAAACGCAAATCCAACATCGTACTTCAGACTTGTTCCGCATCAGGAAGCGCCAACCAATATCTGCTGGGGTGACCGCAACCGGAGTGTCCTTGTAAGAGTACCACTTGGATGGGCTGGAGAAAATAACATGATTTTTAATGCAAATCCACAGGAAACCCCAGTAAAACAAGACCATTCTCAGCTTCAAACTGTTGAATTCCGCTGTCCTGATGGTTCTGCTGATATTTATCTTTTGCTTGCCGGACTTACTGTGGCTGCGCGACATGGCTTAGAGATGAGCAATGCCCTTGAGCTTGCTGAGAAGTGGTACGTTGATGTAAATATATTTGATGATGCCAATAAGGAAAGACTGTCGCAGTTGAACCAGCTCCCTGTTTCATGCTGGGAGTCAGCAGGAATGCTTGAAAAACAAGCTGATGTATATCTTCAGTATGATGTCTTCCCACAAAGCGTTATAGAAGGTGTTGCCCGTAAGCTAAGAAGTTTCAAGGATGAACAACTACGCGACCAGGTACACTGCAATAAAGAAAAAATGCAGGACCTTGTAGATAAGTATTTCCACTGCGGATAAATTATTTCGGTTCAAATAAGTCAGCTTTAAGATTATCAATATATACAGGCATCTTTCCACGCTGCCATATGTATATTTTAAACTTATCGTGCTTACTCCTGACGTCGTTTGTCATTAACTGCGCTTTGATTTTACCCCAGGACCCTGGCTTGTATATTGTAGTGTCAATACCGTAGGAGTGATAGAAATATGATCCTTCTCTTCTTTCAAAGGTCATCACCAACAGTGGAAGTTCTTCCTTATAGCCATACGGGATAAATACATCGGCTTCAGCAAATATCCAAACATACTCCTTTGAGGTCATACTTTCATAAGTTAAACTAATCTCAGGAGAAAAGTTGTATGTACTGTCCATTTTAAGAACCCTGCCCTTTAAAGAATCACTTACCAGGTGTGATGAATAGTAATCACCATATTCATCAAAATTGTAGAAACCAATGTTTTTGTGCCTGAAGTAAGATTCACCGGGAAATTTAGCATTCCCCCCACCACTAAAATCGGCAGAAAGAAGATTTCCTTCGGCTTCAGTAATTTTTGTCTTACCGAATATTGCAAAGTAATAGTTCTTATTGGTTCGATATGGATCTAAAATATACTTATTAAGTTGCCATGTCTGGAACAGATTTAGTAACATAAAAAATACCACCAATAAACCAACTACACTTTTTATGACTACTGTTCTATCCTTTAAATATTCAAATAAAGATGCCATAGCTATAGCAAACAGTGGATAAAGAGTTATCATCGGCCTGATACTAAAAGAAGCTCCGTACCACCACTCTGTCCAGCTTGCAATAATATAAAATGCGAGTATTGAATATGAAAATATGGGAAAGAAAAGTCCTTTGTTTTTCTTATATAGGAAGAAGAATCCAATAAGTGAAAACACCATAACTGGTGTATACACAAGCCAGCCTTTTTTATAGCTGAACAAGATTGGTATAATATGAGGAGAAGTAAGATCTAACCCCACTCCCGGATTCTTATAACTGTCATAGATGAAATAACCTGTTTCTTTGAACCAATAAAGCATCTGCGGAAGAGCTATTATAAATGCCACAATAAACGCAATTATAAATTGGCCCTTATACTCATATATGGTCTTAAACTTTGCCTTTAAAGTTATTTTATCATAAACTCCCCACAGAAGTGGAATTAGAACGACCATAACCTCGCTGGGTTTACATAATGCCATTAAAACAATGAAAGCTGAAAGTAAAATCAGGTTTAGTTGCTTATGGGTTTTATGCCATTGTATTGTGTTCCATGTAATTAATGTAATAAACATGAAAAGTGCATTGGCAGTCTCCAGATTTTTTACCGTCATAAAATGAAGGTAATTAGTGGCAAGCACAATTATAATCATTGTTATAATTGTAATCGACTGACTGAAAAAATTAAGCAGGATCTTTCTCAGATATACCAATCCAATGATTGTGTAAACAATAGCACCAAGGGCCAGTGCATATTGATATGGCAGGCTGAATCCATCAACCGGATATCCTAATATCTGAGCTGAAAAATGACCAACAAAAAACCATGGACTATATAAGATAGCCATACCCATCAGGAAAAAAAAGATTGGATTATTATCAGGACCGGTGCTTATTTGGTATAAAGTTCCTGTAAAATGATACTTGTCAAGCAACGTATGAATCCATCCAAGGTCGCTTAATCCATAATCATTGTATATAAACAAAGCAGGCAGATGAATATAGTATCCAAGAACATCCCAACTCAGCTCATCTGTTTTCAATGTGAGAATTCTTCCGAGTATTATGATAGTAATAAGAATGAGCATTACAAAGAATGATTGACGATTACCCTGAGGGAGTAACCGGAACTTTCTATCACTTAACATGGATATAATTTTTGATGATTGATCACACAAAGTTATGGAAATAGATTAAATAACTATTTTCTGAACTTTATAAGCTTTCTTCCAAGATAAACTCTTCTTAACCAAAAGGGAAGAACTAAAGCACCAATGATCAGATACGGATAATAAGTCAGCATCCGCCATGCCAGTGCAACAATAACAGTAAGATCACGTGTTGAACCTGCGATGAATTCACGAAGGAATATAGGAAAGAAGAACTCAGCAATTCCACTTCCTCCCGGAGTTGGACTTATCAGCATGATTACCCACATCATCAATTGCCTTGACATGATAAGAAAATGATCGCCTAATGAAACATAAGAAGTAAATCCAACAATAAGGAAATTTACAACCAGAAACCTGGCTGTCCACGATAAACCTGTAACTGAAAAGACTTTCAGCCAAAATTGCAAGGATTTACTTTTAAACTCAGTCGATGTTTCAAGTATTTGATCACCTGTGTGCCCGGCAGCATGAGCAAATCGCTTAAACACCCGCAATTTTGTTATCCTGATCAACAACCATTTAAAACCAGCCGGATTGATAAATACACCGTATCCAAGAAGAAAGGTAACAAGCAGGATTATTACATAACCTACCGTAAAAATTCCCATTGTAGAAAATGTTGAACCAAGAAAATTGAATAGAGCACCTTCAACGGTTAGTCGTTCAACGCCTGCTAATAAGAATGTTACAGGAACCAGAACAATATAAAATAATTCATCGAGAAGTGCAGTAACCATCACAATTGCCGTTGCCCTTCCTGTACCTATTTTTTCTTTGGTAAGAATGAAGATTGCAACTGCTGAACCTCCAACTACTGATGGTGTTACACTGGAAGAAAATTCCCAGAGAAAAACAACCTGAAATGCTTTACGCCACGACAATTCATTATTAGTAAGAAGTTTAATTCTGTACATGTATGATAAATCTCTGACTGCCACCATAAGTATTGCAAGAAAAAAGAACAATACTGAATCCCATGTTAACCTTATTGATCTTAGGTCACCTTTTGATAAATCACCTACCATCATGTAAATGATAACAGCCAGACCAATTATTATTGGTATAATTATTCGCCTGAACGCAAATAGTTTTAGAATTGCCCTGTGTTGACTTGCTGCCATTTAAAAAGTTAAAAAAACTTCGTCTCCGGTATTTAATGACTAATTAACGAAAAATTACAGTAAAAGTGTTGGAGTCGACATGAATTAAGCCATATTGTCCTGTTTTTTTCTATAATTAAAATCTTTTCAGCCATTTTGTCTTGTTTTTAATAGCCAAAGCATAATTTTTAGTACTGGCATACAAATTGAAAATGATGAATCAAAACAAACAATAAAAAATTATAGGAGGAACGAACGATGAATATGATCAGATTTAACCAACCCGCATTAAGTTTAATGGATCAGTTTTTCAGCAATACTATGCGTGAAACTGGCAGATATAATTATCCGGCCAATATTTATGACAACGAAAACAGTTTTGTTATTGAAATGTCGGCTCCCGGATTCAACAAAGAAGATTTTAAGATTAATATCGAGCAGCAAACGTTAAATATTTCTGCTGAAACGAAACAGGAGAATGAAGTGCAGGATGAAAAGTTCCTTCGCAGGGAATTCTCAAAAAACAATGTAAGCAGAAGCTTCATTTTACCTAAAACAGTTGATCTTGACAGTATTAGTGCAGATTACACCAATGGTATCCTTAAAATTACCTTACCAAGACGAGAAGATGCTGTAATTAAAAAGGAAATTGCAATTCAATAATTTCCTGCAACTTAAATAATTCAAAAAGTAAGAACTAGAGATGCCAAACGAGGCATCTCTTTTTTTTAGGCCTCTTCCTTTTAGAAATTTGATTTGACTAGAAAAAATGCCTGAAAGGTAGCAGCATCCATCCGAATATTCGTTCAATTTTTGGTCGGCGAAGATAACGTTCATAGTCAAAAGGAATACATCCTTTCAGACTTTCCTGAAGATGTCGGTCAACTAAATCAATAATTGATTCCTGGTGACCTAACAGTATTATCTCATGCTGGTATCTGAAGCTTCTATAATCAAAATTGGCTGAACCTACTGTGAAAGTATTTTTATCAATCATCACACATTTCGCATGCAGATTACTTGCAGTAAAAAATTGAATATCCAAACCGTTCTTGTAAAAAAACTTCAGGTATTTATCCCTTAATAAGTCAACTATCTTTACATCAGAATGCAAAGGCATGATGATCTGCACTTTCACACCACGATTTGCTGCCTGTGCCAGCAGTCTTCGCAGCTTAAAACCAGGAAGAAAGTAAGGAGTTTCGATAATTATCTCGGTTCTTGCTCTGGCAATGAGTTTTTCATAACGCTTTTTAATCTGCTGACGATATATTGAAGGAAGATCCTGGACTATCTCGAAGCCATCGAAAAAAATGGTTTTCTTAAACGAAAATTTATTGAAGATATACTTATCGTAAAGCTTTATACTGTCAATTATACTTTTTTTCAATATCGGGGCCAGCTGACCTTCAATCCGAAGGCATATTTCACGCCATTTAACCGAGTAACCAGTCAGATTTGGTGATCCTATATAACAGATTTCATCATCAATTACCAGAATTTTCCGGTGGTTTCGCCTATGATTTTTAGTAAAGAAATCTATTCCAAACTTCATTTTGCGAAAAAATATAACATGACCTCCATTCTTAACAATAGGATCAAAGAAGAGAGGGTTAGGAGGCGTGCCCCACGAATCGACCAAAATTTTAACTATAAGTCCCTGTTTAGCCTTAATAGCCAATATATCCCTGAATTGTTCGCCGGTGTAATCGTAAGCTATTCTATAAATTTCAAGGTAGATACTTTTTTTGGCCATCGCTATATCATCATGCATTGCAGTGAGGATATCGGGTTGGGCATCCATAAGTGTCACTTTTGGTGCAATAAATTCTTCTTGCCTGGTTTCTTTAACAGGTGTTATTTTCTTCACTTGGTCAGGTATAAAAGCAGCTTCTGACAAATTTAGCTAAATTGAGCCTCTCAATTCAATTACTCAACAAAAAAGTAGCAAAAGGAGATTATTGTAATAGTAGCTGCTTGATCCTGCATGCAGCAGTATATCGGTATCCTTTACTGAAAAAGAAATTCTGGGACTGTGATTCAACTAATATATCGGCTCCCGATCTATGTTTTATCACTTTTACATTTACTATATTAGTCAGAGGGATTGAAATAGAATAAAATTCCTTAAGGAATATATGGTTTCTTTTAAGTGTAATATTCATGCCATTGATCTCAATGGTATCTCCAGTGAAAAGATGTCCGCCCCATAATGTACTTGAATGGAATATATGAGAATATGCCAGGTTCATATAATAATTATTCTGCAGTTGCAAATTAAAACAACAACTTAATCATAAACAGAGATAATTATCAAACGTAGCTATTCAGTTATCTGGCGTAGGTAAATTAAGGATAATTGCAGTGTTAATTTAGTTTTAAAGTGCTTGAAGCGCAAGAAGAAGTTCATCTCTTTTCCTGTATGCAACAGGAATGTTGGTATTGTCACTTAAAACGCAAATTAAATCATCCTTTAAGAATTTTCTCACGAAATTAAGATTGATCAGGTGTGAGTTGTGTACTCTGAAAAAATTATGTTCTAATAGTGTTTCCTCATATTCTCTCATTGACCGGGACATAAGTATCTTCTCCTTTTCAACCAGGTAAAAAATTGTATAATTTCTATCTGATTCTAACCTTATAATACGGTCAATCTCAATTACATGAATTATATTAAGAGTTTTTAAAACCACTTTACGGTTATGGTTATGCTGAGACTGGGGATTCATTGATTCAAGTAATAGCTTAATTGAATCATTCACGTTTCCTTTGCTGAAAACCTGCAAGGCCCTATCAACAGCCTGCTTTAATTCATAGGGATCAAGCGGTTTTGTAATATAATCAATGGCGTTGAATTTAAAAGCTTTAATAGCAAATTCTTCAAAAGCTGTGACAAAAATTACCCTGAAGTCAATTGATTCTACTTTATTTAGGAAGTCAAATCCCGATCCATCCGGCATCTTTATATCAAGGAATACAAGATCAGGTTTAAATTGATCGACGCATTTCAAGCCTGATTTAACACCTTCAGCTTCAGATATTACGTAGATATCAGGACAATAAATACGTATCATTTCCCTCAGACTGTCCCTTGAATTTACTTCATCATCAATTATAACTGCCTTAATCATTGATTTTTTTTATACAATATTAATGATTTTTACATACATACCGGCCAGAAATTTTCATCTGTTTGCAAATTATGTGTGTTATTTATAAAGCTCACGTGTAAATCTAAAGTGTAAATTTGCAGAAAAAGCAAAGTATATGCTAAAATCAATGACCGGCTTTGGTAAAAGTACAGTTACACTACAAGGCAAAACAGTAACAATTGAAATCAAATCACTTAACAGTAAGCAACTTGATCTAAATGTGAAACTGGCGCCTTTATTCAGGGAAAAGGAAGCTGATATCAGGTCAATGATATCTAAACGTCTTGAAAGAGGTAAGATAGAATTAACCGGACAAATTGATTATACTGACAACGAATTGCCTTCTGTTATTAATCGTGCACTTGTTACAGGATATTATAATGAACTTAAGGAAATTGCTCTATCATTAGGAGAACCATCAACTGATATATTATCGGTAATCATGAAACTTCCCGAAGTGATGAAACCTTCGAGGGATGTTTTTACTGATGAAGAATGGAGTTCAGTAAACAGCTGCCTCGACAAAGCTATTGATGAATTAGACAAATTCAGGATTCATGAGGGTGAACTACTCTTGGTAGACTTTAAACTTCATGTTGCAATAATTGCTAAGTTACTTACAGGGCTTGATGAGTTTGAAGACATACGTAATAGCAACTTCAGAGAAAAATTAAGGGCATCAGTAAGTGAATTCACCGCGAATAATTCACTCGACTCAAACCGTTTTGAGCAGGAAATTATATACTACCTTGAAAAGCTTGACATTACTGAAGAAAAGGTACGCCTTCAAAAACATCTCGATTATTTTACTGAAACACTGAAAGAATCAGAGGCTAACGGAAGAAAACTCTCTTTTGTTACCCAGGAAATAGGCCGTGAAATTAATACCATCGGATCAAAAGCAAATGATGCCAATATTCAACGTATAGTTGTACAAATGAAGGATGAATTGGAGAAAATAAAAGAACAACTGGCAAACATACTTTAAGCTTAAAAATATTGACAAAAAAATCCTGTCACTTTATAATGAACCATCAACCAAAATTAATTATTGTTTCAGCTCCTTCCGGATCAGGTAAGACCACTCTTGTAAAACACCTTTTATCAGTCTTTCCTTCTCTTGCTTTCTCAGTATCAGCAACAAGCCGCAAAATCAGAACCGGTGAAACTGATGGCAAAGATTATTTCTTTATCACTGATGACGAGTTCCGTAAACGAATTGCAGAGGGTGACCTTCTTGAATGGCAGGAAGTATACCAGGGAAGTTTTTATGGCACGCTTAAAAGTGAAGTTAAAAGACTGATGGCCGAAGGACATGATGTTGTTTTTGATGTGGACGTTGTTGGAGGATTAAACATCAAGAAGGAATTCGGCAGCAAGGCACTCGCTCTCTTTATTAAACCACCTTCAGTAGAGGTGATCCGCGAAAGATTGAATAGCAGGAATACCGATACTACTGAAACCATCAGTAAGAGAGTTGCTAAGGCTGCTAAGGAATTGGAGTATGCTCAAAAATTCGACTATATTATTATCAACGATGATTTGAATAAAGCAAAGGAAGAAATTGTTAAAGTTACCAGTGACTTTTTTAACTTTAAGTAAAAAACCAACAATAGATGCCTTCAACTGAAAAACCAACTGCGCTCTTTTTCGGCTCATTTAATCCTATTCATATCGGCCATTTATGCGTAGCTGAGTATCTGGTAGAATTCGGCGGACTCAATGAAGTGTGGTTTGTTGTTTCTCCCCATAATCCCCTTAAAGACAAAGCAACTCTATTAGCCGACTATGCCCGCTTCGAAATGGTGCAGGAAGCCATTGGCAATGATACCAGGTTCAGGGCAAATGACATTGAATTCCATCTGCCCAAACCATCTTATACTATTGATACCCTAACCCATTTAAGTGAAAAATATCCCGACAGGAAATTTATACTTACAGGTGGAACTGATCTTTTGCTAAACTTTCACAAATGGAAAAATTACGAGGCAATTCTTGCACAATACAGTCTTTTACTATATCCAAGGCATGGAAGTGATGAGCACCAGCTCACAAAACATTCGTCAGTTAAACTTATAGATGCCCCAAGAATTGAAATATCTGCAAGTTTTATCCGCAATGCGATTCATAACAAGAAATCTGTTAAATACTTCCTTCCTGAAAAGGTATATCAATTGATTGATAATTACGGTTACTACCTTTAATTCGGAAACTAATCATTATTTTTACCGCCTTAAAATGTGACGGCAATGCGGTTTAGTGATATACCGGGACAACAGCAGATAAAAGACAGGCTTAAAAAAACTGTTCATGAACAGAGGGTTAGTCATGCCCAGTTGTTTTTTGGTCCACAGGGATCAGGGAAACTGGCTTTGGCACTCGCTTACGCCCAGTATATCAACTGCGCCAACAGAACTGCTGATGATTCATGTGGCGTTTGTCCAACCTGCCTCCAGTATAGTAAACTGGCTCATCCTGACCTTCATTTCCTTTATCCGGTAGCCACAACCAAAGAGTTTGATTCAAAACCGATGAGCACAATGTTTCTTGCCCATTGGAGAACCATAGTTCAGAAAAACCAGGGTTTTTTCAATATTAATGACTGGTATGATCAAATTGGCATAGAAAATAAACAGGGACTTATCAATACTGAAGACTGCAACGACCTCATCAGGAAACTGAGTTACACTTCTTATGAATCAGAATACAAGGTGATGATCATTTGGATGGTTGAAAAAATCCATCATACAGGCGCCAACAAAATCCTGAAAATACTCGAAGAACCACCTGACAAAACCCTTTTTATTTTAATAACCGAACAGCAGGATCAGCTACTGCCAACAATAATTTCAAGAACCCAGCTTATTAAATTCCCGAGGTATAGCGATGAGGAGATTGAAGAGGGATTACATAAATTAACGGGCAGTACAATTGAAGAGGCCAGGAATGCCAGGTTCATGGCTGATGGCAATATGACTGAAGGATTGCATATTATTGCTGATGGCAGCAGCCATAATGAACTATTCATCACTTTTAGGGACTGGATGAGAATTTGTTACCGCAGAGATATAGCAGCTGCTGTAAAAATGGCCTCTGACCTGAATTCAAACGGCAGGGAGTATATGAAGAAGTACCTTTTATATGCACTTCGCGTAACCAGGTACTGCACACTTAATAACTTCGGTCTAACCGGTTACATTAATGCAGAAGGTGAAGAAAAGAAATTTGTCAGTGACTTTACACGATTTATTAACCCCTCTAATGTTGACCTTTTCGCAAATGAATTCAATGATGCCATCTACCATATTGAACGTAACGCAAACGGCTCAATTCTCTTCCTTGATATCTCTCTGAAGGCCATGAAGTGGTTACGCATGTAAGACAAGAATTTAATCCTATAACTATTCGATTCCTTAAAAACTCAGATCCTTTAAAGATCTGTTTAAAATTCATTGCATTCAACCTCCATTCAACCTCCATTCATCTTCCATTTAACGTGCATTTAACGTCCATTATAGAGATGGAGGCTGAATGGAGATTAAATGGAGGCTAAATGGAGGTTGAATGGAGGTTAAGCCAAACATATCTTTAATAGATCTTAAATAGAAAAGGCAGTCTGATGCCAGACTGCCTTTAATAACTTCTTAAAGAAGTAGTAACTTAACTATGCTGAGTCGTTCCTTTTATTCTCGAATTTCCTGCCTTTTATTTTTGCGCTGATAAATTCACGGTTTAAACGTGCAATGTTTTCAAGTGTAATTTCTTTCGGGCATTCAGCTTCACAGGCACCGGTGTTTGTACAGTTGCCAAATCCCTGCCTGTCCATTTCAGCCACCATATTTTGTACCCGTTCAATTGCTTCTGTTCTTCCCTGCGGTAAAAGGGCAAATTTTGAAACAAAAGCACCTACAAAGAGCATAGCAGAAGCATTTTTACAGGCTGCCACACAGGCACCGCATGAAATACATGCTGCAGCATCCATCGCAAGGTCTGCATCCTCTTTCCTTACCGGTATTGCATTTCCATCAGGAACACCACCTGTGTTAACACTAACATAGCCACCTGCCTGAACGATCTTATCGAATGCCGAGCGATCAACAACCAGGTCTTTCAATACGGGGAATGCTCTGGCCCGCCAAGGTTCAATAACAATTGTATCTCCATCCTTGAATTTGCGCATATGCAACTGGCAGGTCGTAACTGCTGTATCTGGTCCGTGGGGCCTGCCATTAATGTACATACCACATGCCCCGCAAATGCCTTCCCGGCAGTCATGGTCAAATGCAACCGGATCATCTCCTTTTTTAACCAGTGATTCGTTCAGCACATCCATCATTTCAAGAAATGAGCTGTTTGAAGAAATACCGGTTACCTGGTAAGTCACAAATTTTCCTTTACTGAGTGCGTTTTTTTGACGCCATATTTTGAGTGTAAGGTCCATAATATTCAGTTTTTAATTAACATCCATTTGCTGATTATTGAAAGCAGCCATGGCCGGTTTCAATCTTAGATGTTAATCCCGTTATTTATAATTTCTCTGTTTAACCTCAATGAATTCATATTCAAGTGGTTCCTTAACCAATTCAGGTTCGGCATTTTCGCCTTTATAAGCCCAGGCAGCCACATACATGAATGTATCATCGTTTCTAAGGGCTTCTCCTTCAGGTGTTTGGTATTCTTCACGGAAATGGCCTCCGCATGACTCTTGTCGATGTAAAGCATCACGTGCCATTAATTCACCAAGTTCAAGGAAATCGGCAACCCTTCCTGCTTTCTCCAGTTCGGGATTAATGGAATCTGCGGTTCCTGGAATCCTGACATCTTTCCAGAACTCTTTTCTTAAGTCAGCAATTTCAGCAACTGCCTTCTTCAGATTCTCTTCATTACGTGCCATTCCAACCTTCTCCCACATGATAATACCCAGCTTCCTGTGGAAAGTATCAACAGTTGTGTTCCCCTTAACGTTCATGAGCCGGTTGATCTGATCGATCACTTTTTGCTCAGTTTCTTTGAATTCAGGAAGATCGGTTGATATCTTTGGTACCCTTATCTGGTCAGCCAGGTAATTCTGAATAGTGTATGGTAAAACAAAATAACCATCAGCCAGTCCCTGCATCAGAGCAGATGCGCCAAGCCTGTTGGCCCCATGATCACTAAAATTTGCTTCACCGGCAGCATATAAGCCGGGAACGGTAGTCATAAGTTCATAATCCACCCAGAGCCCTCCCATTGTATAGTGAACTGCAGGATATATCATCATTGGCGTTTCGTATGGATTTTCATCGACAATCTTTTCGTACATCTGGAAAAGATTGCCGTATCTTGCTTCGATGGTTGACCTTCCCAAACGGTTAATGGCATCTGAGAAATCGAGGTAAACTGCAAGTCCGGTTTCACCAACACCATAACCGGCATCACAGCGTTCTTTAGCCGCCCGTGATGCAACATCACGTGGCACCAGGTTTCCGAATGCCGGGTAACGACGCTCGAGGTAGTAATCGCGATCTTCTTCCCTGATATCTGTTGGTTTAAGTTTCCCTTCCCTGACCTTTGCTGAATCCTCCTTGTTTTTTGGAACCCAAATTCGTCCGTCGTTTCTCAAACTCTCACTCATTAAGGTAAGTTTTGACTGATATTCTCCGTGCACCGGAATACAGGTGGGATGAATCTGTGTAAAGCTGGGATTTCCAAAATATGCCCCTTTTTTATGTGCTTTCCAGGCGGCAGTTACATTAGATCCCATGGCATTGGTTGAAAGGAAGAATACGTTTCCATAGCCTCCACTGGCGATCACAACCGCATGAGCAGCATGACGTTCAATAGCTCCTGTAACCAGATTTCGTGCAATAATGCCCCTGGCCCTTCCTTCAACTACAACAACATCAAGCATCTCGTGCCTGCTGTACATTTCAACGTTTCCTTTAGATATCTGGCGACTTAAAGCACTGTAAGCTCCAAGTAGAAGCTGCTGTCCGGTCTGACCTCTGGCATAGAACGTACGGGATACCTGTGCACCCCCAAATGAGCGGTTATCAAGCAATCCGCCGTATTCCCTCGCAAAAGGCACCCCCTGAGCCACGCACTGGTCAATAATATTATTACTTACTTCGGCAAGGCGGTAAACGTTAGCCTCTCTGGCACGGTAATCACCACCTTTAATAGTATCATAGAATAAACGATAAACACTGTCGCCATCGTTCTGATAATTTTTAGCTGCGTTAATACCACCCTGCGCTGCTATACTATGTGCACGCCGTGGGCTATCCTGGTAACAGTAAGCCTTCACCTTAAAACCAAGCTCTGCCAATGATGCAGCAGCTGATGCCCCGGCCAATCCGGTCCCAACAACAATAACCTCCAGCCTTCTTTTATTGGCGGGATTTACAAGGTTTATGTGTGATTTGTAGCTTGTCCACTTATCGGCTAAAGGCCCTTGTGGTATTTTTGAATTTAATTCTGCCATATCTTATAGAGATTGAAAATGGTCAATAGAAAGTTAAAATGTAAGATAAATCACCAATGGGATGATTATAAAACCAACAGTGAGTATGATTGCAATGATCCGGCTAAGGATAAACATTGCCGGTGTGTACTTATTGTGGTTAAAGCCAAGTGATTGCAGGCCTGAATGGAAAGCATGATCAAGATGGAAGCCAAGGAAGAGCATCCAGAAAATATAAATAATCACATGCGTCAGGTGGCTGAATTTAGCAACAACAAGCTTGCCCATATCTTCATATATCTGACCATTGTAAACTACTTCGCCGATATTACCGGTTTTTGCCTGAAAAAAGAAATTATAGAGATGGTATAGTAAAACAGCAAACACAATAATACCGGTATGAATCATGAATTTTGAAAACGGTGACATCTCAGAAAATGCCTCAACTTTATAACGCTGTGGACGCGCACGCCAGTTCTGTATCTGCAGAACAACACCCATGATGATGTGTAAAATAAAACCACCAAACAGGAATATCTGCATGAATTGGATTACCGGATTGGATACCATAAAATGCGCTGCTTTGTTAAACGTCTCACCTCCATCGTTAATCAGCACCAAAAGGTTAACTGTAAGATGCACGAACAGGAAAGCAATGAGGAATAACCCCGCCAGCGCCATGATCACTTTTTTAGTGATTGAAGAATACGAAATGGCCATAAACTGATATATTATAGTTTAAACGAAATAATAGTTCCTTTAAATCACGAATAGCGAATAGTTGTTTAAATTTGCGAAACACTCACAAAACAACAGTCAACTTTACGAGCGAAACAAATTTAAACATTTGCATATTATAACATAGCCCAAAACCATAAATTTACTAATAAATTAAATCTACCCTTCATGCGTTATCAGCAAATAGATCCTGAACTTTTCAAAATCAATAGGTTAAAGCTTGAAAAAAAGTTAAAGCCCAGTGCGTTGGCAATAGTTCATTCAAACCATGAAATGCCAAGAAATGGAGACCAAACCTTTCCTTTCAGACAAAACAGCGATATGTTTTATCTAACAGGGCTTGATCAGGAAAAATGCATACTTACTCTTTTCCCGAATCATCCTGATGAAAAGATGCGTGAAGTTGCCTTTATTGTGGAAACCGACGACCATATGGTTACCTGGTATGGCCATAAGTATTCACTCGAACAGGCTTCAGCCATTTCAGGCATACCAACAATAAAATGGCTAAGTCAGTTTGATGGCATTCTTCGTGATTTTATGTCCAGGGCTCAATTTATCTATCTTAACATTGATGAGAACCCACGCTTTGTTACAGAAGTAGATTCCAGAAACCTTTCTTTTGCTAGAAAACTTCAGAGTGATTATCCTCTTCATGTGTATGAAAGACTTGCTCCTCTGATTACTGAATTACGACTAATCAAAGAACCACAGGAAATTGCCTTGTTAAAAAAGGCATGCAATATCACTGGCGATGCATTTAACCGTGTTCTCAAAATGGTAAAACCGGGAATCATGGAATATGAAGTGGAAGCTGAAATAACACATGAATATTTAAGGCAGGGAGCATCAGGTCACTCTTATCCTGCCATTGTTGCCGGTGGAGTAAATAACAATATTCTTCACTATAATCAAAACGACCAGCGTTTAGAAGATGGGCAGTTGCTTTTGCTCGATTTTGGGGCTGAGTATGCTAATTACGCTGGCGATTGCTCCAGGACAATTCCTGTAAATGGAAAATTCACACCACGACAACGACAAGTATATGAAGCTGTTTTGAGGGTTTTACGTCAGGCAATTAAGATGCTGGTCCCCGGAACCACTATTGATTCATACCATGCTGCTGTTTGTCGTATTATGGAAAAAGAGCTTATTGGATTGGGACTTATAAGCCAATCTGATATTGATAATCAGCCAAAAGACAAACCGGCGTTCTTCAAGTTCTATATGCATGGCACCTCGCATTTCATTGGACTGGATGTACATGATGTTGGCACAAGACAAACTCCACTTCAAAAAGGGATGGTATTAAGCTGTGAACCTGCAATATACATTGTGGATGAAGGTTTTGGTATAAGATTGGAAAATGACATTGTGGTTGATGATGAACCTATCGATCTAATGGCTCATATTCCAATAGAACCTGATGAAATTGAATCACTTATGGCAAATAAGATATAGAGACGCAATATAAATGCGGCTATAATTAAATTAAAGAAACCAACGCAATAAAAAAACATACCATGTTTAAACCTCAAACTTACCAGTCACGCAGGCACGCGTTATTAAATGAAATTAAAAACGGCATCATCCTATTCCTTGGAAATACTGAAGCTGCATTCAATTATCCGGCCAACACTTATCACTTCAGGCAGGATAGTGCTTTCAATTACTTCTTTGGTTTAAACCAACCCGACTTAGCGGGGGTGATAGACATTGATGAGGACCAGGAAATACTTTTTGGAAATGATGTTGATATGGACGATATCATTTGGATGGGTCCCCAGCCATCAATGAAAGAACGTGCTGAACTGGTAGGGGTGCAAAATACAAAACCCCTGGCCGACCTTGAAGCATTCATTAAAGCGGCTATTTCAGCAGGGCGCATGGTTCATTTTCTGCCTCCATACAGGGGTGAAACTAAAATTGAATTATCAGGACTTACCGGCATTACAATTGGCAACCTGAAAAAACAGGCTTCAATTGAGCTTATCAGGGCAGTGGTAAAACTAAGGAGCATAAAATCAACAGAAGAAATTGAAATCATTAATAAAATGGTAGATGTTGCAGGAATAATGCACACTACGGCTATGAAGATGGCTTTCCCGGGAATCGTTGAACAGGAAATTGCCGGAACAATCGAAGGTATTGCACTGGCTAAAGCTGGCCCTGTATCATTCCCGGTGATTCTAAGCATTAACGGCCAAACTCTTCATAACCATTATCATGGCAATACCCTGAGTGAAGGCCGGATGTTGGTTGTTGATGCAGGATGCGAATCAGAGGAATACCTTTTGGCAAGTGATATTACCCGTACTGTTCCTGTTGGCGGAAAATTCAACCAGCGACAGAAAGAAATCTATGAGATAGTTCTCAGTGCCAATATGAAGGCCATTGAAGCAATTAAACCTGGTATCACTTACCGCGAAGTACATATGCTTGCAGCAACCACAATTGCTGAAGGTTTAAAAGCCATTGGTCTGATGAAAGGTGATGTTGAAGAGGCAGTAAAACAAGGAGCCCATGCTATGTTCTTCCCACATGGTTTAGGACATATGTTAGGCATGGATGTGCATGATCTTGAAGGTGTTGGCGAAAACCACGTAGGTTACGATGATGAAATTCAGCGAAGCAACCAATTTGGCACAGCCTTCCTCCGATTGGGAAGAAAACTGCAGCCAGGTTTTGTGCTTACCGTAGAACCGGGAATTTATTTTATTCCTGCCCTCATTGACCAATGGAAAGCAGAAGGAAAATTTATGGACTTCATTAACTATGAAATCGTTGAAACTTATAAAGATTTTGGCGGAATCAGAATAGAGGATGACGTTCTTGTAACAGAAACCGGTTATAAGGTTCTTGGCAAACCTATTCCAAAAACAGTCAACGAAATAGAGACATTAATGGCCCGATAGTGTTAATGCTATAACTAAATCAGGCGAAATGGAAAATCATATTATTTTCAATAACCAGCCCCTGCATTATAGGGTGCAGGGTAGCGGACCATGGGTAATTCTGCTTCATGGATTTCTTGAATCTCTTGAAATCTGGAGTGAACTGGCCACTGACCTGTCTGGTAAATTCTCAGTTTTAATGGTTGATTTGCCAGGACATGGCAGAAGCGGACTTGAAAGTGAAGAACAATCAATTCCATTGATGGCAGCAGGCATAAGGGCGGTTTTGGCAAAACTCGAAATTGAAGAATTCATCCTTTGCGGACACTCCATGGGCGGATATGTAAGCCTTGAAGTTGCACATGAAATTCCAGAAAAAGTTAAAGGCCTTATTCTTCTGCATTCTCATGCAGCACCTGATGATGAGAAAGGAAAAGACAACAGAAACCGGACAATTAACATTGTAAAGCTTAACCATTCAAATTTCATTCACAGTTTTATTCCTGATCTTTTTGCAGAGTCAAACCGCGAACGCCTTTCTTTACAAATTGACAGGCTTAGAAACCGGTCAGCTTCAACAGGTCCTAAAGCAATCATTGCAGCCCTGAACGCAATGAGGGACAGGGAAGGTGCATTTGATGTCATTATGAATGCATCATTCCCCATCTTTTTCATTATAGGAAAGGACGACCCAAAAATGGCTTATGAAAAAATTATAGCACAATCAATGCTGCCACAACATGCTGAAACACTGTTGCTGGCCAATGTTGGCCATATGGGAATGATTGAAGCCCCCGATAAAATATTTCCTGCAATCAGGGACTTTTGTAAGAGAAATCTGAATTTAAGAATTCCAGCTGCAGGGTTTGGTGATTGATTAGTACCTGGTGGTTAGTGACTGGTGGTGACCAGTGACTGTAATTAGTGACTGTTGAAACCTTCAGTGACAAAAACTAGTCACTAGTCACTAGTCACAAGTCACTATTTTATTAACTTTGCAACAATAGTTTTCAAAAACTCAACATACATCATTAACCCTGAGGGTTGGTGATCTGCTTGCAATATTTTCTCTCAATGGAAGAAACCGACAACATTAATTCACCATACGATTATAGCAATCCGCCAAATTCCGGTCAGTTAAACTTTAACAAAACTCCTGAACCGGAAGCAACAGACGATAATCTTGCCGAAGTACAACAAGTACGAAGGGACCTTTCGAAAGATAATCCTTTCATTTCAAGGGGATGCTGCAAGATGGTTAATGCCGAAACATCACATTTCAACCACAGTTGTAGTAAACTGGATTCATTTGACTGGCTGAGGGATTTTCCCGCACCACAAGGTATAGATCCGTTTGATTGCATTGAAGTCAGATTTAAAAATAGCAGGAAAGACTTTTACAGGATTCAGCCTGATCATGTTCTGCATTCAGGTGATATTATTGCAGTTGAGGCAAATCCGGGCCATGATATTGGAATTGTAACTCTTACCGGCGAAGTGGTTCGTTACCAGATGAAAAAGAAGGGTATTGATCCTGCAAACCCCGAAATAAAAAAAGTATATCGTAAGGCAAGGCCCGGAGATGTAGAAAAGTGGATTGGTGCTGTGATGAAAGAGGATAAGGCTATGTTTAAAACACGTGAAATTGCTTCACGCCTTAACCTTAAAATGAAAGTCAATGATGTTGAATATCAGGGCGATGACACAAAGGCTATCTTCTATTATACCGCTGATGAGAGAGTTGACTTCAGGGAATTAATAAAATTATTAGCCGAAGAATTTAAAGTACGTATTGAAATGCGTCAGATCGGTGCCCGTCAGGAAGCATCAAGGCTGGGCGGCATCGGCTCATGTGGAAGGGAGTTATGTTGTTCAACATGGCTTAGCAGTTTTAGCACCGTCAGCACCAATGCAGCTCGAATCCAGCAGTTATCACTGAATCCCCAAAAACTTGCCGGGCAATGCGGAAAACTTAAGTGCTGCTTAAACTATGAATATGCTGCTTATGCTGAAGCTTTAAAGGATTTCCCACCTGATGATACCCTGTTGAATACACAGAAAGGTGATGCACTACCTCAAAAAATTGATGTCTTTGCAGGCATTATGTGGTATGCCTACAAATCTGATCCTAATAATTTGCTTGCCATTCCATATGATCAGGTAAAAGAAATTGTAGCACGCAACCGAAAAGGGCAAACCGTGGTCAACCTTGAGGATTTTGCCAGAAAGATTGAAAAAAAGGAAGAATTTGACAATGTAGTTGCTGAAGATGATCTTAATCGTTTTGATAAATAGAGTTTGATGTTTAAAAAATTAATCTTTCCACAATTCAGAGCAATCTATATTGCAATATCTTTTCTCTTTATTATTTTGCTATTTAACGCCTGCGATAAAGAGAAATTTTTTGACCAAAGCATAAGTATACCAAATGACATATGGCCTGCCGATAAGGAAATGTTGTTTAAAGTAGATGTTGAAGACACAATTTCACCATATCGTTTCTTTATCAACGTAAGAAACAGCACATCATACAGGTATAGCAATATATATTTTTTCCTTTCTACCGAATTCCCGGGAGGAGGCGTTTCAGTTGATACCATAGAATGCACACTCGCTGATAAAAATGGTGATTGGCTTGGTAAAGGAACAGGGAAATACCGCGATAACAGAATTTTCATCAGGGAAAACATAAGGTTTCCGCTTAAAGGCACATATTTCATCAGGTTAAATCAGGCCATGCGCGAGGAAAAACTTAAGGGAATTTCTGAAGCAGGCATTCGTCTGGAAAAACAAGTTAAAAATGATCCCCGATAGAATAATACCGAAGGATCAACGTTTACATTCCGGCAAATGGGGAGCATTGCCGATACTCATTTATAGTTCAATTTAATCATATTATCTGCAATGGCCAGTAAGAAACAAAGCGGCAATTCTGATTTAAAACACTGGATTAAACGATTTTGGATTCTCTATTTTTCTGTTCTTGGTTTCCTGTTCCTGTTTTTTACCGCCATGTCACTGGGTCTGCTTGGCTTCATGCCTTCATTTGAAGAGCTTGAAAACCCAAAGAGTAATCTTGCCTCTGAAGTTATATCTGCCGATCAGGATGTCCTGGGCAAATATTATATTGAGAACAGGTCAAACGTTCATTATTCCGACCTCTCCCCTAACCTGGTAAATGCTATCATCGCAACCGAAGATGTGCGCTTCAGGAAACACTCGGGTGTTGATGTGAAAGCTTTATTCAGGGTTACTTACGGAATCATTACCGGTAGCCGGAAAGGCGGCGGTAGTACCCTCACCCAGCAATTAGCAAAAAACCTGTTCCCCCGTAAAAACGACCGGAATTTCATTGAAACGGTGTTCATAAAAATGAAGGAATGGATAACAGCCATTAAACTTGAACGAAATTATACAAAGGAAGAGATCATTGCCATGTATTTCAATACCGTTGACTTTGGCAGTAATTCTTATGGCATTAAGTCCGCAGCAAAAACATTTTTTAATAAAACCCCTGATAAACTTACAGTTGAAGAATCAGCAATGCTTGTGGGTATGCTCAAAGCTCCTACATTCTTCAGTCCGGTCAGAAATCCCGAAAGAGCTATGAAACGCAGGGAAGTAGTTCTCAACCAGATGCGTAAGCATGAGTACCTTACTGACCAGCAATATGATTCATTGAGGGTGTTACCACTTGATATGACCAATTACCGCATGCAGGACCATGCATCGGGAGAAGCTACTTATTTCAGGGAATTCCTGAGAAGAATCATGACGGCCAAAAAGCCCAGAAGCAAAGACTACTTTGATCGCGACATGTACAGTCATGATTCATTGCAATGGGAAACTAATCCATTATATGGATGGGTTGAAAAGAATCCAAAACCAGATGGATCCAAATACAATCTTTATAAAGACGGGCTCAAGATATATACTACTATTAACTCACGCATGCAGGTTTATGCTGAACAAGCCGTAACCGAACATCTTGGGAAAGACCTGCAACCCGCTTTCTTTAAACACTGGAAAGGACGTGAAGAAGCTCCTTTCGATTTTCCCCGTGATGTTGTTAAGGAAGAAGCCAAAAAACTTTTGGTAGCCTCAATGAAGCGATCTGACAGGTACATAAAGCTTAAACTCGCCGGCGCATCTGAGGATTCTATTCACCGTTCATTCTGGACAAAAATTCCGATGAAAATTTTTACCTGGAATGGTGAAAAAGACACCGTTATGTCACCCTGGGACTCTATCAGGTATTGTAAGTTTTTCCTTCAGGCCGGACTTATGTCGGTGGAACCACAAACTGGTTTTGTAAGGGCCTATGTAGGTGGCATAAACTATAAACATTTCCAGTACGACCACGTAATGCAGGCTAAAAGGCAGGTTGGTTCAACCTTCAAGCCTTTTGTTTATACACTTGCAATGCAGGAGGGTGACTTCTCCCCCTGCACCAAAATTGCCAATATACAATACAGCATTGACCTCCCCGACGGTACAAAGTGGGAGCCTAAAAACTCCAGCGATTATAAAGAAGGACAGCTGGTTACACTGAAAGAAGCGCTGGCAAATTCCATTAACTGGATATCAGCCTTCCTGATAAAGCGATATTCACCGGCAGCAGTTGTTTCAATAGCCCGCAAAATGGGTGTTACCAGTCATATTGATGCAGTACCCGCTATCTCACTTGGAACTCCTGATCTCACTTTATACGAGATGACCGGTGCCATGAATACCTTTGCGGCAAAAGGTGTATATATTGAACCACTATTCGTCACACGAATTGAAGACAAAAACGGCAACGTCTTAAGCCGGTTTATGCCAATGCAGCAGGAGGCCATGAGTGAAGAAACCGCCTACTTAATGCTTCAGCTTATGAAAGGTGTGGTTGAAAGCGGAACAGGTGTCAGGTTACGCTATAAATATGGCATCAGCTATCCGGTTGCAGGTAAAACAGGAACATCGCAGAGCCACTCCGACGGCTGGTTTATGGGCATAACTCCCGATCTGGTAACAGGCGTTTGGGTCGGTGGTGAAGACCGCAGTATCCGCTTCAGGAACATTAGTCTGGGCCAGGGAGCTAATATGGCGTTGCCAATCTTTGGCCTGTATATGAATAAAATCTACGCCGATAAGAAGATAGAACTCTCCACCAGTGACTTTGAGGCACCTGCCAATGCGCTCTCTGTTGAAATCGACTGCAAGAAGTATGAGTTAGAGCAGAAGAAATACGACAGCAAAGGATATGATGTGGGGGATTTTTAAACTGGTTCAATATGGTTCAATGTTGTTCAACGTGGTTCAAGGGGTTCAAGGGGTTCAAATTGTTCAAGTAGTTCATTGTTATCCAAGTGGTTATAACAACTAATTACTATCCACTAACCACTAATCACTAATCACTCACATCACTTTTATCACTTCTCCATTAGGGTAAATCCCTGAATTTTTGTCATACTATTGAAAGCAAGTTGTTATGAAAAAGATTCTATACCCTATTGTATTTTTACTTATCACATTTTCTGATACTTATGCCCAAAACTGGGAATGTATGAAAACGGATGATGAGTATTATTATGGGAAATTGCAAATATCACAACCTCCGCAAAATGATACTTCGATGGTTTTGTACGAGACCATTGCAATTGATAGTGTTTACTCAGAGTCAGATAATACTGTCTATAGAAACCATCAGTCAATTAAGGAATCCGAAAACTATTCTTGTTATATTACAACGGGACCTTCATTTCTTGGCAATAAAGCATTTTCAGATAATGCCGGTTTTTTCCACTTTATAAGTAACAGTAATGACACATTGCATATCAAATCAAATGCCCAGCAAGGTGAGAATTGGGTATTTTATCTTAATTCTTCAAGCAATCTCAAGATAATTGCATACATTGACACAATTGTTTATGATGCATCAATTTTTCTGCCTGATTCAGTAAAAATTATTAAGTTCTTTGCTCAGAATTTTCAAGGTGATAGTATACAACATTCTATAAATAATAAATCCCTCAGAATAGGAAAAAATCATGGCTTTATTTCTATATTCGACTTTAGAATATTCCCAGGAAATATAAATAAATATAATCTGGTTGGCACAAAAAATTCCATTAAAGGATATAAGAATTTTGGCGCTGCTGAGATTTGGGATATGGAGATTGGTGATGAATTTCATTTTTTACGATATGTAAGCAGTAGTAGCTGCCCTAGTGCGACTTATTATATAAGGAAAGTCATCAATAAACAGGAAATCGACAATATTTTACACCTCAATTTTGTAGAATGGTCATTTCATACAGCCGGTGTTTTGTGTTCAGGCACTGACACAATGAATCAAAGGTTTTACAGTGAAGTAATTGATTTTGAAGATCCTTTGGTAAAGCGATGGAATAGTTTACCGGGTGAATCTTATGCTGCTGGTAATTATGCTGGTTATTTTAATTTACTTTCCTCTTCCGATTCCTTGCTTCAGGAAAAAAGACACTCAAGCCCTCCACTTATAAGATATGATTCTACAAGTGAATGCTTTCAAATGGATATAGATCCTTTTGACTGGAACGGTTATGATTACGCGATTAAAGGCGCAGGTGGATATTATTTTAGGGGCATTTATGTACAAGGTTATACAATAACATTGGACTTTACTTTAAACTATTTTAAGAAGGGGAATAAGAAATATGGTATTCCTTTCGATTATGGCCGTGTAATGGGATGGTGGCCATTTAATTACTCAAGATCATTTTATTGGGGAAGAAATCAGGATAATACCTTTATTGCTGAAGAACAAATACAATTTAATGGTCCGACACAATCACATATTTCAGCGTCTTACAATACTATAGGCTTAAGTGATGAAACATGCTGGACTGATAATAAAATTGGAATTTTTGGTAAAGACATTCTTACAGATAATCGTGGAACTTACAGGTTAATTAATAACAATGATGATACTATTGTTTTTAAAGCTTATACATCATTAAACCAGGAGTGGCTTTTCTATAAAAATGATGCAAATAATCTGGTTATTAAGGCAAAGTGTAAAACTGAGGAATCAGGATATCCCTTTTGGAAATTTGATTCTATCCGATCATACAGCTTTCAAGCCTATGATTTAAATGGAACCCCAATTGACCATCCTGTGAATAGTAAAGAAATAAGAATGAGTAAAAATGTTGGCTTCTTGTCAACCTTTGATTTTTACTATTTTCCGGATTCGCTTGACTTGCAGAATTATACCTTAAATGGATACTATGAATGGCAGGCTGAACAAGGAAAAATTAATCGCAATCTGACTCTCCCGGAAGTATATGGAATGAAGGTAGGTGACAGGATAGATCTGGTTAATACTACTACTTTTGAAGGTGGGCAAACTGTTACTGAAACTATTAAATACGTGATAGGCAGAACAGGAAGTACTACCTCTTTACTAACATTGGATTTCAGGGTTCTATCTAAGATTATTACTTATTATGACCAGGGAGATTCAACCGTTCAGTATTTGCAGGATACAATTACTCAAATAATTGATTTTACCAATGACTTTACGGCTCAGTTTAACAAGGAAGTCGGTAACATAATGGAAGTGGATGGTGGTTATAAAATTGCCCACCTCGAGAAATCCAACCAATTGTATAATGGACGATTGCTCAAAGAAATCAATCCTGTTATTTTCACCAACAATGATCCG
>DATGXS010000051.1:0-49601 GCA_035298745.1 Lentimicrobium sp. | reverse complement strand
TCACTAAAGAGAATTGGTGTTGGCATCAGCCGCCTGGGAACTTCAAAAGCTGTCGCCATCGGAGCTTATGCATATGCATTAAATACACTTGACAAGAAATAAATTGAACGCCAGAAGTTTTTCCGGTTATTACATTAGCGACCTTTCACAAAGAGACAGGGGATAAATCCTTGTCTCTTTGTATTTATTATAATACAGACGCTTAGCATGGCTTCTTATTTGTTCCAACAAAGATCTTTTAATCTCACACGATGAAAAAATTTTACTATCTAAGCTTATTGTTCAGCGTATTAAATCTGGTCACAGCATGTTCATCGGCCGGAAAACTCACCCAGGCTCTTGCGAATCCGGAAAAAGTGACTAAACTTAAAATTACAAACAGTGACCTTGACAGTTTGCCGCCCGATATAGGCAAACTCAAAAACCTCAAGTCATTGTACCTTTTTAATGATAACCTGAAGTACATTCCTGATGAAATCGGTCAGTTGACTAACCTGGAGACACTTGTACTGAGTGACAATAAACTTGAATCAATTCCTGCTACCATAGGAAACTTATACAAACTTCAGAAACTATCATTAAAATATAACAGGCTGAAAAAACTCCCGAAAGAAATTGGCGAACTTTATAACTTAAAAGAACTTTATTTGGAATATAATGATCTGAAAGAACTACCGGCTGAAATAGGTAAGTTGAGAAATCTTCAGATTATTATCCTCAGGGAAAACCAACTAACGGTTTTACCCGATGAGATTGGTAACCTTGAATCACTTATGTTCTTTACTATTGGCAAAAACCAATTGACTTATATTCCATATACAATTGGAAATCTGAGCAACCTTATTGAATTAAACGTTGCTCACTCGGGTGCCATGCTTTCATTACCTGAATCAATTGCTGCCTGCAAGAAACTGGAATTCATTTATCTCGATCCTTCTATAGTCTTGCCTTATTCATTTAACAGAATAAACCCACGTCTTCAGGTTATTCTTGTAAGATAGCTCACATTTTTTATTTACGTTTACAACTATTTTTTAAAATACCTGATCTCTGTATACCCCTGCCTATGAAGTACTTAACTACGCTATGTTTCATCTTAACTTTAATCTTTTTCAATCCGGTTGTCTTTGGTCAAAAACTGCCCTGGAGGGAGGGTGAAAAACAGGTTAAAATTTCTTATTCATCATCCTGGTCAGCCGAACGAATTTACGAAGTAATACAAACAGGAAATGCCCAAGGATTAAGTATCAATTTCGAAGGAGGCAACGGCTTTATTCGTTGTTATGTCACCAATACAGAATACAATTACCTGGTAAATAAAGCACTGGATCCTCAGATAGAAATTGATGATTTAAATACGTTTTCCAAATCATTTGGCATAAGAGGTGTACCACCAGGTTATTATACTGTTGGTCAGTTAAATGAAATAGCTGATAGTCTGGCCACTCATTTCCCATCAATATGTTCAAAATCGCTGATAGGTTACAGCAGTTTCAATGATCCTGTTTATGCATTGAAGATCAGCGACAATGCTGCAATAGACGAAAATGAACCGGAGCTTATCTTTGAAGGTGGAATACACGGCGATGAGATAGGGGGTCCTGAGAATTGTATACGTTTTGCACGAGATCTTGTATTGGGTTATGGAGTGAACAGTGATATCACATATGCTGTAGAAAATGCCGAGACCTGGGTGGTGTATTGCATTAACCCCTATGGAAGGAATTACATGACGCGATATAATGCCAATGGCGTGGATGTTAATCGTGACGGAGGATATATGTGGAATGCTGAAGGAAACAGCAGCGGAGCTTTTTCACAGCCTGAAACAAAGATTATCAGGGAAATGGTAAGGTCACACCAAACCGTGGTTTACATAAGTTATCACAGTGGCACTGAATTTATAAGTTATCCCTGGAGTTACCGGGAAGACCTGAGTCCTGATGAACCCAACCACAATTACCTTGCCCAGCAATATGCATCCAACTCAGGATATGCTGCTATTCCATATGCACCCGGATACACAGGGATGTATGCCATAAATGGCAGTACCAAAGATTACGGGTATGGTGCAACCGGTTCTTTAGCATGGTCAATTGAGATTTCAAACAGTAAGCAGCCACCAGCTGCACAAATAGTACCTTATTATCTTAAAAACAAAAACGCTATGTTATCCATGATTACTCATGCGGTGGATCAGGGGATTCATGGTACAATTGCTGATGCTGAAACCGGACAACCAATTCAGGCATCAATTTTCATCAACAACCTCTTTCCGGTAAATAGCAGCAAAACAGTGGGCGATTATCATAAACTGCTTGTACCTGGCTCTTATTCAGTTAGGGTAGAAGCCAATGGTTACTTACCACAGATCTTCTCAGAAGTTGTCATAAATGCTGATTTACAAACTACCCTTAATGTATCAATGGTTAAGGCTGGTGGATATTTTGGGAACAGCCTTGTAGCCTGTTATATTCCAAACAACAATTTCTCAGATGAAGGAAATACACCTACGGTTATAGGTTCACCCGATAACACCCATTATTCAATCGGAAGAAACGGGTATGTGGTTATTGATATGGGAACGCCTGTATTAAACCGGACAGGTAATGACCTCAAAGTATATGAAAACGACCAAACACCTGAAGGTTACAAAGTATATGCAAGCAATACGCCTGATGGTCCCTGGTTTTTATTAGGAACTGGAAATTCAACCTCTTCATTTGATCTATCAACTACTATACTACCAAAAGCTCAGTATATCAAGGTAGTAGATGATGGAGATGGAACTGCTTTTATAGCCGATGCCGGTTTTGACCTGGATGCCGTTGAAAATCTCCATCCGGATACATTAACAGTTGGCTGGATAAACGGATATGTATATAATAATCAGGATCCATTATTTATCATCCCTGATGCTGTCATCTCAGTTAACGGAGATACATGTATAGCAGATGCAAATGGTTTTTTCAGCATTGCAACTACTCCTGGTGACTTTGAAATAACAGGATCAGCACCAAATTTTGAAGATATCGATACTGTGCATATTTCATTAGGAGATACCCTTATTCATGATATGCATTTAAAACTTATCGACCGAATTAAAGATTTTTTTGTTTCTGAACCCTTTTCTTTTAGTCCTGTTCCGGCCGGTAATCAAATTACACTTACAGGACCTGAAGGAAATTACCTTGTTGAATTTTTTTCAACTGATGGAATCTGCAGGTTTAGAAAAAAAATATCCATACTTTCAGACCCTTGTAATATAGAAACAGAAACGCTCAGAAGCGGTTTATATATGGTACGGATTTCGGATGGTAAATTAAGCTATACGTTAAAAGTAATTATCTTCACTTTTTAATGACTTGCTAGTGAAGTAATAACATAATAATTTACATTTGCATAGTAAGTGAATAAATTTGACCTTAATCCTTTTTCAGCAACCAACCACTCAATTAATGAAAAGAATCTTTACACTCTTAATTCTTCTGATTGCAGTCTTTACAGCCCACGCTGAAACTATTCGCAGCACCTACCAGGTCTCAGATCTTCAGGTAATAACTAAAAATGGTTACCAAACGGTAAATTTTGCAGAAATGCTGCTGGCCGGAAAGGCTGGTGAGCCTGCACTTCCTTATTATGCCGTTAAATTAATGTTACCTCCAGGACAAGAAGCAGTTAGTATAAGCTTTGAAGGCTCTGGCAAAGTTAATTTGCAGGGATATTATAAATTATATCCAATGCAGCATTCACGACCATTATCTGACAACAGCGGTATTTCATTTACTTTAAATAACAAAGTATATGAATCAAGTGCAAAATATCCATTATCACAAACGGGTGTACTTTCAACTCATTTCATGAATGGTTATTCATACGCATTATGCACATTCACACCGGTTGAATACATACCGTCAGAAGGTTCATTAAGTTATTATACATCGGTCACTATTACAATTGAAACTCAATCAACTGACAGAGCTCAGGCTGCATTATCAAACCTGACTTCAAATTCGATGATAAAGGAGCGATGCATTGCATTTGCTCAAAATCCCGATAAGGCTGAACTTTATTCAAATCCAACAAGATCACTTGACAATTATGATATCCTTATTATAACACCCGAAGCATATTCCTCACAAATTCATTTACTTTCCGATAATTATCAAAAACAGGGATTAAAAACCCATATAACTACAATTGAAACCATTCAATCGCACATTACAGGAAACGACCTTCCTGAAAAAATGAGAAACCTTATCATTCAGGAGTACCAGTCATATGGAATCAGCCAGGTATTATTGGGTGGTGACGTTGAATTAGTACCTTTCAGAGGGTTCTACTGTTCTGCTCAGTCATCACAACTTTACGAAGATAACAATATCCCTGCTGATCTTTACTTCTCAGCACTTGACGGGAACTGGAATACCAATAACAACCAGTTATGGGCAGAAATTGGTGAAGATGACCTGCTTCCTGATATTTCAGTAGGCAGGCTATCTTTTAGTAATGCCTTTGAGCTTTCAGCCATGCTGAATAAAATTATTAAGTATGAGAACCATCCTGTAGAAGGTGAACTAAAAAATTACCTGTATGCAGGTGAGAACTTATGGTACGGACCTGACACCTGGGGTTCTGATTACCTGGAACTGCTTTCAGGTTATCATACTGATAATGGTTATACCACCAATGGTGTTCCTGAAAACTATCCCGTAAGTAAAATGTATGATGAAGTGACTTACTGGTCTCCAAATGATTTAATTGAAGCTATTAATGCAGGTCATCCTTTTATTGATCACGTTGGTCATGCAAATGATAACTATGTTGCTAAATTGTACAATTCTGACATCACTAACAGTAATTTCTATGGAGCAAATGGAATAAGTCATAATTTTCCAATATTCTATACTCACGGCTGTATATGTGGTGCTTTTGATTATAGTGATTGTATAGCAGAAAGAATGGTTTGTATTGATAATTTTGCGGCTGCCTTTGTTGGAAATTCAAGATATGGTTGGTTTAATGAGGGCCAGACTGAAGGTCCTTCACCACATTTAAACCGCGAATTTATTGATGCGCTTTTTACTGATAGTCTCTGTCGTATAGGAAGTGCACATATGGAATCAAAAATAGCCACTGCTCCATGGGTTAATGCACCCGGACAATGGGAAGAAGGGGCTTTAAGATGGTGTTTTTATGACTGTAACGTACTTGGTGATCCTGCAATGGCTGTTTGGACCAATGAGCCACTTCAAACAAGTGCAACTTATCCTTCACAATTACCTGTAGGAACAACTTCTTTCGATGTAACTGTATTGAATCAGGGTGTTCCGGCTGAAAATATTACAGTCGCCCTCATGAAAGATAATCTGCTCATTGGGAAAGGTATAAGTGATCATACAGGTATTGCAAATATTCAACTCGATTCAGTACTCACTGTTGGAGGTCCGGCTGAAATTATCTTATCAGGCTATAATAACAAACCTACGTCTTTCCCTATGGAATTTACCGTTGGTATAGAGGATATAAGCATTAGTGACATTAAAGTTTATCCTAATCCATCAGATGGATTGGTTACAATATCACTTCCTTCAGGATTAACAACTACCTGTTTTGCATTGAGAGATGTTACAGGAAGAACTGTTAAAGAAATTTCGTTCCCCTCATTACTGTCAGCATATACTTTCCCAACCAGTGGAATAAAACCAGGTATTTATTTCCTATACTTAACTGATAAACAACAGGGAGAAGCAATAAAGATCATTATCAAGTAATCAAATAAGTAAAAACCAATAAATCAGTAAAAAGTGTCAAGAAAACTACTCTTTACCCTGGTGATATCCATGCTGATATTGCCTTTGGTGCATGCTCAGAAGCCTAAAAAGCAAATGTACACGCCCAATGCCCCGGTCAGTCCAAAGTATAAAGTTGACGACCGAATTGATGCTATGGCATACTGGCGCCGTATGGCATCATTAGGACTTGTTCCTGTTGCACCTGAAACACCAACCCCTCCAGCAACATATACATCTTCAAAGTTAGTTGGTAAAGGTGTTATGACTGAAGACTCAGAGGATGTTCCTGTAACAACTCAAAATTCAACGCAAAGTGAAAATTCAATCTTTGTGAATCCACAGAATCCTCAGGCATTGCTCCAATCAAATAACTCAACTGGCATACCTGCTTCAACCCTTTACGGAGCTAACAGTTTTCTTTCAACTGACAGGGGTGCAACCTGGGGAGGAACTGTTCAGGGTGCAGGTGGTTCAAATAGTGGAGACCCTGCAACAGCTGTTAGTCTATCGGGCAGATATTATGTTGGTTTCATTCATTCATCGGGTGGTCAGGCAGTAGCCTACAGCACAAACCAGGGACAAAGCTGGACATCAGTTCTTGTTGCTCCTTCTCCTCCGGGATGGGGTTCTTTGCTTGATAAAAACCATATGTGGATTGATAACAGTCCAACCAGCCCTTATGAAGGAAATCTTTATGATGCCTGGACTAACTTCGGCGGAAGCAATGATAGTCAGATTGAAATAAGCAGATCACAAGATGAAGGATTAACATGGTCATCGGGTGTGAATATTAGTTCAGCTGTTAATGCAGGTAGTCACAACCAGGGTGTTAATATACAAACAGGTCCAAACGGAGAAGTTTATGTTCTTTGGGTCATTTATGATAGCTGGCCTCAGGATGAAAAGGCACTTGGTTTTGCAAAATCTTTAGATGGTGGTGCAACCTGGCAACCTGCTGTTAGAATTATTAATAACATCAGGGGTATTCGTAATTCAGGTGTAGGTAAGAACCACCGTGTGAACGGATTCCCTACAATGGCAGTTGATATCAGCAATGGCCCAAACAGAGGCGCTATTTACGCATGTTGGACAAATATTGGAACCCCTGGTATAAATACTGGTTCTGATGCTGATGTTTATGTAATGAAATCCAGTGATGGTGGTGCAACATGGGCAACACCTGTAAAAGCTAACCAGGATACCCCTGGATTAGGTAAAAAGCATTATTTCCCGTGGATTACCTGTGACCCTGTGAATGGCAATGTTAGCGTAGTTTATTATGACGACCGAAATGTTGGTTCTACCCAGGATGAGGTTTATACTTCCAATTCTTCTGATGGTGGTCAAACATGGTGGGATCTTAAAGTAAGTGATGTAGCTTTTACACCTGCACCAATCGCTGGTCTTGCTGACGGTTATATGGGTGACTACCTGGCAAATCATGCACGTGACGGATGGGTGTATCCTGCATGGGCCGACAACAGGCTTGGACATGTGATGACTTTTGTTTCTCCTTTTGTAACTGGTCCTCCCCCAAACCAGCCCTGGCTAGTATATAATGATCATTCGCTGAATGATGCTGCTGGTAATGGAAACGGTTTAATGGATTATGGTGAATCAGCAATGCTGAATTTATCGATCGAAAACCAGGGTGACACCCCTGCAGCTGCAGTTAATGTAGTTCTTTCAACCGACAATCCATACATAACTATTACTGATAATAGTGAAGCGTATGGTGACATAGCATCAGGTGCCATTGCAAATGTTAATAATGCCTTTGCTTTTAATGTTGCAAATAACATCCCTGATGCAGAACAGGTAATTTTCACTATAGCTGCTACCGACGCAAATGACAGTACCTATAACAGTAACTTCACTATGGAGGCTCATGCTCCCGCTTTCAGAGCTGGATTAATTACTCTTAATGAAGTTACGGGAAACGGCAACAACAGGCTTGATCCTGACGAAACTGCCACTATTTCGATCTCTACCATAAATACTGGCGATTATAAGGCTTATAATGTGAATGGACAGTTAACAACATCCAGTCCATACATCACTATCAACAATCCAATTATTCACTGGGATAGTATCAGGCCCGGACCTATGAATGCCGTTGTACCAGTGTTTGACATTACAGTTTCTCCTGAAACTCCGATAGGGCATTATGCAGAATTTACCTATCAGGTAAATTCTGAATATCATAGTATGACTAAAGAATTTACTTTTCCCGTTGGCTTAATTCTAGAAGACTGGGAAACAGGAAACTTCACAAATTTCCAGTGGCAGTTTGCTGGTTCATCAACATGGCAGGTTACCAATGAGCAAAAATATGAAGGTACATATAGTGCTGTTTCAGGCAATATCGGGGATAATACAACTTCAGAACTGAAGTTGAATTACAATGTTATGCAGGCCGACTCAATTACTTTCTATGTTAAGACCTCATCTGAGCCTTCATATGATTATTTGAAATTTTACATAAATAATACTCAGCTGGGTCAGTGGTCAGGTGAACAACCATGGATAAGGGTTGCATTCCCTGTAGTTGCCGGACAGCAAACATTCAGGTGGGTATATGCAAAAGACCAGAATACTTCGGGTGGCGAAGATGCAGCCTGGGTTGATTATATCATTCTTCCTCCACTGTTACAAACTACTGCATATGCTGGTCCTAATGGCGCAACCTGCCAGAGAGAGTCATATATGCTAAACGGAACAGCAAATAATTATGTTTCAACAGCTTGGACAACCGCAGGTGATGGAAGTTTTGATAACCCAGCCTCTTTGTCTTGTTTCTATACACCTGGTACCGCAGACATAGCAAGCGGACAAGTTGTACTTACATTAACAGTTAACGGACCGGCAGGTGAACTCAAAACCGACCAGATGATATTATCTATCTCGGGACAGGCTGCTGTTTCACCTCTCACTGATCTCACTCTATGTGCAGGTTCACCTGTGCCTCTTTCAGCATCAGCCAGCAACTTTACGTCTGTTTTATGGAATACATCAGGAACTGGCACGTTTACTGACCCTGCAAGCCTGAATACTGTATATCAGCCTTCAGCTGAAGACTATACTCAGGGAACAGTTACACTTACTTTAACAGCTGAATCTGCAGCTCCTTGCGCATCATCAAGTGTAACTGAAGTAGTTACCTTCCTGCCATTGCCAACTGCAACCTTGCCCTCTGATCAAACCATTTGCGAAGGAAGTGCTGCTATAGTGCCTGTTTCATTTACAGGAACTGCTCCATGGAGTTTTGAGATGAATGGTGTTGGGGTTATTGAAACAAGTGATAATCCATACATGCTTACGTTGAATCCTTCAACTACAACTGCATATTCAATGAGTTATGTAGCTGATGCTAATCAATGTCAGAATACAGTAGAAGGCAACTTTACAGTTAACGTTAATGCCGCTCCTTTGTTGACACTATCAAAAGACTCAACAATTTGCACAACTGAATCATATACTCTGGTTGCCGAGTCAACAGGTGATGTTAGTTACAACTGGACACCAGGTAATACAACCGGTACTTCAGTTACAATCAATGGAAGTACTGCTGGTATTGGTGCTCATACATTTACCGTTCAGGTTACAAACAATTCTACTTCATGCAGTAAGTCCAAAACAGCAACTGTTACTGTAGAAGATTGTACAGGTATTAGCGAAATGGCAGGAAATGATGTCGTTATTTATCCTAATCCATCAAAGGGTACGTTTAAGGTCAGTATGAACAGCAGGCTAATTGGAGCCTACCGCTTAGAAATTTATGACATGAACAATAAGGTTGTTTATTCACTGAACCAGGTTAATATTGATAAAGCTGGTAATGTGACCGTTAATACAAACACATTGAGTGATGGAGTTTATACTTTATATCTTAAGAATGATACCTCAGTATACTCAACTAAACTGATTATCAAGAAATAAGAATAATCCATTCAAAAGGATGAAAACAGGCTGTCAAAATTTGACAGCCTGTTTTTTATGTGTTCTGTTTTCTATCAAATTCCTTATTGACTAATACAAGAATTCACCTTTACCTTTATGAGTATGATAAACAATAAAATCTGGCCTTTCAGTAAATCTATCTATTTAGAATCTTTATAAATATTGTACTTTCTTTTTTTCAAAGTAGAACCGATTGATTTTTATTTATTTTTGTTTGTCAATTCGTTTCTCAAAATGAAGCGAATTCAACGGGGTATTTTTTTTTCTTCTTTACTAACAACAAAATCAGGAATTGCTTTATGAAGAAACAATTACTATGCATCAACCTGCAGCAAAAGCTAATGCAGGTTGTACTTGTATTGGCATTTGTCGCAACAACTGCTTTCAGCTATGCCGGTGAATTACAGTACGGTGACAGTTGGGGCAAACAAGGCCTAAGTATCAAGAGCCAGTCACCAACAGGAATTAATCTAAACTTTTCAATGCAACATTTTGCATTTGAGAATCGTGACGTGAATGGCGTTACCATGCAGGCAATCTCATTCTCAGAGTCTCTACTTCCAAATAGTGAAGGATATCCTGATATCCCCGGGTATGGCCGTTACATAGCTATTCCTCAGGGTTCAACACCAATAGTTGAAATTACAAATGCAAGAGTTGAACATTTTTACAATATTGATCTCTCACCGGCGCCTCGTATTCCGCTTGACACTGAAACAGGTCCCCTGGAATACTCAAAGAATATGGAGATATACTCCACGAATGCATTTTATCCTGCCCAACCAGTAATGCTCGAATCAACCAGCCAGATCCGTGGCGTTGATGTGGTTAAACTAGACATAATGCCTTTCCAGTATAATCCTGTTACAAAAGAACTTATTGTATACAGGGACATGGAAATCAATGTACGTTTTGAAGGTGGGAATCGCCAGTTTGGTGATACAAAATACAGAAGTCCATACTGGGATGATATCATGTCAGATGTTATTTTCAATTATTCAGCACTTCCAACTGTTGATTACAACAGCCGCGCAGCAAATGCAAGCCGTTCGGTTGGTTATGATTATCTGATCATTGTTCCCAATGACCCAATCTTCACCCAATGGGGAGATTCAATAATGAAGTTCCGTAATGAAGAAGGTATATATACCGGAATGGTAAAACTTTCTGACATTGGCACTAATGTTACACCAGTGATGCTTGAAAATTATATTAACACCGCATACAGTACCTGGGACATTGTACCATCAGCTGTACTGCTTTTAGGAGATTTCGGTCAGTCATCACAGAATGCAAATTCTATACCTTCACCAATCTATGATAACTATTGTGTTTCTGATAATATTCTTGCCGATGTTGATGGTAACCATCTTCCTGACATAGTTTTCGCACGTATCACAGCACAGAATGCGGCTCAACTCCAGTCAATGATCGGTCGTTTTATGAAATATGAACGTACCCCGCCAACTAGTGCATACTTCTATCAGAATCCGATTACTGCCCTGGGTTGGCAAACTGAACGCTGGTTCCAGATATGCTCTGAAGTTGTTGGAGGTTTCTGGAAAAACGGCCTTGGTAAGACTCCGGTTCGTATCAATGAAGTTTATCAGGGAACTCCTGGTTCAGTCTGGTCAACTGCTCAGAATACTAATACGGTCGTTGGAGTATTTGGTCCAAACGGCCTTGGTTATATCCCACAGACACCTGCTTCTTTAGGCGGTTGGAGTGGTGGAAATGCCAGTATGATTAATGCTGCATTAAATGCAGGTTCTTTCATGCTTATGCATCGTGACCATGGAATGGAGACAGGATGGGGTGAACCATCTTATACAAATGCCAACATAAATGCTCTCACAAATACTGATCTTACCTGGATTCTTTCTATCAACTGCCTGACTGGTAAATATAACTGGACCAGTGAGTGTTTCACCGAAAAATTCCACCGTTATACATACAATGGACAGCCTGCAGGGGCATTAGGTGTGACAGGGGCATCTGAAACTTCTTACTCTTTTGTAAATGACACTTATGTATGGGGTATGATGGACAACATGTGGCCTAATTTTATGCCTCAATATGGTAGTACACCTGAATCACGCGGTGTTCTCCCTGCTTTTGGAAATGCAGCCGGAAAATATTTCCTTGCTCAGTCAAGCTGGCCATATAATACTGGCAATAAAGAAGTTACTTATCACCTTTTTCATCATCATGGTGATGCTTTCATGAAAGTTTGTACCGAAGTTCCTCAAACTATAGTTGCTAATTATAATCCTACTATCTATGCAAGTGAAGGTGAATTAACAATTACCACAGCCGCAAATGCTAAAATATGTGTATCTGCATATGGTCAAATACTTGGAACGGGATCAACCGGAATGTCAACTACAACCACCATTAACTTCCCTGCACAAAATGTTGGCACAGTTTTAAAAGTCACAATCACCAAACCAAATTGCAACAGATATGAAGGTTATGTAACAGTTGTTCCTGATGTTACTTCTGCATATGCAGGTGAGGATGCAAGTGTATGCGCTGATGCAACTGTTCAGTTATCAGCAACAGCATCTAATTACAGTACATTATTATGGGAAACCTCAGGAACCGGTTCATTTAATGATGCTACTATTTTGAATCCTGTTTACACACCTGGTGCTGAAGATATCGCTTCAGGTTCTGTTGTACTTTCACTCACAGCAAGCAAACCAGCAGTTTCTGATACAACCGATTTTGTTACTATCACCTTTGCCCCTGTTCCCACAGCTTTTGCCGGAAACAGTGCAAACATTTGTAGCAGTGACAGCTATTCAACTTTTGAAGCAACAGCAGAAAATTATGTTGAGCTTTTCTGGTCAACAAATGGAACAGGTACTTTCAGCGATATAAATTCTTTGAGTACACGTTATGCACCAAGTGCTGAAGATATTGCAGCAGGTACTGTTATACTCACACTCAATGTTAGCAACGGAGTTTGTGATGTTCACACTTCAAGTGTTCCTATTACAATTAATCCAAAACCTGTTGTTTCTATCTCAGGAGCAACAAATGCTTGTCAGAATCAGTCTGATGTTATCTACTCAGCCGGAAGCTCAACCAACACTTATGCATGGGAAGTTACCGGTGGAACAATTACTTCAGGAAGTACATCTAACGAAATCACTGTTTCATGGACCGATGCGGGAACCGGAGTAGTAAATCTTAACGAAACAAATGAATTTAGTTGCTCTCAGTCTGCCAACTACGAAGTAACTTTAAATGCAGCACCAACCCCTTCAATTGATGGCAACGCAGCTGTTTGTGCCAATGCAACTGAAGTAAGTTATTCCACAGCAATGGTAGAAGGTAATTCTTATACATGGAGCATAAGCGGTGGTTCAATTGTACTTGGTGGTAATGCCAATGCAGTTACAGTTAACTGGGGTGATAATGGAACAGGTAATTTGAATCTTGTTGAAACAAATACTTCCAATCAGTGCTCAACTTCTCTTGACTATTCTGTTGCAATTGCATCACCTGTTGTAAATCTAGGAGAAGACACCACACTCTGCGTTAATCATTCATTTGTACTTAATGCAACACCTGGCTACTCTTCATACTTATGGTCAAATGGTGCTACTACTCCGAATATTACTATTACCGGAAGTGACTATTCAGTTTCGAGTATAAATAACTTTGAAGTAACCGTTACTGATGCACAAGGCTGTACAACTGTTGAGACTATCGCTGTAACTGTTGATGCATGTACCGGTATTCCTGAGACACGCGTTAACGATATCTCAGTTTATCCTAATCCAACCAATGGCGAATTCAACCTGGTATTTGGAGAAGACCTTGCAGGGAATGCTATAATCAGGATTGTTGACTTGACCGGAAAAGTTCTTTTAAACAAGGAGTATACAGTTACACATACCAGTCAGACTGAAAGCTTTAACGTATCAGGTCTAACCAGCGGATTATATTTTATAAAAGTTGAAACAAGTATGGGCACTAACATTCAGAAACTAATAGTTGAATAAGCCCAATTTATAAAGTACTCTCGTTAAAAAAAGAAGAGGATGTCGAATTGATGACATCCTCTTCTTTTTTGTCCTTTTATGCAATTGGTGTATGACTTTTAATGTATTACATGATTAATAAATAGTTGAGTAAAAACTTAGTGCTTATTACATTTTAGTGAAATAAACCTTAATTTTAGTGTCTGTTCGAATTTTTTTGTGAAACATAAAAACGGGATGATACCAACTCTGCCTAATATTCTTATTGTTGACGACATTGAGGTCAATTTAATCTTACTGGAAACCGCACTCAGGAAAGAGCAGGCCAGGATATTCAAAGCCACAGGGGGACTTGAAGCGATTGAACTTTCAAAACAGTATGAGTTTGCACTTATAATCCTTGATGTTTCGATGCCTGTTATGAATGGCTTTGAATTGGCAGAACATATTCGAAAAGGCCAGCTTAACTCCATTACTCCCATAATTTTCATTTCTGCTATACTATTCGATGAATTCAGTGTGTCACAAGGATACAGGTCAGGTGCCGTTGATTATATCTCTAAGCCTTATCATCATCAGGTGCTATTATCAAAAGTCAGGGTATTCTTAGAGTTATATAATCAGAAACAAGAGCTAAAGCGCCACAGCATTATACTTGAAGAGAACAATGAAAGGTTGAAAGAAGTCCAGGAAGTATTAAAACTCAGGTTGCAGCTTCAAAAAGCTGTATCTCTGGCATCCGCAAGATTCTCTGGCAATTTTGAGTTATCGAACTCCATTCATTTCATGCTCCGCGATATAGCCAATGTATGTGGTTCATCATCAGCTACATTTTTACCTGCAGGAAAAACAGAACCAATTGGTTATACTGAAGGAAAACATTCAGCCATTGTGACTGCCAGGATTACTCCAGGTATGAAGAACTCCCTCGATAAAGCATTCAATGAACATCAGGAAGCAGTGATTCTTGTCAATGCAAATGGAGTTGAAGGTCAGTGGATGCTACCTTATAAGGCAGACGTTTCAACAACTATCACTACCCTGACTGTAGCTATAAATGTAAATTCTGGAGAAAACCATTACGGATACCTTTTTATTCATGATTGTAACAACATTCTGAATTGGCATGCTTCTGAGTTAAATGCATTATCTGTTTTTGGGACAATCACAGGTAATGCCCTTGAAAAAAGTAAAACACGCAGTGATCTGATAGAAAGTGAACTTCGTTACAGAAGTTATATTGAGAATGCCCCTGAAGGTATAATTGTTACTTCGAATACGGGTAATATACTGGAGTGCAATCCGGCTTTTAAGAGAATATTTAAGGTAAATTCCAATAAGCTTAACATTCTTAATTTACTCAATACAAATGAAGTAACTGCATTCACTCCACCGGCAAAAAGTCTTTTAAACGGCAAATCAGCAAAAGGCGAGTATTTCATTGAAATCGATGGCAAGCAAAAGTTTATCAAAGTGGAGAGTGTTAAGCTACCTGCTAAACAATATCTCATTTTCTGCACTGATATAACCAACGAACGTGATCTGGAAAAACACTTATTACAAACTGAGCGAATGGTAGCGATAGGAGAAATGGCTACTGGCATTGCCCATGAAATTAACCAGCCGTTAAATACCATATCCTTCAGTATTGACAACCTCTTCCAGGCTCTCAAAACCAATAAGGCTGATGAATCGTATATTAAAGATAAATCGGTAAAAATATTTGATAGCATACATCGGATGCGGAATATTATTGATCATGTTAGAAATTTCGCAAGGGGAAACGACGATGTGCTACTTTCTAATTTTTCAGCTGCGGAACCAATAGAGAATGCGTTATCCTTGTATACCGAGCAACTGAGGAATCATGGCATAACAGTAACTAAAAATGTTACTCCCGAATGTGAAAGTGCGAATGTCCATGGAAATACCTACAAAATAGAACAGGTTTTACTTAACTTGTTTTCCAATGCGCGGGATACCATGGAAGATAAAAAAGTATTATTGGGCAGCGGCTATGAACCTATTATTACCATTGATGCACTGCTGGAAGGAAAATGCTTAATTGTTCAAGTAACTGACAACGGAATGGGAATGACAGATGATCAACTGAAACACATTCTCAAACCTTTTGTCACGGGCAAATCTCCAGGAAAAGGATCCGGACTTGGACTGGCAATATCGCAAAAGATTATTGCAGAACACAGAGGTGAATTAACATTTAGTAGTAAGCCTTCTGTGGGAACAACCGCTAAATTTTCATTACCTTTAGTCATTAAAGATTAACCCCAATCAGTCACGCATGAATAAAAAACTCTCCGTACTTATCCTGGATGATGAGACCGATTTTACACAGGAACTTCAGGAATATTTACAATTAAGGGATTTTGAAGTATATACTGCTGCAACACCAGGAGATGGCTTTACCAGTATGCGTCGCAGGCCTTATGACCTGTTGATCCTTGATGTTCGACTGCCAGGTATGAGCGGTCTTGATATCCTTAAACAGGTAAGGAAGCTTTATCCAGCCATGGAAGTGATCATTATATCAGGGCATGGAGATATTGATACCGTTATTGAAGCATTAAGGGAAGGAGCAATTGACTATCTAAGGAAACCCTTCAGACATATCGATATTCAATTAGCAATAGAACGTACTGAAAAGTATCTTCGCATGTACCATCAGTTCAAGGAGATGGAAAACAGAAATTCGCTCATTTCACTTGAACTTGAACGGATGATCGACCGAAATTTTATAGGCGAAAGCCATGCCATCAAACAGGTGCTTGACCTTGCCAGTACTGCCTCAAGATATAACAATACAAATGTGCTTATTACAGGTGAAAGCGGAACCGGAAAGGAAATCATAGCCCGTATTATTCACTATGCTAGTGATCAGAAACATAATCCTTTTGTGCCGGTTAACAGCAGTGCTGTAACCGACTCACTCCTTGAAAGCGAATTCTTTGGCCATGTGAAGGGAAGTTTCACCGGTGCAATTTCTGACAAGAAAGGCTATTTTGAAGTTGCCAATGGAGGTACTCTTTTCCTTGATGAAATTGCCGATATGCCTTTTGCCTTGCAGGCTAAATTGTTAAGAGCCATTGAGGAGAAAAGAATTAAACGGGTTGGTGGCACCGATGAGATACAAGTTGATTTTCGTATCATCTCAGCTACTAACCATGATGTTGATAATTTGATCAAGAATAAGCTTTTCCGACTTGACCTCTTTCACAGATTAAACACAATTACTATTCATATCCCTCCTTTGCGCGATCGTAAAGAAGATATTGAACCTCTTTTAAGATATTTTGTCACCTATTTTGCTGAACGGTTAAAGAAACCTGTTCCCAAGATCAATGCTCAGCTTGTTGAAGCCCTTTGTAACTATGATTTCACCGGGAATGTAAGAGAACTACGTAACATGGTTGAACGCGCTATGATCTTCTGCAACACTTCAACCCTTAGTACAATAGATTTTCAACTTTTACCAACAAATAAACCAGGCAGCACAACACCTGTGGTGCTGAATCTTGAAGACCAGGAGCAAAATCTCATCCTCCATGCATTAAACGAATGTAACTACAATCAAATTCTAACTGCTCGTTTGTTGGGAATTTCCAGGGACTCACTAATCAGAAGGATGAAGAAGTATAATATTAAAATTGTCAAGGACCAGGTTTAAATAAGGAAGAAGATTCCAAATTCCTTATTCCAGATTACAAAATTATATTCAAGGGACCGGAAATTGATTGCTTCATTTCATAGATCAAATGTATTTCATATATTTGATTGCATTTAATCTAAATAACCAATGAAATTTTCCAAAACGATTTTCGTAGTTGCTCTAACCCTTACTCTGCAATATTGTGCATGGGGACAAGGGATCACGTTCAGTACAAAGAGTTTTGATGAAGTCCTTGCTCAGGCTAAAGCTGAGAACAGACCTGTATTTGTTGATGTTTTTACCAAAAGTTGTAGCCCTTGTCGTAAAATGGATAAAGAGGTTTTTAATGATCCAATTCTTGGTAAATTCTTTAACGATTCCCTAATTAGTTTTAAACTCGACGCTGGAGATGCGAAATTTAGCAAGTTACTCGACCAATACAATGTTTATGTTTTCCCCACTTTTTTCTATTTTGCTCCAACAGGCAAATTGGCCTATAAGTCAAATGGCTATATGAATAGCACCGATTTATTAACTGATGCCGGTATTGCATTAAAACAAACAAGAAGTAAAAAACCACTGGCTATATGGGATGAAGAGTACGTTACGCAAAAGAATGACACTACTTTTCTACTGAAATACATAAAAAAACGGATTTACGCAGGAGTAACAATTACACCATATATAGAAGAGTATTTGAACCATATAAAACCTGAGGACAGATATAACACTAAGCTGGTCACGTTCCTCAGTGATAACGCATACTCATTACCTATAGATGGATTATGTTATGACCTGGCATTGAATTCTTGCAAAAAAAATAACGAACATAAAACTGAATATGCTTCACAAGAATTAATGGACTATTTCCTGGCAAATTATAGTATGGGTATCTTAAAAATTGCAATTGATTCAAAGTCAGAACCAATTCTGCAAAAAGCAATCTCTGTTGCTTCGTGCATACATGATCCAATCTTACATGCACCAGGATTTGAGCTCGAATTTAAAAAAGGTTACTTCTATGAGATTGGAGATTATAGTAAATACATGACTATTACGGAAGAATTCATTAATTGTTACATTCTTCCTAAGAATAATAAATTAATCAGAGACACTTTAAGCACCATCATATCACTTAACAAAGGTGCCACTGGTTTTTGTGAACATACTTCATCCAGAGCCAAACTAGGCAAAGCTCTCGAATGGAGTGATCTATCGATTGAGCTTTCAAGTACCTCCCCCATGCTAAAAACAGAACTCTACTGGCAGTGCCTTGATACAAAAGCTAACCTCCTCATTAAAACACACCAGACAGACGAGGCTCTTATTCTTAAACAACAAGCACTTGATGCTATTCCTTTAAATGAATTTACGATTGAAATCAGAAATAAAATTAAGGGTGAGCTTGAGAAAATGAAATCAGAAAGTACTGTTTTGCAATAAAACAAAGATGAATTGAACTGATTCATTTCTATTTTGCGACCAAACATAGATTTGTTTGTTAGATAAGCTGAACATATATTTTAGCAAATGAAAACAATGAGTCGCATCAGGATATTTATACTGATCCTTGTTATTCCAATCACATTTTTGTCGTTGGTTAACAGTTGTACAGGTAACTCAAAGAAAAACGAGAAAGCAGCCACTACAGAAAATAACGGTCTTCCGCAGATTGTCAGAGAACAGGTGAAATATACTTCAGGAAATGATACGCTTGTGGGATACCTATTCTATGATAAGAACTCAGATGAACGAAAGCCAGGAATTATTGTAGTTCCTGAGTGGTGGGGTAACAACGACTACCCTCAAATGAGGGCAAGGAAGTTGGCTGAGTTGGGTTATACCACTTTTTCAGCTGATATGTATGGCGGTGGAAAGGTTGTTGATAATCCAAAGGAAGCACAAGAAAATGCAAGCAGGGTATATACCGATCCTGCAAAACTGAAAAACAGGATGACGGCAGCTTACAATACACTTTCAAATAGTGACAAGGTCAATTCAGAACGAATCGCGGCAATTGGATACTGTTTTGGAGGATCGGTTTGTTTAAATGCAGCATCCATGGGTGTGCCACTTGATGCTGTGGTAAGTTTTCATGGCGGTTTGGATGGATTTAAAGCTTCTCCTGAAATTAAAAATACAAAAATCCTTGTCTGTAATGGCCGTGCAGACCAAATGGTCACCAGGGAACAATTGCAACAATTTAAAAAGGAGATGAACAGGGTGGATGCAAAATTTGAATTAAGAGAATACGACGGTGCAACACATGCATTTACCAACCCGGCTGCTACTGCAAATGGCAAGAAATTTAATATGCCTATTGCATACAATGAAACTGCCGATAAGGCGTCATGGCAGGATATGCTGGATTTCTTTGATGCTAACTTCCCTATTAAATAATAAATTAATCTTAAGAAATGGCAACCCCACAACCTCAAGAGATTATGGAATTTGAGACATCTGAGTTGTGGGAGCTATGGCTTTCAGGGAACTTTTCAAAACCAGAAGGTATCTGGTTAAAAATTGCTAAGAAAGGCACCGGCGTTACAACGGTGACTTATATTGAAGCATTGGAAGTCGCTCTTTGTTACGGGTGGATTGACGGGCAAATGAAATCGGTTGACAATACCTACTTTGTTCAGAAATTTACCCCTCGCCGGACTAAGAGCATTTGGTCGAAAATAAACACCGAACGGGTTGAACGCCTTATCAATGAAGGCAGAATGAAAGACCCCGGTTATGAGCAGATAGAAAAAGCAAAAGCTGATGGTCGTTGGGACCAGGCCTATGGATCTTCAAAAAACTCATCACTACCTGAGGATTTCCTTAAAGTACTAAAGGAAAATAAATTTGCTTTTGAATTCTTTAAGAGCCTGAACAGGACAAACCTGTATGCAATTTATTTCAGGCTCGAAACAGCAAAAAGACCAGAAACAAGAGAAAAACGCATCAAGGAAATTGTTGAAATGCTTTCACAGGGAAAAAAATATCATTAGAATGCAGACTGATCATCTTCAACCTGCAGAATCAGGTAAACAAGGACCTGGACTGATCAAACTATCAATATTAGCCATTGGTATTGTATATGGTGATATTGGAACAAGTCCCATATACGCTATAAGAGAGTGTTTTTATGGCGAACACCGTATTGATGCCTCAGGTGCAAATATCCTTGGTATTCTTTCATTGGTTTTTTGGTCGCTGATTCTGGTGATTTCAATAAAATACCTGCTCATAATTCTCAGAGCAGATCACCGGGGAGAAGGTGGAATTTTAGCATTAATGGAACTGGTAAGGCCAAAGAAAAAAGGGCATGTACTTGCAGTTATTTCCACGTTAGGAATTTTTGGCGCTGCCCTACTTTACGGGGATGGCGTGATAACTCCAGCTATTTCAGTACTAAGTGCTGTTGAAGGCTTGAAGATCGCCACTCCCTTATTTGAGCCATTCGTGGTTCCTATTACTATTGCTATTCTGATATTACTTTTTCTATTCCAGAAAAAAGGCACTTCTAAAGTAGGCGCAATTTTTGGACCTGTTACATTAATTTGGTTTACAACCATTGCATTGATAGGACTATCTCAAATCATCAAAAATCCTGACATCCTGGTATCATTGAATCCATACTATGCAATAAATTTCTTTGTCCAAAATGGTACTCATGCGTTAATAATACTTGGAGTTGTAGTTTTGGTTGTTACAGGAGGTGAAGCTTTATATGCTGACATAGGTCATTTTGGAAAAGCGCCTATACGACTTGCATGGTTTGTTTTTGTGTTGCCATGCCTTATTCTGAATTATATGGGCCAAGGCGCCTTTTTATTGGCTAATCCAGATATGATAGCCAGTCCGTTTTATTTAATGGCTCCTGCATGGTCTTTATATCCACTAGTAATATTAGCAACAATTGCTACAATAATAGCATCACAGGCAGTAATTTCAGGAGCATTTTCTTTGACATTTCAAGCTATCCAGTTAGGATATCTTCCCCGGTTAGTGTTAAAGCACACCAGTGATGAGAAAGAAGGCCAAATCTACCTTCCCCAGGTCAATAGTCTTCTTATGTTAGGAACAATTGCCGTTGTAATTGGATTCAAAACTTCAGGCAATCTTGCATCGGCCTATGGATTAGCCATTACAATGACGATGACTATTACCAGCATTCTGGCTTTCATTGCAATGAATAAAGTTTGGAAGTGGGGCTTAATAACCTCTATCTTGCTAACTTTGGTGTTTGTTACAATCGATTTATCTTTTCTTGGATCAAACCTGACAAAAATAACCAGTGGCGGCTGGTTTCCCTTAGCTGTCGGGATAGCTGGATTTCTGATGATGACTACATGGCAGAGAGGTCGTCGTTATTTGGCAGTGCAGTTAAAGAAAATTTCCCCACCAATAAAAAGTGTAATTAAAGATTACCCTATTGGAGATTATATGAGTGTGAAAGGAACAGCCATATATATGACAAGGGATTTTGAAAGGACTCCACCTGCATTTATGCAAAACTTACGACATAATAAGGTTTTGCATGAAAAAATCATTATACTATCAATCCTCACTTCACAAATTCCGCATATTGATAGATCAAAAAGACTGCAAGTTGATCAAATGTCTGACAAAATCTATAGAGTTAAAGCACTTTTTGGCTTTATGGATCAGATAGATGTTGAAAACTTAATGAATGATCTGCAGGAACATAATCAAATAACCCTGGATCTTAATGATGTAAGTTTTATTGTTGGCAGGGAAACTTTAATTCCTGATGCAAATATCGGAATGAGTTCATGGCGTGATAAATTATTTGTCTTCATGTCAAAAAATGCAACACGTGCAACAACCTTTTACAATATTCCCCAATCAAAAGCTTTCGAAATAGGCACTCAGGTAACAATCTGATTGCTTATCAAAAACCAAAGCCACCGCACACCTGTGTGCTTTTTGGTTGGTTTTTAAGCGCACGCTTTTAACCATAGAATTTTTACCTAAGAATTATTTTCACTTATAGCCTTGATTTACAATGCATTTAAAAATGCAAGCATTTTGGCATTTTATATTTTGGAATAAAGGCATACAGCTTGCCTTAGCCGGATCAAACAAATTGACATCCGGCTATGAAGCAGTTGTTATTTATAATTTTGAGCTTATTTTTATCATTTCAGGTCAGTTCTCAGGAAACTATTACATATAGCTTAAATAACAATTTAAGTTCAGGCACTTCTATTAATGTTGGCAATATAGAAAATACCATTTCTGTCGACATACAACTGGGTAGTTTCAATATATTACCTGTTCAGGTAAATGGTAATAATGCTTTTAGGATACGTCTGGATGAAGGTGTGAACATTACCGGGAAAGGTCAACCAGATATACAGTATCTTTCGGTAAGCATTGCAATCCCTAATACAGGAAAAACAGTGCCCATCATAAATACCGCTGATTATAAAGATTATCCGGCATTTGAAATCGCACCTTCTGCAGGAGACCCGGGTGTTTATTTTAATACTTCAGAAGTAGTTTACGATAACGAAATTTATAGCTCAAACAGCTTCTTTCCCAAGGAACTGGTTGTTGCTAATGATCCTTATATTTACGGAGGCACCCGTGGTCAGGCGCTTCATTTTTTCCCTGTTCAGTATAATCCGGTGACTAAAGTATTAAGAATATACAGCCACATTAATATCACTGTAACATCCATAAATGAACCGGGTGTTAATGAATTGGTTGCTTTTAGTCCTGCTATGGGCATTTTGGATAACATGTCGGCTGCCCATTTCAGTAATAACCAGGATAAGGGCAGCTCGGGCAGGTATATGTCAATTGAAGAGCAGGGAAAGATGCTGATAATAGCTCATCCGTCATTTATTGAATCAATGAAACCTTTTGTTGAATGGAAAAACCAGAAAGGTATCCAATGCGAAATGGTAGATGTCTCAACTTTAGGTAATGCCAATCAGATAAAGCAGTTTATTAGTGATTATTATTACAAAAATGGCCTCACTTATTTATTGCTTGTGGGTGATGAAAAGTATGTTGCCACCAACAATGCAGAGAAGGGTGCCAGTGATAATATGTATGCATACATAGCCGGCAATGATCACTATCCTGAAATAATGGTTGGCCGTTTTTCTTGTGAAACAGTCCGTGAATGTGATATTATGGTTCAACGCAGTTTAAACTATGAGAAAAATCCTGCAGGTGGACAGTCATATAATAACTTTCTTGGAATAGGAAGTGGATCAGGGCCTGGTGATGATGATGAACTTGATTTTCAACACATCAGGAATATTGGAAAGACGATTAAAAATTCTGTCTTTAGCACTATTACGGAAATGTATGATGGTTCTCAGGGTGATGCAGATAAAGATGGCAATCCTACCAGTTCTATGGTCGCAGATGCAATCAACGGCGGCCAAAGTTGCATCATGTATATTGGACATGGCACTGTAAATAACTGGATTACTAGTGGTTTTAGTTCAACTGATGCTGAGAAACTTAAAAATACTGAAACTTATCCCTTTATATGGTCGGCTGGATGTGATAATGGAGAATTCATTGGGACAGCATGTTTCGCTGAGTTTCTTTTAAGGGCTGAAAACAATGGGAAACCTACCGGGGCTATAGGGGCGCTTATGTCATCTGCTGGACAAAGCTGGTTTCCTCCAATGGAGGCACAGGATGAAATAGCCCTTATTCTGAGTGGTAAGAAATCAAATAACACTTCAGTGACATTTGGGGGCATTTCACTTAGCGGCTGTATGAGGATGAATGATAAGTACGGACAGAGTGGATTTATTGTTACCGATAACTGGATTCTTTTTGGAGATCCGTCCATTGAAATCCGCACCAGTAGTCCAAAACAAATAAAAGCCATACATGCCACAACTATAGGCAATGATGCATCCTCATTTACGATTTCAGGGCTTGATAGTAGTATGTTTGCTGCAGTTTCTGTTAATGGGACCTTACTTACAACAGCTAAACCTGTCGATGGAATTGCATTAATTAACCTACCGGTGATAAAAGAATACAATAAACTGATTTTAACAATTACAGCAAAGAACTGTATACCTTATATTTCAGAGATTCAGTTAACGTCTACTCCTTCTGTTGCAATCAATCCTTACCCTGGGAATTATAATAATAAAATATCGATAGCCACAACTTTTGGATGGAACTTAAATGCAGGTGTGACCCCCCGGTCGTTTACTTTTTGCATCAGGCCTTTAGGTTCTTCTAATTGGAGTACCTATAATGTAAATTCCGCAATTGAGATATCAATTCCTGAACTGGAATATTTAACAACCTATGAGTGGAAAGTGATCTCACATGCTGATGTAGCTAATACTGAAAGTTCAGTGTTTATATTTACCACTATAGACCGTCCGGATGAAGATTTTGAGCAGGAAGGCTTCCCTAGAAATAACTGGCTAAATACCCAGGAATGGTATGTAGACAACTCTGAGTACTTTGAAGGACATTTTGCATTGCATTCAGGAAATACCGTTTCCAGAGAGTTCAGTTCACTCTATTACGAGTGTGAAACAAAAGCATGTGATTATATTTCATTCGAGATTAAACTCAATGCTGTAAACCCCGGTGCAAATATTGGATTCTACCTGGATGATTTTCTTGTAGCAGAGTGGAATTATACCATGGGCTGGACAAATATGACTTATCAGATTGAGCCTGGGAGACACACATTTGAATGGAGGTTTACTGGTGGTGACACTACAAATAACGAATCAGCAGCCTGGCTCGACAATATATACCTGCCAATCAATGAAGCTGTTGTCTTTGGAAACACATCACAGGAAGTTTGTGCTTCTAATAGTATCTTACTTGAAGCTACTGTTTCAAATCATGCCTCTTTACTTTGGAATACAACAGGAACAGGATTCTTTGATGACCCTGAAAAAGCTAATGCTATTTATTATCCTTCAGAACAAGACCTGTTAGCAGAAACAGTTTTACTTACAATGGATGTGAAAGCCAACAATACATGTCCCGCTGAAATCTATAATTATGAAATCAGGTTTGCATCATTGCCAGAACTTTCAGCCATAAATGATACTACCTTATATTCTGATGAATCTTTTAAAGTAACAGGCAGTGATCTTTATGAAAAAATGTACATTCATTATGGAACTGATACACTTCAATCTCCGGTTGAAATAGACCCATCGCATTTAAATCCGGGCGAAAATACAATTACTGTTGTTGGTGAGAATGCTCTTGGATGCAGTATAACAAAGCAATTTAAGATTAATCTTATACCAACTACCCGTCCAGTGGCAAGTCTATCAATTTATCCAAATCCAACAGCGGAACAGATTTCAATTAATAATCCTGAATCAGGAAATTCTTCAATAATCAGTATCTATAGCATAGATGGTCTATTAATTGAACAACATACTTTTGAAGGTTATGGAGTTAATACTGTGCAGGTTCGCCATCTAAATCCTGGCATCTATATGGTTCGCTCTGAAACCAACGGAAAAACCGTTACCGGCAAATTCATAAAAATATAGTAAAATCCCCCGCTTACCCAAGGCCTGTGTCATTAGCAATAGTGTTCGCAGGCTTTTTTTATTATGGTAGTTGAATCAATACTGATTATTAGTACTTTCACGTCGCAAATTTCGAAATTTAACGCTGCATGAGAATTTTTACTGTCTTGATATTTTTATTTATTTTCATTTCAAGTGTTTTTGCACAAGTAGAAAATACTAACAGAGAGCCTGGCCAAATACTTGTACTGCTTAAAAATAAAGTTGATCCTGAAAAGGATTCAAAATTAAAAGCTGAATTTCAGGAAATGGGCTTGTTAGTTAAAGGTAAGCTCACTTCTACTATGAATGTTTGGCAGTTTGATTTTAGTGAAAGTCAACAACCAGAAAAAATACTCAGTGTTCTACAGGCTCACCCCGCTGTTGAAATAGCACAGTTTAATCATAAAATTCAGGAGAGGGAAATTATTCCCAATGATCCTTCTTTCAACCTATTATGGCAATTGAAGAATACTGGGCAATCGGGCGGCTTGCCTGGCGCAGATGTTCATGCTACAGAGGCATGGGAAATAACAACAAATGGTGTAACAGTTCTAGGTGATACGATTGTTTTAGCCATTGTTGATGGTGGTGTCGATCTTATTCATGAGGATCTTAACCTGATTAAAAATTATAATGAAATTCCAGGTAATGGAATAGATGATGACAATAATGGCTATATAGATGATTTCAACGGTTGGAACGCATATACCAACAGCGGCACCCTTCCTACCCATGACCATGGTACTCATGTTGCAGGAATTGCAGCAGCAAAAACCAATAATGGTTTAGGGGTTTCGGGTGTATCTTTTAATGCAAAGGTAATGCCTGTAGCCGGTTCAAGTACAACCGAGGCAACCGTTGTTAAAGCATATGACTATGTTTATACCATGCGAAAAATTTATAACGAATCGAATGGAGCTCGTGGTCATTACATAGTTGCTTCCAACTCATCTTTTGGGGTGAATGGAGGAAACCCGGCTGACTATCCTTTATGGAGTGCAATGTACGACTCAATGGGATTAGTTGGAATTGCAAATGTTGGTTCAACCGCAAACATTGCTTATGACATTGAACAGAATGGCGATATACCTACTGCAATGACAAACGAATCGTTGATTGCAGTGACCAACACCACCAACCAGGATGTTATTAATAGTCAGGCAGCCTGGGGAATAAACAGTATAGATCTTGGCGCTCCGGGAACAAGTATTTATTCAACACGACAGGGAAATCAATATGGTTACAAAACCGGCACTTCCATGGCATCACCAATGGTAACGGGAACTATCGCACTTTTATATGCTGCTTCTGATTCAGCCACACTAATGGAATTCAAACAATTTCCTTCACTGGCGGTATCAAAATTCAAGAGATATCTCATTGCCACTGTTGATACCATCGCTTCACTTGTTGGAAAAACTGTAAGTGGCGGACGGTTAAATACACTTAATGCTGTATCGATGGCAGCTAACCCGCCAATTCTTATTTCTGATCCTTCTTTTATTACTGACAGTTTAAAACCTGGTACAGCTGACACTATATTTATCCAACTTTCAAGTACATCATCAGAGCCTGATGTATATAGCATATCACTTCCTCCAGATGCTACATGGATTTATACTGATCCATCAGCAGGCGTGCTTATGCCTGGGATGACTCAAACAATAAGAGTATACATTAATGCCCAAACACTTCCTGAGGCCACATATTCTGTAAACATGTCAGTAAACGACTACTTTCTTAACCAACTGGTAATTCCAGTTAGTTTACTGGTCGATCAGGATATAGCGGTACATGATATAAGTTCAAATGTTTCTGTAGCTATTAGTCCCAATCCTTTCGATCAAGAGCAAAAAATTGACATAAATATACTGCGTACTACTGATGTGAATATTAAAGTTATTAATCTGCAAGGCACTACAGTCGCGCAGATTTATAATAATAAGCTTCTACCTGGATCACATTCCATGGCTTGGAATGGCAGGGATGTAAATAACCAAATTGTTAGAACAGGTGTTTACTTTATTGTTGTTACTGATTCATATGGTTCGGTAACAATGAAATCAATGAAAAAGTAAATAACTGTTTTTAACTAAAAATAGCTCGATTATGGAATTCACCTTACGAAGGATTTTGTTCTTCTGTATCATCCTTTCATTTTCTGGAAGCGTCCTTTCCCAAAACACAAAAAGTGTATCGGTATTAACTCATCAGATGACACCTGATGAATATACCAGGCAAAATGAGATAGGTAGAAATTTTGTACAAACAGACCCTCCTACCGGGGACATCACCAGTATGGCAGAATTTGACCGTGCTATAGGAGCTGTTATTGCATATCCTTTTGGTATCCCTATGAATCTTATCAGGGAAATGGCAAAAGACGCCGTTGTAACAACACTTGTTGCAGATGTTGCTGCGCAAAATACTGTTATAAACCTCTATACACAGGCCCGGGTTAATCTCAATAACTGTGAATTCATGATCATTCCTACTAATAGTTACTGGACCCGTGATTATGGTCCATGGTACGTAACATATGGAAATAATCAGATTGGAATTATTGATTTCCCATATAACAGACCAAGGCCTCAGGATGATGACGCACCTAAATTAATGGCTCAAAATCTAGGTATTCCCTGGTTTGGAATGCCTGTTTCTCATACAGGTGGAAATTATATGACTGATGGCTATGGATATGCTTCTTCAACTACAATTGTCTATACTGAAAACACCAGTATGACTCCGGCAGAAATTAACCAGCATATGCAGAACTACCTTGGAATTGATGATTATTCTGTTCTGGAGGACCCTAACAACACTTACATTGATCATATTGATTGCTGGGGAAAATACCTTGCACCTGATAAAGTTCTTATTAGATCGGTACCTGCAAGCCATCCACAATATGACGAAATTGAAGCTACTGCTGCTTATTATGCGAATAAAATTAGTATGTATGGAACACCATACAAGGTGTACAGAGTTTTTACTCCACAGAACCAACCTTACACTAATTCATTTATTCTGAATGATAAAGTGTTTGTCCCTATTATGAACTCACAATATGATAACGATGCTTTGCAGGTATACAAGGACGCAATGCCTGGTTATAAAGTATTTGGTATACTGGGACAGCCCACAACACCATGGGAATCTACAGATGCACTTCATTGCAGGGCACATGAAATGGCTGATTTGCAAATGTTATACTTAAAACATATACCGCGTACTGGCAACCAGCCGATACAGAATTCCTACAACTTCGTGGCTTATGCACATACTTTTGGCGGTCAACAGGTAATAGCTGATTCAATGCTTATGTATTACAGGGTTAATCCTAATCCCGTAACTCCTTATACTGTAATTCCATTAAACAACACAATGGGTGATGCATGGTCGGCAACATTAACAGCACCGGCAGAAGGTTCAACTGTTGAATATTACATCTTTGCCAAAGATGAAACAGGCCGAAGAGAATTCCAGCCTTTCATCGGTAAGGCTGACGCTTTCAAATTCTATATTGGAAACAAGCTTGATGCTCAGGTTGGAGTCAATCCATCTGCTGTCGACTTTACTGCCATGAAGGACACTCGGGATACAACTAACCTCACTATCAACAGCACTGGTGCAATTAGTGTAAATTATTCAATAGAGGGAATTACTGATGTAAACGATACATTGAATTTTACATTAAATAACAGTCCCGGTATGACTGTTTGGAGTTCAAATACTCTTACGGAGTTAAACTGGACCACCTTTGCAGTTACTGCTACTGGAAATGTAAAAAATGTGGTTCTTGATTACGCCTGGATGTCTGATGAATTTTATGAAGAAGGCTCAATTTGGATACAGTCTCCTTCAGGTACATCATACAGAGCAGGATATCAGCAGTTAGATGGTACATATAGAGTAATTTGTCCTGCTTTTGAAGGTGAACCCTTGAATGGTAACTGGAAAGTTTGGATGGAGGACTCACATGGAGATGGAGGACATCAGGCTACCAACGTTAGAGTGCAACTTATTGCTGATAATCCGCAAAGTAATTGGCTTAGTATTGGCAGTCCCAATGGAAATATTGCACCAGGTTCAAATACTCACATACAATTGATTGCCAATGCACAAGGTCTTAATATAGGAACTTATAATGGATTAGTAAAGGTTTATTCAAATGACCCTGACCAACCGGTAATAGAAGTTCCTTTAACCTTAAATGTTACTATCAACACTGCTGCCGATCAGGGGCTATATACCGATAAGATAGAAGTTTATCCAAATCCATTTGTGAATGAATTAAATCTCACATTCAATCTTGTTAATAAAAGTGAAGTACTTATTGAAATATATAACACTAATGGAATGTTGGTTTATTCTTCAAAGCAGTCAATTGGAATGGGTGAACAACAGTTAACTATACCATCAAATGATTTACCGGAAGGATTGTATTTGCTTAAAATTACAAATGGTGAGAACCAGAATAATTTCAAGTTAATAAAAGGAAAATAATAAAACATGAAGAGACGTCAGATGCCAGATGTCTCTTCATGTTTTATGAATCATAGAAGTACCTAAAGTGTCTTCTTTTAGAAGAGAAATCCGATACTTATATACAATCCACTCTTACCGTCTCTTTTGTCGCCTGCCATGCCATAGTCTACAGCTATCATCAGATTATGTTCAAGGTCAATATGCAGTCCTGCACCGTATGCTTTATGAAGATTGTCATTTTCCTCATCGAAGAACTGAGAGCGATCAACTCCTTCAGGGAGATCTTTGGAAATTTCAATTGGTTTAGTGACGAGTCCCATGTCTGTGAAACCACTAAGTGTAAGGTACAAATCTAGGTTTGAGATGGCGAAATGCATTAACTCGTATCTTAATTCAAGGTTTGTATAAGCAAATGCATCACCAACAGCTCTGTTCCTTAAAACACCACGTAATGATTTTCCCCCGCCTAAAACATCATTCTTTGTACTCTTGGTATATGATTCAATCATAAATGGCTGCATATAAAATGGTGCTTTACCATCAATAGTACCCTGCCAACCGACCCTGTATGCAAAAGTTAACTTCTTAGGAACAAGTGGAATATAATGACGCCATGTCAGCGATAATTTTGTAAAAGCCGATTCACTGTTTCCCATAAAGCGGGGAGCTGTCATGGCAATAGCAGCAAGCCAAAGCCCTTTATGGGTATTCTGTTCATTATCACGCGTATCGTAAACCACTCCAAGTTTCAGGGTGTTTAACGCACCACCGTCAGCTTCTTTCTCAGGAATAAAACCATAAGCAACATATTTATCATACAGGCTGGGAACATCAGGCAGCTTTTTATCGTCATCCAGACCTTTATTTAATTTTGAAATATTTACTGAACCTATCTCATAATTATACCTTCCAAAACCAGCCAACCATTTCAGTTTTTTTCCACTAAGGTTACCCTGAAAATCAAAGGTCATCCGCAATAGCTGCCTGTCGTGCCTGTAATACATTCTTGATATATAGTCAAGGCTATTCCCGTCACTGTTACTGGTATCAGCATCATCCTCAAAATCAGGGATGTAAGCTGCCTCATAACCATTAAAGCCATAAAAGTTTAAAGCCTGTTCTGTCAGAAGGCTTAAGTCGGCTGTTACTCTTATACCGTATGGTAACAGGTACTTTGAATCAAAAAACAACTGATTGGTGCCGCTTCCTTTAGTGTATTTTGACCACTCGGCATATAAACTCCATTTGTAATCAGGAAACACAGACCGATCGCCATAATAGTTAAAACTGCCGATGACACCATATTGGAAACCAAGGTCTGAATCGAACGAAACAGCTGGAAATGGCACAAAAGAGAATGTTTTTTTGCTGTTTTCACTTTTTAATGTATCTGTTTCCTGGGCCATTAAAGTACCAATCAGGCAGAAATACAGCACGATGAGAATTGGTAATTTTTTCGTCATAAATTGGTTATTTGCACAACTAAGATACATTAATTTACCGATTTCACATTACCTTTACGTTCAAATAGCAACCCCATGAGAAAAACTGACAGAAACATGGTAATACAGAAAGGCGACAAAAAGGTCATCAGGGGCTGGGTAATGTATGATTGGGCTAATTCAGTCTACCAGCTTACAATAACAACCGCTATTTTTCCCCTTTATTTTTTGGAAGTGACCAGGATTGGAAATAATGATCATGTTAACTTCTTTGGTCAGGATATCATTAATTCAGTTCTTTACTCATGGTCAATTGCCATGGCTTATCTGCTTGTTGCCGGATTAACACCGTTGCTTTCGTCACTTGCTGATTACACCGGCCGAAGAAAAGCCTTTATGAGGTTTTTCACGTTAGTTGGGGCTATTTCATGCGCTGCCCTCTACTTTTTTGATTCAAAGCATATTGAAATAGGTGTAATTTTCTTTACTTTAGCTACAGTGGGCTATGGGGGAAGTCTTGTTTATTATAATTCATTCCTTCCGGTTATTGTTGAAAAGGAAGATCAGGATAAAGTAAGTGCACGGGGGTATTCGATGGGCTATCTGGGTGGTATAGTACTTATCATTTTCAATCTTTTCCTGATCCAGAAAAAAGAACTGTTTGGTATAACCGATGGCACTCTTCCTGCAAAAATTTCATTTGTAAGTGTGGGTGTCTGGTGGATTGCATTCTCACAAATAACTTTCAAACGGCTGCCAAAATACACTTTTAGAAAACGAAGGAAAGACCTGGAAACAAACATATTCTTTGAAGGTTACAGTGAATTGAACAAGGTATTTCAGGAAGTAATAAAGTCGAAAAAATTCAGTCTTTTCCTTATTGGTTTCTTCTTTGTTATGATGGGTGTTATAACCACCATGTTCATGGCAGTAACATTTGGTAAAAAGGAAGTTGGTCTTTCTGATGATATACTGATTCCGGTGTTACTTATTATTCAGTTAGTCGGTATGTTGGGGGCATGGATTTTCTCAAGACTATCGGGGAAAATTGGCAATCTAAAAGCTTTAATTATTTCAATTGGCATATGGGTAGTAGTATGTACAGGTGCATCAGCAATCGTAAATGCTACCCAGTTCATCATTGCGGCATTTTTTATTGGGCTTGTTATGGGGGGGACCCAATCATTGGCCCGTTCGACTTATAGTAAAATGATCCCTGCCACAAGCACCGATCACACTAGTTATTTCAGCTTCTACGATGTGATGGAGAAACTCGCCTCAGTTGCAGGCATGTTTAGTTGGGGACTTATGGAAGCTATCACAGGCAACATGAGATATTCTGTTGCTGCTATTGGAATCTTTTTTGCCATAGGCATTGTTTTCCTTGGAGTAACCTTATATTTTGAGCTACAGCAAAAACATCAAGCAAAACCGGTTACAATAAAGGTTAAACCATAAAATGGAACTCAACGGCACAATCATTGTTTAATTAACAGAAAACAATGATATGGCCCTTACTCTCACGAAAAACGTTTGGTCAAGCCTTCTAGACTGGGCATACGACAAAGCACTCAAAGGCGGCTCAGGAATGGACAAAGCATCAGAACTTGCCATGAGATATTCTGATCCAACTCTAACTATTCATCAACAAGTAGATGCTTTAATCAGTAGACAAAAGATACTTGCAGGCAGCTCAGGGTTTATTACAGGATTTGGTGGAATAATGGCCATGCCTTTCACCATTCCTGCAAATTTTGCCAGTGTCCTTTTTATTCAAATACGAATGATTGCAGCAATTGCTTATATAGGTGGTTTTAATCTCGAAGATAAGGAAGTTAAACAGCTGATTATAGCATGTATGGCCGGAAATGCTGCTAAGGATGTAGGTTTTACCATTCTCAGAAGATATCGTGGAAAAGGTATTATCAATCTTGGAAAAGGGATTCCTCTTGCTGGAGGAATTATAGGAGGATCAATAGATGTTGCAACCACTGCTGTGCTTGGTAGAATAGCACGCATGACATTTATTGAGAAGGCTTCATAAGGCGACAAATTTCTTATACCTTTGTTGCTTAAATACTTCTATTCACTTCCTATCAACAAACAACCTACAAACGCATGAAAAAAATCATTTTTGTGATGATGCTTGCATTACCTGCACTCATGTCGTGTAAACAGCAAAAAAAGGTTGATAATCCTTTCTTTGCAGAGTACACCACTCCATTTCAGGTGCCTCCTTTCGATAAAATCGACACCTCCCATTACATGCCTGCTTTCATAGAAGGAATGAAGCAGCAGAATGATGAGATCCTTGCTATTACCGAAAACAAGGAAGATCCTAACTTTGAAAACACAATACTTGCTTTCGATAAATCAGGTAAACTCCTGACCAGGGTAAGCAAGGTGTTTTTTAACATCAATCAGGCTAATACAGATGAAAAGATGCAGGAGATTGCCCAAAAGGTTACTCCGCTGCTTTCAAAGCATTCTGATGAAATTTCAATGAACGCAAAACTCTTTGAAAGAATTAAGGTAGTATACGAGAACAGAGATAAAATGGGCCTCGATACTCAACAAAAGAGAGTGGTGGAGAAATATTTCCGTGATTTTGAACGCGAGGGTGCAAATCTTTCAAAAGATAAACAGGAACAACTTAAGAAAGTAAATGAGAAACTTGCAACTCTTTCAGTTAAGTTTGGCGAAAACTTATTGGCAGAAACTAATAAGAACTTCAGCCTTGTTATTGATAAAAAAGAAGACCTCGCTGGTTTACCTGAAGGGGTTATTTCTGCTGCTGCTGAAGCCGCCAGAGAAGAAGGCAAAGATGGCAAATGGGTGTTTAAATTAAACAAGCCCAGTATGATTCCTTTTCTGCAGTACGCTGATAACCGTGACCTCCGCAAACAACTCTATTCTGGATATTTCATGCGTGGTAACAATAACAATGCAAACGACAATAAGCAGATTGTTATAGACATGGTTAAATTAAGAGCAGAAAAAGCATCTCTTCTCGGTTTTGACAATTATGCTGCTTATGTGATTGATGACAACATGGCAAAAACCACAGGTGCTGTAGATGAATTCCTCAGCAAACTGATGGCTGCCGCAACTCCTGTTGCAAAAAATGAACTGAAAGAAATGCAAGCTATCTCTGATGCTGAAGGCAATAACTTCAAGCTTGAATCATGGGATTGGTGGTATTATGCTGAAAAACTCCGCAAGAAGAAATATAACCTTGACGAGAATGAGCTGAAACCTTATTTCAGTCTTGAGAATGTCCGTAATGGTATGTTTGCGGTTGCAACCAAATTATATGGTATTTCATTCCAGCGCGTTGACAATCTGCCTGTTTACCATAAAGATGTTGAAACATATGAAGTAAAAGATACTGATGGTTCACATCTTGGAATCCTGTACTTAGATTATTATCCACGGCCTTCAAAAGAAGGTGGAGCTTGGTGTACCGATTTCCAATCGGCTGGTGCTGATGAAAAGGGCAAACGGATTGACCCGGTAATTTCCATCGTATGCAATTTCACACCTCCGACTGGTGATACCCCTGCACTATTGAACTGGGATGAGACTACAACCATTTTCCACGAATTCGGCCACGGACTTCACGGTTTGTTCACAAAAGGATTATACAGCCGCACTGCAGGTAATGTTCCACAGGACTACGTAGAACTACCGTCACAAGTAATGGAAAACTGGGCTGGTGAACCTGAAGTTCTTCGTATGTATGCAAAACATTACAAAACAGGAGAGGTAATTCCTGAAGCACTTATTACCAAGATCCAGAACAGCGGATTATTCAACCAGGGTTTTGACAACAGTGAATATATTGCAGCCTCAATACTTGATATGGATCTCCATAAAATGGTTGCACCCGTTGAATTAACTGATGTCGTTTCTTTCGAAAAGAAAGCTATGGAGAACATTGGCCTTATTAATGAGATCTGGCCACGTTATCGTACCACTTACTTTGCACACATTTTTAACGGTGGTTATGCTGCCGGTTATTATGTTTACCTCTGGGCTGCCGTACTTGATGCAGATGCATTTGATTACTTCAAGCAGTCAGGTAATATTTTTAATCCTGAGCTAGCCGCAAGCTTCCGCAAAAATTGCCTTGAACAGTCAGGTGATGATGAAGGAATGATACAATATAAGAAATTCAGAGGCCAGGAGCCTTCACTGGAACCACTCATGAAAAAGAGAGGACTTAATTAAGAATAAATTTTTAAGTAAAAAAGGGACTGCCGGGAAGAGCAGTCCCTTTTTTCTATAAAAGAATGTTTAGCTCCTGACCGTTTCATATTTATCAATAAACGACTCATTGATCACCTGGTAAAACCCATTACGGATCGCAAATAACTTTTCCCGGGTGAGGTCCTCCCTGTAAATTCTTACCATATCAATGATAGTGTGGTTTTCGTAGAAGAAAGCATTTGCAGCATCAAAATAGAGGAGGTTGATATCAAATTGTACTTGTGCTGTTATTTCTTTGAACTTTGTCCATGAGAAATGACCAGGGATAATAAAATATCCATGATGGGGTTCAAAAACATCCATATACATCATATCTCCGATCGGCTCGAGGAAAAATGATTTCTCTAATCTGATAATGCCGGTTTCACCCTCCACTTTCCTTATTTTCTTATGGAAAATTATGCCTTCACTAACAAACAGCTGTTGAAGTTGAAAGATATGGTCAAAAGAATCCAGATTCCTGAAACGGATAATCTGTAACTTTAAATCAAATATTTCAAGGAATCCGGGAACTGCGTCAAATTTGTGGTTGAATGATTTACGTACTTTAAGGATGATTCGCCATATTTTCTCCAATGAGTAAGAGCCCTCCAGGACAAAATATAAATAAACAGGTTTAGTTTGATAAGTGAACCGCTCATAATACCCCCAAAAAGGTGATTCTGACTCAAGTATGCAGGTATTAGGGATCATAAGTTCACTTTGAAGGCATCTGAGTACTTCTTCTTTCTCGAGACAGCCAAAGCGTTCAATTGTTGTGTGTTCCATAATACAGAGTTTTTATGGCCAAAAGTAAAAGTACGAATAAATAACTAATTTTTCAAGTAGTATGCAAGAATATTGATCTTAAGGTTACTAATTAAGGACTGCTTTAATTGATCTGATACAGCGTGGTTAAACATTTGTTAAATTACTTTATAATCAAGATACCTTACGTTATAAAATCTAACTTTGCACACCTTAATAGAAGTAAAAATGAGATTGAATACTAAAAGAATTGCTGCCTTTATACTTGCTTTACTTATATCATTAAACATTCATGCACAAAACAGGCCTAACCAAGGTAGGGGGCAAGGAAACGGACAATTTAACGGAGGTGCTCCCGTAGGTTATGGTGTTATTTCTGGGGCGGTGCATGATGAAGCCACTGGCGAACATGTTGAATATGCCAATATACTCCTCTTCAGCCAGCGCGATTCAGCTATGATAACAGGTACAATTACTGATACTAAAGGGAAGTTTGTTATAAATTCCATAAATCCAGGTAAGTATTACTTACGGGTACAGTTCATAGGTTATGAAAATAAGGATATACCAGGTTTAGCCATTAACCCACAAAGTGCTGATATTAAACTGGGTGATATTAAAATCAAGTCGAAATCATCAGCTTTACAAGGCGTTGAAATTACCTCCGAGCGATCACTTATATCTAATAATCTTGATAAGAAAGTCATTACCGTTGATAAGAATCTGGCATTAGGAGGTGGTACAGCAAGTGATGTAATGCAGAATGTCCCGTCGGTTGCAGTGGATGCTGAAGGCAATATCAGTCTAAGAGGCAATTCAAATATTACACTTCTTGTTGACGGGAAACCTGCAAGTCAGGCTGGTATTGCAGCCAGTGATATGCTTAACACCATTCCTGCCAGTTCTATTGAAAGTGTGGAAGTGATTACAAATCCGTCAGTTCGGTATGATCCTGATGGCACTACGGGAATCATTAATATTGTACTCAAAAAAAAGGCTTTGCAAGGATTCAACGGATTAGTATCACTAAATGCGGGTACCGGCGACAAGTATAATGGTTCATTGGTACTTAATTACAGGCATAGTAAGTTCAATGCTTTTATCAATACTGATGGAAGATGGAATAATAGTGAGAGGGATGGTAAAAGTATAAGAACATCTAATTTAGGAGAGTCAGTCAGCATACTTGATCAATCTGATGAGGGAAATTTTAAACGTAACATGAATCGTATTAGCGGTGGTATTGATTATTTCATTGACACCCGGAACAATTTAACACTGAGTGTAGCAAAGCGAAACATGTCGTTTGGAGGTGACGGATTAATGTTTAACAGAACAATCACTGATAATGTACCTCTCAGACTTTTCCACCGATACAATGAATCGGACCGTTCAATTGATTCATGGGAATATACGCTGTCATACAAACATCTTTTTCCTGAAAAGGGGCGTGAATTCACCAATGATATTATCGTGAACGATAATAAAATGAAAAGTTATAGTTACATTGACCAGCAGAATTTTGATCTTATAAATAATCTTCCTATTGGGAATCAGTCAAAGCAAAAAAATGTTGCTGACAATAACAATCTGATGCTTACTTTGCAGGGCAATTATGTTTATCCGATGGCAAACGGAAGCAGAATTGAAGCTGGCTATAAAGCTGATGCAAGGGATATAATGATGAACTATGATTATACCAATTTCAATCCTCTCATCAATGAGTGGGAGAGCCAGCTTTCACTTAATAACCGGTATGATTACAATGAGCAGATATATGCTGTATATGGAATTTATGCCAATTCATGGAAAAAGCTGAAATACCAGGGCGGACTAAGAGTTGAACAGGCGTATACAAATTCTGTTATAGACCAAACAGATGTCAACAGGTCTGACACATCATTTAAAACACAGTATGCAAGCCTTTATCCTTCATTGCATTTACAGTACGATATTGGGAACAAAAAGGAATTGCAATTAAGTTACAGCCGCAGGGTACGTCGCGCAGGACCCAGGGAAATGAACCCATATGTTGATTATGCTGATTCACTTAACCTGCGCTCAGGTAACCCTGCACTTAAACCTGAGTTTACAAACTCATTGGAATTTGGACTCACCAAGTACTGGGAAACCAACTCAATCAGTGGTAGTCTTTTTTACCGATATACCAACGATGAAGTGGAAGATGTGACTACATTATTGGATGCAGCATCTGGCGTAACCATGACAAGACCGCTTAATGTGAGTGAAGAAACTAACTATGGTCTTGAAATTGTTACAACTATTAACCCTGCCAAGTGGCTTAGGACTAATGCAAATCTTTCATTCTATCAAGCTGTTATGAGTGATATTCCGGAATATAATATTGAAGGAAGTGAGCGTTTTACCTGGAGTGCAAGGATTAACATGACCTTTGGTGTATGGAAAGATGGATCATTTCAGATGATTGCAAATTATAACTCTCCCCGCAGAAGTTTGCAGGAATATATGGAAGATAGTTATTCAGCTGATATTTCATTCCGCCAGGATTTAATGAAAAAGAAGTTATCACTGTCAATGAGGCTGACTGATATCTTTGATACCCGCCGTTTTGAGCAGACGATTTATGGCAATAACTTCACCACTATCTCAAATCGCCACATGGAATCAAGGGTACTTTATTTTGGCATCCAGTACCAGATAAATAACTTCAATAAGAAAGCTAACAGGAGTAATGGAAGTGCAGATGAAAGTGAGATGGATTTTTGAAAGGAAAAAGTAAAAAGTGAATGCAATTGACATTAATTATGCCTAGTACTTGCGTATTAATGAACCATTGTGCTTCCTTAGCTCTTTAAAAAATCAAGCACTCCATTAATAAATGTCAATGGATGCACCGGATTGCCTGGAATATAAAGGTCAACAGGGTATTTCGTTAAGAATTCACGGTTTAGTGCAGGACTGTCAACAAAAATACCTCCACTAATAGCATCAGTACCAGCAAGTATAATTATTTTGGGATCGGGAATGGCATCATAGCATAATTGCAAAGGGGCAGCCATATTCACAGTGATAGGTCCAGTAATTACGACACCATCGGCATGACGGGGTGAAGCCACGAAGTCAATACCAAATCTGCCCATATCAAATTGTACATTATTGGCAGCATTTAATTCCCACTCATTACTATTATCGCCACCTGCTGATACTTGTCGCAGTTTTAGAGAAGAACCGAGTATCCTGATTATCTCCGTCCTTACCTTGTCAGGATTTAAAGTAATTGGTTGATCATCCCCTTCCGATATAATCAGTCTCTCGCGTTCGTTGGTTGCAAGCTTGTAGTCTTTTGTAAAAGAGATTTTTTCGGGGCAGCTTAAAGCACATTCACCACAGAAAGTACATTTCCCCAGGTCTATTGAAATTAGATCATTTATTGCTTTTATGGCGCCTGTTGGGCAATTGTCAATAAGTCCAGCAATTTTAGCTTCACTCACAGAAGCTTTCGAAATAACTGGTCTGCCCCTGAAAATGCCAGGTATATTTGCATTCCTTATATCCGGGATGTATTGCTTTCCCTGATGCCATAATATCTTGATATTGTCCAGCATACTTTTTCTTTTACAAATCAAATCCGCAATAAGAGAGGTTGAAGCTCTTGTTGTTAATCGGGAAATCAGAGATTTCATTATTCCGCACTGCCTGAGCCAATGCCATCCAGTTGTGGAATGAAGGATCTTTTATCTTATAAAGTGCCAGCTCACCATGACTGCCAGTAATTGCACAATGGCATATCTCACCACGCCAACCTTCAGTTAGCGAAACAATGAATGTATCGGGCATTGGAGAATGTTCGTAAGTATTGAAATCTGAGGATGGTATCGACTTCAATAACTCCCTGGCATAACCAATAGACTGCTTAATTTCTTCCTTCCTGAGCTGAACCCTTGAATAGACATCTCCGTGATGCTTGATTACAGGCTCATGATGAATAATATCTTTGTAAAGGTTATAAGGGTGCGACTTCCTGATATCCCTCACCAGTCCACTCATTCTGGCAGCCATTCCCACAGTGCCTATTTCAAGCACTTGATTATAAGAAACAACACCGGTTTTTTCGAGTCGTGATAAAGCACTGGGAAGTTTTGTGAATTTGTTGGTCATTTCTTCAAAATCCGGAAGGTAAGCTGAAAAAACCGCATCCAGCTTTCCGGCCAGTTCTTCAGTAAACGGGTAATTCACTTTTCCAGCCCTTATAAGTCCTTTTGCCAAACGATTGCCTCCCCATTCCTGAAAAAAGTTAACAATGGGTGTTCTCAGACGGCCGTACACTGAATTACCCAATTGATATGCAATATCAGCGCAAATAGCTGCAAGGTCACCAGTATGAATTGCAATCCTTTCAAGTTCAGAAGCTAGCGTGCGGGTAAACTCCATATGCCTGTTGGGCTCATATCCGCACAATCCTTCCCAAAGATTTGCAAAGGCAGTGGTGTGACTAACTGTTGTATCACCGGCAATATTCTCAGCAAGCGTTATCCTTTCAGAGAGCTTTTTCTTTTTCAGAAACAAATGTTCAACTCCCCTGTGTTGAAAACCCAGTTGTATCTCGAGGTGCATTATCTGCTCTCCGTTGCAGATAAACCTGAAATGTCCCGGTTCAATCACTCCAGCATGTATCGGACCCACACCAACCTCATGCAACTCATCATGCTCACCTCTGAAAAACGGATGATTGTCAATATTTCGCGAATTATCAGCCCTATTAAAAGGATATCTTAAAGGCTTATCCCACGGATGCCCGTTAAATTGAAATCCAAAATTTTCACTGATCTCACGCTCATAATTGACAAAGTTATGATTGTGCGCTGCCATCGAAGGAAGCCCAGTACCTAAAGTTACAATGGCAGAAGTAACATTGATCTTATTTGTGATATCATCAGCAATGCAACAGAATAATCTAATGTGGCCATTCTGATGTAATCCGAAATAATTGACACAATGCCTTTCGGAATTATTATTCAGTAACTCAACATTAGTCTCAAGAAACTCATTATAAGGGAGTTCAGGTATATCCTTAAGACTAATTGGCTTATTGTTTTCCGATGATATATAATTGTCTAACATTTCGTTATTATATTGTCATTTTAAAACTAACGAATAAGATTTACTGATTGCTGAAATAGCATCACAAACTCTGCAGGTGGATTATAAGCCAGGTAAACTGACAGAACAATTAATACATATTGTGACAATGATTCCCATGGATTGATATTAGGAACTTTGCTTTCAACAAATCCAACAGCCGGAGTAAACAACAGTTTAAAGATATTAACACCAAAACCCCAAATGATAATAGTGAGCAATAGCAGTAGAACTAACAAAATCACAATCCTGTGCGATTCAATTAGCGATTGGAAAACCATTAATTCACTTATGAAGAGTCCTGAAGGAGGCATTGCAGTGACTGAGAAGAAACCCAGAAGAATAGCTATGGCGCCTGCTTTATAATATTTGAAGTAATTTCCCATATCATAAATGCTTTTACTTTGAAAAACCCTGTACACCATGCTGAATTGGAAAAACAAACCCGGCTTAATGAAAGTATGTAAAATAATGTGAAGAAAAGCTGCATAAACACCAACACCTCCGGCAGCAAGACCGAGTATCGCAATTCCCATATGTTCAATACCTGAATAGGCAAACAAACGTTTCAAGTTTTTAACTCTGGTCATATATACAGCAGCTACAAAAATGGTTAGCAATGCAGCTATAATCATAATGGTATTTGCCCAGGCTTTAAGAGGGGTACCTGCCATAATCCCATACATTCTGTAAATGCTAATGAATCCAACATTCATCAATACGCTTGCAAGTAGTGCACCTGCGGGAGCCGGGGCTTTATCTTTTGCATCAATACCTGCTGTGTACATGGGTACCAGTCCCAATTTAGCTGTAAAGCCGGTGAATATGAAGAGAAACGAAAGCTTCAGCCAGAATGGATTCAACTGTCTGCTGTTCTCATAAAGAGACTTAAATGACATATCATTTATTCCGGCCTGTTTAAGTGAAAGACTGAGAAATAAGATGCCAACATAAATAAAAGTAATGCTGATGGCACATAGGAAAACATATTTCCAAACACCTTCAAGTGCCCTGATATTACGGTGATGGTATATAAGTGCTGATGCACTTAAGGTCGTCAATTCAACGAAAATCCAGGAAACTGCTAGATGGTTTGAAAGATAAACCATTGAACAGGCAGTAATTAGTAACACCATCGCCGCAAAAAATAGTCCTCTGCGGCCCGGACTTTCCTGTCTCAAGGAGATATACCTGTAACCATGATAAAATGCAGGAATGCTGACAATAGCTATTGCACATAATAACAGCACAGCAGGTGCATCTGTTGTGAAATAGAGCCAGTGGGTTTCATTCAGGTGAAGATAACTGAAACAAGCTGTAACCGTTAATAGAACACAAAAAAGAGTAACCAATGCGTAATTGATCACGGCACTCTTATTAACAAATAACCAAACACCAATAATCAATGAAGCAGTTAAAAAGGTTCCAATCATCGCAGTTAGTCTTTCAGTTTACGTAAAATGTTTACATCAGGGTCTTTTATGACATCTCCAATCTTATTGAAAAAGACACCGAGTATTAGGACAGAGGCGAAGATATCAAGCATTATACCCAGGTTCACCAGCATGGGCATTTCATTACCTACTGCAAGTGAAAGAACAAATACTCCATTCTCAATGACCAGATATCCTATTACATGTGTAATTATTTTCTTCCTTGAAACAATAAGATAAAGTCCTGTGAACAGTGTTGAAACCGCAACAATAAAGAATGTCTTGTCAAGATTTGTGTCATTTATGTAACCTGCAAGTATTATTGTAGCCACAATGATAAAAGTGACAATAATGAGTGAAATAAAGTTTGGCACAAAAGGCTCTGCTTCACGGGTTATTTTATTCCTTTTAATCACATAATTCATAAACCATGGTACCGCCAACGCTTTGAATACAACAGTTTCGAGTAGAATAAGAAGCAGGTTGACTGTTGTAACATTGGTCAGGGTAAGAAATGTAGTGCCAAACAGAATAAAACCCTGCAATACAAGTATACGGAGATAAGTGTATAGCCTGTTTGCTATACCAAGGTATAACAAGGTCATGGCTAATGCTATCAGTAATATATCGGTCATAATCTGTTATGTTACATGAAATTACCGAGAATAAGCAGCACCCCAAAAAATATAAGCAGCGATAGGGATGTAAGGATGAATATGAACTCAGGATTGTGGCTCATCCTAAACCTGGCAATGAATGATTCAATAATTCCTACTGCAATTGCAAAACCAAACTGAATCAATAAGAACATTGGTATAGATAATTCAAGTGGCATTGCTCCTATAAAAAAATTAGCTATGAGTGCTCCATACATAGCGAACTTTAGGTTGGTTCCGTATAGGATTAGTCCGAGATCAAAGCCGCTGTTATCTAGTATCATTACTTCATGAACCATCGTAAGTTCAAGATGCGTCTTCGGATCATCCACTGGCATTCGGCTGTTTTCAATCATTGCTATGATCACAAGGATGAATGTTGCCAATGCTCCCAGCATGTATGAAATATGTGAGCCAAAGTTCAGTGTACTGAAGATGCTTTCAAAAGAAGTGTGACCGGTGACCAAAGCAAAAGAACCCATTAAGATGAAGAAAGCCGGTTCAGCAAGCATTGAAAAAAGCGATTCCCTGCTGGCACCCATACCTTCAAAACTACTTCCTGTATCAAGAGCCGAAATGATCATCAGAAATTTTCCAAATGCAAGCAGATAAGCAAACATCACAAAATCACCATTGAATGAAATAATACCTGGCATACTTCCAAAAGGTATAAACAGAACCCCCATAAATATAGAAGCAATATAGGCAGTAGGTGCAATTTTAAAAATGAAACTGGTAGTTTCACTATAGACAGAACCTTTCCGCCAAAGCCTGAATATGTCCTTCATATTCTGAAGAACACCAGGTCCTTTCCGTCCTGAGGCAAAGCTTTTGGTTTTATTGATTATTCCAACAAAAAGTAAACTCGATAATATAATGAGGAAAAAGCTGACCATATTCTTATAATTGATTTAGAAAATTAATAAGAAGTATAACTTTTTCAATAATTAATGGCAATACTACAGCAACCCCGATAAAAATAAAACCGTATAGGATGTAAGCCTGAATATTACCATTTTGCAGGAATGTAAACCGGTTAAGTAACCGCCTGATCAGATTAAGGGGTTTATCAATCAGCCAGTGCTCAAGTTTATCATATGGATGAGTTTGCTGGCTTAGGCTTTTGGGATGTAGGCCGGTTGCCTCTTTTTTATCTTTTTTAATCAGGAACACAGGTTCTGCAAGTTTTCTATAAGTCCTGATATAAGAAGAAGCAGTATACTGCATCCTGGATACATCGCCAGTATAACCGCAACCCCATGTAACATGAGTTGCCTGTAACCGTTTTGAAATAACCAGGTGCCTGATATAATAAAGCACCGCCGTAAGCGCAATAAATGCCAGAGAATACCGGCCAACGAGTGTAAGTGTTTCAAAAATCCCTGCAATCTGATGAGTTGAATCACCACCTGAGGTTATATTATAGTTACCGGGCAAGAATAACCCAGTCGATTTTGAAAGCGCTGAAGAAAGCACACCAGGGAAGATTCCAATCAACAAGATAAAGCTTGCAACGATATACAGAGGCATATTGTATCCACCTTTTTCAGGTTCTTCAATATCATGCTTTATGTTTCTTAAAGTCCCCAGGAATACTATGCCAAATGCTTTTGTAAAACATATCAGTGCGAGCCCGCCGATGAGAACAAGTCCCAGTATCATAAATAGAATGAAGGTGATCATGCCGAAATTATCTGACATAAGACCATTAAATAAACCGCTGTATATAAAGAACTCTGAAACAAAGCCATTGAATGGAGGAAGTCCGCAAATGGCCAATGACCCAATAAGGAAGAGGTAAGCTGTGTAAGGCATCTTCTTTATGATTCCTCCCAGCCTCTCAATCTGCATGGTATGTGTTTTCTGGTAAACATTGCCGGCGGTATAAAAAAGTAACGATTTGAAAAGACTATGATTAAGTGTATGTAATAAGGCACCACCAAATCCTGCTATAGTCAGAAAGTTATTCGAGTAACCCATACCCAAACAACCCAGTCCTATACCCATACCAATAATACCAATGTTCTCAATACTGTGATATGCAAGAAGTTTCTTTAAGTTATGTTGTATAATTGCAAGCATCACCCCATATACGCCCGAGATAACTGATATCGTAAGAATAAAATACCCAATAGAAACCATGTCTGTTTTGATGAGCATAATCATTCTGAGTATTCCATAGATACCAATTTTTATAATGACCCCCGACATGATACCTGATACATGAGAAGGAGCAGCGGGATGTGCAAGGGGTAGCCAGGTGTGGAAGGGTACAAATCCTGCCTTTATTGCAAATCCGCAAAAGAAGAAAATGAACAAACCAATACCTGCTATTGCTGGTTGAGAATAAGTGTATGCCGTTACAGCCTGTAAATCAAAAGTACTTGTCTTATCCCTCAACATTAAAACTCCTATTGTAAGAAACAGGATAGAAATATGCGACTGTATAAGGAAATTTATTCCTGCTTTAAGTGTTTGTGTCTTATAGTGTTCAAAAATTATCAGTATAAAAGAACTCAGAGCCATGATCTCCCATAATACGAGGAACATGAGTCCGTTCTGCACAATACAAATATCAATTAATGAGGTATATGCAAGCATCATGGCAATGGCATGCATTGTCAGGTTAGCTGTCTGGTCAATATAAGCTTTCATATATTTTAGCCCATACCAGGTACCAGCAAAGAAAGTAAGGCTTATGGTGAGTATAAACCAGGCTGATAAATAATCAATCCTCACCGGAATAACACCAGTAATGATTGAACCGGGGTAAATAAATTCAACCGGCCCGTATGTGAAGACAGTCACGCATATCCATGCAGTAATCAGAGCCTGGAGTGCAATGATACTGAAGGTGAGAATCCCGCGTCCTTTTGTCTTTAAGAAGGGGAAAACTAATAGGCCTGCAATTGGAAGCAGGTTGAAAATAGTTGTTAAGCCATCCATCCTTTAATATCCTCAATTTTAAGGGCCGGGATATCAAGTTTCATTTTTTTTCTCAGTCCGCCAAGATCATTCAGTAACTTATTGGGATTTGCCTCTTTTAACTGGGCAGTAGTCTTAAATCCGTACTTTCTGAGTACTTCCACCCACTCTCGGGGAACGCCCAGCTGAGTAAATGCCTCATCAGGATCCTGCGCTGGTGCTGCTTTCTTTTCAGGCCTCATCTGAGGGAAAAGAAGAACGTCCTGTATGGATGGCTGGTTGGTCATAAACATTGTCAGGCGGTCAATACCAATGCCCATACCAGAACAGGTTGGCATACCGTATTCAAGTGCCCTTACAAAGTCCATGTCAATAAACATAGCCTCATCATCACCCTTCTGCGAAAGCCTCAACTGCTCCTGGAAGCGGTTTAACTGATCAATCGGGTCATTTAGTTCAGAATATGCGTTGCAAAGTTCCTTTCCGTTTACGAACAACTCAAAGCGTTCTGTCAATTCAGGATTTGTACGGTGTTTCTTGCAGAGTGGCGACATCTCAATAGGGTAATCCATGATAAATGTTGGTTGCACCAAATGATGCTCACATTTTTCACCAAAGATGGCATCAATCAGCTTACCTTTTCCCATCGAAGGATCAATGGCTATACCCATTTCTTTACAGATGGTTACCAGGTCTTCTTCAGTTTTGCCGGTAATATCAACTCCGGCATATTCCTTTATGGCATCAGTCATCGTCAGTCGCCTGAATGGACTTTTGAAGTTGATGACATTATTGCCTACCAACACTTCCGTTTTCTTGTGTAGTCCAAGGGCAACGCGTTCTAGCATCTGTTCTACATACTCCATCATCCAGAAATAATCCATGTAAGCAACATAAATCTCAAGTACCGTAAACTCCGGATTATGCGTGCGGTCCATACCTTCATTCCTGAAGTCTTTCGCAAACTCATATACTCCATCAAAACCACCGACAATCAGCTTCTTAAGATATAGCTCATTTGCAATACGAAGGTACAGAGGCATATCAAGCGCATTGTGATGAGTAATGAAAGGCCTTGCAGCAGCACCACCGGGAATAGGCTGTAATATGGGGGTCTCCACTTCAAGGTAATTACTCTCGTTAAAGAAATCACGCATGATGGAGATGATCTTATTCCTCTTTATAAAGATGTCACGTACCTCCGGATTAACAATCAGGTCAACATAGCGCATGCGGTAACGGGCTTCAGGATCACTGAAAGCATCAAATACCTGGTCGTCCTTTTCTTTTACGACAGGCAGTGGCCTTAATGATTTGCTCAATATTTTCACCGACTTAACATGAATGGAGATCTCCCCCATTTGTGTGATAAAAACAAATCCAGTAATTCCGATGATATCACCAATATCCAACAGCCGCTTGAAAACAGTGTTGTACATCGTTTTATCCTCACCCGGGCAAATATCATCGCGTTTTATATACAACTGTATCCTGCCGAATGAATCCTGCAAATCGACAAAAGAAGCAGCCCCCATGATCCTGCGGGTCATAATACGGCCGGCAATGCTGATATCCTGGTAGAGGGTGCTGTCTTTTGGAAAATTATCGTGGATTTCTTTGGTAGTAATGTTGACCTTATATGCTTCTGCGGGGTATGGATTTATACCCAGCGCTTCCAGTTCTTTGAGTGAATTACGTCGAATAGCTTCCTGTTCGCTGATTTCCTGATACATCCTTAAAATTTTTTGCAAAGATAGGGTTTTTAGTGACTAGTGACTAGTGACTAGTGACTAGTGGAGGGATGTTTTTAGTGAATGTGGTTTGAACTACCTTGAACTCTTTTTTTTAGCCTTTAGCCTCGGTCACCGAGTAGCGCAGCGTTTCGAGGTGTTACCCTTTGAAGCTAGTCCTTTAAACAGCCAAGAGGCATTACAATTACTCCATATAGGCGCTGGTAGGCATATTGCCCCCCTGTTAAAACCATAGGAAGGATGGTTTATTCATTTTTTTGGTGTCAACTCTTTCTCGCTCCCTCTATTAGTAACGCCCCTGATGCATTAAGCTAGTCCTGTATCAGCTTATCACTTATATGTGGTAAATAGACATTATTGCTCATTTGAATACTGTAAACTACTGCAAATATAAAGCAAGAAAAAAGCAGATTTCCTATTTGGCAGCTTTTTACTTCCGAATTTGGCAGCTTTTTACTTCCGAATTTGGCACAAATCTGCTTCCTTGTTTGGCGATTATTTTCTTCCTATTTAACAGTTATGTCTGGGCGAAAGAAACTATTTTATCAAAGTCACACTCCCCTTCAACTGATTAACTTTCCCCATCCCATCCTTGTAACTCACCACCCAATTATAAGCCCCCGGCAACTCATCCTTGCCATCCCAACTCTTTGAAGGATCACTGGTTTCAAAGAAGCACTGTCCCCAGCGGTTGTAGATGGAAAGGTGGTACTGGCTTATGAGGTCAGGTTTTGTGATGATGGGCTTAAAGGTATCATTTAACCCGTCGCCGTTTGGGGTAAAGGCATTCGGGACATAGACCGGCA
>DATGXS010000050.1:0-80011 GCA_035298745.1 Lentimicrobium sp. | reverse complement strand
ATGAATATACGTTTCGGGCACTTCAGGAAGTTCATAATTAATAACATGAGAGATCTTCTCTACATCTATTCCACGGGAAGCTATATCAGTAGCAACAAGCACTTTAACTGTCCGGTCTTTAAAGCCGTTTAAAGCCTTCTGGCGGTTTGCCTGTGATTTATTGCCGTGTATTGCAACTGCAGCAATTCCTTGCTTCACCAGGTCCTTGACCACTTTATCGGCACCATGTTTTGTACGGGTAAAGATGAGTGCTGTTTCAATTTCCTGGGTTTCAAAAATCTCCTGAAGCATTGCCCTCTTGTCATTTTTCTCTACGTAATAAACTGATTGCCTGACGCTTTCAGCAGGGGCGGAGAGAGGTGCAACATTTACCTTCACGGGATTGGTTAATAAGCTATCAGCCAATGCCCTGATTTCAGCAGGAACAGTAGCTGTGAAGAAACCGGTTTGGCGGCGTGCAGGTAATTTGGCGATAATTCGTTTGATATCAGGTAAGAAACCCATATCAAGCATATGGTCGGCTTCATCAAGGATAAAGTATTCAATGCTGCCAAGCTTAATAAATCCCTGGTTTATCAGGTCGAGTAAACGACCCGGTGTAGCTATCAGGATATCAATACCCTTGCGCAGGGTTTCGGTTTGGGGATTCTGCGAAACGCCACCATAAATTACAGTATGCTTTAGCTTTAATCCTCTGCCGTAATCGGTGAAACTGTCACTGATCTGCTGTGCCAGTTCACGTGTAGGAGCCATAACAAGGGCGCGTATAGCCGACCCTCTCTGGCTTGTTTGTCCTGTATATAATTTTTGAAGAATCGGAATTGCAAAGGCAGCCGTTTTGCCGGTGCCGGTTTGTGCTGTGCCAAAAACATCGGCACCTTTAAGCATATGCGGTATAACTTTCTCCTGGATTGGGGTGGGTTCTGTGTAACCCTTGGTAATTAACGCCTGTAAAATAGGCGCGATAATGTTTAAATTTTCAAATGTCATTTATTGTTTTTTAGTCTTACAGCAACAGTCAACCACCCGTTATTATTCGGTTTGTCCTGGGTTAAATTCTTAAGGATAAGTGTATTAACAGAGGTTTGGTGGGAATAAAATGATAATAACCTGATAGTCAGCTATAATTTATGAAGTGCAAAGATAAGTAATTAATCAAAGCGGCAGGAAAATATTAACACGCCGCAATGTGTATCAAAATTGAGATAGTTTGCAACCTTCCCATTATTCTTATGTTAAATCGTTAACAATATTATTGTTATGGGAAGAAATTTATTATTGATACTGATGCTGTTTTTGACCGCTCAATTATTGTCGGCACAAAGCGATACCATTGCGCTGCGGGAAGAAATCAGGAAACTGGACATGGAACATGCCACTGCAATTTTTGAGGGAGATGCGGTAGCTTTAGACCGCCTGATGGATGATGATATTACTGTAAATCACCCAACCAATAGGATTGTAAAAGAAAAGAAGGAGTTACTCGATTTGATAAACCAGGGGGTAATTCGGTACACTTCGTTTGATCGTTATCCTGAAAAGTTTTTATTTTTCAAAGACATGGTGGTAGTAATGGGACATGAAACTGTTGTTCCTGCTAAGGGTGCTCCGAATGAAGGTAAGAGCATACAACGCAGATATACAAATGTGTGGATGATGCGTGATGGAAAATGGAGATTAACATTCAGGCATGCAAACAATGAGTGTAAATAGTGCGGTAATATTAACGGGCAATCACAATCTTTTTTGCACAAACCGTTTTTGCCATCAATATCCAGTGATCGTTATTTTTTTACAATTATTTTAGCAGAACCTGTGTAATCGGCATTTATTATTCTGGCAAAATAAATACCATCACCCACTTTTGCACCTGACTGGTTAATTAAATCCCAGGTAATATTGTGGCTTCCATTACTAAATTGGGAATTAACCAAATCTTTCACTTTCTGGCCATTAATATTATAAAGCGCTATTTGAACAGTACCTTTTACTGCTAAGTTAAAGCCGATATCGACCTTTTCATTAGCCGGATTAGGAAATGCTGTTATTGCGATGTCAGGATTAAAAGCTATATCATGAACATCCACAGTGCTTGTATAGAACGATAGAACAGCAATTCCCCGACCCAAACAGCTTATCCAAAGCTCATATCCATTGGCAATTTTCTTTAACTCAATATCTTTAATACTGCTATTTGGTAAAACTCCCCATGCAGGAACTCCACCCGGCGAAGAAGGGAACACGCCCACCTGGGTGCCATCAAACCAGAAAAGACCTGATTCGGTTGATGGGTACTCAGAATCATATTGCATCCACACTTTTCCGTCAGGTGAAACCAGAAATGGACGAACATGTTCACCAGGGAATGGCCAACCATCATCATACGACCATGATTGATAAAGTCCGGAATTGCCATCTATCTTGAATAACATACTACCTGACTGTGTATTTTGCGACCATGTTCCTATCCAGGCATTGCCGGCACTATCGGCAGCCAGACCTGTAAACCAGTTTGAGGTGGTGGGGAGGTCAGTGAGTAACCTGCTGAATGTGTTTACGCCGTCTGTTCGTTGTATTTCAGCATCTGTTGTCACCCATATACCCTGCCCTGACGGATCGGCCATAATACGGTTAGCTGATCCTATTATGGGCAATGTAATCCATTCAAAAGTGTTTTCATCATAATACCTGAGATTGTAATATTCTCCAAGGCTCCATAATCTTCCATTTGAATCTTCTGCGAAACCCTTCGATGTAGTGAGAAAATTTTCAAGTGAATAATAACTTGTTCCATCCCATGCATGTATTCCATTAAAAATTGGGTTGAAAACTACATGGCCGCTGGATGGCCTGCTATAGACAGATTCCGTATTATCAGCCTGATAAGGAAATGGATAACCAAGGCCATATGTATATTCATTAAATCCGGTCCATCGCGTACCATCAAACTTTTGGAAACCACCTACCCCAGTTCCTGCATTTCCGGTAAACCATGCGTTTCCTTCATTATCTACAGACAAATCACTAACAAAATAGTCTATTTGGGAAGTATTGGTAATACGGTAACGTTGCCATTGTCCGCTTACAGCATCACGTCGTGCTGCACCTCCGACCCCGCAAGCCCATACATTTCCTTGCTGGTCAATATCTAAAGAAGTGGTAGCATAGTCAGGCCTCCAGATTCCAAAGTTTATCCAGGAAGATCCATTAAATGACCAGACTTCGCCATTAGTAAGGGCCAATAGTGCTTTTTCATTCCGGTATGCTTTAAAGGCGTCGATATAGTAAGAGGCATTTTCATATGGAGGTGCAGGATTTACCCATGATCCATCAGGCCGTTGATATTCTAATGTTTCCCAATTACCGCCTGTTGACATTCTTAATGCCCACATGTTTCCGGCTTCATCAACACAATCTTTGCCTGGTAATCCGGCTATTTCACCTTGATCTTCAGGTGTATAACTAGAAAGTTGATTGGTTGCGCTATTATAAGTTATGACAATTCCATAATATGTATCAGCTGACCAAACAATATAACTCCCATCAGTTTTAGGCTGAATTGCAACTCTCGCGTTTGAACTGTTCCAGGATACCCATTCATTCGTTTGTGGATTATACCTGACCAGCCTGTCGCTTATAAACCAGACAGAACTATCGGGTGCAACATCAATATCATAAGTAAAACCAAGTAATTGGGAATTTTGTGGTCCAAAAGATATAACAGAAGAAATCCCTGTCTCAGGATTAAATTTAAGGGCACCTTTAAAGGTTCCCATCCATAGATTATTTTCATAATCTTCCACTATATCAAGTATTTGAACTTCATTATTATCAAAAGATCCAAGTACAGGATAATCAACATTTGAATAATTAGTCCATGTATTATCGTTATAGTTAAATTTTGCAATTCCTCCTTCTCCCCATACCCCTGTATTAGCTGCTATATAGGGGTTTCCTTCATTATCAACCCAAAGGGCTGTAACATTATCCCCTTGAATTCCTGTGTTTCCGGGTCGGTAAAAACGCCAGGAAGGTTCTGGTATCTGGGAGAAAGCGCTATTGGTCGATATAATTATTAACAGAAAAGAAGTAAAAAATTTCATAGCTAGTTGATTAACATGAATAAGGTTTGAAAAGAACCTGATTAAGAGTCAATTGTTCATTTTTTCACACAAAAAAGGCTGTCTATAATGACAGCCTTTTGGTTAACTACTTATTTCTCAAAAAAAGATCACCGGCTTAATGTATATCGGTCTCTATCCATTTGCTCCTGTTAGGCGGAGTTGGTGAATTCACTTTCTTCACAGGTTTGTCTTTTAATTCCTGCATCAGTTCATTTACAGCACGTTCAATACATGCGTCTTTTCCGTTTGCCATTTCTTCAGGACGGTCAACTACTTCTATGTCAGGATATACACCGATTCCTTCAATTATCCAGTGTTCATTCTCATCAAAAATACCAAACCGTGGTACATTAATGTAACCACCATCAACCAATCCCGCGTTGCGCGAAATACCAACTAAACCACCCCATGTTCGTGTGCCAATAAGTTTGCCTAGTCCCATTTTTCTGAAATAATAAGGAAACGCATCACCACCTGAAGATGAATATCCATTGATAAGCATTGCTTTAGGACCATCATGAGCAACACCAGGGGCCTTACCTGGTTGTAAACCATTACGATGCCAATAGCTTAGAGTTTTGCGGTCTAAAAGATCAGCCATACGATCGGGAATGAATCCGCCTCCATTATAACGGTCATCTATAATAAGCGCTTCTTTATCGTGATAGGTATACATGCCCCGGAATAGTTCACGATTACCTTCTACTGCTGTATTAGGTACATGAATGTATCCAATTTTGCCCCCTGAAAGATTATCGACCATTGCCCTGCGCTCATTTACCCAATCAAAATACATTAGTTCAAGCTCACTGTCAATTGGTTTAACAATTTCAATTCTTGCACCTTTAGCATCAGGATTGCTGTTAACCTCAAGTTCAATTGAGCGGCCAACAGTGTTTTCCAGGTATTGATATGGGTTGTCATTAAGCGTGAGTTTATGTCCATTTATGCTCACCAGATAATCGCCTTCTTTAACGTTAACACCTATATCACGAAGTGGCGAGCGGCGATCTTTATTCCAGTTTTCGCTATCATATATTTTAGCGATCTTGTACATACCGGCTTTTTCATCAGCAACAATTTCTGCGCCAAGTAGTCCGCCTTCAACACGTTTAACTTTTGGAAAATCACCCCAGTCAACATAGGCATGCCCGGTATTTGATTCTGCAACAATTTCGCAAAGAATGTAATCAAGATCAGCACGATGAGCAACTGAAGGAAGCAAAGGACTGTAACGCTGTTTGATTTCAGGCCAGTCAACCCCATGAAGATTGTTTACATAGAAAAAATCGCGGAAAATGCGCCATGCATCTGTATATATTTGTTCCCATTCTTTGCGAGGGTCTATTCTCATTTCAAATCTGTCAAGATTTAGCTTTCCTGCAGGAGCTTTCTGTCCATCTTTTATTTCAATTACCCCATAATCCTGACCATTGTTATAAATAAGTTTCTTGCCATCAGCACTTACAGCAGCACCGTTTGCCTTATCAAATACCTCAACTGATTTTTCATCTTCCTGCTTATAGAACATTAACTTGTTATCAGAAGCATAAACCAAACCGCCATCAACTGCAAGCAGATTACCATAATTTCCTGATTCAACTGGTAATGGAATAATACGCTGGTTGATATCGTCAATATCAATTTTAACCTTTACCGGCTCTTTTTTCTCTGGTCCAGCAGCATCCTCAGCAGCATTTTTATTAGCTTTTTTATTTTGTGCTTTTTTATCTTGTCGATCAGAGATGTTTTTATCGGTTGATTCTTTCACAGGTTCCTCATCAACTTTCTTCTTTACAAGTGCTGGTCCATCGGCTCTTAACACAAGCGCAAATAATCTTGTTGCCTTTGTATAGAGATAGTCAAATTCGAAACTTGAAAATTCCAGGTTAAAGTCGCGGTTTGATGCAAAGAAGATATAATTTCCATCACGTGAGAAAACAGGTTCAACGTCATCAAAGCTATTATCAGTGAGCTGGTTGTTTTTTCCCGATTCAATATTGTAAACCCAGATTGCTGACAATCCATTACTTCCTTCCCTTGTATAAGTTATCCATTTTGAATCAGGTGAAAACGAATAGGTTCTGATCTCAGTCATGGTTGCTGTATTGACTTCCGTTTCTTTTCCGGTGGAAATATTAAGCAACCATAGTTTCATATTTCTGTCAGAATAGGTCAAAAACTTACTATCAGGAGACCAGACTGGCTGATATTTCCATGCTTTTGAACCTGAGGTTATTTGTTTTGGTTCTGCACCTTTTTTATTTTCAAGGAGATAAATTTCATACTCGCCTGATTTATCTGAAACGTAAGATATGTATTTGCCATCGGGCGACCAAGCAGGGAATTGATCCCTCACACCTTGAGAATCAGTAAGGTTAATAATCTCTCCATTTTCAGCTGGTACTGAAAAAATATCACCTCTTGCGTCAAAAATTGCTCTTTTGCCGGTAGGAGAAATGTCAAAACTGCCAATATATTCTTTTACGTTCTTAAAATAAGGAATAAGATTTGGGTTGTCAAAATTGATATTGACAACCAGTTTCACATCTGCACCTGTTTTAAGATCAAGTTTAAAAAGGAAACCACCATTTTCATATACAATCTGCCCGTTTTCGCCTGAAGGCCACATTACATCAAAGTCCTTGTGAAAAGTCATTTGTTCAGTAGTGCGTGTTGCAATATCATACTTGTAAATGTTGAGCTTAAGATCTCTGTCAGATGCGAAGTAAATGTTATTTCCAAACCATGTTGGCCATTGGTCGGCACCAGTAAAATGGGTTATCTGGTCGGAGTTGTGATTTTTAAGGTCATAAATCCAAAGCTCTGTTGCCCTGCCGCCTTTATATCTCTTCCAGGTACGGAATTCCCTGTCAACCGGGGTAAAACATACTTTAGTTGCATCAGGTGAAAGAGCCGCAAAGCCCCCATTAGCTATTTCCAGTGGTTTTTCAAGACCGCCATCAATACTCACAAGAAAATATTTTCCATTGCGCTCCAGATAAGGTGTACGGTTTCCTCTGAACATAATTTGTTTGCTGTCGGGAGTCCAATCAAGTACTACATTATCCCAGCCACCTCGGGGAGGCATTATTCCTACTGAATTATAGAAAGTTAATTGTTTTGGAGTGCCACCTGTTGAAGGAATAACAAAGATTTGTCTTGTTCCAGAATATTCTCCCGAAAAGGCAATCCATTTACCGTCAGGTGAAATTTTAGGAAATAATTCTAGTCCTTCATGTGATGTTAATCTCCTTGCGTTTCCACCTGTTGCTTCAACAGTCCAAATGTCACCGGCATAAACGAAAGCCACCAGATTACCATTTATATCAGGAAAACGAAGCATTCGTGCATCTTCAAGTGCGAATGCAGATGGCATTATACCCCATAAAAGGATTAATGCCAGTAATTTACCAAAGCATTTCATAATATTGGCTAGTTAAAAAATTTGCCAGCCAAATTAGTGAATTTAGTGACTAGTGACTTGTGACTAGTGACTAGTAGCCGGCAAAGATTAAGAAAACTGGTTAATGGGCTCTGGTTACAAGTAAATCTGTTAATGCATTCTCAATTGTGGGGAATTTGAAGACAAAGCCTTCTTCAAGGAGTTTTTGGGGGTAGACAGCCTGGCCACTGGTGAGTGATTTTGCGCCATCACCATAGATTAGTCTTAATGCAAATTCAGGCACTGTAAATAGTGCTGGGCGGTTGAGTTTGTCAGCCAGTATTTTAGTAAAATCAACATTTCTTAAGTACCCCGGGGAAGCAAGATTATAAACACCTGTTTTTACTTTCTCAATCATGAAAATTATGGCATTCAAATAATCCTCTATATGAATCCATGAAAACATCTGATTCCCTGTACCTATTTTTCCACCTACGCCCATTTTGAATGGTAGCATCATCGCTGGTAATGCACCTTCTGTTGTATCAAGAACTATAGAAGTGCGCATAATGGCCACTTTTGTATAAGGTTCTGCCTCTTTAGCCACCTGTTCCCAATCGTTACACACCTGGGCCATGAAGTCGTTGCCATATTCATAAGATGTCTCGGTGTTAATGGATGCACCTGAATAAATTCCAATTGCTGATTGAGTGATGAACTGTGCAGGTGGCTTGTTTGCAATTTTGATAGCATTAACTAATTTCCGGGTAGTGTTAATCCGTGAAGAATAGATTTCTTTCCTGTAAGAAGCGGTATGACGGGCAATAATCGGAGCACCTGCTAGATTTATTAATAGATCTTGGCCTTCAATTAGCTCATTGAATTTTGCATCAGGTAAAGTCAATTCTACCCGACCAATAGATGTTATATTATAATTCAGTAATTCAAGCCTCTTTATGAGCCTGCTTCCAATGAATCCCGAAGCTCCTGTTATTGCTGCTTTCATATTTTTTTCTTCAATGGTCTGGCAAATTAAGATTCAAAATTAAAATTAAGACTAGATACTACAACCAATGTTACTGTTAACTGTAGATTTTAAACTGTAGACTTTGATCGTTCTGAATTTTGATTTTGAAAATGTGAATCTGAAACTCAGCCCATTATATATGCAACTCTTTACATGTTACATTTTTGGATACATTGATGAATATCTGACTCCTGCTTTATACAAAAACCTGTAACTTTGCAGCGGTTTTAAAAACAACCCATCAGGGCAAATGTTTTCATAAAATACTTGTAAAGCAAAAAGTTAACTTAACATACCCTTAACTGAGATATGGAAAAAGACAAAAATCAGGAACGTTTATTTTCAGAATTCCCACCTGTTTCAACTGAACAGTGGGAAGAGAGAATACAACAGGACCTTAAGGGGGCTGATTATGAAAAGAAATTAGTTTGGAAAACAGCCGAAGGATTTAAGATTAAACCTTATTACCGAGCTGAAGATCTGAGCAATTTAAATGAAATGCTTTCGTCAAATCCTGGTGAATTCCCTTTTATTAGGGGTACTGAAGGATTGAATAATCAATGGGTAATTTGCCAGGATATAGAGTCGGCAGATCCTATTAAAGCAAACAAGGCTGCTTTAACAGCCCTTGAAAGAGGTGCTCAGGCTGTTCTGCTGAATGTTTCAGAGGTTTCTACAATTGTGCATTTAGAAAAACTATTAAATGGGTTTGATCTCACTAAAGTATACCTCTTATTCAATAGTGCTCCAAATTATACCAGGTTTGCGGAACTTATAAAGCAATATGCTGACAGCAATAAAATTGATTTTACCCTGTTTAACATAATTTTTGATTTTGATCCTATTAGTTATATCCTCTTAAATGGAAATTTTTATAATTCACAAGAGGAGGATTTGAAGCAAGGTATTGAGTTATTGCATCAGTTTCAGGGAATATCAAAAAGCAGAGTGATAAGTGTTAACGGGCAATATTTCCATAATGCAGGTTCAACACTTGTTCAGGAGTTGGCTTTCGCATTAGCTGCCGGTAACGAATATCTTTCATGGTACACATCAAGGGGATTAAATGCTGATGAAGTTGCTTCAAGGATGATTTTTGTTTTTGCTACCGGTGGCAATTATTTCATGGAGATTGCAAAACTAAGGGCAGCAAGATTTTTATGGGCACAAATCGTTAAACAATACAACCCGGGTTCAGAATCTGCATCCAAAATGTTTGTGCATAGCATGACTGCAAATTGGAATAAGTCGATTTACGATCCGTATGTGAATTTGCTCAGAACAACAACTGAGGCAATGTCAGCTGCAATTGGTCATGCCGACATTATAACCGTGTTGCCTTTTGATATGAATTATCAGGAGCCGGATGATTTCTCACTTCGCATCGCCCGAAACCAGCAGATCATTCTTAAGGAAGAATCTAATCTTGATAAAGTAATAGACCCTGCTGCAGGCTCTTATTATGTTGAAAATCTTACCGCAGCAATTGTAGATTCCGCCTGGAAGCTATTCTTGAAAGTTGAAGAAATGGGTGGTATGCTGGAGGCAGTTAAACAAGGTTTTGTTCAGGACGAGATTAATGCAAGTGCAAAACAAAAAAAGGATGATGCTGCCAACCGCAGAACTTTAATTCTTGGCACCAATCAGCATCCTAACCTCCATGAGCGAATGCTTGACAAGATACAGGCAGAAGAAGAGGATGGCAATCCCGACGACAACGAATTACTGGATCAAATTTCAGTTCCTTATACAAGGAAGCCCGAATACAAGAAAATTGAGATCATGAGGGCCGCCGATGAATTTGAAGATCTAAGGCTGGCTACAGAGATTTGGGAAAACGAAGGTAATAAGCGTCCCGATGTTTTTATGCTTACCATAGGAAATCCTGCAATGAGAAAGGCAAGAGCTGCATTCAGTACTGGATTTTTCGGATGTGCCGGATACAATATCATAGACAATACCGGTTTTGCCAATATTGAAGATGGACTTAATGCAGCCATTAACAGTAAAGCTGAGATAATAACACTTTGCAGTTCTGATGAAGAATATGCAGAATTTGGGGACTCTATAGCGCAAGGAATTAAGAAATCACTGCCAGACTCAATATTAGTAGTTGCAGGATATCCAAAGGATAATATTGAGGCTCTTAAGGTTTCAGGAGTTGATGAATTTATCCATATAAAGAGCAATGCAATTCAAACGCTGTATGATATCCAGAAGAAACTTGGTATAATGCTTTAATCTAAAAATATGCGTCCAGATTTTAAAAATATAAACATCAGATCAAACGGTAAGTCTTCTGTAACAATTCCCCAACAAGGGAAAGAGTGGATGACTACTGAGCAAATTCCGGTTAAGCCGGTTTATACAGAAGCCGATCTGAAGAATATGGAACACTTGAATTATGCTGCAGGTGTAGCACCTTTCCTTCGGGGTCCATATAGTACTATGTATGTTATGAAGCCATGGACAATCAGGCAATATGCAGGCTTTTCAACAGCAGAAGAATCAAATGCCTTTTATCGCAGGAATCTTGCCGCAGGCCAGATGGGGCTATCAGTAGCCTTTGACCTGGCAACACATCGTGGATATGATTCAGACCATGAAAGGGTTGTTGGTGATGTTGGGAAAGCTGGTGTGGCTATTGATTCAATCCTTGACATGAAAATACTGTTCGACCAGATACCTCTCGATAAGATGTCAGTGTCGATGACTATGAATGGTGCTGTTCTCCCGGTTCTTGCCTTTTATATTGTTGCAGCGGAAGAACAGGGCGTGACAATGGATAAACTTAGTGGTACCATTCAAAATGATATTCTGAAGGAATTCATGGTACGGAATACATATATCTATCCTCCTTCACCAAGTATGAAGATAATTGCCGATATATTTGAGTTCACTTCACAAAATATGAAGAAGTTCAACTCAATTTCGATCAGTGGTTACCACATGCAGGAAGCTGGAGCAACCGCTGATATAGAATTGGCATATACACTGGCAGATGGACTTGAATATTTAAGAACAGGCATACATGCAGGAATTCCGGTTGATGCATTCGCTCCAAGGCTGTCATTCTTCTGGGGAGTTGGCATGAATCATTTCATGGAAATTGCTAAAATGAGAGCCGCAAGATTATTGTGGGCAAAAATTGTTAAGCAATTCAATCCTAAGGACGAAAAGTCCATGGCATTACGCACACATTCTCAAACTTCAGGATGGAGCCTCACCGAACAGGATCCCTTCAATAATGTAACACGTACTGCTGTTGAAGCACTTGCAGCAGCTCTCGGGCATACTCAGAGTCTTCACACAAATGCACTAGATGAGGCAATCGCTTTACCAACCGATTTCTCAGCACGTATCGCACGGAATACCCAGATATACCTTCAGGAAGAAACTAACATAACAAAGGTTGTTGATCCATGGGCTGGTTCCTATTATGTGGAAGCTCTTACAAATGAGATTGCTCGCAAAGCCTGGAATCTGATTGAAGAAGTAGAGGCATTGGGTGGAATGGCGAAAGCTATTGAAACCGGCATTCCAAAAATGCGAATTGAAGAAGCCGCTGCACGTAAACAAGCAAGAATTGATTCAGGCAGGGATACTATTGTAGGTGTAAATAAGTACAGGCTTACAAAGGAAGATCCAATAGAAACGCTTGAAGTTGACAATACAGCAGTTAGAGAATCTCAATTAAACAGATTAGCTTTGCTGAGAGCAAACCGCAATAATGAAGAAGTACAACAAGCGCTTGATGCATTGACTAAATCAGCTGAGTCAGGTTCTGGCAATTTGTTGGCACTGGCAATTGATGCAGCAAGAAAACGGGCTTCTTTAGGTGAGATTTCAATGGCCCTTGAAAAAGTCTATGGGAGGTATAAAGCAGTGATAAGATCAATATCAGGAGTGTATTCCTCAGAATCTCAAGAGGATAGCAGTTTCAAAAAAGCTTGTGAACTGGCTGATAATTTTGCAGCACTGGAAGGTCGTCGCCCACGTATTATGATTGCTAAAATGGGACAAGATGGCCACGACAGAGGTGCAAAGGTCGTAGCTACCGGATATGCGGACATTGGCTTCGACGTTGATATTGGACCATTATTCCAAACACCGGCTGAAGCAGCACGCCAGGCAGTTGAAAACGATGTACATGTACTTGGAGTTTCAAGTCTGGCAGCTGGACATAAAACATTGGTACCACAGGTTATTGATGAGCTTAAAAAGCTTGGCAGGGAAGACATAATGGTCATTGTGGGAGGTGTTATCCCTCCGCAGGATTATGAATTCTTGTATAAATCAGGTGCAATGGCAATCTTTGGTCCGGGAACTATTATTCCTGAAGCTGCAATCAAAATGCTTGAAATAATGATTGAAGCCAGGAAATAGAGAAATAGCTATCAAAATAGATGATCAAAAATGCAGGGACATAGTCTCTGCATTTTTATTTAGCCTTGTTAGAAGAGTGAGCAATTTTTAACACCTTTTACTATAATAAATGTAAAACTTATCACTAAATTCATTAACTTTGCTACTCTACTAAAATATACTATTATATTGATTATGAGCGAATTAAATAATGACGCTGAAGTAAGGAACATAAATCAATCAAACGGAAACGGAAACGGTAATTATACAGCCGAGAATATACAGGTACTTGAGGGTTTGGAAGCAGTTCGTAAGCGTCCTGCTATGTATATTGGTGATATTAGTGAACGTGGTTTACATCATCTGGTATACGAAGTTGTTGATAATTCAATTGACGAAGCCCTTGCCGGATATTGTAACAATATCCAGTTAACTATCCATAAAGATAACTCTATTACGGTAAGTGACAATGGACGAGGTATTCCTACTGATTATCATGAAAAAGAAAAGAAGTCGGCTCTTGAAGTAGTAATGACAGTTCTTCATGCCGGTGGTAAATTCGATAAAGGATCATATAAAGTATCTGGAGGTCTCCATGGTGTTGGTGTTTCCTGTGTGAATGCACTTTCAAAACACCTGACGGTTACTGTACGACGTGACGGAAAAATATTTGAGCAGGAATATGCAATTGGTAAACCTTTATACCCGGTAAGAATAATTGGCGAAACCGATCTTACTGGAACAACTACGCATTTTGTGCCTGATGATTCAATTTTTACCACGACCTTATTTGATGCTGAAATACTGAAATCCAGGATAAGAGAGTTGGCTTTCCTCAATAAGGGAATCAAATTGTCACTTACTGATGAGCGTGATTTAGATAATGAAGGGGTCTCAACTGTTACCAATTTCTACTCCGAAAGGGGACTACTTGACTTTATTGAATATCTGGATGGAATGCGTGAAAAACTTATTCCAGAACCAATTTATATTGAAGGCGAGAAAAATGATATTCCGGTTGAAATCTCGATGCAATACAATACTTCATTCAGCGAGAATATTCACTCATACGTCAACAATATTAATACACATGAAGGTGGAACACACCTTGCTGGCTTTAGAAGAGCACTCACACGTACTTTAAAAGCGTATGCTGATAAGTCAGGAATGCTTTCAAAATTAAAATTCGATATCAATGGTGATGACTTCCGCGAAGGTCTAACCGCTATAATATCTGTTAAAGTACAAGAGCCTCAGTTTGAAGGACAAACTAAAACCAAGTTGGGCAACAATGAGGTAATGGGTGCAGTTGACCAGATGGTTTCTGAACTTCTCAATTATTATCTGGAAGAACATCCTAAAGAAGCCCGTACTATTGTTAATAAAGTAATTTTGGCGGCTACTGCTCGTCATGCAGCCCGTAAAGCACGTGAATTGGTTCAAAGAAAGAATGTTCTTTCCGGCTCTGGTCTTCCTGGCAAATTGGCCGACTGTAGCGAACGTGATCCAATGTTATGTGAATTGTACCTTGTAGAGGGAGATTCTGCAGGTGGAACAGCAAAACAAGGCCGTGACCGTAAATTTCAGGCCATCCTTCCTTTAAGGGGAAAAATTCTTAATGTTGAGAAAGCAATGCAACATAGAATATTTGACTCAGAGGAAATAAAGAATATGTTCACCGCTCTGGGTGTGAGCATAGGAACTGAAGAAGACAGCAAGGCATTAAACCTGGCAAAGTTGAGGTATCACAAAGTTATAATAATGACCGATGCTGATGTTGACGGTAGCCATATCGCAACGCTCATTCTTACCTTCTTCTTCAGATATATGAAGGAACTCATTGAAAACGGTTATGTTTATATTGCCACACCGCCTCTTTACCTGATAAAAAAGGGAAGCACTGAAAGATATTGCTGGACAGATGAAGAGCGTATCAGACTTGTTAATGAGTTGTCGAATGGCAAAGAAACAGGTGTACATGTTCAACGCTATAAAGGTTTGGGTGAAATGAACTCCGAGCAGCTTTGGATGACAACCATGAATCCAGAATTCAGAACACTTCGTCAGGTTAATATTGATAATGGTACTGAAGCTGACCGCATATTTTCGATGCTCATGGGTGATGAAGTACCGCCTCGGCGTGATTTTATTGAGGCCAATGCCAAATACGCAAAAATTGATGCATAATTTTAGGGGTAGAGAAATTTCTACCCCTTTTTTTTAAGCTTTCCACCAATTTCTACCCCTTTTTTTAAGCTTTCCACCTCTTTCTTTCAAAGCCAGACTTCTGCAGGGAGAAGATTGGTTTGCCTTACAATCACTTTGCCAAAAGCTTTGTTGTAGTGATTAATTAACCAATACAAAATCAATTACCATGAAGATTAAACTTACAATTATTGCATTTGTACTTGCATTGACCAGTTTGCAGGTTCATGCCCAACATTATAGAACCGGGATTGGTGCACGGCTCGGCTATTTTAATGGAATTACTCTTAAACATTTTGTTTCAGAATCAAATGCACTTGAAGGTATTGCCTCATTTAGATGGAATGGTTTCATTATAACAGGATTATATGAATGGCAGAAGCCAATTCAGGGTGCAAAAGGATTGGATTATGAATTAGGATTGGGTGCACATATAGGTGCCTGGGGAGATAGAAGTGACCCATACTGGCATAAAGATGACCCATTTGATGATAATAGTTTTACTGTTGTAGGAGTTGACTTTATAGCCGGACTTGAATACACATTTCCTGAAGTGCCTTTTAATATTGCTCTTGACTGGAAACCTGCTTTTAATTTTGGTGGTAACAGATGGTGGGGTGATGGATTAGCACTTTCAATCCGCTATACTTTTAAATAAAGAGTTCCTGCTGTATAGCACCGATCATAACAAACAAAAAGAGATGTAAATAACATCTCTTTTTGTTTCTTATGAAGCAGTTGTGGGTTCTAATCATAAAATGCCCATGAGATGCCAAATCGCATCCCCCTGTCAGGCATTGGATAGCCCGGTACCATTATGTATGTGTAATCCATTAATCCGCTGTTTACATGTTTAAACTGAAGGAACATCCTGGCTCTTTTAACCCTTATATTAATAAAAGCATCCAAATAAGGATAATTGCCGGTTTTGTAATCATTCTGCAGATAAAATGCCCTTAATGCCGGCATATATGCATTAGCATGATAAGCTGTGTTATAAAGTGCTGAGATACCTCCCTGAAATTGCAAAGCACGTTTGAAAAGGGGCCGGTTATAATATACAGACATTCTTCCAGCAAAGGCCGGCAGGCTAATTACAGAAGCATCAGTTGAATTTTGGAATACACCGTAAATTTGTGTTTCAAAATACCCCCAATGGACATCTGTGTATGCCCATAACTGAGTAACAGAAACAGAACCATTAACTTCAGCAGGATGTGCTTCCTCATCAAGATAAATATAATCAGTCAGATTATATTCATTGAAACCTGCTTTAAAATATCGGTTATCGTATAATGCTTTGAACGAAAGATTGGTTTGTTGTCCAAAACTGTTTTCCCACTGAAAATGATTTGAGTAATGGTATTGATACAAATAATAAGGTTGTTCAATAGTCAGGGAAGCACTAATTTTCAGATTGCCCCAGTTATTGGTATTTTCAAAACCTGGAAACATAATTGAACCTTCCAGACCTTTGTCACCATTGAATGGACTACCCTGTGTAGTCCATATCCTGCCTTCAACCTTAGTCAAGCCAAACGCATTGGCTGAAAAATAAGCATATGGAGTAAATCGGTTAAAAGTTTTGCTTATGGAGTCAACTTTATAAGAGCCAGCCACGTGTTCAATACCTGCTCTCAACAATACAGCTTTCGACGTGCTTTTTGTCCTTCCAACTCCAGCTTCAATAGATAAATCATTGGCTATTTCCTGATAATAAACTGAATCAAAAGTCCTAACAGAATCAATGAGCACCTGCTGATAATATTCATCAGTTACAGGGTGGTCATCAGTATATAGGTTAGAGTTACGTGTATAAGTGAATGTGTGCCTTATAAAATTACTTCTGTTTGGGTCATAATATCTATGAAGTTTTTTCGGTCCTAAAGTGTCAGACTTAAGACTATCAATTACCGGATGACTAGTTGCTTTTGCAAAATACAACAATTGACGTATTTGTATTCCACCTTCCTTTATCAGATTGTCAGCTTTTGATAAGTTAATTGGAATTCTCTTTCTGTCAGTTTCAGTATTCTGTGTAAAATAGCTTAAACGTGCGATTCCCCCGTTTTCTCTCCATTTAAGTTTTGTATTGTGATAGTTTCCCAGCACAACGTAGTTTTCCCTTTTATTAACGAACTGTGCCGTCCCTGCAAAAGTCACATCATCTGATTTTTGTCTTTCATACAATCCTAATGAGTTCACAATCCTCAGATCAATACCTATAGTCAATCCACCCAGCAAATTTTGTGAATGTGTAACATTAAAAAGTTGTTCTTTCCCAGGACCTGTGGAATAAAACAGATTTGTGTAAGGGCCGGTTAAATGAAAATACCTGATATTTGAATTGTTCCACTGGTATTCGCTAAAATTGAAAGGAGTATAGCGGAAACCCTGATAATCAGGTAATGAAAAAACCATTGATTGATAGGCAAGACCAGCGTTTCCTGTGAGAGCATATAGCTTCATGTCTCCATCAGTGGGCAGAAAATAGTTAAAACCCTTTAACACTGAATCATTTACTCTAATCAGTTTTTCACCCGGCCATCTGTTATTGATATTTGTATAGAATATTGAAGCTGTATCAGGGGAAGGCGATGAGTTTTCAGTTTTAATCTGGGGCTCTTCATCCTGTGCCATAACAATAGCAGCAAAACTGATAAAGAGTAACAATGTAAAGGCAATTTTCCGCATGACGGGTTTTAATGAGAACTTTTAAGGTGCCTTTGTATGAACAATTGGCAATAGATTGCAAAGATAATGAATACGGCTTACTCTTAGAGACTGCTATTTCTTATATTGATATGTCTTCAAGTCTTTCAACCGGTGAATCACAAGTTTGATTGGTACACTTATAAATAACAGTCTTACCTTCCCTGAATTTATTTATAAACACCGGAATCTCACTTTTATTGTTTGAAACGGCCAGTAATAAAAATGGATTATACTGTGCATTTAACTGCTTGGAATATTCAATTGCATTTGGTCCAGTAACAACTAATAAATTTAGTCCGTGTGCATGGGCTGCGCATACATTAGCCCAATTGGCATAAAACGCGGGGTATGAAATTGTATTTGCAAGCATGAAGGTGCACATTTCAGATGAGCGGTTAATGTATGACTGATCCTCAAAATAGTTACCCAAACATAAAAGCACCCATGCCATAACTGAATTACCTGACGGTTCAACGCCATCGGATGTTTCCAGTACCCTTGATAAGTTAAAAATATTCTGGTCTTCGTTATTAACTGGCATAAACCAAAAAAGTGGTGAGTTCTGCTGTGAGAATCGTTGAATAACCAGATCTGCAATTTGCTTGGATTTAATCAGCCATTTCTCTTCAAAAGTCAATTGATAAAGACTTATAAATGCATCTGCACAAAAAGCATAATCATCAAGAAAGCCATTAATTCGTGATGTCCCATTTTTCCATGTCCTATATATAGTGCCATCAAGCGAGATCATATTTTCAACGAGAAAGTTTGCGGCATTTGTTGCTATATTCTTCCATTCCTCATTATCGGTATAAATGGCAGCTGTTGCAAACCCTTTAATCATCAATGCATTCCAGGATGCAATTATTTTGTCATCTAAAGAAGGTCTTATCCTTTGATTCCGGTAATTAATCAAAACTTTTGACGCCATGGCTATAAGCTGCCTTAGTTCTTCAGCACTTAAATGTTCCAGCATTGCAAATTGATCATCAGGAAGAGGCCTGACAAGGATGTTCAGATTTTTCTCCCAAAGTCCTTGTTTTTCGATTCCCCAATAACGGCAAAGTAATTCGCCATACTCAGGTAACAAATCAAGAATCTCTTGTTTCTTCCAAACATAAAATTTGCCTTCAATGCCTTCGCTGTCAGCATCAAGTGCTGAATAGAAACCGCCTTCGGGTGATGTTAAATGTGATTGTATAAATTCAAGTGTTTTTGATAAGATATTGTGGTAGTATAGTTTCCCTGTTACTTTAAAAGCAGAAGAATATAGAACAGCAAGTTGAGCATTATCATACAGCATTTTTTCAAAATGCGGGACTTTCCACTCAGCATCAGTACTATAGCGAGCAAAACCACCTGCTAACTGATCAAAAATGCCTCCCATTGACATTCTGTCAAGAGTTAGTTTAACCTGAATGAGTGCATCTTCAGAATGTGAAAGATGGTAATAATTAAGAAGAAATTGCCAAATTCCAGGCATTGGGAATTTTGGAGCTCCACGTGTCCCCCCGAATGAACGGTCAAGTTTGTGCGAAAGTTGTTCAAAAATTTCTTCTATTGCCTTTGCATTTAAAACACTTTCTTCAGAAGGTGGATCAATGATACCCATACTTCTGATTCCTTTTTCTATACGATCAGCCTGACTCAAAATATCGTCGAAATTGTTTTGATAAAGATCTGATAATTGAACCAATACTTCTTTCCATTGATCCTTCCTGAAATAGGTACCTCCCCAAAAGGGACGGCCATCAGGTAAAGCAAAGCAGTTTAATGGCCAGCCTCCCTGGTCATGCAATAATTGAACGGCTTTCAGATAAATCTGATCAACGTCCGGCCTTTCTTCACGGTCAACTTTAATGCACACAAATAACCGATTCATAATCTCAGCCACCTCTGCAACGCTGAAACTCTCGTGTTCCATAACATGGCACCAATGACAAGCGGAATAACCTATGCTTATAATTACCGGACAATTCCTCCTTTTTGCTTCATCAAAGGCAGCTATACCAAAGGGTTGCCATTCCACCGGATTATTCGCATGCTGCAATAGATAAGGACTTGTCTCGTTAATTAATTTGTTAGGCATAGATTAAAATTTTCTTAAAGACCATAAACATTCAAAAAGGCCCTTTGTTGAAAAAAAGATAATGGAGCATTTTAAAAAGGGGGATAATTTTAGAAGCGCAAATTAAAATGAAATTAGAGCACAAAAATAATGACTGATATCATATTGGTACAGTTTTTGAACTCTTATTATCGAAAATGGGCGTTTAAGTATTATTTTGGAGAAATTTTCGGGTATAAAAAACAATCATGTCAACTACTAAACGCAAAACTGAAATCGACCTAAGTGCACAAGAGGGAAATTATAAACATATGTTTATGAATAATCCTGCTCCTATGTGGATTTTTGATCAGGAAACTCTCGATTTTCTTGAGGTGAACGATGCAGCTTTAAAGCAGTATGGATATACCCGTGAGGAATTTCTATCACTGAATGCTCGTGATTTAAGACCAGTTGAAGAAATATCAGCCCTGGAAAGTGATGTTATTAACATGAAGGGTGCGGCTAATTTTGCAGGAGACTGGATTCATAAAAAAAAGAATGGTGAAATAGTTATTGCCAATATCGTTTCGCATCCAATTGTTTTCAAAGGACGTCAGGCACGACATGTTACCGCCATAAATGTGACTGAACAACGTAATATGGAAAAGGCTATTAAATCAAACGAAGAGCGTTTCAGATCAATAGTTGAAGGCGCTCCTGAACCTATTTTTATTCAGGTCGACAAAAAATTTGTTTATGTAAACAGTACTGCTGTCAGATTATTTAATGTAAGAAACGCAGATGAGATTATTGGTCGTAATATAATTGATTTTGTCCATCCAAGTTATCACAGCATAGTGGAAAAAAGGATTGATAGAATTAATCAAAAGAGATTACCCGTGCAAGAAATCCTTGAGTTAAGATTTCTCACTATCGATGGCAAAGATTTATGGGTTGAGACTGCAGGCCAGCCAATAGAATATGAAGGCAAACCGGCAGGACTTGTATTTGTTCGTGATATAACCAATAGAAAGAAGACTGCTGAAGTTTTAAGCTATAACGAGTACTTGCTCAAAGAAATGGGCAGAATTGCCAAGATAGGCGGGTGGGAATTTGATCCTGTCACTGGTAAAGGCACCTGGACTGAAGAAGTGGCACGTATTCATGGAATGTCACCTGATGAGGAAACAGATGCTAATAAAGGTATTAGCTTTTATAAAGATGCGTCAAAAGTCATAATTGAAAGTGCCATAAAGGAAGCTTTGGAAAAAAAGATTCCTTATGATCTTGAGCTTGAAATGGAATTACAGGATGGAACCCACAAATGGGTTCATACTTTTGGACATCCTGTTGTAGTTGACGGTAAGGTCATTAAGTTAAGAGGATCTTTTCAGGATATAACTCAGCGAAAATTAGCAGAAAAGGCCTTAATTGAAAGTGAGCATAAGTACAAAGCGTTTTTTGAAAACAGCCTTGACGCAATGATTTTGTCTATGCCAACTGGTGAAATAATTGAAGTCAATCAGGCAACATGTCAACTACTGGGATACACTGATGCCGAACTAAGAAAGTTAACCCGAAATGAAATAGTCGACACAAATGATGAAAACCTATTGCCATTCTTAAAGAAACGTGAAGCTACTGGCATAGCAGTTGGGGAACTTCGTTTTGTAAAAAAGGATGGCACCTTGGTTGATACCGAAATATCTTCTGCTATTTTCATGGATGCGCATGATCAGCCAAAAACCAGTATGATTATCAGAGATATATCAACAAGGAAGAGAAATGAACAAAGAATTAATCAATTGAATTCTGAACTTGAACAAAAGATTGAAGAAAGAACAGCTCAATTAAAAGCAGTAAATAAAGACCTTGAAGCTTTTGCTTATTCAGTTTCACATGACCTCAGAGCTCCCTTAAGAAGTATTAATGGATTAACTCAGATATTGCAGGACAATTATTCAATGAATCTGGATTTAGAAGGTCAACGACTAACTGAACGTATACGTTATAATGCTACAAAAATGACTACTCTTATAGAAGATCTGCTATCATTCTCTAAAGCAAGTACTTCTGAAATCAGAAAGTCAAAAGTGGACATGAATAAACTTGTTAAAATTGTGATTAGTGAAATAGGAGATAAAGAGTCGATAGATAGGATAGAATTTATTATAGATAATCTTCCGGGTACTGAAGGAGATCCTGCTTCACTCAGACAAGTTTGGATTAATCTGTTATCAAACGCAGTAAAATTTAGTTCAAGAAAAGAAAAACCTGTTATTGAGATTTCAGGTATTCATAAAGGCAATAAGAATTTTTATAAGATAAAAGATAACGGTGCAGGATTTGATATGAAATACAGCGATAAAATCTTTGCTGCATTTCAGCGATTGCATTCTGATCAGGAATTTCAAGGTACTGGCGCTGGACTTGCAATAGTGCAGAGGATTTTGTTAAAACATGGTGGAAATATATGGGCTGAAGGTGAGGAAGGAAAAGGTGCAACTTTCACCTTTTGCCTTCCATCTTAAGAAGCTTAATTATCTCTTGCCAAATATATTTTTTACAGAGTCTAACATTCCACCACCTTTTCCAAATGAGCTAAGCATAGTATGTAAGTCAAAATCGTTATCATTGGGGTTATTTGTTTTTGCCCTTATTTTATTGATTATAGGCGGAATGATCTTATTAACAATTCCTTGTGCTGCACCATTATCTATTCCTAATTTTTTCACCAGATCGCTGGCAACTCCTGTTGAAACCCTGCTAACTGACGGATTAAGGACAGGGTCATCATCTTTTTGAAGAATATCTATTAGTGAATTTGCATTTCCTGAATGTGCTTCAGCTTTAATATGGTCAACCAATGAGTTGGCTGTAGTATCAATTGCCTGTTCATTTTTATCGTTAGGAACTGCAGGGTTCTTTATAATGGCCTCGTCAGAAAATTCCCGAACTATTGATTTGATCTTATCTATCATTTTCTTTCCTCCTCGTTTATTGTAAATAACACATTATTAGATTGTTAACAGTATATTTGATGTTTGGTTTACTGCCATGGTAGCTTACAGCTCATAATTTGTTAATTTTGAACCACCAATTATTTAACAAAATAAAGAATCTATACAATGAAAAAGGTAATCTTTACGGAGAATGCTCCCAAAGCTATTGGCCCATATAGCCAGGCAATTGAAAAAAATGGCTTTTTATACGTTTCAGGTCAGGTGCCAATAGATCCGGCTTCAGGAAAAGTAGTTGAAGGCGGTATTAAGGAACAGACTGAAAGAGTAATGAAAAATATTGGTGCCATTTTAAATGCAGCCGGATATGAATATTCTGACGTTGTTAAGTGTACTTGCTTATTAAGCGACATGGTTAATTTTGGTGCAATGAATGAAGTATATGGTCAGTATTTTACTGAAAATCACCCTGCTCGTGCTGCTTATGCCGTTGTAAAACTTCCATTGGGTGCCTTGATTGAAATTGAGGTTATTGCTGCCAAATAAACAATACATGAAAAAGAAACTGACAATTATATCAGCAATTTTAATGTTGAGCATGCGAATCTCTTTCGCAGGCGAAGGAATGTGGATACCTATGCTGCTGGAACAATTGAATGAACCGGAAATGGTTAGCATGGGAATGCACATTAAAGCAGAAGACATATACAGTATTAATAAAAGCAGTTTAAAGGATGCGATTCTTCTTTTTGGAAGAGGATGTACTGCAGAAATTATATCTGATCAGGGACTTATCCTGACTAACCATCACTGTGGTTACGGACAAATTCAACGGCATAGTTCATTAAATAATGATTATTTAACCGATGGATTCTGGGCTATGAATAAAGCCGAAGAGCTGCCCAACCCCGGATTGTCAGTTACTCTGCTTATCAGAATGGAAGATGTGACAAGCAAGGCACTTCAGGGAATCAGAGAAGGTATAAGTGAAAGAGAGAGGGCAGCTATTATTAAAGCTAATGTTGCTAAAATTGAAGAGGAAGCTAGTAAAGGTACCAGTTACGGAGCAAAAGTAAGGCCCTTTTATTATGGCAACCAATATTATCTTTTCATCACCCAGACCTTCAATGATGTTCGATTAGTTGGGGCACCACCTTCAAACATAGGAAAATTTGGCGGTGATACCGATAATTGGGTATGGCCCAGGCACACCGGCGATTTCTCCTTATTTCGCATCTATGTAAACAAGAATAATGAACCAGCCGATTACTCACCTGATAATGTTCCATATAAGCCTAAATTTCACTTACCTGTATCTCTAAAGGGAGCTGAAAAAGGAGATTTTACTTTTGTATTCGGATACCCGGGTTCAACCCAGGAATATCTTCCTTCTTATGCAGTTGAAATGATTACAGGGAACGAAAACCCTGTGGCTATCAGATTGAGAGAAAAACGATTGAATATTTTCGATAAGTATATGGAGCAGAGTGATCTTGTTCGTATACAATATTCTGCTAAACACGCTGGTGTCGCTAATTATTGGAAAAAAATGATTGGTGAAAACAAAGGTATCAATAAGCTTGATGCTATAGAAAAGAAACAAGCACTTGAAAATCAATTTATTCAATGGTCGCAGACTGATCCTGTCAGAAATGAAAAGTATGGGAAACTTATACCTTCATTTCAAAAAACATACACAGAACTTTTGCCTTATAACGTTATAGAGAACTATGTAATTGAAGGTGGGATGGGAATTGAATCGTTCACATATGCGCTCAGATACAGCAAGTTAGTTGAAAAAAGTACAGATATATCCACCAAGCCGGAAGATCTGGAAAAACTTGAACAACAATTCAGGGATGGAGTATCAGGGTACTTTAAAAATTATTACCTGCCTATTGATAAAGATGTTTTTATTGCAATGATGACGGACTGGTTTGCGAATCAGCCTGCAGATAAAATTCCTGTACAACTTGTAAAGGCAAAAGCTGGATACAAAAGTATACAGCAATGGGCTGATGATATTTTTGCTAAAAGCTATTTTACCGATTCAACAAAAGTGAGGAATTTGTTAAATAACTATAATGCAAAAAATTATAAAAAGATAACTAAGGACCCGGTATATGTTTTAGTAAGTGCTGTTTATGATTATTATCAAAGGGAAGTAATTCCTGTCAGTTCGACCTTAAATGTCCGCCTTGACAGTCTTCAGCGAATTTATATGAATGGATTGATGGAGTTTCAACCAGGTAAAAGGTTTTATCCTGATGCAAATTCAACACTGCGTGTAGCCTATGGAAAGGTGGACGATTATAAACCAAAGGATGCTGTGCAATATAATTACTTTACAACATTGGAAGGTATAATGGAAAAGGAAGACCCATCAATCTATGATTACGTTGTTGAACCTAAACTTAAGCAGTTATATCAGACGCGTGATTATGGTCAGTATGCAGCTTCTGATGGAAAAATGCATATAGCATTTACTGCAAGCAACCATACAACAGGTGGAAATTCAGGGAGCCCTGTACTTAATGCTGACGGACAACTTATAGGAGTTAACTTCGACAGAAACTGGGAAGGCACAATGAGTGACCTCATGTATGATCCTGATCAGTGTCGCAATATCAGCCTTGATATCAGATATTGCCTCTTTGTGATTGATAAATTTGCAGGAGCAGGACATCTCGTAAATGAGATGACGATTATTAAGTAATCTGTAACAAAGCTAAAGGTTAAGTAATATAAAACGCCGGCATTAATGGCCGGCGTTTTACTTTTATCTTATCAGGTTACTATTTATCTTATCAGGAATCTTACAGCAACAGGATTGACACCAGCCTGAAATGAAGATTTGAGTTTACCATCAACACCAAACCTGTAAACCATTCCGGGCCCCTGGAAATCCTTAGCATCTGTAATAAAAATATCACCTGATGTTGGATCTGCTGCTATTGCGTAAACTGTTTCTATATGAGTTCCATCAGTAATAAAGTTGTTGCTGATTATTTCTTCAGTTTTGACATTGATGGTCTTTATATTTGAACCTGTACCTCCAATGAAATCATGATAATATACGTACGCTGTATCTCCCTTAATAGTAAAATTGTATGCTTCGAAATCTTCAAAAGTGTATTTTAAAGTTTTTGTTGCTGCGTCAATAATTCTTAATCTCATCTTTTCATCATTATAGTTTCCTCTTGTGATCACATAGATGTCGCCATATGCATCAGCCTTCAAAGTGTAAGGATTAGTTCCCACTACAATTTTATCGGTTTCAGTTAATGTTGCCGGATCTATTACAGAAACGGTGCTATCATAAGTCACAAAATCAAAACCGCCAGAGTTTGAGACCCATATCTTACCATTAGCGGCTAAAATAGCATCAGGGTTCAAGCCAACATTAATAACTTTTATGACGTTTAAATTTGCTGTATCAATTACAGTTACTTTTCCATCATAGGAAGTAACATAAACATTTCCTTCATATCCCGAAATAGCAGAAGGCTGTTGAGGCACATTGTCAGATATAAAGGGAATTTGCTTTATGCTTTTAAATGTAACGGCATTAACAACTTCTAACTGACTTGATACATTTGTAAGTATATAACCTTTACTACCATAAAGAAGCAAATCAGCTCCTGTATCACCTAATCCACGATTGTTACTAGCCATAAAATAATCGGGTATTATACTGTCATTTTCCAGATCATACATAGTGACTGATGCATTATTATTACTGAATGAACCCTGATTCAATACATAAATGGCGGTGCTTTTTGGTGGGTTATTATTTAAATTGCTTTCATCATCAGGCTCTTTTTTGCATGAGGAAAAAAGTAAGAGCCCAATGGTAAAGATTAATAAGATAACCTGAAAAGGGGAGGGGTTTGTCTTAGCAGAAAATAACTGCCTGAAGGGAAGAGCGTTTTTTTCGATACGAGCTTGGATTAAGTTTTCCATATTAGTGATTTATAAGGTTAAATATAGGTTGACAAAAAATGAACGGCCGGTCATTGGAAATGATTTAACTACTTCATAATGCTTATTAAGAAGATTTAGAATTTCACCTTTGATTTTTAATTGTTTGACATTGAAAGGTTTATCTATGCTAATAGTTAAGTCGGTCGTTGTCCATCCATCTAATACATTAGCAGGGATGTTGTAATTACTGGTATATCTGAAGCCATTAAAAAGGAAATTTAATCCGGAGCTAAGATTTCGATAATAGAGTGTTCCTATAACCCCTGCAGTCTCAAAAGGAATATATGCCAGCTGATTTCCATAAGTGGCATCTGCCTTATTGCTAATATCTCTTGCTTCCTGATATGTGTAATTGCCACTTACATCGATTGACCAAAACTGGGAAAGATGTTTAATAATACCGCCCACTACCTCAATACCTTTTATATCAGCCTTCCCAATGTTGCGTGTGCTCCATATAAAAAGGTTCTGGGTTGGTAAAACCACTATCTTATTGCTCACTCTATTTGAAAAAGCATCAATCCTAAAATTAATTCCCGTCATCTGACTAAATGCTTTAGAAAAAAGCAAACCAGCATCAAGCAATATTGCATCTTCGGGTTTTAGATTAACATTTCCAGCCAAAGTATAGTATAAATCATTAAAGCTTGGATTACGCATTGCCTGTTTAAATGAAATTCTACCTTTCAAACTTCGATCCCTGGTGAACGTATGAATTATTGAAATAGCTGGCTGGATTCGTGAGTATGTAGTAGTCTCCCTATTGAGGGCGTAATTAGCCTTGCAGTCTTTAATGACTGTAAGTAGCACACTAGCCTGCAATTCAAAATTACCTGCTGACCATTGAATTGCTCCAGCTGTTAATGAGCTTAAGCGATCAGGACTTTCAACTGAATAAGAATTTGTAGTTAGTGTATTGTAAATAAGATCTGATACAACGGAGCCTGACAAATGTTGATTGAAATTATAACGAACAGCATCTGATAAATAAAATTCTTGTTGATTGTATCGGTTGTTGATACCTCCGGACTGATTTTGAAAGTTTGGGTCTTTGTACCATAACTGATTATGCGAAAGACCTGCACTTACAAGCATTGTTGACTTCTTAACTGATTTTGTAAAATACTGGATGCCGGCTATGATGTCATCATTATTGAGTCTCTGAGCTGAAAATGGGTTGTAATAAATTATGGCACCCGGTAATCCACGATCAGAATGATACCACGAAGCTTTTATTTTGATACTACTGCTATCATTGAACGTTATTGAAGTCCTCAGCAATATATCCGCAGATGTGACATCAGAATTTTGCCTTGTAAATTCATCAACTGAGGAACCATTATACACTTTGTATGGAAATTTTCCATCAGATGAATAATAGTTAATCCTTACACTGGTAAGCGCTTTATCTGACCATTTTCTGTACAATCCTAAAGATGGATTTAAAGTAGCGAACGAACCAGCCCTTAGTGATAAATCAACCAAGTTTTTTTTATTCTTAAAATCGGGTTCTTTAGTTTTGATTTCGAGCACACCGGCCGATGCATACATTCTTGCCGTCATTAGTCCGAAATCAGGCTGACCAACAGATAAAGTTATGCTTCCAACGTCCTGCAAAGCTATCCTGCCTAAATCAATCTGACCGGTTGCGGCATCATGATTTGGTAACCCGTCAACAAAAACCGCTGTGTGGTTAGCCCCTAAACTCCTGATCATTACAGTTTTCAAACCTCCCACACCGCCGAAATCCTTAACTGTGACTCCCGAAAAGTTTCTTATTGCTTCAGCAACGCTTGTAGCAGGTAAAGATGCAAGCTGTTTATTAGTAATTAGCTGAACAGGGTTTGGTGAACTGGTTGATATTTCAGGTTTTAAGCCAATAACTTCAACTTCTTTCAGATTGACTGTATCTTTTTGTGCTTCGGCTGATCCTGGTATTCCGATCATTATTATGCAGCCTATAAACAAAACAACTGTCCTGAGGATATTGAGCAGAGAAGAATCATGATGGACTATATAGGCCATTTTCAACATTGTTTAACAAGTAAATAATTATGGATTTTGATGTTGCGATAAAAGTCAGGTACCAAAATAGTTACAAGACTATGCAGGCAGTAGTTCATTCACCGTAAACCACAAAATCCATTTAATTACTGGCTGGTCTTCTGACTTGTTCCGGTAATGGCGCCTTCCCGTCATCCCGGGGTGGGATTTTTTACGACAGTGACATGATGCCAAACCACAAAAGGAACTTACAGCAGCGGGAACTGTTGCCGAATTTCACGGCATTCCCAATTATACCAATATGAGGTACCAGTGCAGCAAAGTTATAACTAATTCAACAAATAAACAGGTCTGATCAATAAAAAAGAAAAGAGGCTCTTTTTTTAAAAAGCCTCTCTCCATATATTGATAATGTGTTTTTAAAATGAGTACGATACCCCACCCATGAGATTAAATCTATAAGAAGGATAATTGTTCCAAACAAAATACCTTGAATTTGTTACATTGTTGAAGTTAATGAATCCTGAAAGCAATTTCGTATATCTGTATTCAATTCCGAAGCTTACATCAGCAAAGCTTTTCAAAGTAGTATTTATCAACTGATCTGAGTCACTTAATGTAAGGGCATACGTGTTACTTCTTGCCGCAACATTAGCTCTCATAACTATCTTGTTTTGTATCTGATACATTGCATTAATACCAAAAGTTAGCGGGGCAACATGGTAAGCATGAACCAGACTATCAAGACTCCAGGTTTCTATTTGTGCAAATGCTTTCAGAATGATGTGCTCTGCCGAATGATATTGTGCTTCAAATCTGGCTGTAAATACTTTGCCATTATCTTGAAGAAGCGTAAAACGGTTGAAAGGAATGGTTGAATAATCATTTACAAAGAAGTAGGCATTTTCAACAAAACTTGTTTTTATCAGGGCTGAGAAATCAATGTTTGATCCGGCCCTTGCTCTTAATCCACCATAAAAAGTAAATTTTTCCCTGGTATAGTTCAAAGGAAGAATCGACTGGACAAATGGGTTGATATCGCTCAGTTCATTGAAGTTCTGTCGCTTTATGCCACCGGTTATACCCGCGTGCACAATAAGTGCGTCATCAATTATTCGTAATTGTCCTTCAATAAATGGAAACAGGTAGGCTTTTGAAATACTGTCTGCCACAAAGCTAATATTTAATCCTGCTTTTAAACTGTATTCGTTAAAACTAGTACTGATATAAGGTTTCAAAGTTACCACAGAGCTATTTTGTGTAATCAGACTGTCTTTATACCTTGTATAGTCAACATCAGCGGTTAACCCAAGCTGCTGATAATCGGTGAAGCTCAGCAGTTCAAACTGTTTATCAGCCCCTGCATTAAAAGAAATATTGCTTTCACGTGTTTCAAATAAGTCAGATATATTATTAAAACCCACATAGGCAAAGTGATGAATTTTTTCCTTTTCCTCATAGTTTGACTTAATTCCTAACTTAGCGTTGATCCTTGCAAATCGCTGCTTTAAGTCATCATCTGAATAGTTGTAACTGAGTGGAAGTGACTCCTGGTTGAATTCATTTTCAAGAAAACCATAATGATGAACAACATTTCTTCTAAACCCAATTTCAGCTGAGATAGTATGATTGTCGGTAAACCTCATACCATATACGTCAGCTTCATTTAAGCTGTTATTTGCAATTGGATAATCCTCAATTACACCTGATGAAGAAATATGTTTTAGGTGAAGCCCGTAAGCTGACGTTTTTGATCTCAATGAACCCGCATACAGGTCAATAAAAGGAGTTGTATATGTTCCCATCCCCGCTTTGACATAATTGCGATATAGTTTTTTAAAAGGTTCACCCACCAGTTTGACTGCGGAAATGCTTTCTGGCTTTAAGGTTACCAACATTTGTTCAGGCTTGTTATTATAGGTCATAACAGGCATTGGAACATCTGTTTCACTTTCAGGTGGCTCAATGTTGATCTTGTTTGCATCAGGTATGCTTGGCTGGAAGGCGGATGTAACGGTCACTTCTTCATTTAGACCTTGTGCAGTAGCCTTAATTGTTATACCTGCAAGAAGTAAAGCAGTAACCAGTGCAAGACCTGATGAACCTAATAGTCTGTATGTTTTCATTTTTCTCACTTGCTTATTTAATAATAATTCCTTCTTCATCATCAGTTACTTTAGTCCCGGAAGGCCGGTTGTTTTCGCCTTGTTCAATATTTCTCAATTTATTGGTCGCTTCCTGTTTCAAATCTTCACCTTCATAGTTATCAATAATACTTTGCAAGGTTTGTTTTGCCTGGAAAGTGTTTCCCTGAATCAGGTAAACATCTGAGAGAAGGATGAAAGCTTTTGCAAGCCAGTATTGCTGTGAAGCATAATCTGAAGAGACCTTAAAAATGTTGTTTTCAGCGGTTGTATAGTCTTTCATATCGAAGGCAATCAAGGCCAATGAATATAAAGCCTCTGCTCCGGGAGCTCCCTGCGATAATTTAACAGTTTCTGCAAAGGCACTTCTGGCCTGTTCAGGACGTTTGAGAGCCAAAGAACACCTGCCCATCAGAAGGTTTGCTTCTGCTTTCATTGCAGCAGACAGTTGGTTCATTTCCAATACACGCTGAGCGTATTGTATAGTCTGACCATAATTTCCAACCTCATAATTGCAACGCATTTGTCCGGTAATGGCTATGGCTATGTTTTCTTTATTTTCAGCATTTTCTTCAAGTTTCTGATACATAAGCAGGGCTTTGGCAAAGTCCTTCTGATTGAATAGGATTTGTGAAGCCTTTAAAGCTGAATTCTCAGTATAGGTATTTTTTGGCCGTGCAAGGATCTGCTCATAACTTTTCAACGCTTCAGAGAGATTCCCCGATCTGCTCTCGCAATCAGCCTTGTAATAATGGGCATTCAGGGTGAAATTTCCATCTGGGAATTTTTCAACATACGATTTGAGCCCTGGCAATGCTTTGTCACAATCACCGCTCATATACCTGTTTTCAACGGCAACAAATGTCAGGGAGTCTTGCTCTGACCTTGATACATTTGCAAATGGTACATCACCTGTATATTGAACGTATTCATCGACTTTATTCATGTCGACATAAATATTCCTTATCACTGTGAGAGCTTCTCTCGATGCAGGGGTTGAAGGATAATCATCAACAACTTTTTTGAGTGTTTCTAATGCTTGTTTATCACGATCTGTATTATAATAGATCAATCCGGTATTCAGGAGTGCATCACGTACAAAACTACTCCTTGGATAATCGGTTATAACTTTCTGGAAAGAAGCCAGGGCTTCATTATTTTTTCTTAAGGCTAAATAGGTTTTTCCCATTTCAAAGCGCGCATCATCTGCAAATGGAGATTTGGGATAATCTGTAAGCAGTTTTTGCAAAGTAGATACTTTCTGACTATTATCACCCAGGACACCTGTAACCACTGCTTTGCTGTAAAGTGCATAATCTGCATCAGCTGCTCTTGCAACTGACACTTGCTCATACAAGCCAGATGCTTCACGGTATTGTTTCATCATGAGGTAACAATCAGCCATTCTAAGTTTTGCATCATTCACAAGCCGGCTGTCTCTTGGACCACTATTTATAAAGTTGCTAAACGATTTTTGTGCTTGAGGATAGTCTTTTAATTTAAAGAAGGAATATGCAAGGTTATAGTGTGCTGCATCATATGCAGGATGGCCTTGCCCTGTTTTAATAAAGTCACGGTAATAATTTCGTGCTACTTCATATTGACCCAGACGGTAATAAGCCTCACCCTGCCATAACAAGGCTCCTTGTGTAATTTTTTGGTCAACTTTGTTTTCGAGGGATTTTTTAAAGAGTGCAATGGATTCATAATATTTTCCATCATTAAAAAGCTCTATGCCCCTGAAATAAGTCACCTTCTGATATACTGTATTTTGTGAGGAGTTCCTGTTTTTTACAAGTTCAAGTGAAGATAACGCCTGATCATAATTCCTGGTTACTAAATATAAGTTAGCGAGGTATGTGTAAGCTTCATCTCTTCTTTTTGAAGAAGGATATTCTGCTAGATATTGTTGTAATGCCTTTATTGCATCATTATAAGGATTGTTGGAAAGTTCAACTGATAATTTAGCATAGTTGAAAAGTGCATCTTCAGCTATATTTGATTTAATTGGAACCTTCCAGGCAGAATTGAAAGCATTTGATGCAAATTGTTTTTGATCGGTTTTAAGGTAACTATCGCCAAGATGATACCATGCATTCTGGGCAAGACTATCAGTTCCAGTAGTAACGTACTGGAACTCAGGCACTGCTTTCGCATAATCGCCACTTGAATAATATGCAAAAGCCAGCATATAGTGATCCTCGCGGGTCATTTTACTTCTATTGACTTGTGCGTATTCTTCCATGTACTTGATTGCATCCTTAAAATTGCCTTTCCTGTAATGAACATCAGCAACTAACCTTAGCATTTCAGTAGTACGTTTGTTTTTTACCCCTTTTAGGTATGGCTCTGCCAAAGCAAGCATTTCATCATAACGTCCCTGAACATAGTAAATTTGAATTATGTAATATGGAACCACTGACTTGAATGTTTCATCGTTCTTGAGTCGCTGGAAATCACGCAGCGCAGTCTCATAGTTACCCTTTTCATACATGATATGGGCATAGTAATAATTTGCCGGGCCGGTATATTTTGTTTGCTTGTCTTTGACTTGTGAAAAAAGAGTAGCGGCCTTATCAATATCTCCACCTTTGAAAAGTGAATACCCCCTTTTAAAAGTGAACTCAGCCCGTTCTTCTGCATTCATGTCACCGGTTGAAACATGTCCATATGCTTCTAAAGCTTTGCTGTAACTGTTGTTTCTGAAATAAAGATGGCCCAGTTGCATCCATGCTCGGTTTGATCTTGTGCTTTGTGGATGTTTCTCAAGGAATTCTTTCAGTAAAGCTGCTGCGTCGTTGTGTTGCAATTCAGCCGAACTTGATGACCTGTAGTATTCTTTGTCAGCGTCATACTCTAATAGCAGATCATCAGAAGTCATTAATTTTGACCAGGCATGACGTGCAGGAGTGTAATGTTCTTTATTATACAAATCATGAGCATCATTAACAGGAGAGTCCTGATTAAATGTTTGTTGTGCTATAAGATTTGTGCAAAGAAAAGCTGGAAGTGTGGAAATCAGAACTAAAAATAATCTTTTCATGCTGGAGTTGTTTACCTGAGGGCTAAATTAAGCTTATATGCTGTTGTTCCGATTTCACCATATCATAACTTATCAACAGTTTAATAGTGAACAACGTCATTTGATGTAACGGTTTTTTACAGGTGTTAGTATTGTGGAAAAGATAAGCACAGAATTTTGATCGGTCTACTGTGCTTATCTATAGTTAATTAAGGATAGTTATATTTTTGAAAATTTCACCGCTTTTGCAGTGCCGTTGCTGAAAGTAATTCTTATAATGTAAATACCTTGTGCAAGGTCATTAATGTTAACTAAAAATTGATTTGAAAATGAACCGGAATTGGCAGAGACCATTAAACCTGAAAGAGAAAAAACCTCAACTTTGCTTGCTATATTGTTTTTAATATTTACTATTAAGGAGTTGCCGTCATTCGATGCAGTAACGAAAACATTCTTGTCAAATCCAATATCCGATACAGCAACCCCACTATATTCAAGCCATAAGCTATCAACCCGCAAAGTGCTGCCTGTTACCGGCGATCCGAACATCAGGTTTGAAGAGAGGAACATAATATTCATACTATCAGGTTCAGCCCATGTCAAATATTCAACCGGTACACTAAATTCAGTCCATGCGGTTACGGTGCCACCAAACGGTTTATAGGCATAAGCAAGTGTATCACGTGAGGTGCCATTCCACCTTGTAAGTCCCAGCCCCATATAACAGGAATCTCCACCTGCAGGCTGGTACTTATAGAATCCCTTGAGGAATTTCGGTTGGCCGGTTATTGGTACTCCACCATTCACTGTTCCTGTTTGGTTAAGAACATCTATTACTACATCGCCAAGTGTCATAATTCCCGGCATTGTTACTGGTCCAACCAGGAAAATGTTTTGAGTAACAGTAGATATTTTTGCACATGATGTGCCACTGTATGGATTGTTTTGCTCCCTGGTAACAGTTACAAAGTCAGTACCCAGGATATTTTCATTTGATGTATCCCAATTTGTAGGTTCTCCTGATGTCCAGCTTTCAAAATCATAATTCGGAATTTGATTTTGTGCCTGAATAGATTTTACTGAAAAGATCAGGAACACTATAAATAAAAAGAAGAGTATAGTTTTTTTCATACCGATGGCTATTAATACTTATTAACAAGCCAAATTTACGAATAGAATCATTATGACCAGGCATATTTGTTATATCACAAATCACGTTTCCTGCGCCAGGTTACTACCTTTACCCCATCTGAAAAGTGAGTTAAATCAGGTGCTTGTTTGCTCAAAGGGAATCCGCCTATCATGTAATTCAGCTTTAAATACCTCAATACAAGTGGTTTAAGAACCCATGGATGATGATGAACATCAATGCAGTTTATATGTCCCGACGTTTTAACATATAACCTGAACCTGTCTGTCAGCCAAGAGGTTAACAGGTCTTTAGTTATTTCTTTTTCTTCAAGTTTAAAGTTGATGTGAAACTCAAATCCGAATTTCTTTGAGTTGGCATAATACATATCTTCCTCACGCCATATTTCTGAATTTACGTAAGGTAAACGGGTTGTAAACCTTGCTGCAACAACAGGCGCCCATTTTGAAGCTTCCAGACTGAAGAAATAAATCCCCGGAACACCATTATATTTAACATAAGTTCTGACATTTAATTCTTCAAAATCTGAAATTGGAGGCAGTGGGATAATAAATCTTTGTCTGAGTTTTCTTACAGAGAATGGAACTACTGATAAGTAAGCCTGCCCGTTGAAAGTGTCAATTTCAAGTTCATTGGGCACTACCTTGCGAAGTGTTTCTGTTTCTACCTTCCAGTGCAGGTAAATTACATTGTGCCATTCCTGGTATCCTGTCCATGGCTTGTTTGGATAGGGGAAAGGTCTCCCATAATTTGTCCACGGTATTTCAAGCGTTTTTGCCATTGTTGTTTTTCAATAATAAAACAAACAATTTAAGGAAAGCGCCTTCCTTTAAAAGAAGAAATGAAAGGTTTTTAGAAAAAAGAAACTGAAAGATTTGTATCAAAAAACAGGATTCAATGATACTTTATCTACGGTAAATCTACGGTATCTCTACGGTTTGTCTACGGTTAGTCTACCCTGTACCTATTGATAAACTATAATAACCGTGGTATTCCAGTAAATTAATACGCCGGGAATCAGGCACAATATTAATCAATTTTCCAGTGACTTGATTAATAAAGAGGTTGAATTAAAAAAAAAGGCTATCATACTATGATAGCCTTTGGGTAATTAAAATAAATTCGAAAACAGAAAAACGGTACCGTTCAATGCTGTAAGCGGGGTTCTGTGCTGTTAAAACAGTTTCTGTCATTTATCTAGTTCAGACGTTGCCATCTGACTCATACGACCCACCCCCCCGGAAAAAGCGGGCAGCTTCTGACCCTTTCTGCAAAGGGTCTCCGGGTATATTTGGTCTTTCAATCCATAAGGTTTACCCATATCATCAGTTACCTGACAATATTGTAGGCTCTTACCCCACATTTTCACCCTTACCGGTGAAGCAGAACTTCACTTAGGCGGTTATTTTCTGTGGCACTGGCTGTTTCTGCCGGTTGCAGAACCTTCCCGTTAGGAAGTATGGCGCCCTGTATTGCCCCGACTTTCCTCCCGGATAAATGAATTTACCCGGGCGACAGAACACATTGATTTTTCCGTTTTTCAAAGAACTTAAACGATGCAAAGATACGAAAATAGCGCATAACCTGAACGGTTCAGGGTTGAGCGTCAGGCATAATATGTTGATTGAATATTAACTATGTATATTGATTTGAATGGCCCCATTGCCGTATTGTGCAAACGGTGCTTTGGCAAGCTCAATATTTTCATAGTCCTTCAACTTATTAATGATAGCGGTTTTTAGCACGCCATTTCCAATGCCGTGTATGAAGATTACTTTGTTATAATTGAAGGCAATAGCGCTGGAAAGCATGTTTTCAAAATAATCAAGCTGATACAAAAGAATGTCGCTTTGAGGCATAGTTGGATAGTCGCTTCTGAGGGCCGATATGTGGAGGTCAACTTCAGCTTCACGGGGACCAGTGCGGTGTCGGTCAATAAGTGCAGCAGGTGCCACAGCCTCTACCTTTTGACGTGCAGCCGGATCCAGGTCGGCTTTTTCGAATGAACCTTCGGGTGGTAACTTTTGAGAAGCAACGTCACCAAGATTAAGTATAATATTTTTTGATCCGGTAAGCTTAAATTCCTGGTAGCTGGTTTCTTTAAAAAATCTTGATGGCTTTAGCCTGAACCTTGCGTGCAAAGGTTGAAGCAGAACGTCCATTTCTTCAGCATGGAAAATAACCTGTACAATTCCTCCCGACCATGCTTCAAGATCTTCTCTTGTAATGGTTTCAATATGTATTTGTGAATAGGCGGGCACAACATCATATCCTACACCAGAAAAGACGTTGTTCTCTTCGAGCATAAAAGAATAGATTGCTTCAAAAGGTGTATTGTTAACAAGAATGATACTCAGATTGCCGGTAATAAGCCACTTCTGGTCAGCAGGTTCCCACAGAAGATAAATTCCCTCTGTAATCCCTGCACCCGATTGCCTGTAAAGAGGTTTCACCGGGTCATGTAATTCAGTATTATTTACTGATGTGTTTTTTTCAGCCTGGCCAACCTGTTTGTCATTGCGAACATTCTGTGTTATTTCAGTTACAATGGGTTGCTTTATATTTATTGGCCTGTCGAAAAACCTGTTGGCCATACCATTTGGGTCAATTTTAACCAGGTCAGACACCATTACCGGTACTTCAAAACCTTCTTCAATAGCAACGTGCACCATGGTTGTACTGATGAGTTTAGTGATGATGCCGCCACCTTTCTCATTCAAAAATCGCACTTTATCGCCAATCTTCAATTCCATAATAGTAAATAAATTAGTAATCCCGGAGGTAGGAAATGCAAAATTACAGCATTTATCCATGCTGCGGCTCATCAGCCAATTTTATTAATTTAGCTGTCTGTTATCAAAATAACCAGGATGTGCCGGATATTCGGACTGTTTAGTCTTTTAATTTTCATATTCAGTGCTTGTAAGCATGAGAATAATGAATTGGAATTTAAAGCTACACCTTATAAGATTGAAATACCTGTATACTTTCCTACAGACTTAAATATTCCTGACAATAATCCCATGACAGTGGAGGGAATAGCACTTGGACGTTATTTGTTTTATGATGGCAGACTTTCAGGACGAACAGCAACCGATTCAATGATGTCGTGTGGCAGTTGCCATGTGCAACAATATAATTTCAGGCCTGGATTAACAAATGCAGCTTTTGAGGATGGAATGCCACACGGAATACTAGGTGTGAGAACACAACATTCAGCATTGCCTTTGATTAACCTGGTTTGGAATCAAACTGGTTTTACCTGGAACGGAGGTATAACACCAACTGTTTCAGGTATTGAAAAAGGTAATATTGAGCAAATTGTTCTTGAAACAATAACGCATAGGGCAGAGCTTGCCGGAGATACTACAACAACTGCAGCATTAATACAGTCTATTGAAGGGTACCCTGAATTATTTAAGAAAGCCTTTGGAACAGAAAAAGTAACTGCTGACAGAATTTCAAAAGCTATTGCACAGTTTGTTCGAACTTTGATATCGGCAAACTCAAGATTCGATAAATACCTTAGAGGTGATCTGCAATTAACTGAAGATGAGTTAGCGGGCTTTATTCTTTTTACCACTGAAGAAGGTGGTGATTGTTTCCACTGCCATGGGAGCAGCGGGGTTCCACTTTTTACAACCAACCTGTTTTATAATAATGGGAAGGATTCAGTATTTACGACCAATGATGATCGATATTCCGTTACTGGTAAGTCAGCCGATATTGGTGCCTATAAAGCTACGACCATGCGTAATATTGCCGCAGGCGGACCTTTTATGCATGATGGAAGGTTCAAAACATTGGATGAGGTTATTGAATTCTATTCAAGCCATATAGTGATGTCTGACCATATCAGTCCCTTAATGCATCATGTAGGTACAGGTGGTATTCAGTTATCTGTATTTGAAAAAGTACAGTTGAAGTCATTTCTTCAGTCGCTGACTGATGAAGAGTTCCTTAACAATCCTGCTTTTGCGGCACCTGCATTTTTCCCTGATGGGAAGAGTTATAATGAGGTTAAGGGGCGGTTCTAGTCATTTTTCCATTTTAATATTGCTGAACTTTCGACTGGGAAATTTATTTACTTTGCACCTTATTATTTTGGTTATGGCATCTACAAGAAAAATTACCATTTTACGCTACAATCTTTTAGGATCTGAAGAATCACAAATAGAACCTACTTTATTTAATGAGATACTTTTTAATGAAGAGGGGCAAGAGATTGAGCGCTTCAATTACGATACCGATGGTGAATTAGAAGAACATATAACTGTTACAATGGAGAACGGTTTAAATGTTGAAGAAATACTGGAAACACAGGGAGAAGTTTCAGAGCACACTACCCGTTCGTATGATGAGAAGGGGAGGGTAGTTGCAGAAACCCGTCATTACGCTGAGGGTGGCAGTGATATAGTTTCATATGTTTATGACGGCGACCGGCTTATGCTGAAGCATGTGATTGATCCGGATGGTGAGGAAGGAGAAAAGGAAGAATGGGAATATGAGGGCGATAAAATTATACGTGAATCAAAACATAGTATGTTTGGTGATATTGAAAGTGAGAAATCTTACGATTATGACGAGAACGGTCTTCTTTCTGCTATCACTGAGCTAATTTACCGGGATGAAACACCTGAAAAAACAATTTTGTTTTTTGACCCGCAGGGAAGGCTCGAAACTGAAAAGAAGTACGATGCAAAGGGACGACTAATTGCCCGCACAAAGGTTGAGTATTCAGAAAATGGGAAACCATTATCTTTCGAGGAGGAAACTACAAGAGGTACAAAGATTACAAAGCTTCAATACGACGAAAAAGGTAATAATATCGCTCAGGAAGAAACTGATCAGGATGGTAACCGGCTGACTTCAATTGAACGTAGTTTTGACGATCAGGGAAGAATCTCAATGGTTGAAATTGTAATGGAGCCTTCATTGTATCAGTCGGGACAACACTACAAGCTTGAGTACCGGTATGAATAAGTTGACTCAGGCTTTAACCTTCCTGAATCTCAGTTTATTCTCAGGGGTCATTTTTTCACAAGCATACTGAAATATCAGTCTTGGTGCTGTATCTCTGTATTTTAACAGATATTCTTCTGTTTGTTGCTGATGAATCTTCCAGGCTTCTCTCAAGAACCATCCCATTCCCTGATGGACTTCCCTCTCCGTATCCATCATTAATGGATCAACGATATGAAGTAAATCAGATAAAGGCACTTCCTTTAACAACTTAATAAAAGTAACAGGTGTACATCTTCGCTTAAACTTGAATTCAGATTTAATCCAGGGAATAAAATCATCTTTGGTGATCAATTTTTTTTTGAGAAATAATGGCAACATAAACATGCCTAAGTAGTCGGCATGCGCCCAATTTTTAATTCCAATTGCAAACCATGCTTCCAATCTGTTAAATGTAGATTTCTCAAACTTATCTGCAAGCAGCGCAAGCATTGCCAATGCAAAAGATGTTTCCTCATATTTCCCGCTCTCCATTAGTAAAGGCGCGGTTTCAAACACAAGATCAAGAGTGAGAATCTTACGTCTTTTAAGCTCATCCTTCTTGGCATCCATGAGTGCCTGAGAAATTCCCCATGCATCATATGCGCCATCTTTAAAGTATCTGCTGTATTTTTTAACCAATTCTTCACTTGAGTTTGAAATACAATACTCTTTCAATTCTTTAAAAAGCATTTCAGCATTAACCTGAACTGGCATGTCTGTGTTTTTCATGGTGATTATGTAAATATATAGAGTTAGAATGTAATACAAATAACTTTGAGTGACAGTAATTTTAGTGGTTAATACGAAATTACTAATTAAAATTTAAAAATAATGAAAACAACAGGTATCGTTTTATTAATAGCCGGCCTTCTTTTAACAATTTTTACTTCATTTTCTTTTTTTACAAAAGAAAAGGTGCTTGATGTTGGAAAGGTTGAGATAAACGCAGATAAAAAACACAATGTAAACTGGTCACCAATTGTGGGGGTAGTTTTAATGGTTGTTGGCGGAGTTGTGTTATGGCAGGCAAGTCGTAAATCATAAGCAGGAATACATTTCCAATTTTATTTGTTTTAAGTTCAACCGATTAAGTTGGATTTGATTATTTTTTCAGATTAACCAGACCCGGTGTTCATCGAAAAGAAAGGAGAAAAATATGACAGATTCACATGACGAGATAAAAAAAAGAGACGAAGAACTTCCAGGCTATCCATCAAATTCCCCTTCAGAAGATGTTTTTAACAGAATGGATAGGGAAGAGGATGTGGATCCTGATAATCCATATGAAGAAATATCACCTGCTGAACGAGGAACCGATGAGTTCACAAAAGACCTGACATTGGGTGATCTTGATGTTCCTGGTTCTGAACTTGATGATGATATGGAGATTATTGGTAATGAAGATGAAGAGAATAATTATTACAGCTTAGGTGATGATGAAAATGATTCGCTTGAGGATGATTCGTTAAGGTGACATATATAAATATCATGAAAAATGTTTTAATAACCCTGGATTACGATCCAACAGCTCAAAAGATTGCTGAAGCCGGTTATCAACTTGCAAGCGCCCTGGAAGCACAGACAACTCTGCTTCATGTAGTTGCTGATGAAGTATATTATTCAACACGTGCCTACACTCCTATAATGGGGTTTGCTGGATTTTCACCTGTAGAACCAATTGAAGGTGAACAGAATGAATACTTAAAGGAAGCTGCTTACACATATCTGAATAATATCCGCACCCACCTTGGTGATCAAAATATAAGGACAATGGTGAAAGAAGGTGAATTTGCTGATGTTATTCTTGAGACAGCTGATTTGATTGGAGCTGACATAATTGTTCTGGGGTCACATAGCAAGCGATGGCTTGAGAAAGTAGTAATGGGAAGTGTGACAGAGAAAGTAATGAAATTGGCTAAAATACCAATTCTTATTGTGCCTACAGGTAAAAAAGATTAGCCCCGTTTTTTGGAAATTGAAATCTTATTTTTCCTCCTGGATTGCAACTGGCGTGCCTTCTTCCTGCGTGGAAGTTCTTCATATAGTGAACTTGCATCAACATCTGACAGCACACTTATAAACTTACCATCCCTATAAATCATTCCTTTCATAAAATGATTTTGAAAGTTGTTACTTAAATTTTTCCTTTTGAAAAGTTCTATATAGTTGCTTCCCGGCAAACATATAGTGACCAAATCTGGCTTCAATACGCCTATTATGTTGAACAAAGATATAAAAAGTAACATGTATACAAAAACTTATAAAAAAAATGAAAAACATTATCTCACCAATGAATCAGTATAGCTTTTTCGTTGTTAGAATATTTGAGAAATATCACATTTAGTCAACTTAAAAACATAGCACAAATGAAAAAATCAACACTTCAAATGATGGCATTAGGTTTAATGCTTTGCTTCTCTATTTCTGCAATAGCTCAAACAGATAATGAGATAAAACAGAAAATAGAAAAAATTAATATGGAAATGGCAAAAGCTATGATAGCGGGTAATGATACGAAAAACCTTCAGTTTTACTCAGACAATGTTGTATCTATGCCTAGTTATGGTGAGATGGTTAACGGAAAAGAGGGAGTTAGAAAGGCAATGGAAGAAATGGCAAGTACCGGATGGAAAATAAAGGATGTTACTTTTGAAACGGTATCTGTTGAGACAAATGGTAATGTAATTACTGAAATAGGGAAGTATAATATGGAAATGAAGAAGGACGGGATGGATCAGACTATGAAGGATAAGGGAAAGTATCTGACTCAATGGGAAAAGCAATCAGACGGTTCATTAAAAATTAAAACCGAGATATGGAATACTGATAAAAATCCCTGGGAAGAAATGAGCGCTATGCAAAAGGAACATAAAAATATGATGGGCGAAAAACAAGATAATGACAATGACATTGATAGGAAGGATAAAAAGACGGAGGATGAATTAAGGCCGGAAAAGCAAGACAACAAATAGTGTAAAAAAAGAGACGCCTGTAAGACGCCTCTTTTTTTATTAACACAACAATTGTATTCTATTGTTACGTTATGTCGTTATAGTGTTATATTGGTTATAATACTTTATCATGTCTATCAATTTTTCTTTTTTTACCGGTTTGCTTAAATAATCGTTACATCCTGCGGCAAGTGCTTTTTCCTTATCATCTGAAAAGGCAAAAGCAGTAAGAGCTAGTATTGGAATGTTAATTCCTTTTTCCCGTATAATCTTTGTAGCCTGATAACCATCCATTATAGGCATCTTAATGTCCATTATAATAATACAAACATCGGGATTTGCTTCTAATAATTCAATTGCATCCTGCCCATTATATGCTCTGATAATGTTTAATTTATACAGTGCAAGCATTCTGCTCAGGTATATATAACTTATTTCATCATCTTCGGCTATAAGTATGGTTTTATTTTCAAGTGACTCAGAACTATTTTTCTCTGTCATTTTAACCGGCAATTGAACCTGGATATGTGAATAAGGGATTGTGAATACAAAAGTCGACCCAATTTCAGGTTTTGAAGTAACTGAAATTTGGCCTCCCAACATCTCTACATAAGCTTTAGAGATAGATAGACCTAATCCGGATCCCTCATGATCCCTGGCTATTGAGTTGTCAACCTGAATAAACCGGTCGAAGATACTTTTTATCTTTTCTTTAGGAATCCCTTTGCCAGTATCAGAAATGGAAAACTCGATGAAACCTTCTTTAATTTCAGTCCCGATGGTAATACCACCTTTTTTCGTAAATTTCAGAGCATTCTTAATAAGGTTAGTAAGAACTGATGACAACTTTTTATAGTCTGTTTTAATAACCTGTCCATTTTCTGGTAACATTGAAATAATTTCAATTTTTATTCCTTTTTGCTCAGCTTCTCTTTTGAAAAAATTATAATGTTCCAGAAGCAAGAGATTTACATCTACTGCCGTTTCAACCAGATCACTTTGGCCAGCTTCTATTTTAGAAATATCTATAATATCGTTTATTGTACTTAATAACCTTTCACCACTTATTTTTACAATTTTAATGTATTCATCAACCTGATCTTCACTCAAATCAGGTTGTTGCAAAAGATCCATAAAACCAAGAATTCCATTCATTGGTGTGCGGATTTCGTGACTCATATTTGCAAGAAAAGCGGTCTTTAAATGGTCACTTTCTTCTGCTTTTATCTTAGCACTTATTAATTCAGACAATATTTTTTTCTGTTCACTTATATCTTCATATACCATGATATAATGCTTGATTGCATGCTCAGAATCGAATATTGGAGAAATAGCTATTTTGGCCCAATACCTTTCACCATTTTTTTTCTGATCTTCAAATTCACCTTTCCATATATCACCTGATCTGATAATACTCCAAATTCTTTTTTGAAGTGCCTGGTTGTTTTTACTGCTGACCAGTATCCTTGAAACACTTCCAATAATATCTTCTTTGTTATAACCTGTAATTTCAGTCATTCTTGAATTTGCAAACTCAACATGACCTTCTGGATTGGTTATTAAAATTCCAACAGGGCTCTGTTCAATAGATTGAATTAATAATTTATTCTGATGTTTGGCTTTCTTTTGTTCAGTTACATCATGAACTATAGAGTGAAGGAATTCTTTACCATCAATTGAAATTCTACTGCTAAAAACCTCAACATCCTTAAGTGTGCCATCGCTTCTGCGATGGATGAATTCAAAATGTATTTTAGTGTGATCAATTGCATTTTGAATTTCTCGGTGAATTGTATTGTCATCCAGAATATTGATCCGGTTAATGTTCATTCCAATAAGTTGTTCCCGCTCATAACCATAGAACTCTGCTGCAGCCTGATTTGCATTTTCGATATTTCCGGTAACAGGATCAATTATCACTTTTACAGCTGAATGGTTTTCGAACAAGTTTCGGAATTTTCGTTCACTTTCAATTAATGCGTCCTGCGCTTTTTTAATTTCAGTTATATCACTTGCAAGTACATGTCGGGCAATCCTTTTATTGAATGTAACCTCGTGCGATTTGATATTGACATAAATAATTTCACCGTCTTTCTTAACATGCCTCCATATACCGGCATCATTATATGCATTCACAGTGGTAACTATATCATCCAACAGCCTACTGATATCTTCTTTGGGCCTGATATCTTTGATAGTCATGGAAAGAAATTCCTTTCTCGAATAACCATAGTGTAGGATAGCCGCTTCATTTACTTCAAGAAAAGCCAAGGTTTCAAGATCATAAATCCACATAGGTTGAGGACTATCGGCAAACATCCGATAATATTTTTCCTCACTTTCAATAAGTGCCTTCTCACGTTTTCTTTCCTCAGTCTGATCCCTGAAGATTAAAACCACCCCTGAAATTTTACCTGATTTTTCGATTATAGGAGCAGCACTGTCAGATATTGGAATTGATAGGTTGTCTTTTGAAATCAGTAAAGTATGGTTGGCAATTCCTACAACAGCACCCTCAAGAAAAACTTTATCAACAGGGCTTGGTTGAATTTCGCCGGAATATTCATTAATAATAACAAATATATCTTCTAGTTTTTTTCCTTTTGCTTCTGATTCATTCCAGCCGGTTAATTTCTCTGCTTCAATGTTCATTAAGGTAATAATTCCATTGTTGTCAGTTATAATTACGGCATCTCCAATGCTGTATAAAGTAGTCTTAAATTCTTCCTGCGACTTCCATAAAGATTTGTATAAATTACGTTGTCTTATTGAGTATAGAAAGGAGAAAGTTATAGCAGCGCTAATAATAATTAAAATCAATAAAAGCAGAGTCATCAACGCTTGTCTGTTAAAATTGCTATATAATTCCGCTTTACTAACTTCAGAAAAAAGCATCCATGATGTACCAGGTACAGGTTCCATAAATGCCACAACACTGCGACCTTCATAATCAATACCTTCAAAAACACCTTCGTTTATTAACGTCTTGGATTTTACAAACTCAGATTCTGCGAACCGTCTGATACTGGGTTTTGCTCCTATGTTTTTATTTGAGATATTAAGAATTGTAATACTATCATGTTGAACCGATAATAACATCGTTTCATAACTCTGATGATAAAAAGGCAGAAAGGCAAGTAAAGGGAAAAGACTGTTAGAAGGATCTATTCTAAAAACTATAAATATGGGCTCACCATCTGTATTCTTAATAAATGGACTGACAAAATCGAAGTAAACGCTATTATCATCCTTTACAAATATACCTGAATTAGGCAGATAATCTAAAATTATCGGTTGAAGGAGCTTGCCTTGAGAGTCATCATTTTCTGTTTGGAATATTCTCTTATTTCCTGAACTTAGAAAAATGTCGCGGTAACCATGTTCATTTTTAAGTTCTTCAACAACAATTGAAAAATTGCGAATGTTTGATTCAGTTGGATCAGATAAAGCCTGTTTTGCAACACGAAGCAAAGTTTCACTCCTTGAAATTACAATGGCATCATTTATCTCATCATTATACCATTGACTGACTTGCTTTATTTTTAACCTGCTGATTGATTCTATTTCAAGTATTTTCTCTAGTCTTTCTTCTTTTTTTTGTTTTTTGTAAATAAAAAAACCGGTAATAGAAGAAACGAGCAGGAGGACTGAAATAGAGATCAGATATATTTTCTTAAAACGACTATTCTTAGCAATCATTTTTTATGGGCATCTTATTTTGTCCTGGTTACTTATCCTAATAATTGAAAATTTTGCAATTTTCATCCTGATTATTAGTTAAGTATCCTATTGGCAAAGTTAAACAATTATAAACTCAGTGCAAATGGTTGCAAAAAAGGAAAAAGTTTAATATATTTGTTCTACTCTAAAGTCTTGTATGCTCATTTTGCTTTCAAAATTAGTTTACAAACAGTGTTCTCATCTCATGAGAATGTTAAAACTTTTACTCTATGAGGTTTTTACTTTTGAGTTTATTGATATTTGATTTTCTGTTTACTTTCCCGCAAAAAAGTATTATCAAAGAAACAATGTGTTTAAATTCAGATGATACTGATACTGCATTGCTTAAGGAAAGATTCCTTCAGGCAATGGAGCAAAATGTTTATTATGAAGCTGATTTTATAAGAAATGAGGACCAATTAGTATCACAAATTGGCAAAAATTTTATTGGTCCTAATTCACTCAAGGCTGAATGTTATTTAGCACTTGCATTCTTTCCTGAATTGTTTCATAAGGAAATAAAAGTGAAATACAGGAAGATATCTGCGACCATGAATGCAAGACCTGATGTTTGGAATATCTTCAAAAAAAAAGCCAATAGAAAATACTTTCTTCTGATTAATAATAACAAAGGCAAGCACAAAGGGCTTAATTTAGATGAAATTTCATTTAATGCCAGAGTGGGCTGGTTTGGACATGAGTTTGCACATATGGCTACCTATACTCAAATGAGTAATTGGCAAACGCTGGTCTTCACTGTTAAATACTTGATTTCAAATAAATTTGTCAGAAAAGCTGAAAGATATACTAATTATTTAGCAATCAAGAGAGGTCTTGTTTTTCAAATATATCAAGGTGAGCAATACATTTTGCTTAATAGTGCATTAGCTGATGATTACAGAAAAAGAACTGTATACAGATCACTTACATACCGTGAGTATATTTGCCTATGGAGTATGTTTAAAGATTGGAATTATTTCAAGGAAAGCTCTCTTCGATAATTTTTTTTCATTCTTGAAGCTGTTCTCTCTGCTTGTACGATAAAAGTCTCCAACCTGGATTCTATAATTTGTGGAAATAACTTTCCATCACATTCAATAGTTAAAAAAGGAATATCTGTATCTTCATTAAGGCCATATGGGATATTATATGCAATATTAAGGTTATGTTTAACTTTTTTCTTTTTTCCCAATGTCATATTAGGACTACAGATTGCTTCGCCAATTCTTGTTTGCAGGCAACCAAAAGGTCCTATATTTATGATGCCGCAATATTGTTCGTAACCTTCTGCTAGTGCTGTTCCCAAGGTTAATGCAGGTTCTCCGGTTGATTCCAGGGGTAGTATATGCAAACTGTGTTTAATTATATTTACAACACTGGTTTTATGTCGCTTAAAATATCCCGTTTCTTCAAGTATCTTCTGGATTTTATACTCCATAAAGGTTATATACTGTTCCCGGATTAATCTGCTAATTGCTTCTATGAAGGTAAATTTTGGCCTGTCAACTCCTTTTCTCCATGCATAATCAAGGTATTTCACCCACTCTGAAATATATGCATCTTTCAATACAAAACCTCGTTTCCCGAAGTAATGGTTTAGCCATTTATGGGCAAATTGATTATGCCGTATAAAAATCTCTCCTGTTAAAGCAATGTAACGTGATTCTGTAACAGGAATCTTGTGTGGAACTTTTGCTGATATATTACTACTGAATTTTTTTAATCCCTTCTGTAAATTGCCATAATCGTTACTAAAAATTTCAACCAACTGATTAAATTCACTGTAGAAAACTTCAAGGCCTTTTTCACAATCAATAGCATTTGCTAAAATGCCAGATCTCACGTCTTCAAGTATATCATTCAGGATAATTGCGTCCATTGATCTTTTTAAGAAACCCTGAGAGAGACCAATATATCCTTCCTGGCTTATCAGGGTAAACATTGCAACATTCTTGATTTTTTCAGTGTGAACCAATTCTGTCAGAAAACCAGGATACTGGGCAACCCTGCAGGCGCTTGTTCCACCTATATTCATGAATGCGAGTCGTTCACCATTCATCTTGTGTTGTTGAATAAATGTCATCAATGAGCCAGTAAGCAATATTATCGGCAGACATTCTTTTCCGGATGTATATTTATGTCCACTTTCAAGTATTAAGGGATCCATCTCTCCAAGTGCAATTGCATTATATCCCAGGCTTTTCAAACTGGCTGCAAAAAGTGCAGCCGCCATATCTCCAATTGCAGGTACTATAATTTGTACCCTGGGATCTTTTAAATCAAGTTCGTTCCCTTCAGAATCCTTGAAAACTGAAGAAATGCCTTTATTTATAATTTCAGCAGCATGAAAGTCCTCACCGTTTAATATCACTCTTTGTTTACTCATACTGCGGAAGTTTTTAACCACATCAATAAAAGCATCAATTCGTGTGTTTATACCAGCATCAGCCGTATGTTGATCAAGTTCAAGTGTTAGCGAAGGTTTATTTCCCATAATTCTTCTGAAGATTGGAACAAGGAAAGAGTCAGGACCACAGGAGTAATTACTTATGTAAACAGGAAAAGTTGTGGATTTTTACGAATTGATTGAGCTGCCCTCAGAATGCGCTTTCCTGCTTCCCAGGATTGATAATTTATAATTTCTTCTTTTGAACTGTCAATCAAATCATAGGGTATTACTTTATATCCCAGTGAGGCAAACTTTTGCGGGATTCCTTTATTTGCAAAATCTGAGAATGCATTGTAATCGCGGCCTACAATGACAATTGCAATTTCATCTTGATTTGTTCGAAGATCATCAAGAATGCTTTTGCCTGAATCAAGCATTTCTCTTTCGATCTTTAACTGGTGATCGACACTTTGTCTGAATACTTTTCTGATGTATTCTTTATCCTTGATTCCAAGTTTTTGAGCAATTTTAATAAATATATCTTGTTGAGATAAATAACCTTTGGCGAAATTCAAATAAGGATGAATGATCCTTTCTTCATCAAAGTCAAATGCCTGCGAAAGATAATTGATTTCTTTACTTACAAAAACGCAGGTTGCTGATGAGTCTTTTTCATCGTTTTCACAACCTGGTACATGCATTTCATACACTTCCGGCATAAAAATGTAGTCGGGGTTTTTTGAAATGAGGTTGTAGAATAATCCATGTGATATTTCAACTGGAAAACAAAACGAAGAATGCTGATTATCAAAGCCGGCTTGCTCAACACAATCAGAAAGAAGAATATTAAATCCAAGTGAAGTGAAGAAAGATTTATAGAGTGGGAAAAGGCGATTTATTGTAAATGATTGATTTATTCCAATTGTTTTTGCCCCTGGGATTGGTAATAAGTCCGGTTCATAGATCTTATTCATTCTAAGTTTTACATAGTCATTTTTTTGCCAGTCTGCTTGTGTGTGAATAAATGCATCATAGTACTTATTACATGCTCCCCCAAATGCAGTGATTTTACCATTTATTTTAAAGGTGTTAATTTCACACTTTCTGTCACAACCATTAGCTTTGTCTTTACAAATAAAAGATTTGCCAGTTTCAAATTCTAGTTTAATAATATCTGTCAGGTTAAAATCAGATTTTGGGGTTAACCCATTGTCAATTTGCTCTTTTAGTTTTAATGCTGTGCCAAATGCTCCCATGAGTCCGGGGAAAGGAGGTATCACAATTGCTTTTCCAGTAACAGCGGCCATGGCAATTGGAATTGCTTTGTTATAGCAGACACCACCTTGCATGAAGATTTTTTTGCCAACCTCACGTTTGCCTTTAACCCTATTAATGTAATTGAGGCAAATTGAATAAACCAAACCACCTAAAATATCCTCCTGTGAATGATTCTCCTGTAAAGCTGATTTTATATCAGATCCGATCAGTGCTGCACATTGATCCCTGAAATTGAGGGGCTTTTTTGAACTGAGCGCTGCTGCTTCAATGTCGTACAAATTGATATTTAGTGTTTCCCACGCTGCTTCCTGAATAAATGAACCTGTTCCAGCTGAACAAGCTTCATTCATTGCGTAATCTGCGGGTACTCCATTGTAAATCAGAGTATACTTGGCATCTTGACCGCCTATTTCAAAGATTGTATCAACCTCCGGATCAAAAAATACTGACGCTTTAGCATGGGCGGTAATTTCATTTATTACTGATTTGGTGCCTGTATGTAATGCTGTTATGTGCCTTCCAGATCCTGTTACGCCCAAACCAATAATCCTTATTGGAACTGAAATTTGTTTCTGAAGTGATGTAAAAACATTTTTGGATGCTTCTATAGGATTGCCATGTGTGTACAAATACTCACTGGCAACGATATTATTAGTTAAAGAATTTATTAAGACCCCTTTTGTTGTTGTTGAGCCAACGTCTAAACCTAAAATGTACTCATCATTCGCTTTTGCAGGATGTATCTCAGAGGTCCCGAAAGTGACCATTTCATTATATAGTGATAAAGGTTTGTGAAAAGTAAAAAGGCTTTCAGTCGCCAAAAAAATCTTCTCATTTTTATAAATGGTTACCTCATTCTGCAAGCCATATACTGCAGCTCCTAGTGCTTCAAAGAAACAAGCTTCTTCAGGCACAATGATATTTTTAAATTTTTCTTTCAGAAAATTTATTACAGTACTATTTCTTGTAACTCCCCCGACAAGCATTAAATTACCAGGTTTAATTTTTTTAAGCAGTTCTTCAGCTTTTTCTGCAATCATTAGCGCAAGACCTGAAGAAACCTGTTCTTTTGGGATGCCTTTATTAAGTGCATGTGTGCAGTCGGATTTGCAGAAAACTGAGCATCTGCCCGAGACCTTGAAAGGGATTGTACCTGCTGAAATCCTCACAGCTTCTTCAGCATTTAGTCCCATTCTTCCAATTTGTTGCATGAAGAATTCACCAGTACCTGAAGCACATTGGTTCTTTGAGATCAATTTCCTTATGGTTCCTTCTTTATTTAACTCATAAACAACAAATGTTTCAGCTCCAAGACTGGCAAGGGCATTAAAGGTTGTTCCGTTTTGTACGTATAATTTTATAACATTTTCAGTAGCTTCCGATTCAGAAATAGAAGTGAAATTTATTCTATGTCTGAATTTGCGCCCTGTTACTACCGCAGGAATATTTTTAGCGAAACTTTTAAGTGCTTTTTCGAGACATGATTTAGGATTACCATTATTAATTAAACTGGAAACTTTTTCAATAGAAATGTCTCTATTACTTTTTACACTGACTTGTACAACAGAAACCGTTGATGCACCCATGCAGATTCCAAGAGCCTGCTGATTTAAAAAAGTTGGTGAATCATGAAGTTTGAATGTTCTTAATTCAGAAGTGTTCCGGATTCTTTTTTCTTGTTTGTTCATACTGAGGTTCTTAGGATTATTATTGAATCCGCGAAAAGTATGAGCAATATTAGATTGGGCAGATAATGAAGGAACAAATATAAACAATAACCTATTAAAAACAAAAAAAGGGGCCCCCGGTTACCGGGAACCCCATCTGGTGAATCAAGGGAGTATTAAGGGAGGAGTACTATCGTATCTAATTGCACCGTCTGGCCATTAGCTATATTTATATCAATAAGTGTTTGAGTTTGGAATGGCAATGAATCAAGCAGTGAATTAAAATCTACTGCATATGAGCCTGCTGGTATTCCATTAATCCTGAAATACCCTGTTGAGTCAGGTAATGCCATTAAAGTGTCTTCAGCATTGTATAATGTTACTTGTGGAAGCGCTTGCTGTGGTAAAACATATCCTTCAATTGATCCACTGGTTGTTTCACCGTACATTCTCATAACAGGACGAAGCATAAATTTGCCATTACCGGTTTGATGAATGGATTGAGCAGCATCGAAATCAAGCCAGAAAGTATAAGTATATCCTCCCTGAATTACTTCGTGAACATTAAGCTTAAGTCCTGATGTTGATCCTGAAGGGACAGTTAGAGGATATTCAACACTGTCAACTACAACAGAATTATTATCACCCAGGATTAGCCGAACCTGATTGAGTGTGCCTTCAGGAAATTGGCATGTTCCGAGTAGTGTGTCTAATCCATTACTAAAATCAAGAAGATTATAAATACCGGGATTTTCCAAAGGAACAGTGACCCAGCCTTCGGCTTCACTATTTAACTGCAATTCCTGTATATCAACGTACACTGCATCAAATACTGCGGGAGCGTCTGTTAGCATTATATGAACAGTTGCCTTATTACTGTTAGGGTTTTGATTTTGATTGTCGTCTTTGTCCTTGTTGCATGATATCAAAGAGAAAGAAGTGAGGATTGCAAGTGTGGCTAAAACCACGTAATTAAGTCTTTTCATAGTTGATTAACGTTATTTTTAATAACATTAATCAAATTGCATTCCAATCAGGATATTTTGATGAACCAAAAAGAAATGAGTATAGAAGATGTTGATTATAAATAGATTAAAAAAAAGCGTTTTCCACAACCAAATTCACAAGAGTGTGGAATATTGTTGACTATGAAACAAACTGTGGTGTGGTCTCATCACTTTTCAGACACCTTATTGATCCGCTTCAATTTTTATTACCGATTTTTTCTTCCATCGACCTGTTCGATAATAGATAAAGGATAGTGTCATACCCATAAACCAAGCAATTGGAATTGCCCACCAGATGCCATGAACACCCATGTATTTTGACAATACTGCAGCAAGAGGAATTCTTACAATCCACAATGAGAATAGTGTGATAAACATAGGAATAAGCGTATCGCCGGCACCTCTCATCACACCACCAATCACAAACATACTGGAAAACATAATGTAAAATCCGGCAACTATAAGTAAATACTCGCCTCCTATTTGAATTACAGCTTCGTCACTGACAAATAGTTTCATTAATTCGTGTCTGAAGACTATTATTAGTACTGAAGTAATTACGGCAGTCCAGAATGACATATTCAATGTTGATAAAAGACCCTGTTTAACCCTGTCCATCTTTTTAGCGCCAATATTCTGACCAACGTAGGTTGATAGAGCAATGCCAAAGTTCATAGCAGGTAACCCTGCCATTCCGTCAATTCGTCCGGCAACACTATAAGCAGCAATTACATTGGTACCATAATCATTCACGATTCTCAAAAGTGCTATCATCCCCAACGAAACAAATGTTTGCTGAAAGCCAGTTGGAAGTCCTATTTTTAGGCTTGCATTGAAAATTTCCTTATCCCAGTAAAGTTTTCTCCACGATAGATTAATGATGGGATGAGTTCGGTTAAGATAAATAACGGTTGTAAAGAATGCTCCCGCCTGGGAAATTACTGTTGCATAAGCTGCACCGGCAATACCCCATTTAAAAACTACCACAAACAATAGATCAAGAAATACATTGGCGATAGTTGATATAATAAGGAAATATAACGGCGTTTTACTGTCACCTAAACCTCTGAGGATGGCACTTGTGCCATTGAAACCAAAAAAGAAAACTGAACCGGTGAGGTATGCGTTCAAAAATAAAGTTGCAGAAGGAATAAGCTCCTCGGGCAATTTGATCATTCTGAATATAGTACTGCTGAATGCTATGCCAAGTATCATTATCAGTAATGAAGCGAAGAAAAGGAATATATAAAGCGTGTCGATAGTTCGCCTTACTTTTTCGAGATTTTTTGCACCAAAATGCTGAGCGATAATTATTGTACTTCCCGATGAAATTCCTATCACTAATGAAATCAGAAGGAATATTATCGGAAAACTCGCACCTACTGCTGCCAGTGCTTCTTTACCCAAAAACTTGCCGACAATAATACTGTCAATAACATTATAAATTTGTTGGAAAACATTACCTATGAGCATAGGTACGGCAAATCGGAAAATTAACTTCCCAGGTTTTCCTTCAGTTAAATCATGCATCAGGCAATGGACTTTCTTTTTTCTGTTTAACCAGTTCTTTTGTTGATAACAGACCGCAGGCAGCATCAATATCCTGTCCCCTTGATGCTCTTAAAGTTGTTACAATTCCTTTTGCATTTAAAGCTTGTTGGAAATCAAGTATTGTATCATCGTCACTACCTTCCAATGGAGTGTTTGGTATGGAATGGAACCGTATAAGGTTAATACGACAATTAACTTTATTCAGTAGCCGTGCTAATTCATTAACATGGCGCCTTGTGTCGTTAATACCTTTGAACATAATATACTCAAATGACACTCTTCTGTATTTACCGATATCATATTGTGTTATGGTATCAACAACATCTTTAACAGGGTAAACATTTTGAATGGGCATTAGCTTCTTTCTTTCGTCATCAAAGGGTGTATGAAGACTAACAGCTAAATTACACTTGCTGTTTTCGAGGAATACCTTCATAGCAGGAATAATCCCAATGGTGCTGACAGTAACCTTTCTGACACTAATGGCAAACCCATATTCTGCAGTAATTATTGCAGTACTTTTCATAACGGCATCGAGGTTATCAAAAGGCTCACCCATGCCCATGTAAACAATATTGGTTATTTGAGGACGTTCAGGTATGCTGCGTAATTGGTTGAGAATTTCACCTGTTGATAAGTGACCCTGAAAACCCTGTTTTCCAGTCATGCAGAACAAGCATCCCATTTTGCATCCCACCTGTGATGAAACACACAAAGTATGACGATCACCATCAGGTATATAGGCTGCTTCTATGAATCTTGCATTTCCTGCATTAAAGAGGTATTTCTTTGTGCCATCAAGTGATTCTTTAAATGATACCGGTTTTGTAAATCCCAAATCAAATTTTTCAGCAATGAGAGCACGCGCTTTTTTTGAAATATTAGTCATTTCATCAAAGGAATCCACCGCAGTTTTGTACAACCAATATGCCAGCTGTCCACCGGTATATGATGGCAGTCCAAGTTCAGTAGACAATTGAGTGAGTTCATCCCTGGTCTTTCCAAGCAGGGTATCTTTGATAGCTGACATAAGTTAAAAGTAGATTTCGGAGACTATATTATCAAAAGGTATGCCTTTTTCAATCAGTATATCCCGGGCATCAACAACCATTTCGGCGCTGCCACAAAGATAATACTTTTCATTGGCCGGTAAGTCAGAATGTTCTCTCAGGTATTGTGTTATGCGGCCGTTGTAAATTGTTGGACTGAATTCGCGTGAACAACAACGAATGTAATTCTCTTTTAATTCAGGTTCAAAAAGTTCATGAAAATAAAAGCTTTGAAGGTTACGCCCACCGTGCAAAATCTTTTTATTCTTGTACAGGCCGGTTCTGAACATTGAGATAAAAGGTGCAATTCCTGTGCCTGATGCAATCCACCATCCTGGTTCTCCACTTCCTGTAAATGAACCGAAAGGCTCACTAACCCACAATGTATCAGCTGTATTTAGTTGGGCCATCCAGGGAGTTAATTTTCCATCTGGATTTATATTATATAGTATATCAACTTCATCATCCAATTCTCCACTTGCAATGGAATAAAGGCGGGCTTCATCTGTTTCATGGCCGCCAAGTCCAACAACCTGACCGGCGGTAAAATCCCATGGGCGGGCAAAGGAAAGTACAAAAACACCGGGTGCTATTTCACGTTGTTTTAAGACCTTCACTTTGATTAACTTAAGTTTAGTTTTCATTCAGATTTGTTGTTATCAATGCTCAATTACTTTTTTAGTATGCTCATTTTAAGAATTTCTCTTAAACATTGTAAATGGGTATTTGTTTGGCAGTAAAGTCGCAAGTAATTACTAAATTCGCTTCATGGAACCTCAGAAAACTTTATTGTCTGACGCGCTGGCCGCCAATCTCGAGGAAACGCGTACAGATAAGATTGATATACCCCAAACACATCTGGCATTCACAGAGGTGTCAAAATCATATTATTCTATACATACTCGTGCAATCGATTGCATTAAAGAATTTAATCACCCATACTCCAATAGTGCATATGTAACAGGACAAATGAGAAGCATTTGTCTGGGTGATTTTTGGTTCTATGAAAAGCAATCTGACCCTGTGGTTTGGGAAGTAATTATAGATCTTTTTACCGGCCTTATCAACAGGCAACTCAATGAACTGCAAGAAGAAGATATAATACACACTATTCTTGAACTTTGTGAAAAGCTTCTTGCATCACCTCAAAAAAGGGAAGGAGTGATTGTTAAAATACTTCAGCTCATTGACCTTGCGGTTGATAAAAAAACACTTGCAGTTATTCATAATTCGGGCTTTTTAATGAAGCTGTTCGGGTCAGCTGAATGGACTGAAGAGAGTGATAAAATAGCGTTTAAATTAGCCCAAAAGGCTCTCGTTGCAAATGCACATTATTGGCGCGATACTACCAATGTCGAAAAATGGCTGGCTGAGAGAAGTAAACTATTTACTGCACAAAGCCGCGACAAATTTTCCTCAATTGGACTAAAATACTATAATAGTATTGAAGACCAGATCAACAAAGCCCCTGACTGGCCAGCGCTACTGGCAGTTCCAACCTTCAGCGATATTTCATTTTACATCAGGCAACTTCATCATTCTTTCAGTCGGTTTCACGAAAAGTTTTATTACCTGCTTTATTTGCTGCACCTTGATGGAATGCAAAACCAGAAGGATGTGCTGATGCGTGATTTCAATAGTCTTCTCAGGAATATTAAAAATGAACTTACAAGCGATGAGGTTTTCAGCTTCCTTGATAATATCTTTAAACTGTTTAATGACCTAAAGGCAACAAACAGTGGATCCATACTTGATAGTATACTTATACTTGGAAAGGAAATATTTAGAACTGAAAACCAAAACCATATATCACATTTTGAGAAGTTGCTTATCAGATATGGGTTTATAGGTCCAGGAATAGTTTATGTAAGCCAGGATTGGCAACTTAAAGTTAATGAGCATCATATTAAAAACATCCGGGTTTGGATGGAACTAATTGAATACTCACCAACAGCCTTTCGTGATCTTCTTTCTGCACTTATAATCCATTTGAGGTTAGGCGGGGTTTTTGTTTCAGATACTGATCTTTTTCAACGTGATGTTACTGCGCTGCTGAATTCAGATATTTATCCGATCTTTAAACAAATAAAACAGCTTGCCCGCATCTTTCCGGTTTACTTTAATGAGATTGGAGCAGAGGGTGAATTAAGGGAAGTTACCACTGCAATGGACGAATTGTCGCACCGCAACGACAGGTTAATTCACTTCCTCAGGAAACAAGTCCACACGGAGAGCAATAACACACATATAGATCTTACCCGAAACATCATACATTATTGGTATGATGGAAATACAGATAAACTTTTTGAACTTCTTCCAGAAGATGTTAAAACATCAATGTCGGCCGACTCTAGATGGTTTGCACCAATAAATGAATTGTTACAGGCATTATGTGCAGCCAACAATTACATGCCTGATGCATTAATGGATGTCCCTTCTGAAAAGTTAAAGAAGGAGATCAATCTTTTACCTCAGGATAACCCAATCGACAAACAGAGACTATTCTACATCATTAGGTTACTTGAATTATTGAAGGAAAAATACTCCTTTAATACAGTCAATCTTGGGAATTTAATGCGAAAGTTCAATTTTTTCACACCAAGCGAAATAGACATGTTGCTTGCATTGCTTGAACGTGGAAATACTGACAGGGCACTTCGGCAAGTATATATTTTTATGCGCAAGCTAAATAATGTGATAATTGACCCGGTTAAAACTGAAGGCTGGGAGGATATTTATCATAAAAGACACATTGCCATTGGAATTCCAAGTATGTATGGGAAATACCGTGAGCCTAAATTTGAAGCTCTGGGTCTGTCATTCCGTCTTGAAAAAGTGGCAGCGCATCTGATGGAGCAATTGATAAACAGTATTAATCTTGATTACATCACTGCTAAAACGCTCAGGAAAATTCATGTTGTTTTTGAACTCTTCAGGCAAGGGCTTGAATTAGATGGCATAAGTGACCAAGGTTTTAATTCAAACCTTAAAATGTTCCGCTATAGCCTGAACTCTTCAAGTTTCTCGGTTGGACAGTATATCAACATTCTTCAATTCATGCTTTCAAGTGTAAGGGAAATCATAAGCAAGTACTTCCTTAGAGTGTATGACAGGCAATTAAAGGTTGTGATCCCCCAGATTTTCCCGCAGGAAGTTAAAAATGATGGTTCTTCAGGTAAGCAATTCGTCATGCGGAAATCAGAACAGTTTTACAGGGAAATGCTGTCATCAGCTTTCCTGGTTCAGTCGCTTGACAATTTTCTAGTCAGGATTCTAGGGACCTTCCGTCAGATGGTTGATAATTATTCCGAAGAGACGTTATTTAGCATTATGTCTTATAATACCGACCTGGTAGTATCACCCCTTTACAGGGAAACACCTGAGATCGATAACCAGATTTTCCTTGGATCTAAGGCTTACTTTTTAAAGAAATTATTATTACTCGGATTTCCAATACCTCCGGGATTTGTATTTACAACGGAGGTATTTAGGCGTAGAGAAGCTATCCTGCAAAATCCTTTCATGGAAAAGGAGTTTGAACTTATGATCAGACGACATATTTCAACTCTGGAAAAAATTACTGGACAGCAATTCGGCAATCCTAATAATCCGTTGCTTTTATCGGTGCGATCAGGGACTGCTATTTCAATGCCTGGTGCTATGAACACATATCTCAATGTTGGACTGAATGATCAAATTGTTGAAGCACTAAGCAAACAGCCAAATTTTGGATGGACTTCATGGGATTGTTACCGCCGCTTTCTTCAAAGTTGGGGAATGGCATTTGGAATTTCACGTGATGAATTTGATCAGATAATGATCAATTTCAAAAGTACTTACAACATTAACCAAAAGATTGATTTTACCCCTGCACAAATGCGGGAAATGGCTTTTGCTTATAAAGAAATCTTACTGAAATATAACATACATTTCAAAGATGAGCCCTTTGAGCAATTAAAGCAAGTTATTTTTAACGTATTTGAGTCATGGTATAGTGAAAGAGCTGAGGTTTATCGTGATTACCTCCAGATTGCTGACCAATGGGGAACTGCTGTCATTGTCCAGAAAATGGTGCTCGGAAACCTTCATCGTACATCTGGCACAGGTGTTTTGTTTACTCATGCACCTGATATAGAGAAGCCAGGTATTCATCTGTATGGCGATTTTACATTATGCAGCCAGGGTGAGGATATTGTTGCAGGATTAGTAAACCCCATGCCTGTTACTGAACGTCAGAGAAAAAAGTTGTTCAGTGAAATGAATTACTCACTGCAAAGTGCATTCCCGGGGATTTACAAGAAACTCCACAGCATAGCCGACCAGTTAACTGAAGAACATGGTTTTAGTCATCAGGAAATCGAATTTACTTTTGAAAGTGAAAATCCAGATGACCTGTACATCCTTCAAACTCGTGACCAGGATATACGTAAACCAGATCTAAGTTATGTATTCGATGTGAAATCATCAGAGCTTAAACTTGTGGGTAGGGGTATCGGATTAGGAAGGGGTGTTCTTAATGGTATTCTTGCTTTTGATATGGAAGATTTGAAAAAATATAGAGAATTACCTGACAATAAGATTCTTGTCAGACCTGATACTGTTCCGGATGATATAGGGATGATCTTTGAGTGTCATGGTCTAATAACAGCACGCGGAGGAGCAACTTCACATGCTGCTGTCACGGCGGTTAGACTTGAGAAAACATGTGTTGTTAACTGTACTCACTTACAGGTAAATGAACGTGAAAAAACTTGTGTGATAAACGGTCAGACATTAAAATCAGGAGATAAGATTGCGATTGATGGAAACCTTGGTAATATTTATTCAGGAAATTACAAGGTAAAGCTTGCTGAAATTGCATAAGGAATTATTGAAATGCTTATGAAAATTAAATCAGTTATATAACATTACAGCTAATTATGGAACGATTACATGGCAAAAACCTGTTGGGGATAAACGGAGCAGGACGAATTGGGAAATTAACCATCTGGAACCATTTGTTAACTAGGCATTTTGGTGGTCTGGTAGTTAATGTTGGAAGAGGTGTAGGTAAAAACCTGGAATCTCTTATTCATAATCTTACAAATGACTCAACTTATGGCTCGTTATCCAAGTTTCTATACGGACACTCAGGGAAAAAATGTGAGATAAACATTCTTGACAGTTCTCAGAATCTTGTTGAAATCAATGGGATGCCAGTAAAATTTCTTATGACTGCCCGTAATCCTAAAGAAATTGGTTGGGCAGATAATCAGGTAAGGTTGGTCGTTGACTGCACCGGAGCTTTTTTAGATCCAACCGTTCCTGCAGATAATTCTAAAGGCAGTTTAAGAGGACATCTTGAGGCAGGTGCCGATAAGGTCATTGCCAGTGCCCCGTTTAAAATAAAAGATTCGACTCAAAAAATGCCATCAGACGCAAGTATGATGGTATATGGGATCAACCATCTTGATTTTGATGCTCGTAAACATCATGTTCTTTCAGCTGCAAGTTGTACAACCACTGGATTGTCGCATATGATGCTGCCATTACTTGAAAGGCCCGAGACTTCACATATATTAACGGCGAGCATGTCAACTATTCATGCCTCAACCAGTACCCAAAGTATTTTAGATGCTGTTCCTTCAACCGGGACATCAGATCTAAGAAAGAGCAGATCAGTATTCAACAACATCATTATCACTTCAACAGGTGCTGCAAAGGCGCTTGAAAAAATTATTCCTGAAGTTCAACGCATAGGTTTCATGGCTGATTCAGTACGAATTCCTATCAATACAGCTAGTTTGATTATTTTGAATATTACATTTCAATCGCCTCTGAATGATATTGGGGAACCGGTCATTACCCGTGAATATCTGAATCAGATCTATAAAGAAACTGCAGAAGGTCCTGGTGCAGGAATGTTGGAATTTAGTGAAGAACAGAATGTTTCAGCGGATATTATAGGACGAAAAGCCGCAATTGTGATTGAAGGAGTTGAAACTCATACCCGAACCGGCTTTATGGGGATTAACCCTGATTTGTTACAAAACTTTGGAGTGCAGCTTCAACAGGATATTATGATACCTGTATGCCATGCTAAAATATTTGGATGGTACGATAATGAGTTTGGAAGCTATGTTAACATGTTAGGAAAGTTGACTGAGTACATTGATAAGAAGATGTAATCGGATAAGGTAGTCGTTATTAATTCACAAATAAGGCTGGAATAGAGGATTCAGCCTTATTTTTTTAGTTTTTGGTGAAGTGAGTAACTGATTGAATAAGAATGCAATTTTGAACTCAAACGAAAAAAACATAGTTTTTAAATTCATTAAACCTTGAGTTAAAAAGTGTGTTAGGATAGTATCAACTCTTAACTAATAAACACTAAAAGTTTCAAAATGAAAAAGCTAAACATGCTCATGTTTGCACTGCTCGTTTCAGTAGGTGCAATTCTGACTTCTTGTCAGAAAGATGATGTCCTTCAACAAGACTCACCCAGCTCAAAGGATCTCAAAGTTGTAACCATCGATTGTCAGCAATGTCTTGCCCAGTGGACAGACAGCCAGGTTACTTATGGTCCATCTTACTTTGTACCTCAGGGTCCAAATGTATCTGCTCCAACTAATATTTACCTGGATGTTTATCAGGATGCAACTAATGTGTATTACCATCTTTATCGTTTAAACGGTGCTACCTTTAAGCATCTTAGCATTAACGGAACAGTTGTTATGACATATACTGATCCAGCTGTAACTGAATATTCATGGAGCACTCCTCTACCAAGCGGATGGGCTGCATGTGATATTGTAACTGCCAATTTGATCGTTGGTGGCTTAGACATACATAATGCCCATTTTAATGCTTGTATTGAGTACACACTGCGTCAACTATGCGAACAATGGGATTGCAGCCAAACTGAAACCGGTTGGGCAAATGGTCCCCGGTATACAACAAGGGGTAATTGGGCAACATATACTCCTTTTGTAGCAAATACTACGGTAACAATTTTTGCCGGACAGACAATAAATGCTGGTACAATGCAGTTTTCATCAGTAGTAAATGGACAGGTTACATTAACAATCAATCTTACTAATGGATGGCATTTTTCAGAAGTTGCAGAAAGCCTGAAGATTCAAGATTATGCTGTTGCTCCTTCGGGAAATCCATCACCTGGTTTATTTGCATGGAAATTTAATGCTACCGGTACAACTGCTTCAGTGACCGTGCCCGCAAACAACTTCTACGGAATACATCTTGATTTAATGCATTGCGTTGTTGTCAATTAAGAAATTTAATTTGTTTTGATGTTGGTTAAAGGGACTGCCGGAAGGTGGTCCCTTTTTAGTATGCCACTACTTTTTAAGTATTTTTGATGAAATTTTTATTTTCCATCGTTTAGTGGTTATGTTAAAAAATCTGTTTTTGATTTTCCTAAAATTTGGAATTATTGGATTTGGAGGCCCTGCTGCTCATATCGCAATGATGAGAAATGATATTGTGGCTAAAAGAAAATGGATGACAGAGGATGAATTCTTAGATCTTATTGGAATAACTAATTTAATACCAGGTCCAAATTCTACTGAAATGGCTATCCATATAGGTAAAGTAAAAGCTGGATGGAGAGGACTTTTAATAGCGGGATTTAGTTTCATAGTGCCTGCTGTTATAATAACATTTCTAATTGCTGTGCTTTATAAGCAATACGGCCAGTTACCCTCTGTCAAACCTTTTTTGCTTGGCATTAAACCGGCTATCATAGCTATAATTATATCTGCGGTTTGGCCTTTGGCAAAGGTTTCCTTTAAATCTTATTTGTTGCTGCTGGTAGGAGTATTTTCATTTGTATTTGCATTGTTTGGGGTGAAGGAAATTATCATTATGGCAGGATCTGGTATTTTTATGCTATGCGTATACTATATTAGACAGGTCAGGCAGAATTATCTGACTTCAGTTGCAATAATTCCACTAAGTAAGCTATTTTTTATTTTTCTGAAAATTGGGGCTATTCTTTATGGTAGTGGTTATGTTTTATTTGCATTTTTGGAATCAGATCTTGTAAATTCAGGCATGCTTAGCCGGGCTGAGTTGACCGATGCAATTGCTGTCGGACAAATGACACCTGGTCCGGTATTTTCTGCAGTTACTTTTATTGGTTATATGTTAAGAGGTTGGCAAGGAGCCCTTTTATCAACGATTGCCGTTTTTCTGCCGTCATTTTTGTTTATAGCTTTACTTAGCGGAATATTTAACAAACTTAAAAATTCGCCGGTCTTTCGCACATTCCTAAATGGAGTTATCGCATCATCTGTATCTTTAATAGCTGTTGTCGCCATTACTCTTGGAAAAGAAGCAATAGTCGACTGGCGTACTATGTTGATTGGGTCCCTTGCTTTAGTTATTTCATTTACTTTCAGGAATATTAACAGCGCATTTATTGTACTTGGAGGTTCAGTTTCAGGATTTATCTTAAGCTTTATTTGATATGCTAAATACCGCTTCTGTCAAGTTAATTAAAGACGAATTGTCAATGCTTTCCAACAAGGAACTTGTTTTAATAATCGGTTCACTTATTAAATTCAAGAAAGAAAATAAGGAGTTGGTCACTTATTTGTTATTTGATTCAAAGGATGAATTAGAATATATTAAAAGTGTAAAAAAGGACATGGAAACAGAGCTTGAGGTAGTTAATAAATTTAATGTCAGAAATTTCCTCAAACTGATTCGAAGAACTCTTAGAAACACAAAAAAAGCTATCAAGTTTTCAGGAAAGCCTGAAACTGAGGTGCAATTACTTATCCACTTTCTTGCAATTCTTGAAGAAAAAAAACTACCGTTTAATCGCTTTAAAGCATTGGTAACAATTTGGGACAGGACTATAATTAGCATTGGCAAATCAATTAATTTGCTTCATGAGGATCTTAGATATGATTATACCAATGAGCTAAAAGCTTTGGCTGACAGGCAATAGATATTATCTCAAAAAGATTACTTTTGCCGCAAATTAGTCAAACAATGAAACAACCTATTTTCTGTATAATTTTTCTCGTTTCAATTAGTACTGTATTTTCCCAAAATGTTCAATTGCATTACGACTTTGGAAAGGATCGGAATTACCTTACTTCAACAGTAGAAATGTTTAAACCTGATAAATTGGGCAGTACTTTTTTATTCATTGATATGGATTATGGAGCAGGTGATGTAAAGGGTGTTAGTCTTGCTTATTGGGAGATTTCGCGAAGCTTTAACATGTTTAAAGGGCCATGGGCATGCCATTTCGAATATAATGGTGGATTATTACAATGGAAATCTGATACATTGGGAGGAGCCGCCACAATAAATGATTCATGGCTTATTGGCCCGGAATATAATTATAACAATAAAGATTTTTCAAAGGGATTTAGCGTTCAATTATTATACAAGTACATTCGGGGAAAGCATGACGCTTCTTTTCAGTTAACAGGTGTATGGTATATGAATTTTATGAAGAATAAACTCACTTTTTCAGGTTTTGCAGATTTTTGGAGAGAAAACAATTCTTTTTTCGAAGAAAATACAACCAAAACCACAAAGTTTGTTTTTCTAACCGAGCCACAAATATGGTATAATTTCACTAAGCACTATTCAATGGGTAGTGAAGTAGAAGTTGGTAGTAATTTTTCAGGGGTAAAAGGGCTGAGAGTAAATCCTACACTTGCGGTAAAATGGACTTTCGATTAGTCTTTTTTTTGCAGGAGGTCTTGTAGGTAATGTGAACGAATACTGAACTGATTTTTCAATTCCTCAATATTTTTCATAATATCAGGGTCAGGAAATGAATGATACTCAGGATTAAGTTTCTTTTTAACCGCAGAGATAATAAGGTTCTTAGGTGTATGCTCAGTTGCAACAAATTCAGCAACATTTGTACGATATCCATGAGCTTCAAGAATCAAAGCCCTTATTGTATCTGTAAGGATTTCGGCTTGTCTCTCAGCCAGTATACCATATTGTGTTATTTCTGCGAGAGCACCTCTGGTTTCAAGACTTTTTCTAACCTGTTTATGACAACATGGAGAACAAACAATAACCCTGGCTCCTAACCTGATTCCTTTATAAATAGCCTCATCAGTAGCGGTATCGCAGGCATGTAAAGCAATCAACATATCAATTTCAGGAAGACTGGCTTTTTCAATAGTTCCCTCCTGGAATGATAGTCCGGTGAACTTTGAAGCAACTGCTACCTGGTTACATTTTTCGACCAATTCCCTTCGTAACTCAATGCCAGTCATCACAACCTGCTTATTTTGCTTTGATGTCAGATAGTCATACATTGCGAAAGTGAGATACCCTTTCCCTGATCCCATATCAGCGACTCTCAGGTTGTCAGGAAGATTTATGCCTTTTAGGATGCCATCTACAATCTCGATGTACTTATTGATCTGCTTATATTTGTCCTGCATATCAGTTTTAACCACCCCTTCTTTGTTCATAATGCCCAAAGCGCTCATCCAACTGGTGTTACCTGTTTCAATAATGCGTTCTTTAACTTTGTCATGTTTCATTGATGGGCTAGTTGTTGAAGCTGGTGGCTTTTGCAAAAGCGTTGAATTCCCTTTTCTATTAAGAAGCAACTGATAGTCATTAATTGTTGTAGCAAGATAACCCTGGGTAAAATCTTCTGACAGTAATCTTTGGATTTCAGAAATTGCCTCTCTTAATTCGAAGTTTTTAGTAATATCCTTTGTTTTATAACGGTATGTAAAAGAAAGCATAGTCAGTTCCCTTAATAAAACCGGTTTCACATACACATTATTCAGTTCAGAAGCAACGGTTCGCTTGTTGCTTAAAGTAAGTTTAATGAAGAGTGCCTGAGCCATGCTCTGCTCAAACCGATTAATAAATTCAATTGTATGTGCTGAGCTATTCATAATTACTTAATCTTAGATATGGCTATTAAAGTACTGTAATCCAAACTGTGGCCGGCACAATAAAACTGCTGAAAGTGTCATTTATAGGCCTACCTGTTATTTTATAACGGCCCTTTTCACGAAAGTTGAACTTGCCAGGAGGCTCCTTAAATGAATTTCTAGCCCTTTCCAGTATATCCCAATTTTCTTCATACTTATTACCAGATTCGATTAAGGTATCAGAGGTTGTTTTAGTGTATGAAGCGAAATCTGGTTGAAGTTTAAGGTGTTCAATTAAAAAATCACCATCTATACCATACCGGTCGATTGAAATAACAAAATTGGGTAAATTATTATCTTTTGAAAGAGGTAAAATCTTCGAATTGTCACTGGTGTTTTTCATGGAAAATGCCAAAATAATTGGTTCACCGGGACTAGTAATTTTTTTCTGTGGATAAATTTTAAAATCCCATTCTAACATAGCAAGTGCATTATCAATATTTGTATTCAGCTCTTCTAAGTTATTTTTTGAATAGTAATCAGGGTATTTTTCTAAAATTTCATTTATTCCGCTTTTGGCTGCTTCAAGGTACTTCTGTTTGTGTGCAACATCAAAAGGACAACTGAAATTTAAAACTGCTATCCTTTCAAGGAATGTTGGGATTAATTCTGATTGAGGATACTTATTGATAAGTGCTTTGTATTCATTTATCACTTTGGTATATAGTGTTTCATCATTTTTACCGGGAAGTCTGTCTTCTATATGCTTAAGCATAATATAGTCCACATTGTCACAATATTGACTTTCGGGATAATCGCGTTTTAATTTCTTAAGGAGGTTAAAAGGGTACGACATGTTAATTATTCCTTCATTTTTGGGACCAACCTTTAAAAAGAGGTTATAAAATGTTTTTCCGGTTTCCCATTGTTTTTCCTCATCTGAAAGCTTTGAATTCCTAACAGTTATAAGATAATTATTGGTTTCATGCACTGCATTAATTGTGGCGTTATTATTAACACCAATTTCAGGATACCTGATACATAAAACCGAGTCATAATGTATAGCTTCTGAGAGTTTGCCCTCATAAATTGCCATTTTAATCAGATGGAGATAGTATGAACTCGTAATGCTTTCATCAGAAACTGTGTCATTAATATACTTCTCAAATTCTTGACTTTGAATGAAACTATATGGAAGCAAATCTGTTAAAGATGCCTTCAATTCAGTGATTTTTTGCTTAATCCTGTTATTATTGGTCTTATTATACTTAAAATTGATTTCCCTAAACTTATTGTAAGAACTTTTAAAATCACCGGTATGCAGGGTAAGTTGATCTGAAACATATTTAAAGAATGGCTTTTCTTCCGCATTCAGCATTATTACATCTTTCTTGTCACCCTCTTGATTGATAAAGTAGGCTTTATGGTTGGATTTATGATATTCGACCATGCCTTCATCATTAATGAAGAGAATTTGTGTGTCGTTCGCCTTAATTGTATAGTCCCTGAAGTCATAACCAAGGGGTAAAAATTCAATCTTACCTGTGCTAATTATATACCTTCTAATTCCATTTCTTAAATCACCTGGTATCCAAATGGAATCCCCCTCACATACTATATTATTCAGGGAAGAGGCGTTGTAATCATCAACTTTAATTGAATCACTTCCTTTTATCAAACGTATACTGTTCTGTTTGTTAAGAGCAATTAATATGTCCTTGTACTGTTTGATTTCTTTAAGATTATCGGCTTTGTATAGACCGCTAACAAGATCGTTTTGGAAATCGTAAAAGATACCATCATTTAACTGTAAAAGATTTTTTCCTGAATATATAATGTATCTAACATTGAATTCTGCTAGTTTGTCAATTCTGTATGTTTGGTTATTCTTCTTGTCGATTTTGAATAATCCATTTGGAGTACCTACAAAAATATAATTGGAAGAAGAAGCTGAAGAAGTTATATCAGATATTCCATGAGTAGCTTTCCAGGCACTGTCATTAAAATTAATTGAAATATCGCCTGAATTTAAAGGTAGCTTATTTTGGCAACTTGCCACTATTATTATAAAGGTGATGAACGTTAAGATTCTGGCAATTTTAACCATGCTGATTTATTTGTTCCAGAGCAGGTATGTCTAATAAAATTATATTTTTTTCATCAAGCTTTAGCAAGTTATCTCTTTCGAATGATTTTAGTAATTTGACTGTACTTTCAACTGACAATCCTGCAAAATCGGCTATATCCTTTCGGCTGAGGTACTGGAATATATCACCACCAGGGTTTTCATTACTTATGTATAACAAAGCCCCAGCAAGTCTGCCATTCATTTGTTTATTCATCAGATCACTTATAGAACTATACAACCGGGAATTTTGCTCACAATACCTCTTGATGATATTATAACCAAAGCTGCCGTTTAATTTTACCAAATTAGAAATCGCCTCTTTTTCAATAAGACAAGCTGTTGTTTGAGTTAAAGCTACAACTGAATAATCATATCTGTTTTTATTGAAAGCAACTGATAATCCAATAAAATCTCCACTTTTTAATAGTTGAAGGTTAAGATTCTTTCCTGCTTCTCCCTCAACGTATTGCTTGCAAAAGCCTTCAATAATGAATAAAACGCTGGATGCAAACGTTCCTTGTTTTGTCAGGTTTTCGCCTTTATGAAAAATAACCCTGGTTTTACTTGCACTAACCAAATTTAGCTCCTCTGGTAAAAGACTTCTGAAACAGGGTGCCTCCAGGTTATCGAGGGAACAATCTTCAGGTATCAGGTATGTTTTCATTCGGTAATTATCAACTTCAAAAATACAAAGTTACCATTTTGGGACGAACTTTTGATGATTCTATGATAAGTGCAGTGACAGAAACATATTGAACTGAAGAAGGTCAAGAAATTAGTTAAGCAAATTCAAGTTTTTAAGTGGTATACCCAAGCCATTTTTCCTTGTCCGCACTGTACGTTCAAGCTAATTTTGTTGCAACAAAAAAATAACGATATGCTTTATACCAATCTTCATCATTTGATGACAGCAGCTGATCATCAGAAATTGATTAATGAAAATGAAAATGTAATGGTTTGTTGTGGCAGAATGGGCCCAATGTGTATTCCAGTTTATGGAATTATGGAAGACCTTAAGGATGAGTACAAACACGTTAAATTTGCTGATATGGAATTTGATAATCCTGAGGCTTATGTTATTCGTGATGTTCCTGAGGTTAGAGGATTTATGGGAATACCTTTTACAATGTACTATAAGAATGGCAGGCTGGTAAAGGCAACTTCAAGTATTCAGAGTATGGGTCAGGTAAGATCGATTCTTGACAGGGAGTTTGCTGCAGCTCAGGTAGGTTAATTAAGTATTTAAATATTTTCAGAAATAATGTTGAGCGAAAATCATTTTGATGCTATAATTATTGGAGGTGGTCCTGCCGGAATGACGGCAGGTATCTACCTTTCAAGGGCACGGTTAAAAACACTTATTTTAAGCGATGGAGTTATGGGTGGCCAGATGGTGCTTACCCACGAAATTGCAAACTATCCGGGAGTTGAAAATATCTCTGGCTATCAGCTCTCCACTATCATGAAGAACCAGGCAAAGAAGTTCGGATGTGTTGTCAAAGCTAATACAATGGTTCATGATTTAGAACTTAATGGTTCAGTCAAACGTATCGAGTTATCTGACGGGTCTGTTTATACCGCTGAGACCGTGATATTAACGCCGGGCGGAAGATCCAGGACTTTAAACGTCCCGGGTGAAGCTGAGCTGAAAGGAAGGGGTATTTCGTATTGCGCTACTTGCGACGGTGATTTCTTTACTGACAAGGAGATCTTTGTGGTAGGAGGCGGAAATTCAGCTCTGGAAGAAGCTGTTTCACTAACTAAGTACGCATCAAAAGTTACTATTGTACACCAGTTTGATCACTTCCAGGCTTTTCAACATGCAGTGGAAGAAGCTGCAGAGAATCAGAAAATCACCTTTATGATGGAATCTGCCATTGTAAATTTCATAGGTGAGGAAAAGCTTGAAAGTGTGGATGTAAAAGACCTTAAAACAGGAAACATTACACGGTATAGAACCGACGGTACCTTTATTTTCATAGGTTATGTGCCCAATACAGAGTTTTTAAAAGGCAGGGTTGCCATGAATAATTACAATGAAATAATTGTAAACAGCGACATGCAGACTAACATTCCGGGAGTATTTGCTGCCGGCGATTCAATTGTTAAAAGATTCAGGCAGGTTACAACCGCAGTGGGTGATGCAACAGTAGCTGCATTGGCAGCTTCTGACTACCTGCATAGATTAGTAAAAGAAACGGTTGCTTAAAACCGGAGACAATTTGGCCACCCCGGTTTGAGATTTTGGTTTTTGTGGAGCTGGCGGGAGTACATAAATAGTTAATTCCTAATAAATATATCACCTGCCAATATTAACTGTATCATTTAATTAGTGCTACTTATTGACTTTTAAGTTAACATTACTATATTTGTAACGTCTGTTTATTTAACATAAAAACCGTTACCCATATCGTTACCCTTTTAAAAGTCATTCAATGGGAAATATTAAGTTCTACCTGAATAAAGGCAAAGGTACAAAATCAAGTCGTCCAATAATGATTAGCTATCATTTTAACGGACAACGCCTCTTTTACTATACAGGTCTGAAGATTGCAGAGAACGAGTTTAACTCAAACGGAAAGTTCACTGCTAAGCCCGAATGTATTGACAGAATTTACATTAATGAAAGATTAAAGCTTATTAGGAATGCTATTGGCGAAATAGAAAATGAGACTTTAGCAGGAGGTAGAATATTGACTCCGGATTTATTAAGATCAGCTTTGAATGAACGATTAAAAGCAAGACCGGTAATTGAGCCAGTGAAAGAAAAGAAGGTGACCTTGAAAGAGTACTTTGACATTTACATCAATGAACTTCCTAATAGAGTTAACCGAAAGGGTCATAAGCTTTCAAAATCGATGCCAACCAAATACGGCACCATTAAGAACTTATTTTATGACTTTTGTGATTTTGAAGGTCGAGAGTATGACTTTCAGGACATGAATGAAGCTTTCTATAAGAGGTTTTCGGCCTTCATGATGAACAAGAAAAAGTATGCAGTCAATACTTATGGCCGGAATTTTAAATTCCTTAAAACGATCTTGAATGAAGCTTCCAAGCTGAATGAGAATGGTATACGTTATAATGAATTTTCAGATTTTAAAACTTTTGCTACCGGAATACAGGAAGAATGTGATAGCATTTATTTGACAGAAAGTGAGTTAAAGAAACTCTATAATCTTGATCTTACAAGTAAACCCGGACTTGAAAAAGTCCGTGATCTGTTTCTTGTTGGTTGTTATACGGGTTTAAGGTTCTCAGATTACACCACTATTCAACCAGAAGATATCAAAGTAGACAGGCTGCGAGTAATGGATATAAAGACGAAATCAAAGGTCGTAATACCATTAGCACCAGTAGTAAAGCAAATACTTGAAAAATATAACTTCAAACTTCCGAAAGCAATAAGTAATCAAAAATTTAATGAAGCACTAAAGACTATTGCAGAACTGTCTGATTTAAATGAAACAATAGTGACGAAAATAACCAGAGGTGGGGTTTTACAAACTAAAACACAACCTAAATATAAGCTGGTCACTTCTCATGTTGCTCGCCGGAGCTTTGCTACAAATGGTGTTAAGCGTGGTCTATCTCCTGTCTTGATAATGACAATAACTGGCCACAAAACAGAAAAGGAGTTTTGGAAATACGTGAAAGTAACTAATGAAGAGAAAGCCGATCTTTTCGAGAAGGAGATGAACTGGTAATATACAACAATACCTAATTTTATGAGCTATAACCTATATTACCACCGGTTCAGGGAAATCCTTAATAAAAGCATGACTATTGATAATCTGCTCGACAGGCTTAAATACTTAAGGAGAGAGAGAGCATGGTTTTTATCACAAAACGTTAATTCTGATGTTCCGAGGATTGTAGTTCTTTATGATTTTGCTATTCAAGAAACAGAGGATTTAATAAAATTTGAGATTAATAAACCAGAAGCAACAGAAGTTAAGAATGCTAAAAACATTGAACCTACTATAGAGACTAAGATTAGACAAGCACTTGATCCATTAAAAAATGTGTTTGATAATACTGATCACATTGACAAGATCATTCATGCTTTAATTGAATACTCTGATAGTCATACGTTGCCAGATAAAGAAGATAGGAAAGTATTTCACTGTCCTAATAATGAATTTTACCCAGCATTTAAAAAAATTGCACAAAATTCGAACTTTAGCGTTTCTGAGATTGCAAATATCTTGGCTTACTTCATTTATCAAAACAGGACTTCACTAAAGGAGCTTGAAAGTGATAGCATAAGAAGAAATATCTACCGGTATAAATAAGTTAATAAAGTGCACATTCTTGTCTCAAGTGTGCACTCTAACAAGTCTAAATTATCTCCTAATTATTCAATTAATGTATTGATTAGCAGTTACATTCTTAATTGCTATTTCCTGATACTATTTCAAGTATTGTCACTTGTTCTGAAGCAAATGTGCATGATACTTTGGCTAATGCAAATTCCAAAACTATTAGCTATGAATATAACATTTGACAACTTACCCGGATTGGTTTTTGGTCTAACGCAAAAAGTTGACCAGTTACAAAATACCATCAACAAGTTACTTGAAACGAAAGAACAACCTGTTAAAGATGAGCAACGAATTTATGGTGACAAACAGTTAGCAATCTATCTCGGCTGTACTGTTCAGACAGTCAACAGGCTTAAGATGGCCGGTAAAATACCATTCCACCGATTCGGAAGGAAATATTATTATTTGAGAAGTGAGGTAGATCTGGGCTTCAAAGGAAGGAGATAAAAGATATGAGGCCAGAAAAAGAAAGCCCATTCACCGGTGCAACGGAAAAAGGGCATTCACTATTTAATGAGCAGTCAGGCAAAGATAATGAACTTATACTAAAAGATCAAGACTTCGATTTCAGTCTATTCGGTATCGAAGATATTACTTCTGAAGTTGAACAGTTAATACAGCAAGGAAACCAAGCTAATGAATACAAAGGCTTGTTCACTGTAAAAACAGCCAGTCGTTGGATTGAGCAAGCTAAAACCAGACCTACTCCTAAGATGCTTTTTGGCGAATTTTGGTTTGAGGGTGAACTATGTATTTTATTTGCTGATACTAATTTGGGTAAGTCAATTTTAGCCGTTCAAATTGGTAACAGTATAAGCAGGGGTGAACAGATACTTGGCTTTAAACTGGAAGCGTCCAAACAACCGATTTTGTATTTCGATTTTGAGCTTTCCGATAAGCAATTCGAAAACCGGTATTCAAAAAAGTTTGAAGAGCACTATAATTTTAACGATAACTTTATTCGGGTAGAGGTTAATCCTGATGCTATAATACCTGAAAACCAATCTTTTGAGGAATACCTTAATCGCTCTCTTGAACAGAGTATTACTGAAACAGGGGCAAGGATTTTAATAATTGATAATCTTACTTATCTCAAAAATGAGACTGAGAAGGCAAAAGATGCATTACCCTTGATGAAGCATTTGAAAGCATTGAAGACCAAATACGGGCTTTCAATATTAGCGTTGGCGCATACCCCGAAAAGAGACTTGTCAAAACCTATAACCCGGAATGATTTGCAAGGTAGTAAGATGCTTATAAATTTTTGTGACAGTTCCTTCTCAATAGGAGAAAGCCACAGTGATAAAAACTTACGTTACTTGAAACAAATTAAGCAGCGTAACACCGAACAGATTTACGATGCTGAAAATGTTTGTGTGTGTCAAATTGATAAGCCCCTTAATTTCTTGCTATTTGAGTTTGTGAAATTTGGTAAGGAATGGGAACATCTGAAACAGCATACCGAAAAGGACAACGAAAGTCTGAACGAAAAGGTAAACGAACTAAAGCAGCAAGGGCGAAGTCTTCGGGAAATAGGTGCTGAGCTTGGTATTTCTCATATGAAAGTCAGCAGAATTTTAAAGGACTGTAACACCCTGTAACACCTGTAACACCCTGTTACACATGTTACACATGTTACACTAAAAGAGGCTAATAATGAGTGAACATAGATATATATTAGAACCATACAAGGGAATGAAGACCCGTTACCAGTGCCCCAGTTGCGGAAAGGATAAAACCTTTTCTGCATACATTGATACTGAAACTGGTGAACACATTCATCCAACGATTGGCAGGTGCAGCCGTGAAATTAATTGCTCTTACCACTATACACCGAAACAGTATTTTCAGGATAACAATATTTCATTTGATATACCACAGACCAAAGTAAGCAAGCCTCGAACTGTTACACTCCAGCCAAAACCTGTTTCATACATTCCTGTTGAGATATTTAAAGCAAGTCTAATATCATACGAAAAAAACCACTTTGTGCAGTTCTTGACTAACCTTTTCGGAGCTGAGACTGTCAAGCAATTGATTAGGCGTTATTTTATTGGTACATCAGATCATTGGCAAGATGCAACTGTCTTCTGGTAAATAGATATACGTGGTAAAATTAGGACTGGGAAGTTGATGTTATATAGCCCGATTACAGGTAAGAGAGTCAAAGAGCCATTCAATCATATATACTGGGTGCATAAAGCTCTTAAAAAGCCTGATTTTGAGCTTCAGCAGTGCTTATTTGGCGAACACCTATTAAGAGATAAGAATAAGCCAGTTGCAATTGTGGAAAGCGAAAAAACAGCTATAATATCAAGTGTTTATTTCCCTCAATTCATTTGGTTGGCATCTGGTAGCCTTACAAACCTGAATGAAAGTAAGTGCAATATATTAAGAGGTAGGAAAGTCACACTGTTTCCTGATCTGAACTGTTATGAGAAGTGGAGCATTAAAGCATCTGAACTCTCACATATTGCAACATTCACAGTGTCAAATTTGCTTGAGCTTAAATCAACGCTAACTGAACGAAAAGAAGGTTTTGATCTTGCAGATTACTTGATAAGGTTCAACTATAGAGGTTTTTCTAAAATTGAATCCAGAATCTTCTCTCACCCAGAAAACGATGAAATTGAACAAGCTACATATTCATATTCTTTAAAAAAGCCTATACAACCAAATTCTTTAAACTGTGAGGAGGAGATTATTTTACTTGAAGAATACTTTGCTGGAATTGAGCTTCCATCACACCCAATAATGCTGAATAGGTTCTGTACAATAACCGACTGTTCCAGATTCGTTGATAGTCATTTTTCAGCCTTAAAAACCTATAGGGGTAAGAGGATCGGATTGCCATACATAGACAGGCTTAGGGAATTGAAAAACTTTTTGAATGCAACCTGATGGAGACGGTACATACTCTACTTTAACCAGCAAATTAACAAAGTTGTATAATGCTCTTTTTTTATTCAAATGTGCAATGTAATGCACTCATAATTAGTAATATGCAAGATGTTTATATTTAACTTTTACAGGATAATAAGGCTCCATTTTTGCAGAAATATTATGCTGCTTTATTTAGTAAGCCATAGGAAACAGCATTGATTAATGGAGATCATCCACACTGCACAAGTTAGTTATGCCCTTTCGGATTGTGAATTCTGTGCATATCAAACCAATTGTATAAGACAAACCAAATTGGTCTACAATAGCTCTTGCTATTTCATTAACCAACACTAAAATTCATTGCTTCTTGCTTGCATATCTCTGTCAAAATATCAATCTCCGGTGCATAAGGATTTAACCTCTTTGTTCTGGGATCTCTGTCTAAGATTGGCTTGTATTGAACGGTAAAATCAAACTCAGCTGATCTAAGCTCAGCAACTTTCCATGTATTAGGTGCACACCAATAACCAATAATTAGATTATCTTCCATCCACCTGCTGAGCTTCACTTCATCTGCCGACATGAATTTATATTTCGTATACCGGTTTTTATCTTTTTCTCCACCACGTGGAATTGAAATAAGGTTTAACTCATCTTTGAGCAAAGCTCCTAAAGAACGTCTTACTGATGAACTTCCAGTAGCACCGATTTGAAAATGCTGTTTAAAATCTCTCTTAAACAGGTTTTTTGAAATTCCAACATAGAGTAATGAACTTACAGGTATTGTTTCCCGAATCCGGATGCTTTTGCCGGGCTTTAGGTATATTCCATAGATACCTTTGCTGTTAGGGAAATGTACATCATCAATCGTTGATGATGTACTTAGTATTGAGCTTGAAATACTTTCAGTTACCATTTCTTAAATGTCTAACTAAATCTGAAAGTATGAAATGAAGCAGTTTACTTGCGACAAGCATATTATATGTGAAATCAACCTTACGAGCTAATGAAAAGTGATCATACCTGCCGACTGATACACCTATTATCCTCTCTTCTACATTGCCCTTTTCAGTTTGCAGAAAAGCATGTTCATTACTAAGATGAACAAATCCGGAAGTATTCTCATAAAGTTTCAATACTCCTGGGAATATCTCATTCAAAGTCTCAGCTAATTATCGGTCTGTCATACGTTTGCCATTTTTGTCACGTATCTTTCTGAAAGGTACGCCATCCAAATACTCATCATGAAACTTATTAAATTCTATGACTATGCTTCCAGCAAAAAATCTCATGCAATTATCTAACTGTAACCGAATCAATGGAACAGCACTAATATAATTTTGAGAGTCAATCAATGTTAAATAACGACGTATTAAAGCCATCCTCCGATTGTGTTCCAGCAGTATAAGTCATAATTATAATGTTCTTGATTAATTTGTAAGTAACATGTAAATTTATCAAAAATATTTCCAGTGAAAGACCTAAAGATCAAACCTGATGGCAGTATGTATCAAGTGCTTCGTAAGTTAAGTAGTCTCCTCAACTGTATTGCCGGGTTTATAATATGGATAATGAAGAAGAGAATAGATTATACAGTAAAATGCATGACTTTCTTTGGACTATGCATAAAGACGGTTTGATCGAATATGGAAGGTCTATGGATGACACAAACTATATGTTAGCTAAGATAAGAATGAAAGGTATTGACTGGTACAAGGACAGGAAACACACCAGAATTAATTCATTTTTAACTGTACTTGCTCTGGTAGCAGGTATGATAGCTGCAATAACGGGAGTGTTACAACTCAAATAATGGAACTCTAACCCGTCATCATGTTCTTAGCTTAATCAAAACACATAGCCGCTTGTATTGAATATCGAGTTAAAATTCTTCTAAGTCTGAATTTTCCCTTTCACTTCACCTCAAACTTTTATATCTTTACAAGATTAATCTTACAACCATGAAAGCTAAACCTATCATCCGCTTTCAATTAAGTATTCTCCTTTTCATAATTCCAATCATTGCCAACGCTCAAGGCAAAGAGGCCAATAACTGGTATTTCGGTCAACAGGCAGGAATAACATTTCAGCAGGGAAGTCCACCTATTGCTTTAACTGATGGTATAACTAATAGTCCTTCCTGGACTGGTACGGCATGTATGTCAGACAAAGACGGTAATTTGCTTTTTTATTCTGATGGAGTTACCATATGGAATAAAAACCACCAGGTAATGACTAATGGAAATAATATGGGAACATGGTCAACTCAGGGAGCAATGATTGTTCAGGACCCTGGGAATGAAAACAGATATTATTTTTTTAACCAGGCAACAACCGGAACGCCTCCAGCTCCCATGAAATTGCAATACTCAATTATTGATATGACCGTAGGATTGGGCCAGGTAGTTCCAGAAAAGAAAGGAGTTTTTTTATATCTGAACGTAACAGCTCATTTAAGCGCCGTATTGCATGAGAACATGAATGATGTGTGGGTGGTTGGTCACGGTCTGGGTATCAACAATTTTATTGCTTTCAAAATAACCAGTGACAGTATTATTACGCAGCAGCTTGTGATTAGTTACGCCGGAACTTCATATAATTTTCATCAGGGTTACATGAAAATTTCATCTGACGGGAAATGGATAGGTGTTGGAAATTACGACGGTTTATTAACAGAACTTTACCACTTTAACAATGCCACCGGTGTTGTGAGTAACCAGAATGTAGTGTCAATACCAATGAGGGCATTTGGTGTTGAATTTTCACCTGATAATAAGAAGTTTTACGCTCATGGTGGTTATCCTATGTTGTTTCAATATGACCTTTCAAGCAATGATCCAACGGAAATAATCAATTCACAATACCTTGTTACTAATGAAATGTTTGGTTCAGGCGCCCTTCAACTCGGACCTGATGGACAAATCTATGTTGGACATGGGGGATATTATTTGAGTGTTATTCATGACCCAGATAAAAAAGGGTTACTATGTAACTTTGAGTATGAAGCAATTTACCTTGAAGGTAAATCTTATTTGGATGGCTTACCGGTTTTCATGCAATCCTATATGCGCAATCCTGAATTTACTTCAATACAAAAATGCAGTGGCCAACCCACCCAGTTTAACATAGTTAATACCAACGGTATTGACTCTGTTTTCTGGAAATTCCACGATCCAGGCAATGCCCCCAATGATACTTCAACCTTATTTGCACCTTTATACACTTTCTCAACTGCCGATACTTTTTATGTAGAGCTAACTGCTTATTCCGGCCTACTTCACAGAACGGTTATTGATACGGTAATAATCTACCAAACCCCTGATCCTGACTTTGGCCCTGACACCACATTCTGCGCGAATGAACCAATCAGTTTGCCACTTGATGCCGGACCCGGTGAACTATACTTCTGGAATGGCTTTAACCCTGGTGGACAAACCTATTATGTTACTTCTCCCGGACAATACACTGTTCGTGTGCTTAACCATGGATGTGCAGGAAGGGACACCATTAATGTTATTCAATTCCCGGAACCAATTGTAGATACTACAAATACGAATTATAATAATGCCAGCTGCGGACAGCCGGACGGAGATATTGAAGGTGTAACTTATTCAGGAGCAATCACCGGGATGGAGTGGAAGAACAGTTCAGGTACAACAGTTGGAACAGGAATTGACCTTATTGATGTTCCTGCAGGCATTTATACTCTTTATGTTTATTATGGTGACAGCTGCGCAATTGAGCCAATAGAGTTTGAAATTGAAAACAACAGTGCCCCCCAGATCATGAGTGTTACTCCCGGAGAGGATCATTGCAACCAGGGAAACGGACGATTGACTATAGTGGCTGTTTCAAGTCTGGGTGATCCTTTGGCATACAGTATCAATGGTGGTCCTTTTAATGCATCCAACGTGTTTACGGGACTAAATGCAGGGGATTACACGGTAACTGTAATGGATGTGAACAATTGTACAGATAACTACAGCATAACCCTTGATAATATTCCCGGACCGGCAATTACCGGTTCAGGCACTACACCTGAGGATGGTTACC
>DATGXS010000049.1:0-65297 GCA_035298745.1 Lentimicrobium sp. | reverse complement strand
AGCATTGATCTTACTTCATTTGGCGTACCAATGCTAACCAGGCTGCTAATCGGATCAAGTATAACACTCTTTGGTTTTAAGTTAGTTATAAGATTAATTATTCTTAGTAAATGTAACTCCAAACCTTGCAAAGAAGGTCGTGAGGAGTGAATATACAACAATCCAGAGTCAATCATAGGTTGAAAATCAAGGCCCAAAGTTTTTACATTACGTATAAGCTGACTCGGTGATTCTTCAAATGAAAAATATAGTACCGGTTCATTTCTTTGGCAACTCGCCATTGCAAAATACGATGCCAGAATAGTTTTGGCTGTTCCTGCTGTTCCGGTAATCAAAGTTGATGTCCCGCGGTAAATTCCATTTTTTGAAAATAAGTGGTCAAGTGAGAATAAACCGGTTGATATTATATCTTCACACGATCCATAATCTAATTTAAGTGAAGTGATAGGCATAACAGAGATTCCCTTTTCATCAATTAAAAATGGATATTCATTGGTACCATGTGTTGATCCCCTGTACTTTAAAATGCGTAACCGGCGTGTAGCTATCTGGTCTACGATCCTGAAATCAAGCAATATGACGCAATCAGATACGTACTCTTCAAGTCCCTGCCTTGTGAGAGAAACTTCACCCTTTTCACCGGTAATAATAGTAGTGACACCTTTTTCTTTTAACCAATGAAAAAGTCGCCGGATTTCTGACCGTAGTATCCCCTGGTTTGAAAGTCCCCCAAAAAGAGATTCTATGGTATCAAGTACCACACGTTTTGCACCAATACTGTCAATGGCATAATTCAGTCTTACAAATAACCCTTCCAGATCATACTCACCTGTTTCTTCAATTTCCGCACTTTCAATTCTGACATGATCAACCTTAAGTTTCTTTTCTGCTTTTAACTTTTCAAGGTCAAAACCAAGTGATTTTACATTTTCAGACAAATCGTTTGATGGCTCTTCAAACGACATAAATACCCCTGGTTCGTTGTAATCGGTAATTCCTTTTACCAGAAATTGCATGGCCATCAGGGTCTTTCCGCATCCCGGTCCGCCACATACCAGAATAGGCCTTCCTTTTGGAAGACCTCCTGATGTTATTTCATCTAAACCTGTAATTCCTGATGGAGTTTTAAGAATTGAAAGTAATTCACTTTTTGCCATAAATCAGTTTCTTTAAGACAAATATAATAATTGCATGCAATTTTTACAAGTGTATGCTTGAAATACTGGACTTCACAACCACGGTTTAGCATTAAAGTTCATTTTAGAGTATTTTAAGTGCATAGTTTTACTCTGCAGTGACAAAACCCAACTCTTTTTGTTTTACTAGGGTTTCTGGATTAGAAAAAAAAGTAAACTATTCAGCAAATTTTTATGAACAATCCAATAGGAAGTACAAAGCTTATGACAGCTGATTTCCAATTAATATTTAATGCCATGCCGGGTAAGCATCTACTATTGAATGCTGATTATCCGCGTTTTACAATGCTCGCAGCAACTGATCAATACATAGAAATGATCGGAAGACCCCGCGAAGCCCTGGTTGGAACCGGTGTTTTTGAAGCATTTCCGGCTAACCCCAACAAACCAGACGACACCTCATATCAGAAATTAATGACTTCTTTTCTTGAAGTGATTGAGCAGAAAAAAGAGAATTTCATTCCTTCACAGCAGTATGATCTTTCCGACAGTAGTCAGAATAACTTTATTGAAAAGTACTGGCAGATAAGAAACACCCCTGTTTTTAATTCAGATGTCGAAGTTGATTATATCATTAACAGTGTTGAAGATATTACAGATAAGATACTTGCAATCAGGAAGGAAGAAGAGTTAAAGCCACTGGAACAATCACACAATTTATATCTTCAGGCTCCTCTGGCAATTCACATTTTTAAGGGACCGGAACTCATTATAACTTTAGCAAATGATCTTACATTAAAAATGTGGGGTAAGGAAAAAGAAGTTATTGGAATGCCGCTTTTAAAGGCATTACCTGAACTGGAAGGTGCAGGGTTTGACCTACTGATGAATGAGGTTATTGAGACCGGGCACTCAAAGTACTTCTACGAACAACCTGTTGTATTGAACAGAGGAGGAAAGTTGGAAACCTGCTGGTTTAACTTTGTTCATCAACCTTATTATGAAGATGGGAGTGATAAACCTGTTGGCGTGCTGGTTTTTGCTGATGAAGTAACTGAACAGATCAGGGCAAAGAAGGTGGCAGAAGAAAATATCCAGCTTGAACAGAAAAATAAGGAGCTTGAACAGTTTGCTTACATTGCATCGCACGATCTGCAGGAACCTCTTCGTAAAGTATCTTTCTTTATACAGTTACTGCAAAATAATCTTGGCAAACTTGATAAACAATCAGAAATGTATATCCAGAAAATACTTTCTTCAACAACAAGAATGTCTGATTTAATTAAGGATATTCTTGATTATTCAAGATTATCGGTTTCAAAGCAAGAGTATTCAAAAGTAAACCTGAATAGAGTGGTAAAAGATGTGGTAGGCGATTTTGAGGTCTCCCTTCATCTGAAAAATGCCATTATAGATATTGCTCATTTGCCAATAATTCAAGCTGTTCCGTTGCATATGCAACAGCTCTTCCATAACCTGATATCAAACGCACTGAAATTTATTAATCCTGATGTCAAACCCAGAATACTGATCAGGTCTGAGCGAATTCCCTTTAAAGATCTGAATGGGAAACGAATAGGTTTACTGCGAGATACCGATTATTACTATATCACAGTGGAGGACAATGGTATTGGATTTAATGAGGAATATGCAGAACGAATTTTTGGCATCTTCCAGCGACTGCATGGCAAATTGGAATTTCAGGGCACTGGCATTGGTTTAGCCTTATGCAGAAAGATTGTTGAAAACCATTATGGTAAAATTTGGGCTACTTCTCAGGAAAATTCAGGTTCTACTTTCCATATTTTACTTCCTGTTTAACATTTTCACAGTTAAGGAGTGAATTTAACTGTCGAAATCCCCCGTCAGCAATATCTGAATTATATAATATTTCATTAACTTTCTGAAAGACAGTCTGTTATAAAATTTACGACTTTTGCAGTTCAACATTTATGTAAGAACTTGACAAGATTTTTGAAGATTAAGTTTAAGCATTCATTACGAACCTTAAATTGATAAAGTTATGGCAGAAATAAAAATTGAAAAGAAAAAGCCCGCCTGGCCGTGGGTTTTAATTGGTCTGATTGTTTTAGGAGTAATTGGTTATCTGGTATTTGCCAATAATGATGGCAGGCACAATAATAAGAATGACTCAGCTTACGATAATGGGTCAGATATTAATAAGCCGGTTGTTGGTACAGATAACACAAGAACTAAAACTGATAATACAAAAATGACGAGGGATAAAACCCGGGTATCTATGGATAATAATCGACAATCGATTAATTCCGATCAGGCTGTAGCTGAATATGTGAACTTTGTTAAAACAGACCTGAAAGGCAGTGATATCAAAAACATGAATCATGAGAAGCTTCGTCAGGCTTTTATGCATTTAACTGAAGCTTGTGAAGCTAAAGCTGCACAGGTTGGTTATAAATCCAGCAATCTGAATATTGCCAGAGAGCATGCTGATCAGTTAGTTGCTGATCGGTCAGATACTACATCAACTGAGAATATCAGGGCTACTGCTGATATCTTATCAGATGAGCTGATAAACATCCAGAAGAAGAATTTTCCTAAACTGGACAGGGAAGCAGCTAAAGTTAAAGATGCTTCTGCATCAATAAAGCCTCAGGAGTCAGTAAAGGATCAACGTCAGGAAATTAAATCTTTCCTTTCTGAAGCAGCTGATCTTCTGGAGGATATGGACGATACGGGAAATGGTAAGTAAACTAATCGAAATTAAAATAGATAGTTATGGATACAGACAGAAGATATGATAATCTCCGGAATGATGATGATTATAATGGAGAAAATCGCAGTAATCGGGATGATGACGATCGTCGTAATTTCATGAATCGTGATGATGATGACAGACGTAATTTCATGAATGATGAGAACCGGAATATGAGAAGTGATGAAAACCGCAGTATGAGGGGCGATGATGATAATCGTAGCATGCGTGGCGATTATAAGAAATCAGAAAGTAGTTCTTACGACGATGCTAAACGGGATTATAAAGAAAATCGTAATGACAATAAGCATGACGAAAAAGTTCTGTATTATCTTGATGAACTAAACGACTATAAGGTGGCATCAGATTATAAAGATGTCAGGGGTTGGAAAGTGAAAGATTCGCAGGACCGAACTATAGGTGAAGTAGATGACCTTTTGGTAAATAAAAACACTGAAAGGGTAGTTTATCTTGACGTAGAAGTTGATGATGATCTTGCTCAGCAAGTAAGCATGGCAAACGACAGGCCAGCCAGCGAAGGTACTCATCACTTTGTTAATGAAGATGGTGAAAATCATGTTATTGTTCCAATTGGAACCGTGGATATAGATGAAGACAATAAAAAAGTCTATGCCAGGGATATCCAAACAGAGAAAATCCTTAGATCTAAGTGGATCAGAAAGGGAACGCCGATTGACCGTGATTATGAAATGAGAACGCTCAGAGATTATAATCCTGAAGGCTATCAGGGTGACTGGCGTGGTGATGACAAAACATTTTATGATCGCAGTGAATTCCAGCAGCGTCGATATCGGTCATAGTGAATAGGTGATAAATAAGCCGGAAAGGCGGTAGCAATAGCTGCCGCCTTTTTTATTTTCTAATACATTTAACTGTATCGTTTTGTTACAAAAAAGTGTATCAAAAACATACACTATTTATTATCTCTGTTTTCAGTTTTGCCTGTAAATACTGGCTATTCAGAGTTTGGCATTATTTTTCTGACTGGTTAAACTGGGAATATACAGGCATTACCATTGTCTATCTGTCTCTTACATTAATATTCTATACCATGATAAAGATTGAGAATTTAGAAAAGTTTTACAGAACTGAAGAAGTTGAGACAATTGCTTTAAATAAGCTTTCACTTGAAATTGGCGAAGGTGAATTTGTCGCCATTATGGGCCCTTCGGGATGCGGTAAATCAACATTGTTAAATATTCTTGGCTTACTGGATGATCCTGATAGGGGTAGTTATAAGCTGAATGGGAAAGAAGTTGGCCATTTAAGTGAAAATCAAAAAGCTGACATTAGAAAAGAGAATATTGGTTTTGTTTTTCAAAACTTTAACCTCATTGATGAACTCACTGTTTTTGAAAATGTTGAATTGCCTTTGATTTATCTTGGGGTGAAAACGTCTGAAAGAAAGAGAAGAGTTGACCAGGTTCTTGAAAAGATGCAGATAATGCACCGACGTAATCACTTTCCTCTTCAATTAAGCGGCGGGCAGCAACAAAGGGTTGCAGTTGCAAGGGCCGTTGTTAATAATCCGAAATTGATACTTGCTGATGAACCAACCGGAAATCTTGACAGCAATAATGGAAATGAGGTAATGCAGTTGCTCTCTGATTTGAATGAAGCCGGAACTACAGTGGTTATGGTGACACACAATGAACATGATGCCCGATATAGTCACCGTGTTGTGCGAATGCTCGACGGTCAGATTGTAACAGAGAATGTGCTTGCTTAAATTAGTAGTCAAACCAGGAGGGTAAGAAAAAATGTTATTGAACTATCTAAAGTCTGCATTAAGGAATTTCCTTAGATACAAAGCTTTTGCGCTTGTTAATATTTTAAGTCTTGCCATTGGTATGACAGGTTGTCTTATAATAGGTCTTTTTGTAATTGATGAATTAAAATTCGATAAGCATATAAAGGACCATGAGAGGATTTATCGAATTTATGAGGAGCACAAGGAATCAAATGGTACCACTTACAATGCTCCTGTCCCTCCAATGTATGCAACTTTTTTAAAAGAACAATATCCTGAAACTGAAGTAGCAGCAAGGATTCTGATGTTAAATGACGAATTTTTGCTCGAAACCGGGAAGTTCAGAAATTACGAGAACAAAGGTATGTATGTGGACGAACATTTCCTTCAGGTGTTTCCGCTCGAAATGTTTGAAGGCAATAATTCTACTGCTTTAGAAGAGCCTAATTCAGTTGTGATTTCCCGTATTATGGCTGACCAGTATTTTGGAAAGGGTAACCCGGTGGGGAAGATATTAACGATTGACAAGAGCAATTACCAGGTAACGGGTGTTTTCAAATCCCTACCCGATCATTTTCATCTCGATTTCAGGTACCTGATGTCGCTGTCTTCATTACAATTTCCTGAAGCAAGAATGAAAATATGGACCTGGCACCAGTTCTACACTTATGTTAAATTTAAACCAGGTACAGATTATAAGTTAGTCGAAACTAAATTCAGAGATTACATTAAGAAGGAAATACTGCCACTTGATAAAAATGCGGATTCCAAATTCATGCCTTTTCTGCAACCTTTAAAAGATATTCATCTTAAATCTGCATCTTTTGTATATGACAATTCAATCAGAGGTAATGAGACTTATGTGAAAGCCCTTTCTCTTCTGGCATTCTTTGTCCTGGTTATTGCCTGTTTTAATTTTGTTAACCTGGCTACCGCCCGTTCTTTTAAAAGAGCTCGTGAAATTGGTATCAGAAAAGTGATTGGTGCCCACAAAAAGCAACTGGTGAGTCAGTTTATTGGAGAAACAGTTTTGTTATCTGTCATAGCCCTATTTATTGCAATGATAAGTGCAATTTATCTGTTAGGACCTTTAAATGAATTCACAGGAAAATCAATAGTTTTTAATCCATTTGTTAATCCGCTTATTTTTTTCGCTCTCTTATCAGGCGGTGTGCTTACAGGTATAATTGCCGGATTATATCCAGCTTTTATCTTATCCTCATTCCGTCCCATTAAAGTTCTCAAGAGTATGAAGGTGAGTGATCGCACATTAAGTACGGCATGGTTAAGGAAATCGTTGGTTGTTCTGCAATTTGTTCTATCGGTTTTGCTCATTATTTCAACTGCTATTGTGTACAGACAAACAGTTTACTTCTCAAAAAAGGACCTAGGATTTAATAAAGAGCAAGTGCTTACTTTCCAGGTAAGGGGTGAACTTGAGCAAAAACTTGAAGCTTTTAAAGCTGAATTACGCCAGATAAATGGTGTTACATCAGTGACTTCAGGATACGGATTGCCAGGCGACCGGTATGCGGGTGATGAAGTAATAATTCCAGGTGAAAATGGAGATGTTATACATGCTACCACTTTATTTATTGGAGATCATGATTATATTAAAACCCTGGGTTTAAGGCTTATTGAAGGAAGGGATTTTTCACGTGAAATGGCCACTGATGAAAGAGAAGCATTTATTATTAATGAAACAGCTGTCAGGGAATTCGGCTTCGGTACACCATCATCAGCTATCGGTAAACCAATAAAGTGGAGAGAATGGAATCCTGTTGATTCACTGCATCCCATAAAGAAAGGTAAAGTAATTGGGGTGATTGAAGATTTCCATTATAAAAGTCTCCATGAGAAAGTTTCATCATCAGTAATTCAGCTATACCCCGCTGTTTTATATAAGATTGCGGTTAAATTAAAGCCATCTGAAACAGCAGCAACTGTTACTTCAATAAAGCACTTATGGGATCAATTTTCACCTGGTTATCCATTTGATTACGATTTTATTGATGACAGTTATGCATTAATGTACAATAGCGAAGAAAAGATGGGTACTTTACTTTGGCTGTTTACAATAATGGCTATAATGGTGGGATGCATGGGATTATTTGCTTTGGCTGCCTTAAGTGCGGAAGAAAGGACAAAGGAGATCGGTATGAGGAAAGTTTTGGGTGCAGGTATTATCCAGATCATGAATCTCTTATCAAAAAGCTTTATGAAACTCATTGTTATTGCATCTTTAATTGCTATGCCACTGGCCTGGCTTGCCATGAACCGCTGGCTTGAGGAGTTTCCATACAGGGTCAGTATTGAATGGTGGATTTTTGTTGCAACATTTTTACTCACTGCTTTTATAGCCCTGGTTACAATAAGTCTCCAGATCATCAAAGTTGCGCTCATGAAGCCGGTTAAAGCATTAAGAACTGAATAAAATTCATAAGTTATGTTTAGAAACTATTTTAAAACAGCCTGGAGAAACCTTACTAAAAACAAAGTGTTTTCCATCATCAACATACTCGGACTAACTATTGGTATTACAACCTGTATGATGATTTTTCTATACATAATGAATGAATTCAGCGTCGACAACTTTCACGAAAGGAAAGATAATATTTATCGGGTGATGAGGGGGAGTAAGAGTTCAGGAATAAAGGCGCCTTATCTTTCGGGACCTTATGCTACAAACCTCTTAAATGATTTTCAGGGGGAAATTCTTAGCGCAGTAAGGGTATTACCTTCTAATGGGCTAGTGACGTTTGGTGATAAAGCATTCAATGAAAAGAAGTTATATATCACTGATCCTGAATTTTTCACCTTTTTTTCATTTCCTCTTATGAAGGGTAATCCTTCAACTGTGTTAAAGGAACCATACAGCATTGTATTAAGTGAATCGACAGCCCGAAAGTATTTTGGCAATAATGATCCGGTGAATAAAGTGCTTCAGATGGATAAAAATTACAGTCTGAAGGTTACCGGTGTCTTTAAAGATATTCCCGCCAATTCACATCTCGATTTCGATATGGTAATGCCACTTTCTATTTACTATAAGGCTGAGTGGTTTGATGTTTGGATGAATAATAATAACTTCACTTATGTGCTTCTGGACCCACATGTGAAAAAGCAGGAACTCGAAAAAAAGTTTCCGGCATTTATGGATAAGCATTTAGGTGCTGAAATGAAAAAAATGGCAACGAGGTTTGATTTGTCACTCACTCCATTAAAAGATATATATTTTGAATCGCAATCACCATTTGATAACGTAAAGCACGGTGATAAGAAAGTAGTTTACATTTTTCTGTCGGTTGCACTATTTATTCTGATCATTGCCTGTATAAATTTTGTGAATCTATCCACTATCAGGGCTGTTGATCGTTCAAAAGAAGTAGGCTTGCGCAAGGTAATGGGTGCAAGGCGTAAGCAGCTGATATATCAGTTCATCGGTGAATCGGTATTAATAACAGTTATCTCCTGTGTATTTTCAGTCGTTTTACTTAATGTTCTGATGCCATGGTACATTGATTTATTGGGTTACAACTTAATGGTCTCATGGAATTCATGGGAAATATGGGTATTCCTTATTTCTTTAGTGATCGTTGCAGGCATCCTTGCAGGAAGCTACCCCGCCTTTATTCTGGCTGCCTTTGCTCCGGTTCAGGCTCTTAAAGGAAAGATAAATCCAGGGAAAGCTGGTGCTCTTTTCCGCCAGGCGCTTGTTGTATTTCAATTTGCCATTTCTGTACTACTCATTATTGGTACCATTATCATCATGAGCCAAATGAACTATATGAAGAGTAAGGATCTGGGATACAATCAGGATCAAACACTTATAGTGAAAATTGATAACAATGACATTTATAATCACCGCATAGCTTTTAAGAGAGAACTTCAGAATATTCCGGGTATTGAATCTGTTTCTTTAATGTCAGGTGAACCGGGAGGTTTTTTTGATGCTTTTACTTTTGAAGTAGAAGATCAGCTTGAACCATGGAAGGCGAGATCTGAATTTTCAGATTTTGAGTTCGTTAAAACACTCGGACTTAAGATCATTGCGGGCAGGGATTTCTCCTCACAATTCGGTACTGACAGCGCACAAGCTGTATTACTTAACAAGACTGCAGTAACCCAGCTCGGGCTTACACCTGACCAGGCAATAGGTAAATGGATTAGAAATACGCTGAGAGATTCAACAAGAAGGAGAGTGGTAGGTGTTGTTGATGATTTTCATTTCCTTTCTTTGAAGGAAAAAATAGATGCACTTGTAATTTCAACATCAGATGACAGAAGAGTTGCCCTTATCAAATTACAGGGTGGGGATATTGCGTCGGGTGTTGACAAAGTCAATCAGGTTTACCGCCAAATTGCACCTGGTTATCCATTTGAGTATAGTTTCATGGATCAGAAATTTGACACTATGTATAAGGCTGATATCCAACAACAACGCATTTTAAGTATTTTCTCGGCTTTAGCTATTATAATTGCATGCCTCGGTTTGTTTGGACTTGCTTCTTTCACGGCAACCCGGCGAAACAGGGAAATCAGTATCCGAAAAGTACTGGGTTCTTCAGTGAAGAGTATTGTTGTTCTATTATCAAGAGATCTTCTAAAACCTGTGTTAATTGCTATGTTTATTGCAATTCCTGCCGGTTATCTGATTATGCATAACTGGTTGGATAATTTTGCTTACAGAACCGCCCTGCAATGGTGGATTTTTCTGCTTGCTGCCATATTAACACTAACAATTGCACTTGTTACTGTATGTCTGAAAGCAATTAGCGCTGCAAGAACAAAACCGGTCACATATCTAAAGACTGAATGACTTTCAGAAATAAACAACAATTCAAAACCGCAAATAAAATGCGGTTCCTTCATTTTCAGAAGTTTGCACTGAAATTGATCCTTTGTGAACTTGCATAATCTGCTTCGAAAGTGGCAAACCAATACCATTGCCATTTCTCTTCGTGCTAAAAAAAGGAATAAAAATCTTGTCGAGTATTTCGTCGCTGATTCCGCATCCGTTGTCAGCAACTTTTATCATTGGGTGACCATCATTATCTGTATATGCTGAAAGAACGATCCTTGGATCAGGTTTGTTTTTCACGGCATCAATGGCATTCAGAATAAGATTTATCAGAACCTGCTCAATCAGACCCTGATCAATTGTTACCGTTAACAGCGGCTCCTTCATAATAATTTCTATACCGGTATTTCTCTGTTCGAGGTGAGGTTGCATCAAACGATGAATATTGCCGAATAACTCGCTGACCCTTACTTTTACAAATCTTCCTTCTGTAATTTTATAAAGATTCCGGTATATTTCGGTGAACTTTAATAAACCTTCACTTCTTTTGCGAATGGTTTCAATTCCCAGTTCAATGTCACCGGTTATACCTGACCCATCAGCAGGTAATTCCTTTAATCTATCCTGCAAAGTGTTAGCCAATGAAGATATTGGTGCAACAGAGTTCATTATTTCATGGGTCATTACACTCAACAGCTTTTGCCAGGCTTTTGATTCAGTTTCTTCAAGCGCCTCGTTTACATTCTGAAATGCGATCAATTTATATCTGGAATTGCCGGTAATAAAAGATGTTGCCGATAAAACTACTTTTACGCCCGGTTTTTCTCTTTTCAATGTTGTAATCAGTTTTTCACCCGGGGATAACCGTGACACTTCCTGATAAAGGGCAGGCTCCCTTTTTTCAAGCGAGTGGATTGATTTAAGATATGGTAACTGAAGTAACTGCTTAAGCGATTCATTCATCCAAAGTACAGTTCCATTTTCATCATCATAAGCAAGGATTCCGGTATCCACTAATTCCAGCACCATTTTCAGGTATTGAAACTGCGTTTCCTTTTCATGGGCTAAATTCCTGAAAGTTGTGTTTACTGTATTAAAGCCTTCTAAAATAGTTCGCTTAGCACCTAAGGCTTTTTTTGCATCGTAATGAAGTGAAAAATCATGAAACCTTACTGCATTTACAAATTGAGTAAACTCATGCTTGATCAGCCTTCTCATTCGCCATGCATTGAATACCGCAGCCAGGGCTATTATTGAAAGGATTGGAATCAGGAATTCAGATTTCATATTTGCCAAGCCTCCTGTATAAAGCTGTACGGGTAATTCCCAATTCGCGCGCTGCTTTTGAAATGTTACCTTTATTTTTCTCTATCACCTTGAGAATGGTTTTTTTTTCAATGCTACTGAGTGTCGTTTCACCTTCATTTTCAAGTGATTCCTGCGCATATTCAATAGGTGAAAAGATTATATCTGAATCATCAATCTTATCTTTATCCGTCATAATCACGGCCCGTTCAATAGCATACTGCAGTTCCCTGACATTTCCAGGGAAACGATAATTTTTAAGCTTTTCTATAGCTGCAGCTGTCAGACTCAGTTCGGTTTTTAAATACTTATCAGCATACATTTTTAGGAAGTGGGCACTTAGCACAGGGATATCTTCTTTTCTGTTTCTTAATGGTGGAACAATGATATCGACTGTATTTATGCGATATACCAGATCTTTCCTGAATTTCTGTTCATTTGCAAGTTCCGACATTGGCAGATTAGTTGCACAAATAAGCCTGATATCCACCATAACCGGTTTATTTGAACCCAATGGAGTAATTTGCCTGTTTTGAAGCACCGAAAGGAGTTTTGCCTGCTGATGTAATGAAATATTTCCAATTTCATCAAGAAAAAGTGTACCGCCATTAGCTGCTTCAATCCTGCCGGTCCTGTCGTCCCGTGCATCAGTAAAGGCTCCTTTCTTGTGTCCAAACAGTTCACTCTCAAACAAGGTTTCTGTTAAAGCACCAACATCAACTTTAATAAAAGGACCATCTTTACGTATCGATTTTTCATGAATTGCACCTGCTATCAGATCTTTTCCAGTGCCATTTTCACCAAGGATAAGAATATTTGCATCGGTTGGCGATATTTTTTCAATTCGGGTAAAGATATCACGCATGGACTCACTTCTTCCCAGAAGTCCGTTAAAATACGATTCCCTTTCTGTGTATTCCGGTTTATTGATCTTAGTTTCCCTGGCCTTAAGTATTTCTAAAACCGAATTTCTTAATTTTTCATTATGCCAGGGCTTGACAATAAAATCATTAGCACCTTCCTTTAACGATTTTACAGCGAGGTCAATATCACCATAGGCCGTAATCAGCATAACTGACAGGTCAGGTTTTATTTCTTTAATCTTCCGCAACCAATACAAACCTTCATTTCCGGTATTAACAGAAGCATTGAAATTCATATCAAGCAACACAAGGTCAAACCGGCCACTTTTAACAAGTGAAGGAATTTTTTCAGGGTTGCGTTCAGTTTGCACTGCCTGTACTATTCCTTTCAGAAAAAGCATGAGAGCTGTTAGAACATCCTCGTCATCATCAATGATAAGAATGGAAGATTTTATAAGTGTCATATTCATTATACGTTCTGAGTGTAGCTTAGTTACAGTATAAACTCTTTTTAATACAATTTATTGATAAAAAAGTTTCGTCCTGCCAGCATGGCCTTGCGCATAGAATAGACGCCATTTGGAATTACATGAAGACACTCTGTCTGAAGTTTGGTACCAGAGCATCGGATTTTCAGAAGTAAGATTGATTAAACAACTTATTTTCTTTTTCCAGTGCATGACTTTGATTAGTAAGTAATAACAGAAGTATCCGCATCAGTGATCGCATATCCCCATCTTTAACCAGATAAAGATCTGCTCGATACTCGGCTGCAACCTGGCGGTCAGCGGCTTCCTGTGAAGTGGTGTAAATGACTACGGGAGTGTCCTGGCACAGTTCAAGTTGCCTTATTTCCTGGAGGCACTCAAGGCCACTTTTGAATGGCATATTAACATCAAGGAAAATTAAATCAGGCTTTTCATTATATTCATCATGGAGATAGTCCATTAATTCCTGGCCGTCGTCAACTGTCACTAGTTTAACGTCCAAAGGAAGATGATTTACTGCCCTGCTAAAAAGATACCTCTGCGTATTGTCGTCTTCAGCCAATAAAATTAGCTTAGATCTTTTTCGACTTTTCATTCGCCTGCTTGATCTGAGCCGGGGGTATGGTACTAAATTACATAAAACAGAGGGGGATATCTGAATTGCAACCACTAAGTTATGAACAATTGAATGTTTATTAACCGTTTCTTAAAAATTTTTATGAAAAATTTGAAATAATTCTATCCAAAAAGGAATCATTATTAAAATGAAACAGGTTGCCTCTATTCTGAGACAACCTGTTTTTTTGACACTCAAATTAAGCATCTCTCAAAAAGCTGGGGTACATCATTTACGCTCTGTATGTAAAACACCAGTGTATCTTACAAGTTCTGTAATATTAAGAAGAGTGTAAGAGAATGTATGATATTTGAAAGAGTGGATCATTTTTGAGTTCAATGTTGTGTTCAAAAAGGATCGGATATAAAATGATCAGGAAGGGTTAATGTTGTCCCAATCAGTGAAATTGCATTCACTTTCCAATTGAGTTTCAAGTGAGTCGGGGAGAAGGGGGAAAAAATCGAGACCGGTTATTTTTTCGACAGAATCAATAGCAACAGCAAAGACATCCAATTCTCTGGTTGATCCTTCATTAAATAAAAGAAAGCCAATTGCTTTATACTGTGGTTCAGTATAATCCAGAAGCACTTTGTAATAATACTTGGGTACTGAAATATGGTCAGGGCCTATGCAGGGAAGACCGGTTTCAAGCACAGGACCAGTTACAACATACAACACCTTATTCTCAATTGCCCATTCACGAACTTTCGTTTCAAGTTTTTTCCATATTCCTCTGTTAAAGGCCGGGAGTTGCGGACTCATGTTGCTGTAATAAAATGACTCTCTCACCGCCTGGTCGCACCACGACATATCAGCAGCCGGTGCAAGGTGTCCCCGGTCATATCCGCTTTTGCTGTAATCCGCCTGAAATGAAGTGTTGCAATTAATCAATGGATCAGCGGTAAACTTATCTGAACGCTCAAATGACTTCTTTGTCTCTTCTTCCGTCAATTCATAAGCGACCCACCGGGCCTGATGGGAATTTTTATCAAACAAAAGAGAATAGGCTAAATGCTTTGTCACTTTTTCGCCTGGTTTTACCGCAGGAATTTCGAGTGCAACTGGGATCTCTTTCTTAGCTATCTGATTGGAAACCAATAAAGGTAGCAATATTAAAAGCAATTGAAAAATATAGCGCATGGGTGTTGTTTCAACCCTGAAAGTTAAAATAAAAAGTTAAATTGAAAAAGGAAAAGATGGGTTACAGAGGGCTCCCGAAACAACATCAAACAAAGAACAAAGAACCAGAAACAATTTTTTTATCTTTACAATCTAAACACTACAATTATGGGAAGCAAGATACGTCCCAACTGTATGAACTGCGAAGCCGAATTCGAAGTTATTTACCTTGGAATACTTTTTAATGATGATCACAATTGTTATGCGCCAGTGATCTGCGATAATTGCGGAACCATTGTTACCGACAATATTCTGGAGCCACGAAATACATGCAAAGAATGCAGTAAACCCCTTGTTTATGCAGGCTCATTAACAACTAAGGAAACATTTATTAGTGTTTTCACCTGCCGCCTTTCAAAAGATCTTATAACCAAGCGGTTTTATGTCCTAAAATCAAACCTTTACAAATGCCCCCGTTGCCATACCCGGAATTTGAGTTTTGCCACCGAGGGGTGCTGGAGTTGATTGAAGTAAAAAGGAAAAAGTTAAAGTAAAAAGTTAAAGTAAAAAGGAAAAAGTAAGGGGAAAAAGATAAAGTAAAAGGGGAAAGTTAAAGTAAAAAGTAAAAGTAAACTGAGACAAAGAGGTTGCGATGCTTCTTTGTTACTTCTTTTGATAGGATCTGAATTATGAAAAAAGCACTACTTTTTTTGATAGCACTGCCATTTTTTAGCATGGCACAGAGTGAATTGGTTGTCCCCAAAAAGAATGCTATAGCTTTTGTTAAGGAAACCAGGCAAACAAATGGCAACCCGGGAAAGAACTATTGGCAGAATTCTGCGGATTACAATATTAAAGTTATTGTTAACCCGGTTAAGAAAATAATCAGCGGGCAGGAGAAAATCGTTTATTCCAATAACAGTCCTGATTCACTTAAGACCATTGTTATACGGCTTTACCAGGATCTATTTAAAAAAGGAGCTAACCGGAATTCGATGGTTGAAGTTAACCCACTTGACATTCATGATGGTGTTAATATTAATTCACTGGCTGTAAATAATAAGGAATTTGAGCAGAAAAGGATTAAGCGGCAGGGAACTCTTATGTTCATCCCATTAAAGGAAAAACTGGCACCACACAGCAAGATTGAACTCGACATTGCCTGGGATTTCCGGTTTCCCCAACATACACTCATTCGCATGGGTGCCATCGATAGCACCAGTTGGTTTGTTGCACAATGGTATCCTCAGGTAGCGGTTTATGATGATGTTTATGGATGGGACCTGCATTCATACAACGGTATGGCTGAATTCTATAACGACTTTTCGAACTTTGAGGTTGAAATAACAGTACCGAAAAATTTTGTTGTATGGGCTACCGGCGAACCTGTTAATCTTGAAGAAGTTCTGCAACCTGGAATTTATGAACGATACAAAAAGACAGCTATCAGCAGCGATATTATACACGTAATTACCAGGGAAGACCTTGAAAAAAACAATACCCGCACAGGGAGTAACCCCAATGGTGTAATTACTACTGATGTTAATACATGGAAATATAGGGCAACCAATGTTGCTGACTTTGCTTTCGGACTCAGCGATCATTACTTGTGGGATATTGCAAGTGTGGAAGTCGATAAGGCCACAGGCCGCAAGACAATTGTGGGGGCAGCATATAATCAGAATGCGGTTCATTATGATAAAGTAGCTGAAATTGCCCGTGAAACGGTGAGGTTTTTATCGGAAGAAGTTCCGGGTGTTCCTTATCCTTTTCCATATGTAACTGCTTTTGACGGCGATTTTGGGATGGAATATCCAATGATCACCAACGTTGGTCCTGATGAGGATTATGGAACTACCGTTTATGCACAATCGCATGAAATAGCCCATGCTTATTTCCCATTCTTGGTTGGAACCAATGAAACAAAGAATGGTTGGCTCGACGAGGGACTGGTTGTCTTTATGCCTGAAAAAATTCAAAGCCGGCTGTCACCCGGGTATAATGTTCCAAAGAATAATACAGCTGCTTTCTCAGCATATGCCGGAATGGAGGATGAGGTTGCACTAATCACCCCCACATTCTATCTGGATCCCAAAATTTACTTCTACCTTAATTACGCCAAGACAGAGCAGGCCTTGCGTATGTTGCAGATGGAACTTGGCGATGACCTCTTCAGTAAGTGCCTCAGAATTTTCATTGAACGCTGGCAGTATAAGCACCCAACGCCAATCGATTTCTTCAACACCTTCAATGATGTCGCGTCACAAGATCTTACCTGGTTCTGGCAGGCATGGTATTACCAGGCAGGTGGTATCCCCGATTTGGCATTAACAAATGTACAGCATCAGGGAAATAAGTTGAACCTTGTTGTAAGAAACAATGGGGATATACCGTTGCCCACAGTCGTTTCTTTCTTTAATAACGATAAACTCCTTAAAACTATCATTGAACCTGCAGGTAAATGGCGTAACAGTCCCGATGGGATAAAAGTGTCTTATGAATCTACTGAGCCTGTTACACAGATTCTGCTTGGCAGCGAAATTATTCCTGATGCTAACAGAAAGGACAATGAAGTGAAATTTTAATAATTTGTTCCAATTGTTCAATGTTGTTGAATGGTATTCAAGTTATTGAGTGTTCACATTTTCCAGTTGTATAAAATGTCAAAAAACCCCTCTATTTTCGAATAGAGGGGCTGGAGAAAATTTGTAGTTTTAATTGAGAGGTTAAAGTATCCTTACCTTTTGAGTAGTTGTTCCTTTTGTTGTCATTATCTGCAACACATAGATTCCGCTCTGGTATTGATTTATGTTGATATTATGTTGATTATCTTCAATTCTGCTGTGATATAATTCCTGTCCAAGGGTATTCAACAACCTGAGAGACTGAATATCACTGTCTGCCTGGATATGAAGTGATGAAGTTGCTGGGTTTGGATAAACTTTCAGGTTTATATCTTTAGCAATATCGTCAACTTTTAAAGGTCCGGTTGAATAGAAGAGGGTGATGTTTGGATATACATCAATAGTATAACCCCATTCAGGGAGTGTCATTGGATCATAGGGTGCATCATCTTTCTCAGCGCAGCGTGATCTTTGTGAGGCACTATCGTATGTGCAGATGAAAGGAGTGAGGAAGAGCTGCATTGGCAGGTTCTTTACTGACTGAATAACCAGGTTCTGCCCTTTGTATTTATATCCTTCATCAAAGTTAATATAGATATCATTTAGCCCTTTTTCGTAGTTTACAGCTCCCTCAAAAACCATCTTAAATCCTGAAGGATCAAGCCAAGTATCGGTAAGATTGGAATTGGTTGTTTCGCCTAACATGATTTGAAGGTAAACACCTTCAGTATATTGGTCAAATTGGCCTGTATACCTGATTCCAATGATTGAATCGCCATTCATTCCAATTTCCTCGGGATAGTAGAGGGTCTGAGTAAAGCTATAGAAATTAAAGAAGTTATACGGAAGGTTTGTTGTTGGTGTAAATCCATCGCCAATTTCTACATAACTAACGTTTTCAGGATGGACGGTTACATTCATTGTCCTGGTTTGGTTATTGCCAGGTATTTCATCCTGGGTAAATTGAATAACACCATAAACTGTTGTGTTTCCTGTTTCAGATGCAAGTGGAGTCCATTCAAGATTATAAGCAATCTTCTGTGCAAATTCAATTGGCTCACCTGCTACTGATGCGAGCTCAATTCCACCTTCCTTCATAAGTTTTACGGTATAATCTGACTGTGTTGAACTTCCTGCATTCAACACTTCAATCGTGTATGTACTTGCCGAACCGGCAACAGGAGCATTATTTCCTGAAAAAGATGAGCTTAAAAGGTCGTTTTGTCCAACAGTTTCAAGTGTAACATCGTCAATCAGCCACATATTGATGGCATTGTTATTTCCTTCATAGCGGAAAGCGTACTGTACCTGTGTTGCATTTTCAGGAGCACTAAAATAATATTCAACAAAATCAGGAGGAATACTGAGCGTTCCTAATGGTCTCTCCCACAAAGTCTGCCATGTGGTACCGCCATCAAAAGTGATATCCAACCCAATGATCTCGCCCCAGTCCATTTCATAATTAATAAGATATTGCCTGTATTTTAGCTTGAGATCCTGATGCCCTGTTATATCAATAGGTGCAGAAACCAGCCGGCTTAAACCAACCTGAAAGCCGTAACTCATCATTAATTCGGGTGCTGTGCCTCCACAATAGCTAGTGTTTGATACATTCCATTCTGATGGCTGATCCCCAAGATTTACCCATCCCGGAGGGATATCTCCGGCCGGATAATTAAACTCTTCGGTAAGAAGTACTTCACGACTTGCTGTGGTTTGGCCGGATAAAGAAACGCTTGTGAATACTAAACTAAAAAACGATAAAATGTAAAGAGAAGTAATTAGTCTTTTCATGTTGAGTGATTTTAGGAGATTACTGACACGACAAAGTAAATTCATTTTCATGCCTTTATCAATTGGTACTGAACGCTATTTTAATTGTGTCCTGCACTAAGTGCCAGCACTTAGTCAATATAGTGGTAGTGCGTATTTTATTCATATTCAGGGTAAACTCTGTACGGTTTCATTATTATTGCTTTAGTTTTGCATTTGTAATGAGTAAAGTACCTATGGTTTGTCAAGTATGATTTTAAGCAAACTGACTAAATTCCTCCTGCCTTTAATATTGTTATTGCTGATAGCTTGCGACAATGCAGATTATTTTGGGTCAGAAGAGGATAAAAACATAAGTGAAGCAGTTGATCAAAACCGTTTTGATTATGTGCACAAACTTATTTATGAGAATCCGTCAGTTGCTAGAAAAGAAATTGTTCAGGTACTTGATACGCTCCAGGAATCTGACAGGGTGTCCAAAATAATACTACTTAAGCACCTGGGTTCATCTTATGTATTTGAAACTAATTATCCGCAGGCCATCAGATATTATAAGCAGGCACTTTCAATTGCTGAAAAGATTGAATTGTGGTCAGAGGTGGCCAATATCAATAATAACCTGGGAGTGATTTATAACGAAACCGGGAACTATAAGACAGCTTACCTCTATTTGGTAGAAGCCCTTAATAATTATGAAAAGTCAGGTAACCGGGATAAAAAGATAGGTGCACTGAATAATATAGGTCTTATTTATCTTAATTTAAAGAATTATGAAAAAGCCAGGACTTACTTTAACAATGCCCTGGATACAACAATTAAAACAAAAGATACTATACTCGTAGTATCGGTGCTGAATAACATAGCATTAAGTTACCTATCTGAAAATAAGTTTGAACTTGCACTTGATCATTTGCACAAAGCAATAGACCTTTCAAAGCAGGTTAATAACAAATATGGATTATGTATTTCCTATCAGTTGATGGGCAATTTATATCTTCAGCTCAATGATACACAAAAGGCCTATGATGCTTATCAGTTAAGCATTGCAATTGCAGATTCTACCAATCTTTCATATCAGCTTTCTTCAGCCCGCTTAGGCATTGCTGGTGTTTTGATTAAAAAGAACAACACTTCTGAAGCTTTTAAAATAGCCTTTGATGTTATGGCAAAAGCTGAAAAACAAAACAATCTGCTTCTCAAAAGTAGTGCCCACCAGGTTCTTTCTGACCTTTATGAGAAAACCGGGGATTATAAAAAGAGCCTGTTACATTTCAGGGAGCACATTAAAGCCCAGCAGGAAGTGGTAAACCAAACAATAATTCACCAGGTCTATGACATCGAATTAAATCATCTTGATGAACTTAATAAAATGCAGAAACTGGAATTGGAAAAGAAGGAACTGGCAATTAGTAAAACGAATAACCTCCTGTTTTTCATCTCATTAACCTTCATTCTGTTACTTGTAGGCTTTTATTTGCTCTACGTTAACCACCGGCATCGTCAAGAGGTCAAATTACAGAAAACAATTATTGAATTAACTGCTAAGAAATCTACCGCCGCCCTCGAGGCTGAATTACAGGAACGCAAACGTATCGGACAGGAACTGCATGATAGTCTTGGACATTTGCTCTCGCTTGCAGGCTTGTATGCCAGTGTCTTGCATAAACGAAAAGAAATTGCTGAAGAAAAGAAAAATGAGATTCTTGAATCACTTATGAAGAGTATTGACGAAGCTTTCAACGAGGTACATAATATTTCTCATAACCTGGCTCCTTCTTTACTTTCAGAAAGGGGATTGAAAGGAGCTTTAAAAAGTATATCCGACAGGGTAAATAAAAGTACCAGTCTTTCGATGAGTTTCGATACTTTTGGATTAGACGGTAAGTTGGATAACCTGATTGAAAATGCACTCTTTCATACCATTCAGGAGATAGTAAACAATACCATTAAACATGCCCGCGCTTCCACGCTTTTTATACAAATAACTGAAGGGAATAACGAAATATCCCTTATAGCTGAGGATAATGGTAAGGGCTTCAACATCAATGAGGTTGACGAACATTCAAGCTCCGGATTGTCGAATATGAAGTCCCGGATCGAGAACCTTAACGGCACATTGTTCATTGATTCAAATCCGAACCGCGGTACCATTATCAGTATTCTAATTCCATTATCTCAAACGGCTTATGAGCGAACCTATCAGGGTCTTAATAGTTGATGACCATCAATTAATGATTGAAGGATTGAAATCGCTGCTGGAGTACGAAGACGACATTCAATTCGTTGCAGGAACCAACTCCATGGCTGAAACGCTTGGTTTCCTTGAAAGTAATCACATAGATGTGATATTAATGGATATCAACATGCCAGGAGGGTCAGGGATTGAGGCTACCGAAAAGATTAAAGCACTTTACCCTGAAGTGAAAGTGATTGCTCTCACTATGCATGATGATATCTCTATCATTACCCGCATGGTTAAAGCCGGTGCCGCAGGTTTCGTACTTAAACGCACAAATATGAACGAAGTTGTGGAAGCCGTCAGAATCGTCCACAACAACGGTAAGTACCTGAGCATGAATACCCAGCAGATTATTATGGACAACCTGGGCTCCCCACTTGAGATAAATGACCTGAAAGAAGAAGGGAAGCCAACCCTCTCTGCCCGGGAGATTGAGGTACTCAACCTCATTGCAAAAGAATTCAACAACGAACAAATTGCAGAAGCACTTTTTATCAGCGAACGAACCGTTGAGGCACATCGCAGAAATATCTTTATCAAAACAAAAACAAAGACTATTGTGGGGCTAATGAAATATGCGATTAATAAAGGCTTAATAGAGTTGGGATAACTTTCCAGTGAACTGCATTAGCTTAATTACGTTAGTATAATATATTGGTTTCGGGTGGAACCTCAGGTACCTATATTAACTATACGATGAAAGTAGCATTTATTGGAACATATCCGCCTCGCGAGTGCGGTATCGGAACTTTTAACAGAAATCTTTTTAATGCCATCCAGTGCAATATTGATCAGCAAGATCAGTATGAAGGCATTGTAATTGCTATGAACGACCATGATCGCAATTATGCTTATCCCGACGAAGTTGTTTATACTATAAGGCAAAATTCGCAGGAAGATTATCTGCAGGCCGCCAAATATATTAACGTGAGCGGCGCCGATGTCTGCCTGCTGCAACATGAATTTGGCATTTATGGTGGTGAAAACGGTGTTTATATCCTGCCCCTGTTGTACCGGCTCGAAATTCCACTCGTGGTTACAATTCACACTATCCTTAAAAACCCTTCGTTCAATCAAAAGGCTGTGCTGCAGGAAATATGCAAGATGGCCAACCGTATTGTGGTCATGAGCCACAAAGCAATTGATTTTCTTGTTGAAATCTATGATATCCCCGAATCTAAAATCGAATACATCGAACATGGTGTGCCCGATATTGTCTTCAACCAGGATGAAACAAAGAGGGAGTTCAGGCTTGAAGGCAGAAACCTGTTGCTCACGTTTGGACTAATAAGCAGGAATAAAGGGATTGAAACTGTTATCAAGGCTCTGCCCCGTGTCATTGAAAAGCATCCCAACCTGCTGTATATCGTACTTGGGAAAACGCATCCCAATGTGCTCAGGCACTCGGGTGAAGAATACCGCATATTCCTCACAAAGCTCATTAATGACCTTAACCTGCAGCGAAATGTAGTGCTTATAAATAAATTCGTAAACCAGAAAGAGCTTTTCAAATATCTTCACGCCAGCGATATTTATATCACCCCGTACCTCAACGAAGCGCAAATAACGAGTGGTACACTGGCATATGCTGTGGGTGTTGGCTCTGCCGTTGTTTCTACTCCTTACTGGCATGCTACTGAGCTGTTAAGTGACGGCAAAGGCATTTTATTTGATTTCAATAATAGTCAGGCATTGTCGGATATACTGATTGAACTGCTTGATAATCCTGAAAAGCGTAACCAACTGAGGAAGAAAGCTTATCAGCACGGCACAACAATTACCTGGCCTAAAACAGGTGCACGCTATTATTCTGTGATCATGCAGGTGGCCGATGAAGAGGTAAAACCCGATCGTAAGGAAGTCATTCCGTTTGATATCATGCTGTTGCCTTCATTTTCACTGGCGCATGTAAAAAGAATGACCGACGATACAGGTATTATCCAGCACGCCAAATTTGGAATCCCAAACCTTAAAGAAGGCTATTGTCTTGACGACAATGCGCGTGCCTTGCTTATGACCATAATGGCCATCAAACAAAAGAAAAGTTCACTGGCAAACGAATTATGTCCTGTGTATCTGAGCTATATCCATTACATGCAAAATAGTGATGGGAGTTTCAGAAATATGTTAAGTTTTAACCGGTCGTTTCTCGACAAGAGGGGATCGGAAGATGCCTTCGGTCGCACCATTTGGGCACTGGGTTACCTGCTGAGCCATGCTCCCAACGATTCATATTATCAATCGGGAAGGATGATTTTCTTCAATGCAATCCCTGAGGTGCCAAAGATTACAGCTATTAGGGCTATTGCTGCATCCATCATTGGAATCAGCTATTACCTGAAAAGCAATCCTTCTGATGATGGAATGCTTGAAATGCTTAAGAAAGAAACCGATATTTTACTCGACTTGTATGAGCAACATAGTTCACCCGGTTGGAACTGGTTTGAACAAGAACTATCATACGACAATGCCATATTACCACTGGCTCTTCTCCATGCAGCAGAGCAATTGGTTGACGACAGGGTAATCAATACTGCTATTGAATCGATGAATTTCCTTACAGAGGTCACTTTCAGTGAAGGATACCTTTCACTCATTGGTAACGAAAAGTGGTTTCGTAAAGGAGGTGAAAAATCGCGGTTTGCACAACAGCCGGTTGATGCCATGGCATCAGTGCTCATGTTCCACCAGGCATTTATTCTTACCAACGAAAAGAAATACCTGAACAGGCTTTTTACCTCATTTATGTGGTTCCATGGAGAGAACGACCTGAGGCTCGGCTTGTATGACTATGAAACCGAAGGTTGTTGCGACGGATTGGAGAGCTACGGTGTTAACAGAAACCAGGGGGCCGAAAGTACACTTGCATACCTGATTTCATACCTTACCGTGTTTGATGTTTATGAAGAATACTACAAGAACGACCAATCGAAAAATCAAATGAGCCATGTTAATAAGCAGGTACAAAAATAATCCGGTCCTCACACGGTATGATGTGCCGTATCCGGTGGCAACTGTGCATAATGCGGGTATAGTGAAACATGGTGAAGAATACATCATGATTTTTCGCTCACACAAGCATAATGGACGCAGCATTCTTGGGAAAGCTGTTAGCTATGATGGTTACAATTTTACCGTTGATCCCGAACCATTTATGATTCCTGCAACCGATGGGATCTTTAAAGATTATGAGGAATATGGCGTTGAAGATCCTCGTATAGTTTTTATTGAAGGCGTTTATCTTATAACCTACAGCGCATATTCCCGTCACGGAGTAAGAGTAGGACTTGCACGTACCACTGACTTCAACAGCGTTGAAAGGGTATCCCTGATAACAGAAGCCGATTACCGTAATGTTGTCATATTCCCCGAAAAGATTGGCGACAGGTACGTGCGTCTCGACAGGCCCCATTCAGAAATCTCTCCCTGGTCAGTTTGGATTTCTTATTCACCTGACCTGATTTACTGGGGTGAATCGAAACTTATTATGCGGCCGCTGCAGTATCACTGGGATGAAATGAAGATAGGACCGGGGGCACCTCCTATAAAGACACCACAAGGATGGCTGAATATTTATCATGGGGTATTTCCTACTATGGATGGAAGTGTTTATCGTTTAGGCGTTGCCCTGCACGACCTGCTGGACCCTTCGATAATTATCGGGGTGTCTGACAATTGGATACTTCAGCCGGAAGATCCCTGGGAAATCACAGGGTATGTTCATAATGTAGTATTTACCTGCGGTGCTGTGCCTGAATCAGATGGCACCCTTAAGATTTACTGGGGTGGAGCTGATACTGTAATGTGTGCCGGCACCGCCCGTATCGACGAACTGGTAGATGCTTGTCTTAACAATGCAAGGCCGCCTTTATAGTCATGAAGATAGCAATACTGGCACCCATTGCATGGCGTACCCCTCCACTGAAATATGGCCCCTGGGAACAGGTCACTTCAAACATAACCGAAGGACTTGTATCCAAAGGCATAGATGTTACTTTGTTTGCTACAGGTAATTCATGCACTTCAGGTAAGTTAGAGTATATTTCAGAAACTGCTTATGCAGAAGATAGTAGTATCATACCCAAAGTATGGGAATGCCTTCATATCAGTTACCTGATGGAGCAGGCAGCCAGGTTTGATCTTATTCACAATAACTTCGACTATCTGCCACTCACTTATTCCGGCTTGATCAGCACGCCCATGCTTACCACTATCCATGGCTTCTCTTCACCCGGAATCATACCGGTATACAAGAAATACAACAAATACAACCACTATGTCTCTATTAGTGATTCTGACAGGTCACCTGAACTCGATTATATTCAAACCGTTTATAACGGAATAAAAATTCAGGATTTTACTTTTAACCCAAATCCCAAAGACTATTTACTGTATTTTGGAAGAATACATCCCGAAAAGGGCACCGTTGAATCCATTGAAATTGCAAGGGAAACTGGTCGGAAACTCATAATATCAGGACTTATTCAGGATGAAGCATACTTTGAGAACCGGGTTAAACCATTAATTGATGGCCAACAGATAGTGTATGCCGGCAATTCGGGTCCAGCCGACCGTAACCGTTTACTTGGAGGGGCCTTTGCGCTGTTGCACCCCATCAGTTTTGATGAACCATTTGGGCTGAGTGTTGCCGAAGCTATGATCTGCGGAACCCCGGTAATTGCTTTTAACAGGGGCTCGATGCCCGAACTGGTTGAACACAATAAAACAGGATTCCTTACTCAAAACATACATGAAGCCTCCCGGGCAGTTGAGCAGGTTGATCATCTTAACCGATTTTATATAAGCGAAAGGGCAATTGCTAAATTCAGTGCCGAAAGGATGGTGGAACAGTATATCGGTATTTATAACAGAATCATTGAGAAAAGCATATAATCATAAAATATGGCCAGCATAAAACAGTTTATCAGAAGGAGAAAGACCAGGATACAGCGCGATACATCAAGGGTTATTCTTCGCCCGCATATTCCAACACACCTCGATCGGATTTCAAGAATTGCCGGGCGGGTACTTGCATTGTCGGATGATCACGCAAGCGACCTTTTAAGGGTTGTGCTTTCAAGTTTCAATGATCGTCATCGGAATATTGAGGACCGGCTGATGGAAAATTTCGGACGGGTAGTTCAATACCTAAATCCGGAAATTACTGTATCACATATCAAGAAAATGCTTATTGCAGCATACTTTACCATGGAGTATTCCATTGAATCGGCTGCTTTATTTAACCCTTCAATTGTACCACACCCCGATCAGTCAAACCTGGCCCCTGATGAATTGCGTTTTATCATGAGCCTGAGGGCAACCGGTGAAGGTCATATATCATCCATCGTCTTTCGTAGCGGCATTATTGAATCTGATGGAAATGCCATCTTTGACCATATGACTGAATTCGTGCAAACTCCCAAAATGCTGCATGACCCATTCTATATTCGTCATCTTTTTGAACTCAAACTCAAGGATATGGAGGTGTGGAATGATACCAGCTCAGCCATTATTGAGCGACTACCCGATGTTTTCACATACGATGACCTTTCCGAAAGTCTCCATAAAATTCTTGAAGATCCCGATATAAGCAGTGACGATAAAACACTAGTCAAAATCAGATGGCTGGCCAACTCAAATTATAAAGTACGTTTCGACGAGCGAAGCAGAATCTCTGAAAGGGTGATCTTCCCTGTTTCGGAAAATGAAAGCAGGGGTATTGAAGATGCCCGGTTTGTGCGGTTCGTTGATGATAACGGAGAAGTAACTTATTATGCTACTTACACTGCTTATAATGGGTTTAACATTTTGCCACAGCTTATTGAAACAACTGATTTTCGTACGTTTAACATCATTACCCTGAATGGCAGTGCAGTCCAAAACAAAGGAATGGCACTTTTCCCCCGAAAGATCAATGGTAAATTTGTAATGCTTGGCCGCCAGGACGGTGAAAATAACTACATCATGTTCTCTGATGAAATCCATTTCTGGCATAATCCGATCCTTCTGCAGCATCCCGAAGAACCATGGGAGTTTGTCCAGGTAGGTAATTGCGGCTCTCCCATCGAACTGCCTGAAGGGTGGCTGTTAATTACCCACGGGGTTGGAGCCATGCGGCAATATTTCCTCGGGGCATTATTGCTTGACCTTCACGAACCCTGTAAGGTTATTGCCCGCCTCCGCGAACCTCTCCTTTATCCCAACGATGAAGAACGTGAGGGATACGTACCCAATGTAATATATTCATGCGGCTCCCTTATCCACAACGGTCGCCTCATTATTCCTTATGCCATGTCAGACATCACTTCAGGAATTGTTACAGTTAAAGTAAAGGATCTGCTTGATTGCATGGAAAAAATGAGATAAGTTCACATTGGCGACATCTTTTGTCTTGGCGATGAGTTATATTTGCCATAACAAAAATGAAGGATATGGAAGTTGCTCTTTTCTCACTCGTTGGCCTGGTCACAGGTGGAATAATTACCTGGCTGATTTGCCGTAATAAGCTGGTTGCTGCTGTTCAATGGGAAAAAGATAATGCTGTTGCTCAGGTTGCTGAAGTTGAAAAGCTATATTCATCAAAAATCACTGAAATAGAGAAAGCCAATTCTTTAAAGTACAGTGAGCTGGAAAGGAATCATGTTTCATACACTGCAACTTCTTCAGCTCAGTTACAGGCAGCCAGTCAGTTGCTTACCGACAAGCAAAAGGAGCTCGATGAGCTCAAGCAGGAACTGAGAAACGTTAAAGACGATTTCACAAACATCCAAACGCTGCTGGCTAAAGCCAATGCAAATAACGAGGCGCTTGCTGAGAAGTTGCAAACACAAAAGGCTGAAATGGAAGAACTGGGAAAGAAGTTCAACCTTGAATTTGAGAACATCGCCAATAAAATTCTTGAAACCAAGAGTGAAAAATTTACTGATCTCAATAAGGCCAATATCAAGGCTATTCTCGACCCGTTGGGCGATCGCCTGAAGGAGTTCAAAAGTACTGTTGAAGATGTTTACAGCAAAGAATCGAAAGAAAGGTTCTCTTTAGGAGAAAAGGTGAAGGAACTGGCTGACCTGAATAAGACAATCAGTGAGGAAGCCCGCAATCTTACCAAGGCCCTGAAAGGTGAATCAAAAACCCAGGGCGGCTGGGGAGAAATGATACTTGAAAATATTCTCGAAAAATCAGGATTGGTAAAAGGGCGTGAATATTTCCCGCAAAGCCTGCTCACCGATGCCGAGGGTAAACCACTTCGTTCAGACTCTGAAGGTAAAAAAATGATGCCCGATGCCATTGTAAAGTACCCTGATAACAGGACAGTGATCATCGATTCAAAAGTGTCACTCAATGCTTTTACCCGCTGTATCAACTCTAACGACCCTGAGGAACAGGAGCGTGAATTAAAGAATCATGTTGCCGATGTAAAAAGCCGCATCAATGAACTTAGCGCTAAGGGATATGATGATTATGATAAGGCCCTCGACTTCGTGATGATGTTCATACCGAGCGAACCCGCCTACATTGCAGCCCTCAGGGGAGACCCCGAATTATGGAACTATGCTTACGATAAGCGAATTCTTCTTTTGAGCCCCACCAACCTGATCACTTCACTTAAGTTAATCGTCGATCTTTGGAAACGTGAGTACCAAAACCGCAATGCTATGGAAATTGCCGAAAGGGGAGGTAAATTATACGACAAATTTGTGAACTTTGTCAGCAACCTTGAAGCCATTGGTGACCAACTCGATAAAGCACAGGGCAAATACAACGAAGCATACAAACAACTCTGCACAGGCAACGACAATCTTGTGCTTCAGGCCACCAAACTCAAAGACCTTGGTCTCAAACCGAAGAAAGAACTGGCGGAAACGATGATTAATAAGGCAATGGTTGAAATTTGAGAATTACCAAAGTTGTTCTTACCTTTATGTGAAAAATTTTATTTAATGGAATTTTACAGAGAACAAAGAACAAGAAACAAAGTACCAGGAACAACCTGCATCATTATTTTGATTCTCGTAATTTTACCGTTGTTGGCATTCAACCAGGAAAAGAAAAGAAATTCTGATTTCCCTGATGAGAATCCAAGCCCAACATTAGGTTATGTGTTGGCATTTAAAGGTCAGGTCTTGATGTTTGATTACGACAAATACCGCAACTACCTTGGAGAATACAACGATTCAATACTTTCCACTGAAGGTCTCGGGCGGATTGAGTTTGGCTTCCTATACAAAAAACACTATTTTGGAGTGCATTATGGATTTATGGGTACTTCAAATAAAACCGATTCGCTTCTGGTAAAGCTTCACCTGAGGCAATTCGGCCTTAGCTATGGCTATAATATAATCAATACCTGGCATTTTACCGTCAGGCCTTCAGTCTCGTTAAATTGGAACAAATCACGACTCTTAAATACTCCAAAACTTGATGCAATACCAATACAGCAATACCTCAATGACCGGGATCTCGACATCAGATTCAACCAACCTTATTGTTATCTTGGAATTGACCTCTCATACAAGGCATATGGTCCTAAGTTAGACCAATACACAGCCTTTGGAATCTTTGCAGGATATACTTTTAAGATCACCACCAATCCAATAGTTAATTCGCGTAATACCCGATTAACGGAAGTGCCCCCTATTGGAATGAAAAATCTGAGTGGAGGACTGTATATCGCGACTAATTTGGATATTTATCATTAAAGTAAAATAAAACTTTTTTACCTTTGGTAGCCTGCTTTGTTTGAGGTGTGCAGGTAATTGCTATTCATCATCCTTTTCTTTCTGATCTTATCAAATGAGAGCATTTAATATCTTATTGACTATCATGGTATTCACTATGATATCTGCCTGTGGCCCTGTTATAACATTCGACGAGCCACAACCTCCCGGAGCCGATAATCTTTCACATTTTCCAAAGCGCCTGCAGGGAAAGTATATAAGTGATTCAGGTGCCAATATTCTGAGTATAACAGAAAACAGTATAGTCAAAACATACGATTATGACCTGGTAGTGCATCCTTCTGACATTGATAGTTCCCAGAAAGTAAAAGGTGATACTCTTTATAATCTTAACACAAAGGAGAAAATTGCAATCCGTTTCAGGGGTGACAGTCTCTTAGTGCCCATTTATTATGCTGACACCATCTTTTCAATTAATCCGGATATGTTATTGCGGAAATTCAAAGGACACTATCTGTTGAATCTGAATAATGAAAAAACCGGGTGGGAAGTTCAACTTGTTGATCTGTCAAAAGGAAGGCTCACATTAAGCAGCATTTCCTCAGAAGCAGGAATAGAGGCACTTAAACAACTTTCTGAAACACCGGTTGATTCATTCCCTTCATATCAGGTTAAAACCACCCGTCGGCAACTCCATACCTTCATTAACAATAACGGCTTCACAGATAAAGAAACTTATACCCGTATACGATAATACTATGAAGTACCTTCTGATCACCATTCTGTTACTCTTTGGAATTCAAGCAGTGCAGGGCCAGGAATACAAAAAATTCGCAGTCATCGTAGGCTGCTCAGATTACATGTATGGTAACATCGACCTAAGGTACTCTGACGATGATGCTTACCGTATGTATGCTTATCTTAAAAGTCCTGAAGGTGGCTCCCTCCCCGATGAAAATATTGCAGTGCTGGTTGATGAAGCCGCCACTAAAAGTAATATCCTGAAAACCATGGACGATATCTTTTCACGGGCATCGGAAAACGATATGCTTTTGTTTTTCTTTTCAGGGCATGGCTCTGAAGGGGCTTTTTGTCCTATCGATTTAACCCAGGAATACAGCTCACTATTATTACATTCTGAGATTAAGGCAGTTTTCAAGAAATATCCTGCCAAATATAAGCTTTGTCTGGCCGATGCCTGCTATTCAGGCAGTATCTACCATAATACCCCGGCAATCCCGGCTTCTCAGGTTACTTCATCCGAAACAAATGTTGTGATCATCATGTCATCAAAACCCACTGAAACTTCACAGGAGAACCCAAAAATCCGGCAGGGAGCTTTTACCTATTACCTCCTGAAAGGCCTTAAGGGTAGTGCTGACAGGAATAACGATCATGTGGTCACGCTCGAAGAGATATTTCCTTATGTAAAGGCTAATGTGCTCAACATGACTAAGAACGGACAAACACCTGTCATTGAAGGTAATGCTTCAAGATATATGCCGGTAGGAGAATTGCGCAATGATTAAAACGGCATATCAGGGAACGATTTCAGGAATTGGCAGACGAGAAAATATGGAGGATTACCTCCTTATCCACCCTTGTCATTCCAGCAATGAAAGCACAGTACTCATCGTATGCGACGGCATGGGTGGAAATGAAAAAGGTGAAGTCGCCAGCAAACTAGCCGGGGAAGCTTTTATGACTAACCTCTGCAGGAATGAAGCCTTTCAAAAATTCTCCCTGCATCAGAGTAATTTTATAGATGAAAGAACAGGAAATGAAGTAATTCGATTTCTTGAAGATGCTTTTTCAAAAGTACAGGAAGAGTTTGATGAATACCTAAGCCTGAATCCCGGTTCTGCGGGAATGGGAACAACCGCGGTGGTGGCTTTGCTTATTAACAACAGCATGGCTGTTCTTCACTGTGGCGACAGCAGGCTTTATCATGTAAGGAATGGGCGTTGCCTCTGGCATACCAGCGACCATTCCCTGGTGATGGAATGGGTGCAACAGGGCCGTATTACAGAAGCAGAAGCAGCTGTTCATCCCCGTAAGAATATAATCACCCGTGCCATTCAGGGAAACATGGTCCATATAGTGAAGCCTGATGTCCATCTCATCAATGATATTCTGTCAGGTGATTACTTTTTTTTGGCCACTGATGGTGTAAGGGAAGGCGTGCCCGATGATGAGCTTTTTGAAATACTCGGTAGTGACAAAGGCGAGGATGATATACTTAATATCATCACAGAACGCTGTACACTGAATTCAAGAGATAATTTCTCAGCTGTTTTGGTGAAAGTGAATTGTGAGTAAATTGTGAGTGAATTGTGCTTTATTTGTGAGGTATTTGTGAGTGAGCGTGGGTGAGTGGGAGAGTGAGTGAGGGGGAGAGTGGTTGAGTGAGCGAGTGAGTGAGCGATTGAGTGAGGGGGAGAGAAAGTGTGAGTGAGTGAGTGAATGAGGGGGAGAGGGTGAGGGTAATTTGGAATTTGGAATCTTTTAAAAAAAATGATAGAAGAATTAACAATCGGTAGGAATCCTGACAATTATATTGTCATCAGGAATGATAAAGTCAGTGGCCATCACTGCTCAATAAAGAAGGTTGGCGATGATTTTGTCATTGAAGACCTGGGAAGCTCAAACGGTACTTTTCTCAATGGAACCCGTATAATGCGGGCACCACTGAAGGAAACTGACGTGTTGCTTCTTGCAGCCCAGGCAATAGATACACGGATGTTGCTGGAACTTATGGAATCGGGTACATGTAAGAAAGGGACTGTGTATGATGATTTTATCAAACAGGAGCAACTTATTACGGAGTTTTCCAAACTACGTGCGGTATATGATAAGTACCAGAAAGAAAAACACAGGATTCTTCGCAACAGCAATCTAAAGAGTACCGGACTTAAGGCAGGACTATCATTTATACCTGTGGTTGGTGGTGCGCTGGGTATTTTATCGGGCACTGTTACAGGCAACCCTCAGGAACAAATGATGGAACTGGAAGAGGATTTCAAGAAAGCCTATATATGCCCTTCATGTTTCAAGTTCCTTGGCGCCGAACCCTTCGAAAATATGGAGCGCCGCGGTTACTGTCTGGTGTGTAAGGCAAAATGGGTGAGGTAATCTATCTGCTTATAAATGAACAAGAACAATAATAATCATGAGCAATAAAATTACATTGGTAACTCCCGAACCGGATGAACCAAAGAAAACAATAAGCCGTCACAGTGCAGCAATTAAAACCGGTGCAGCCATTGTCGCCGGTATTGCAGTGAGTAATTCAACCGGTCTTGGCGATATTGTTGAAATTGAAACTGATGCAGTTTCAGGTGCTGATATGCCCGAAACCGGTATTGCCGGCTTATCCGGCGATTCATCTGATGCCGTTGTCGATTCAGCATCTGATGACTCCTGGGATCCTAACACTGCTCCTATAGCTAAAGCAGGAACAGTGCATGACGGGATGTCGTTTGAAGAAGCATTTGCGGCAGCACGTGAAGATACAGGTCCCGGTGGCGTATTCGCCTGGCATGGAGAATATTATAATACATTCTATGCTGAGGAACTGGATGAGAACGGGCAGCCCTCAGTTGATTTCATTACCGTTGAAGCTCATGGGCTTCCCGAGGTAGAATATGCCGGAAATGCTGAGAGTGAAGGTTCATTTGAAGGGAATGAAAATTTGAACGGTGATGGGGATAATGGAGGACTTTCTGATAGTGAGGATGCGAGTAATGGTGAGTATGAGTCAGCCCCCAATGTGATATCTGCTGACCTGAATTCTGATGGGGAAACTGATACAGTTTTTGTTGACCTAAACCTCGACGGAAGTGCCGATGCTTTGTACACCGACCAAAACAACGATGGTCAACTGTCAGAAGAAGACCTGGTCATGATCCATGATCCATCAACACTGGTGATGGCAGAAGTGCCAGCTGACGGTAGTACCATTTCAGTTGATACCAATGCCGATGGTATGGACGATGTAATCGTTGGTGATGTTAATGCAGACCAGGTGGCTGATGTAATAGGATCAGATGACAACCGCAACCAGGTCATTGAAGAAAATGAACTTCAGGTTTTGAATCCCGATGCCATGGAAGGACTCTCTGTTCCTGAATCGGAAATTGAATATTCGGGCGAGGTAGCTTCTGATGTGCCTGAAGATGTAACGGCAGATGTACTCGACGGAATGGAAGATGATATGACCGCCCTGGATGATGATTTTGGTGAACTTAATGAATGGTCATAATTACCAGTAGTTGAAACAAGTGGTCTATATTACATCAAACAAAACCTAACCGTGAAAAATGCAGATTAAATGTTCTAAGTGTGGCAAACTAATCGTCATAGCTGATGATAAATTGCCAAAAGACAAGGAAAAGGCCATGGTAAAGTGCCCTGCTTGTACACAGGCGCTCGTATTCATCATTCCGGCAGCCATAAGGCAACCGGTTATGACAGGCGCTGGTGTTGCCTCCAGTCCGAAAACAGGGCCTGAAAGTCAGCAACCTATTGGTGGAGGAGGTGAAAAAACGGTGATTGAGTGGAGTCGTCCTTCACCATCAAAGCCCCGTTTGGTCAATGAAACCGATGGCACAACACTGGAACTGAAGCCGGGAGAAAATATCTTTGGCAGGAGTGGCGGGCCGGAAGGAGCTGCACCACAAAGCAGTAATCCCAGGTTCTTTCACGTCATTACCGGCGATAAGTATATCAGCCACAAACATTGCCTCATAAATGTAATTGAACAGCACGGCGATCACCTTTGCACAATAAGTGACGACGGAAGCATTAGTGATTCAGGACAACCGAGCACCAACGGCACTTTCTGCAATGATAAGAAACTGACCAAATTTGACAAGTTGTTCCTCTCGCCGGGAGATAAGGTTAGAATCGGCCATACAGAGTTCATATTCAAAACCGAATAGTTAATTAAAAGTCTTAACGGAATTAAAGAGTAATATATGATAGGTGAACAAATACTCCATTACAAAATCACGCGCCTGATTGGTGAAGGTGGCATGGCATCAGTTTACGAAGCAGTACATGAAAAACTGCAGACAAAGGTTGCGGTGAAGGTACTTAACCCTATTCTTACTGCCAATAGTAATATAAGGCAACGCTTTGAGAATGAGGCCCGCTTTATGGCAAGCCTTAATCACGTGAACATCACCCGCGTGATCGACTATGAAGAGCGCCCTGAGTTTCTGGCTATTGTACTTGAATTCCTGGAGGGTGAAGACCTTAGTGTAATGATAAAGCGTAACGGCCCTATGAACCCTGAAAAGGCACTGTCTGTCTTCACTCAGGTACTCGATGCTTTTGAGTATGCACATAAGAAGAACATCGTTCATCGTGATGTTAAGCCATCGAATATCTTTATTGAACCATCAGGTGAGGTAAAAATCCTTGATTTCGGTATTGCAAAGTTAGTAGGTAGCACCGAAGATATGACCGTTACCGGAACTCAGATAGGCACACCTGTTTATATGAGTCCCGAACAGGTGAATACCGAAAAGACGCTTGACCACCGCAGCGACATATACTCCCTTGGGGTCACCCTCTTCTATATGCTTCAGGGCAAACCGCCTTATGATGTCACAACTACTTCAAGTTTTCAGATCTATACCAAAATTGTATACGAACCACTGCCCGAATTGACAGGATATCCTGAAATCGACAAAATACTCAGGGTTGCCACTCATAAAGACCCTGCCATGCGCTACCAGTCGTGCGCTGAATTCCGGAAAGCCTTAAATGCAGTGTTTCAACACAAGCCTGAACCGGCTACTGCCGGAAATGCATTCGCTGATGACGACAAAACACTGGTTGATTTCGAACCGGTAAGGCCACAGCAACCGGTAAATGTTAACATTAATAACTCCCATACCAGGGAAAACCAGGTGATCAACCCTGCCGGAAAGAAGCCGGATCTGCCTGAAAAACCGAAGACAATGGCAGAGAAACCAAAAGAAACTACCAGGCCTTCTTTTATGGATGAAAAGCCGGAGCCTGCGAAGAACGGCAAAAAATGGCTCCAGGTGGTTGTCGCCGGTGTAATTGTTATGGCTGCAATTGTTAGCATCCTTCTGAAATTCCAGCCTGGTTTTATCACTAATATCTTTGACTCTGAGAGCAAACGTCAGGCCAGGCAGGCTGAAGTGAACAAACTGCTTGAATACGTTCGCACCGAGGTTGTCAAAAATCCTGATGTGATCAATTACGACTCTATCTTGATTAAAATGAATCAAGCCATTGATCTTGATGAGAATAATCCCGAAGCATGGATGTACCTTGGCGAAGCAACCTACCGTAGTGCTACCCGCGATGGACTGGACCTTACCGGATTAAGCTGGAAAATTATTGATAAGGCATCTGCATCTTTTGAGCGTGTGCTCGAAATAAATCCCGAATATAACAATCCGAAATATTACGTTGATGTACAGGCCAGGCCGACTATTCTCTGGGGAGAAATGGCCTTGCACTTCATGGCAGAAGGGAAAAATGATTCAGCGCTTGTTGCATACCGCGAGGGTAAAAAACGTGGAGGTTTCACCGATGCCCAACTTGAATATGCCCGTAACACCCTTAACTCATGTGATCAGAATGCTTTACTAATCAATTCATTCGACCTGGCATTTCATCCACTCATGTATCTGCAGAAAATTGAGAATGTGCGTACTGACGTAAAACCCCTGAATATGGTATTTTTCGGTACCGAATGGTATTTCAATTACATGAAAGATAAACAGCAATTGCCTTTTACTGATGGTATCTCATGGTTCAGGTCACTGGAAGATAAAACATGGCAAACCCAGCAATATACTATTGAAAATACCACAACAGGCAGTACTTTTAGCTGGTATCTCCTACCTGACAGGGAAGGTAAATACACCAGGCAGGAGCAATTGTTGTGCGATATCATTAAGAATAACTTATTCAGCCCTGTCCCAGTCTTAATCAGTATCGCTTTTGACGGAGCCAAAATGATAGGGCTCGGACAATATCTGCATCCACAGGGATGGACTTACAGGCTTACGCCAGAAGTTAACCAGGCAAATATCACTGACAGGCACATTCAGTTGATTGAGGGGATGGCATATGACAAAATCAACAGCGGTAAAATCAACTCAATGAACATGAGAATCATCATTGACTTTATCCGTTATAACTATTTCACTTGCTTTGATGAAGCTTTCAACAAAGGCGATAAAGCATTGGCTGTGAAGATCAGGAATCTTCTGGTTAATAAATTGCCGGCGACAAATTCTCCATTCTACTTTAAGGAGCTGGATATCAAGTATGCCAGTATGCTCAATAAGATCGATTATACCGATGATCAAAGGCTGGCAAAAGAAAAGAAAGATATCTCTGATTATCTAAGGCAAAAGGGACTCTCAGGGATAACTACCGCTGACGGGGTAACCTACGTTGAAACCGTCACTGGCACAGGCCCTAAGCCAATTACCGGAAGTCGGGTAAAGCTCAATTTTGAGATGTATCTGTTAAATGATACTTTGGTTTCTTCTAATAAGTCGGCCGCTGCATGGGAGTTCACACTTGGCCAAAAAAGTGCCATTCCGGGACTCGAAGAAACTATCCCAATGATGGCCAGGGGAGGTAAGGCAACTATTTTAGTTCCATCTTCTTTGGGATACATGTCGAGGGAAATGGCCAACATGCCGGCTTATAGTACTTTGGTCTTTAAACTTGAGTTGCTTGATGTAAATTAATGTAAACGCTGGCGAATGAAATTTTTCGAGGAATTAAAGTTAATCAGGCAGGTAATGCACGACCTGGAAGAACAGGAGCCTGATTCGCAATACATTGAAGTTGCTGATGATCCTGGCCGGAATTTGGATGATCTTATTCTCCTCTCAGAGAAGAGAAATTCGCGTTTTCGCATTGCCGGTGAAACACGCGAATTTACAATCATCACCAAACCTGACCTCATGCCTTTGATTTTTTGGCTCGTATTTATCTTTGCAATGCCGGTTTCTTCCCTCTACCGGAATGTCTGGGATCCTGTTGAAATATCCCTGATGGTTGTATTTTTCTTCATAATGATTGCATGGTACAGGTTTAACGAAACCACCTGGAACATTACTGTCGACTCATATCATAAACAGTTGATCTTGAAAAGCAACAACCCGGTAGCAATGTTCCTGAAGCCAGAGGTTATCATCCCATTCTCTGATTTCAGCGACTTTTCCTGCAAAAGCATTTATTCACAACTCAAAGGAAGCTCAGGCATTTATACCAAGGTGTTCATCCACTATGCTGATCATAAACTTCCATTAATCTGGCTCACAAAACAGGCTGACCTTGAAGTAGAAGATGATTATTACAGGGCGTTTATCAGTAACCTGAGAAAATTTATAAAGGACTAATTTCTGAGCTTTAGCCTTTAGCCTTTAGCCTTTTTCCTTATCATGATCATGCCTGTGATGCAGATCGGGAGAATGTTTGTGCGTGTGCGTTATAGCTTTATGAGTGTGAATATGCGTATGCCACTTATTGCCTGATATTTGAAGGCCTTCGTGAGAGTGATCATGGTGACCATCGTCGTGCCTGTGCATGTGCACATGTTCTATTGCCTGATGGGAATGTTGATGCTCATGTGAAAAAAGGTTGGTGAGCAGAATCCCAAAAGCAAGTAAAACGACAGATATGATGTGTACTGCCTGAAATGAATTACTGAAGATAATAGCCGACAACAGCACACCCCACAGTGGAGCGGTAGAGAACAGTATCTGGCTTCGTGTAGCTCCAATATTTTGTGCTGCAGTAACATACAATACGATGCTTACTCCATAAGAAAAAACACCCACAAGTACTGCCAGTGAAATATCCGTCAGTTCAACAGGCGCTTTTCCCGCAAGGATAAAACCAATGGCAATATTTACACATCCGGAAATAATCCCTTTAACAAAAGTTACTGCCTGTGGAGTAGTTCCATCCGATAAGGCCGTAAGATGGTTATCAATCCCCCAGCTGATACAGGCTGCAATCACAAACATTGCCGGCACAATGCCGCTAACACCTGCACCAAGTGAAGTAACTACCCCAGCAAGCACTGTTAATCCAACACCTGCCCATGCATATCTGTCGAGGTGGTCTTTAAAAAACAGAACCCCAAGGATAGCAGTGGCTACCAGTTCCATATTAAGCCATATTGATACCGATGCCGCATTGGCTGTTTTTAATCCCGCCAGCAGAAGTACAGGACCAAGAATACCACCAAAGAAAATTATACCCAACGTTTTTAATCTGTTCCTGCGATTGAACAGCATTCGTACTTTTCCTTCGCTCCTGAATATGAAAGGAATCATTGCAATGCCCGCACCCAGATAGAGTAAGCCCGCTAACTGGAATGAATTTAACCCAGCGAGAAGCAATTTCCCCAAAGGAGTAGCAACTCCGAATAGAAGTCCCGAAAGTAAGCCGGTTATCAGGGCATGGCGTTTCATAATACTTAATACGTAACAAAAATAACGACATAATTCCAGATACCAGATCAGAATTTAAAACCAATGATAATCAAATAAAAAAAACAATTTCTCAAACATTATTGAAAATAAGACGTTTAGTATTTAAGTTAGACGATGAAGCGAAAGCTTTATCTCAACATATGAGGTATTGGCGGGTTAGTCTTGCCTCTAATAAGAAAAAGAGACAATTTCGGTTGCCTCTTTTTCTTTTTTCTGCTGATTATTCTTATTTTACCAGGAACAAATACCCTTTTCCTTTTAGCGTCACAATTTCAATAGAAGGGTCTTCTGATAAGAGGGAGCGCAGTTTGCGGATATAAACATCGAGGGTGCGGGAATTGAAAAAACTATCGTCCCCCCATACCTTTAGGAGAAGGTCCCGGCGACTGACTACGTTATTGACTGAATGTGTCAGCAGATCCATGATCTCCATTTCACGGGCCGACAGTTTATGGGTAGTTGAAGGCGATACCAGTTCATACCGGTTAATAAACAAACGGTATTGGCCCAGCTGGCGAAATTCTTCTTTCTTTTCCTGCTTGTGGTTTGAAAGCAAATGAAGCTGATTGTTGATGCGCACAATAAGTTCTTCCATGCTGAATGGCTTCTTGACGTAGTCGGTACCACCCGATTCAAATCCCTTTACAAGGTCAGTTGTTTCACTACGGGCTGTTAGAAAAATTACCGGTAACAGCGGCTTCAAAGCCCTTATTTGCCTGCAAAGAGTGTAACCATCTATATTCGGGAGCATAATATCTAGTATACAAATATCAGGTGCATATGCATGCAGGGCAGGCATTACATCTGAACCATCGGCAACAAGCTTCAGATCAAAACCCTGCTTTTGAAGCGTTTCACTGACTATTCGCCCCAAAAACGGTTCGTCTTCAATGTATAAAACCTTGCTTTTCATTTTTTTAGCTTTTATTCATATTCTTAAAAGCTTTTCAGCCTGATCTCAAATATGCTTCCACCACCTGAACGGGGATGGTAACTGATGAACCCACCATGCTGTTTTATTACTGCTTCAGCATAAGCTAAACCTAATCCGTAACCCTTGATATTATGCGTATCACCCTGGGGAACCCTGAAAAATTTTTCAAAAATACGGCCCGCATACTCAGCAGGTATACCTGTTCCCCTGTCAGTAACAGTTATAATTACCATGCCTGCATCTCTTGAAAGGTTGACCTCAATGTATGCAGGTGGTTCGCTGTATTTTAAACTGTTGTCAATCAGATTTATGAGCACTCCCTTAAAATGAAGGTTGTCTATCGTAACCAACACCGGTTCGTCAACACCTGTTAGCGTGAGCGATGCCATTTCATTGCCCAGCCTCGGCTTCATCAAACTGGCGACTTCTTTCAGCAACCCACTCAAATCTTCCCGTTTTGTAACCAGTCGCAGGTTACCTTCTGACATAAGGTCAGTGACCCTGTTGATCAGCATCTCCAGGCGGTTGGTCTCCATGATGGCCATCGAAAGGTACTCGCTGGTCATCTGCCGGTCACTTTCGGTATTGAAATTATTGATTGCTTCAAGCGCAACTTTTACCGTTGCAACAGGGGTCCGGAGTTCATGCGACATATTGCGGATGAAATCATTTCGCTGTATATTAAGCAACATCTGTGAACGCAGGCTCCTGTAACTTACCAGAAAGGCGGCTGCCGACAATAAAACCAGTAAAAGGCCAAACAATCCCCATGGCAAAAGATTTGCAGCAATAACCCTGTTAAAACCATTGATCTCGGCATGCAGGTTATTGTCGTTCAGCATGATACTGTATGAATATTGATCTTCATCATGCATCAGGCCAGTACCGGCAAGTGAATCATCATCATTTATTATGCTATCAGTTTTCCATGTGACCGTAATATGAGGGTCAACTTCATGAAGTTGTGTTCGCAATGCCTGCTTTAACATGGATGTGTCGGGTAATCCCATTGACTGCTTCATACCCAATGAATCATGCTGAACATTCACAAACAGTTTTACTCCCCTCAATACCAGGTCATTTACTATAATATCTTCGGTGTTAACCGTCAGCGAATCTTCTTTATTCAGTACAGGTCTGTCTTTATTAATAATAGATATATGCTTATTGGAATCTGAAACATTCACAAAAATACGCCTGCCTTTTTGAGGTGATGGTGCCGAACTGAAATGATTGAACCTAAAAGTGAACTTCTTTTGCGTACTGTCGATGGCAGGATTAATATAGTGCTTCATCAGCATCGAATCAATCATCTGTTGGTTGGCTGCATCCCAGGCCCTCGAGATATTATCTGACAACAGTTTATGCTCTTCTTTGTACTGCATCGTCAGCCATTGCACCACCACCACTGCAATGAGTACCTGTGCCGTGACCATCATTATGCCGATTATCCTGAGCCTCTTGTTCGCTTTCATAGATACAAAAATAATCTAATATATGCGGGTGTCAACACCCATTAACCTTAATTAACCTTAATTGGCCATGCATTAACCGTTGTTGCCTTTCTGTCTTCCTAATTTTGAAATCGTAATACAAACATTTAAAATTCAATGATCATGAAAAAAGTAATCGCATTTGCACTTATGGCTGCCTCTTCACTTGTTACCTTCCAATTAAGTGCTCAGCAATCGGGAACGGTTGAATATAACGAAACGGTAAAATTCGATATTCATGTTGATGGCGATGCCTCGATGCTCCCCCCGGGAATCCCGAATGAGCACACCATGAAAAAGATACTGCATTTTACACCCGCTGAATCGATTTATGTTGGAACCAATGAAGATGAAGAAACTCAACAGGTTAACGATGAAGAAGATGGTAACCGTGTTTTTGTACGTATCAGTGAACCTGATGAAATAACCTATGTAAATTTTAAAGAACACAGGTCGGTTGACCAGCGCGAATTTATGTCACGGATGTTCCTCATAGAATCTCCTTTAGATTCAGTTGCCTGGAAACTCACCGGCAATCGCAGGGAAATTCTTGGTTACCCTTGTCTGGAAGCCACCTGCATGAATGACAGTATACTCACCATTGCCTGGTTCACCCCATCTATTCAGGTACCTGCCGGTCCAGCAAGGTTCAACGGACTTCCGGGCCTCATTCTTGAACTTATAACCAACGAAGGAAAACGCATTATCAGTGCCGCTTCAGTGAAGCTTGAGGATGTTGCCGGGATGATCATAAAACCAAACAAAGGAAAGAAAATGAGCCGGAAGGAATTCAATAAAATGGTCGACGAAAAGCGCGCAGAAATGGGTGAAGGTGGTGGAGGAAACCATATAGTTATCAAAATCAGGCAGTGATCATTCAATTTGATGAAATGTAATCTCTTTTGCAGCCTTTTGCAGGCAATAAAAGCACCTGAAAATAAACCAAAAAGTACCTTATGAAAAACCTGTATTTGCTAGTAATACTGCTGACTCCGTTGTTTGTATCAGCTCAGTTTACCTTTAGTGGCGCCGTTGCCGATGAATCGGGAAAAGCAATGCCTTTTGCCACCGTTGCCCTGCTCAACCCGGCTGATTCTACACTGGCTTTCTTTGGTATTACCAACGACAATGGCCGGTTTGAAGTACGTAAAGTGAAAAATGGCAATTACCTGCTGCAGGTGTCGTATGTGGGTTATACCACCTGGTATCATCAGCTGGAAGTAAGAAAAACAACCGACTTTGGTCTTATCATCCTAAAAGCCAGGGTAATCGACCTTAAAGAAACAAGTATTGCAGGCGAAAGAATTCCGCTGAGCATCAGGAACGATACCGTTGAGTACAACTCAAGTGCCTTCAAAACCAGGCCCGATGCAGTGGCCGAGGACCTTTTGAAGAAACTTCCGGGCGTGGAAGTCGACAGGTCAGGCAATATAAAGGCCATGGGTGAAGACGTGAAGCAAGTATTGGTTGATGGCAAGGAATTCTTCAGTTCCGATCCGCAGGTTGCCACCAAGAACCTTCCGGCAGACGCCATCAGCAAGGTGCAGGTGTATGATAAGAAATCCGAAGACGCTGAACTGACCGGCATAGAGGATGAATCGCGCGATAAAACCATCAACCTCCTGCTCAAGGATGGGCGCAGGCAGGCATGGCTTGGCGAATTGTCAGCCGGTGCCGCACCAGGCAATTATTATGATATATCGCTCAAAGCATACCGTTTCACAGCCAAAAACCAGTTTGCCACCCTGGGAATGATCAATAACATAAACAAACCCGGTTTTTCATTCAGGGATTATATCGACTTTAACGGCGGTTTGCAGGCTATGCACGGTGGTGGAATGCGTATTTCATTCAATACCGGGGATATGCCACTCAACTTCGGTCAAACAATAGAAGGTCTGGTAACATCAGGTGCCGGCGGAATAAATTACTCATACCAGTATGGCAAAAACAGCCGGCTGTTTATGAGTTATCTTGGTAATGGATCTGATAAAGAAATCAGGAAAGATATCGATAATACGAATTTCACCCAAACAGGCAGTTTTACCACCAGTGAAATACAAAACCATAATAACAGGGCCTTTGCCCATAAGCTCACTTTTGGTATGAAAGATAAAACTGATACTGCCAGGACAATCATGTTTAACGGTAATGCCGGACTGACCGACGGCTCTGACCTTGTTAACGATTATGCTGTTGCCAGATTATCAAATGATGTGGTTAATATACTGAAGACCGATGCCAGTGCCGGAAGGGATGAACTGTCGGCAGGTGGAATACTAACCGGACTATTTAAGGGCAATGAACTATTTAAGCTGTTCAACCTGTCACTCAATGGCAACTGGCGTTCATCGGCTTCAACTGATGACCGCACCACCATCAACACCCTCCCGTTGATTCCAGCATCCGATCACCGGCACAACATCCGCGAAAGCGAGAATCAACAGGTCAACGGCGGCATAACCGCTTCCACCCTTATACGGTTGAACAGGCAGTGGTACGTAAATCCGAAGATTTCAACAGATTATTCACGTGGCAGCTTCTCGCGAAAGCTTAAAAACCTTGCACAATCAGAAGAACCTATCGACAGCCTCAGTCCGTCAATTACACAGCAGTACATGCATCTTAAACCTTCAATCGCTTTAAGGTTCTCTTCCAAAAAGACCAAAGCATCGGCTGGTATTGAACTCCTGACGGCAAATACATCCAATACCCTCCGCGACAGCACTGAAGTTAATGATAACTACCGTAAGCTGTTACCGTTCTTCAACTGGGAATATAACTACCGCGCGGGTCGCAGGGTGGGTGTTGAATATAGTGCTTCATTGCAGGAACCTGATATCACCCTGCTGGTACCAGTTGTAAACAACACCGACCCCCAATACCTGATTTATGGGAACCGTAACCTGAAAGCCGAAACACGTCATGACCTGTTTGCCAACTGGATGCTCTTTGACCAGTTTTCGCAAACTTCGCTATTTACCAGGATCGGTGGAAGCATTACCATGGACAAAATTGGCTATAACCGCACCATTGGCGAAGGCCTTGTGCAAACCGACAGACTGGTAAATACCGGCAATGAATTCAGCACAAATGCTGATGTTGAATTTACCACACCCCTGCGCTTTGCCGGGGTAAACATCAATGTAGAGCTCTTTGCAGAACTCAGCAGGGGAGAAGGCCTGGTGAACAATGAGTCATCGGCCACAAGCAACTTCAGGCGCACGGCTTCGCTCAGCTTCATCAACCGTAAAACCGACCACTGGGTGGTGGAGGCAGGTGGCGAACTTACCCTGAATACATCAACCCTTACCATCGGTGAAACAATCACCAGCAGGTATATCAACTTCAACGGTTTCTCAAATATTGAATTCAACCCGTCAGTTAAATGGCAATTCAGCATAGCTGCTTCAGTCGACCGTTATACCTCGCAGAGTTTCAGCAACGACCTCACTATACCAATGCTCACTGCTACTGCCGGTTACACCTTTCTCAAAAACAACCGTGGACTGCTCATGCTTACCGGTCGCGACCTGCTCAACAAAAATACGGGCATAAGCAGGCTCAGCCAGTTCAACTTCATCAGTGAAACCCGCTCCAACATCATCCGCCGGTATATAATGCTCAGTTTTACATACAAACTAAGCCCGGCGAAAAACAACGACAGAATAGATGTGAAAGTGAAATAGGAAGACTTCTAACTGCTGATTGATGATCCTGTTGGGGTATGCGCCATGAAAACCTTTCTATGATTGTAATATCAAAAGTTTTTATGATATTTGTGCAGATTAATCCCTCAGCTCAATAATACAGCTATGAATATTTTTAGAAAATTGTGGACTTTACTGCCTGCATTTATAGTTAGTGTCCTATGTATTGTATCATATAAGTATAGTTCGGCTCAGGATGGGAATATGGTTTCTTATATTTCCACCAGGCACGTGATACAGATAGCGGAAGATGGCAACTATCTCTGGTTGGCAACCCTTGGAGGTTTAGTCAAGTACGATAAACAAGTTGGGCATGCAATAGCTACATACAATACTTCCAATTCAGGTATTCCTACGAATTTGCTTGATTGTATAACTGTCGATAAGCAAGGCAATGTTTGGATGGGATGTGAAAAGGGTGTCTTAAAATTTAGTACCGAAGGTGTCTGGACTGTTTATCCAAATGAAGAGATTGGACTTAGTTACCTTCATATAAATGCAATTGCAACCGATGCTTTTGGAAACATCTGGACTGGCAATCAGAATGGAGGAGTGATGTTTGATGGATCAACCTGGCATATCCTGACACCGGGTGAGATTGGGTTTAATTTGGTGGTTTTGGATATTATTCCTGATGATTCCGGAAATGTCTGGTTTGCTCAGGGAAGTGATATAGTGCAATTCGATGGTGAGCAATGGATTTTGTATACTAATGAGGATATGGGTGTGCCTTTTTCATTTTATCCCGAACTTTCTGTTGATTTTAATGGAGATGTATGGGTACTATATGGTGAATTTTTGCTCAGGTTTGATGGTACAACATGGACCCAATTCTATACCGGAACTGCTTCATCTAATTCTACCATTAGTTGTGGTCCGGATAGTTTGGTTTGGTGTAGTTTTGGCTCCGAGGTTCTTTATTCTTTTAACGGAAACGAATGGATACGATATGAACTACTTGAAATTCCACACATGACGCAACCTAATGATCTTTTTGTAACAGACGACGGTATCTTATTGATTGGTGCTGATAACGGCCTGTACAAACTCGATGATGAAGTCATAACTTCCTTAAGTATTTCACAGGTTGGATTCACAAATAACTGGATTAAAGATATTGAAATTGATGCTTCAGGTAAAAAATGGATTACTGACAACTATTTGTATTCTTATGACTCAGTCTGGAAATATCATCCAAATTCTGTTGATAGATTTAACAAGCTGAAATTTGACCTGAATGGAATTCTTTGGGTTGCAGGAGATTTTGATCTTCTGAGGTTTAACGGAAGTTTTGAAACGGTTTATTCTTATTCGTTGTGGCCAAATGTGATAGCTATCGGCCCTTCTAATGAGAAATGGGTTGGATCAGGGTACTTGTACAGCGGTGGTTCTCTTTCCTGGTATGACGAAAATACATGGATCCATTACAACAGTGATAATTCAACCGTTTGCGGAGCTGTCAAAGTTATAAATACTGAAGAAAATGGGACAGTCTGGTTATGTGATTCTTATTCAATTATGACCTTCAATGGGGAGGAATGGGTTACTTATTCTACAGATAATTGCGATATTCCCTTCGACATTGTAACATGCATGGCTTTTAACAACGGGTATAAATATTTCGGTTCCTACGGAGCTGGAATTGAGAAATTTGATGGCGACAACTGGACAGTTATTGATACTTCTAATTCACCCCTTACAGATGATGATATTCTATGCCTGAACTTCGATTCTGAGGGAAATTTATGGATTGGTACATTCGATGGAGGCCTGTTTTGTACTGATGGTGAGCAATGGTGGAATCTGAATATGGATAATTCCTCTCTTCCAAGTAACTGTATCAACGACATAGAATTCGAAGGTAACATAAAATGGATCGCCACTTCTTCAGGACTTGTTTCCTATGATGGTATGGGTGTACTTCTGTCTAAAAGAGAACCTGTTGAAATTAGCCAAATTAAGATATACCCTAATCCTGCAGATGAAAGTATACACTTCAACATCCCGGAAGGCAAATACATGATTTCAATCATCAACCCTCAGGGAACAATCGTTCAAACAACTGTTGCCACTTCTAACATGCTGGACATATCCTCCCTTTCTCCGGGCATGTATTGTATAAGAATATTATCAGAAGATGAGTGCTACTCATCCAAGTTTATTAAGAAATGAATTTGTTAAAAAAATTGTCAGTGTTTACAAATGAATGGTGCAATGGATATAAAAAACATTGACTTTGTAAATGTTTGTCTCCCCTAAAACTTTATCCCTTTTCCAATTACCGTGCCCTTTTCTCCAGTTAGGGTGATTAGGAATGGACCTGATGGAACCATAGAGATGTCAATTTCATGTGAACAGGGTATGTTATTGTTTAAAATAAGGGCTCCTGATAGATTCCTTAATGTATAAGAAGTATAATTATCATCGAGAATCCTGATATTGTTGACGGCAGGATTGGGGGCAAATAATGGTTTAAGGGTTGTTAGTTCCTCTGGAATAAATTGGGGTTCCCCACCTCCGGGTGTATGATAATTCCAACAAAGCATTGTTCCTGAGTTCCCTGCAGCAAACCCATGCTTATCATCTGGAAAACTGAAAACAGGTTGAGATGGGAAGTTTTCAGCCTCTGTTACTATTGTTTCAAAAGTTTGTCCACCATCATGACTTATTTGAACGAAATTTTTAATGCTTAAATAGTTCTCGTCGAAAAAATAAATCCCAATGGTTGAAGCTATTATCGTCATACTGTCAGGCATATTGATATAAGCCGGAAAGATACTAAGTGGTGTCCATGTATAACCACCATCTCTCGTTATGCGGGTTCCGTGTTGCCAATCGACTACTATACCGTGCAAAGGATCGGAAAATTCCATGACTGTAATATCTCCAAAATCACCAGGTAGTAATTCCCACGTATTACCTCCATCAGAGGTTTTATATAAGGTCTCAATATCAGTTTGAGGATTGAAGTATGATGCAAAACCATTAAACGAATCTGTAAAAACAAAAGGTCCTTCCCATATCCACAAAGATGCAGTATCTATCAATTGCCTTACTGATATGTCGGTAAATGTTTGGCCTCCATCGTCACTCCTCAACAGATGAATCCAGCCCTGGAGGAACAAATGGGTGGTATCAACAGCGCAAATATCGTACATATTAAAACCTGACGGGAACATAGAAGATGTCCATGTTTTGCCACCGTCACGTGTATTAAATAAGTATTCGGAAGAAGGTGCCCATCCTCTGTTTTTAGTGGCAAAATCAAAATTATAGCAGTATTCGGGCTGCCTGTCTGTTTGAGCCGGTTCCCAGGTATTACCTCCATCATTTGTATATCTTATATGTGCGTCAAAATACTCACTTCCGGCACAGCCATTAAGTGAATCAGTGAAGTAAACTGACCAAAAATGTTCTGTATGGCCTTTCAATAAGTTGGTGTAGTTAATTCCTCCATCATGAGTGCAAAAAAGATCAGGGTCCGATCCCGAAAAAAAGTTATTTTGACTGTCGGTGTACCATGCATTATCAAGCGATTTTGCATTTACATTCCATGTTTGGCCCCCATCCGAAGTACGATAAATGTAGCCGTTGTCGAATGCACAACCGGTTAATTCATCAAAAAATTTAATACTCAAAACCTTCAGTGCTCTTGTTCGTGCGGGGCCAAGCATGTGCTCAGACCATGTGTTTCCACCATCAGTTGAATGAAATGCCGTGCATATAGAATCAGAATAGGTGTTATAACTGCGACCTTCCCCAATCCATATATTATCAAATGACAGAAGATCGAAACAACCTATATAATCTACTCCAGCCGGAACAGGGATTTCTGACCAGTTATTACCTGCATCAGTCGTTCTGAAAAGGTAACTTGAATCACGATAAATAGCCAAAACATATCCATCAAATGGGTTCAAAAACTTCACCTGTACAATTTGTGTCTCTATTTCAGGAATAACAGCCGGAAAGAACAAATCCCGCTCCCAGGTTAAGCCACCATCAGTACTTTTAGCCAGATAAGGGCCTGCTCCAAACACATAACCTATTTGTTCATTATACCAGTATATATAGTAAGCCCTTGCATTATCAGTCACATAGTGAGCCTGCCATGTCTCCCCTCCATCCTGCGTTGAATATATTGAATCAATGGCAGCAGCCCATCCATACATATTGTCATGGAAGAACAAATCCTGCGTATTAAAAGGAACATCCAGCTTCTCCCACTCCTGGCCTCCGTCAGATGTCCTGTATAAATTCCAAAAATCTGATAAATATCCTCTTTCGGGCGAAGGGAAACATACTGAATTTATAGCATTATTGGTTGGGTAAGGATTAAGCAGTTCCCACTTATATTGTGCTTTAAGTAGTTGGCTGAAGCTGAAAAGAACCAGTAAGGTGATGACAAGTTTTTTTACCATATGCAAATAAATTGGCCAATATAAGTTTCTGAGCAAATATAAAAAAACAAATTTCCACCTCCTCTTTATTGTGCAAAAAAACTTTATATTTGGTCGTGTCTTATCCATCAGATAATAGATTTTGAGAAGGCCCTCAAATTTCAAATCTCAAATTTCAAATCTCAAACCCTAAATTCACTATGAGAATGAAACTCCTGCTATTTCTTTTCATCTGCACAATTCAGTTGAAGGAAGCTTGTGCCCAGCAAAAATGGAATTTTCAAATCTCTTTTGAAAATAATGCCATTGGTCCAATTAATACAATATTATATCTTGAGCAGAAGCAGGACCACTTTACTTTGAACTCTGCTAAAAATGGGGATTCCAGAATTTATGGAACTATTTGGTCGACACTTGGTCGACTTAAGGGATTATTGCCTAAAAAAGGTAAACTTCTTCGCATAGATGAAGGAAATGTAATTCATCTTAGTGAAGGAGTAGACAGTTTATTTGGTAAATTTTATACACCATTAATCGGATACAAACAATTTAAAGGCATCAGAAAGGAAATGTCCATTTCAGGATCACTTTTCAACGGTAACAAATCAATTATTTCATTGAAGGGACATCCTGTAGAAAATGACTTTGATTTTAATTATATTGGCTTAAGTGCACGAATAAACGATACAACAAAAAAATACATCTACAATCCTGAATTGTTGAAGGATAAGCAATGGAAAAAACGGATCATTAAGATGCAGCGTTTTGAAAAAAAAGCAGTTGATGATTTAGAAGTATTACTTTATGCCATGAGAGCCTTCCAGAATTTACCTTTTAGTCACTATGGATTGCAGATACTTGGTAAAAATCAGGCTGAACAATTATTACTTGCATCAAGCAACAATGTTATCTGTAAAGAAATAGATTCAAATACAGTGGTAATGGAGGTTAAGAGTTTTGGAGGTGAAAAAGATGAGATGGATGGTGTTTTTACAGAAATCCTGAAACACGGATATAAAAATTTGATCGTAGACCTCCGTAACAACTCAGGTGGTGGTGTTGATGCAGGACTGGCATTTGGAAACCATTTAACCGATAAGGATATCAATGTCGGATACTTTGTTACAAATAAATGGGTTTCAAACCCATCACAGCAAAAGAACTTTGAATCATTTTCGGTTTCAACCTCAATAACAACCACCGGATTTATTGCTGAACTTAAGCAATCGGAAGGGCGTAAACTGTTATGTAAGCCGTCTGCCGATCTGTTCAGGGGAAATGTTTACCTATTGATAAACAATAAAACCGCCAGCACCTGCGAACCGATTGTCTATGCTTTAAAAACCAATAAAATTGCAACAGTAATCGGTGAGAATACAGCCGGGGCAATGTTGAGTGCTGCATTGTTCAATGTGAAAGACAATTTCTGGATTTATATGCCCATAGCCGACTATTATACTCCCGACAAAACAAGGCTGGATCAGGTTGGTGTATCACCCGATTTGGTCGTTCCTTCCGATCAGGCTTTGGATTATGTTTTAAAAATGATTGAAGAGAAGGAGTAATATCATGTAATGCTGTTCAAAGCCTCTCATCATGTATGCTCCTCAACCCAACCCCTCACTTACTTAAAAAAAACACTACCGTCATTTCGCAGTTTGAGATTTGATGTTTCCCAAATGAGTATATTGACATATCTTTACATTTACAAACGTCATTCTACTATGAAAAAGATATTGCTTGGTCTTATTGTTGTTGCTTTCATCGGTTCTTGCAAGAAGGATACGTCTTATCAGTTTTCAATACTGATCAAGAATGAAACTAACAACAAATTGAAGGTTCACTTATTTCCTAAAACAGAATATCAGCATGGTGATCTTTATGATTTTGATGATATTGGTGGTGGATATGCTGATACTTCATTTGTAATTGATACAAACAGCCAGGAAGATATATATACTTCCAGCAATCTTGACCAAAAACCTTACAATCTGGCGTGCAAGATATTCGACAGTATTTATATTACTTCCAATGATACCACTATTGCCATAATGAAATTCTCAAAAGATAAAGTGACCGGTTATCCCGATAATCTATTTAACGCTAATTCCGTGTGGATATATAATAAAAGGAATTACGACGAAAAGACGAACTTTTCATCACATCGCGTGGAAGATCATCAATACTTCTTTGTTCTGGTTTCTGGATTTTAAATTAGTTTGCATCATGAAACTTACCTATCGAACTGAACGGCTTCCGCAAAACTTTATCGCCCTCGGTTATTTATTAACCTTGGCCGGTGTATGGATTGGATTGCGTGAAGATTGGAAAGGATTCATTTTCCTGCTGATTGGGATCATCCTGATTTTTATTGAATCAGGTATTATAATCAATACCGCGAAAAAAGCACTTAAACAATACACCGGATTTTTCTTTTTGAAAAAAGGACATTGGAAAAGCATTGCGCAGGCAATCGGACTTGTGGTTACAAAAACATCAGAAACCCAATCAATGCATGTGCACTCACTAAGCAGAAGCGTGACTAACCATGTTTACAAACTTTGGCTTATTATGCCTGGAGAGAATATTGAACTTATGACAGGCGACCGGAAAAAAATCATAAAAAGAGCAGAAGCAATAGCTGCATCACTGGAAACAAGTCTGGAGATTGAGGAATAGAATAAAACTTCCAGATTAATTCCAGATTCAAAATTCAGACTCCATAGCTTCAATCAACCGCAGCTGCTTATCAGTATAAAAGTTACCCTGGATGATAAGGCCGGTGATGAGATTTTTGGCAGGGTAGATGAAGGGGTAAAGGGTTTTGGCGGTTGCATAGTACTGGCGGGCTTGTTTCTTGTTTCCCGAAAGGAAAAGGCAGAGTAACTTTCCGGTAAACGAATCGGCACATGGGCTCAGGTTTTCGGCTTGTTCAAAGGCAACCAGGGCCTGAGGGATGCTGTCAGTTTCAAGAAAGGTCCAGCCAAGACCGTCCCATGCGTTGGCATTCTGCGGTTTTAGCAGCGTTAGCAGCCTGAAGGTTTCTTTAGAAGCATCGTTGGCGCCTTCCTTCATCAGCTTTATTCCATATGATACAATGGCTTTATCGGCTTCAGGGTGATTGGTAAGTGAGGCTTTGCTATAGTTAAGCAAAACATTATAGGTATCGCCGCCGGCCTCTGCAAGCTGAGCAATTTTAAAATAAGCATTACCGTTATCGGGATGTTCATCGGCAGCCCTTTGATACCACTCAGTAGCACTGGTGGTATCTGAGTGCTTAAGGTAATAATCACCTACCTTTATCTGATCTTCAGCCCCCGACCGTTCCTGGTACAGGAAGACAATTTTAAAGTTCTTTTCTTTGTCCCAGCGTACTTCGCCCGGGATATGCAGCGCTGTCACCACATCGTTGCAGAACATTTGGTTGATTATACTGTCCATTCTGTCATACCTGTTGGTAAATGTTTCATACATAAGGCTGCACAGGTATGGGTTAGTGGTAAATATGGGGAATGCTGTCTTCCAGTCGCGCATCTGATAATCCGAAGCGTACAATTTAACCGTAGAGTCGCCTGAGGCATGGTCAACCTGCACAATCCTCACCGGCAGCCCGTGGCTGTATGTTGATACGACCGCAAAATCATCATAATCATTCACCCAGTGCCCGTGCATATATCCGAGGCTGTCGGCAGCTATTGACCACAACTGATTTATGTCATCCTGGCTAGCGGTATAAATTACTTTACCGGTGACAATTCCCTGGTTAAAAGTAAGTGAAAGGTTTTCTTCCGTAAGTGATGAGGGGCGTGGTGAAGGCCCGGTACCCGTGATGGCGAGCCTTTCAGCAGACACCCATTCGCCGTGCGGGATTCCTTTACTGAAGCCTTGGTTTATATGAACGAATCCACTGAGCAGGCCGTCATCCCCGTAAGGGTAATCGTTGAAATCAAAATCCATTTGCCACTTACCATCCCTGGCATTATCGGCAAACGAACCGGTGACTGTAATTTTCAGCCTGTTAAGCTTATCTGAATAGATAATGCTAAACCCTCTGTCGAGGATCTTCTTGTCGGAAGAAAAGTTTTTATAGTAGGCATATGAAGCACGTCCGGTACAATTGAAGGGTTCATCAATTTTCCACTCACCTGAATATAACTCCCTATTCTGGCCTGCCACCCGGAATGCCGTTAACAGCAACAATAAAAACAGAGCACAGTGCTTCATGGTCAATTTTGTAGGGAAGATGATGAATGTTATGAAGTAGGTTTATCTTCCATATTTCAAAGGTAAAAAAGAATTCTCTTCTTCTCTGAACCCGACCGGCAAAAACAGGCTCCAATATTTCCCAAAAATCTATACATTTGCCTATACTTCTAACATTGTTATGAAAAGATTATTTCTGTTTATATCTCTCCTGACAAGCATTTTCATCGCGAAAGCACAGGAAATTCAAACTATGTGGGTGAATGATAATTTTATACCCGTTTCTGAAAGCCATGCTACATACAAAAAAGTGTTTTCAATACATGATAGCGTTTTAACAATTGATCTAATTTCTTTGAAGGACAAGACTCAATATGTGGAGCATTATTGTAACGGCCGCCCAGTTGGGAAATGGCAGGAAATTAATAATAGAACAGTAATTGCTGAGCGTGATTTCGACAATATCTCTTACATAGGTCATGCAGTTGATACCATAAATACACTTCAATTAAGTGCTGATTCAGCTTTTGATGTGCCCCCATCATTTTTGGGCGGTGATAAAAGCAGGCTAAGGTTTTTGTGGGATAACATTCAATACCCATACATTGCTATGCAACATGGTTTGCAGGGTACTACTTATTTAAAATTTACTGTCACAAAGGAAGGGAGTATTGATTCAGTAGCAATACTGAAAAGTTCAAATCCATATCTGGATTATGAAGCTGTCAGGGTAGTCAGGGTGATGCCTAAATGGAACCCTGGCAAAAAGGATGGCAAACCTGTTAATGTTCGCTTTAATATGCCTGTTAAATTTACCCATAGTGGTTTAATTGACAATGCACAGGACATTCAGGAGCTATATTCTGTAAAACAGTCTGAACACTTTGGCCAGACTGAGAGTATAGCTTATAATGCCAATGCTCAGAAGGTAAAGGAGCTTTATTTTGACAAAAATCTCGAACCACTTAGTCAGCCCAAAGGTGCAGCTTATAAGAAGACAATTACAATTGAAGACAGCCTGACTACTATTGTGCTGACAGGAATAAAAGAAAAAACTACCCAAATTGAATATTATAAAAATGATAAGCCGGTGGGTATGTGGCTTTATTTAGAACAAGGGCAGGTAATAGAACAATGTGATTTTGATTACATCAACAGGCTTGCCAATGAAAAGCTCGACAGGCCTGATGAGCAGGTTATTAAAGGTTCTTTGGATTCTTCTGGTGTTAACAGACCTTTGTTTGTTGGTGGAGAAAAAGCGAGGATTGAATTTTTACAGCAAAATATTCAATACCCGCTGTTAGCCCGTCTTAATGGTATCCAGGGGACTGTGCATGTCTCATTCATTGTTACAAAGGAAGGAGAAATCAAAAGGCCTACTATAATAAAAAGTGCCCATCCATTCCTGGATTTCGAGGCAATACGTCTAATCAAATCAATGCCCAAATGGACTCCCGGAACAAAAAATGGCCAACCTGTTGATGTACGTTTTAATATGCCGATCAAGTTTAATCTGGGGTAGCGAAATTCCAGATTTTCCCCTCCTCATTATAAAAAAGTATAACCGTCATTTCGTAGCGCAGCGGAGAAACCTCAACTGATAGCTGATTTCTAAAAGAATAAATGTAACTCCGCCCTTTAGGGCGGAGATCAGCAAAATCAGAAATCCATAGGGGCTTTAGCCCCAGAGAAAACGTTTTTTCTGGGGCTAAAGCCCCTGTAATGCGAGAGATCCTGTTTGTCTCCGCCCTAAAGGGCGGAGTTAACCGCAACTTCCACTAAGCCCAACTAGTCACTAGTCACTAGTCACTAGTCACTAGTCACTAGTCACCTACCTAAACGACAACCCCAACGCCAGCCCCAATGCTTCGATGAATTTACCATAGTCGTAGCTGTTTTTGTATGCATGGTAACTCTGGATACCGTAGGTAAGATTGAGGAACAAGCTGTTCTTTCCGGAATAGCTGTATTTTAACCCAACACCCGTCTGTGCAAACATTCCTATCTTATCAGAAATAGCAATGGCATAACCACCCTTTACCAGTGCGTACGGTGCAAATTTCCCGGTAAGCGGGTAATACCTGAAATCGAGGTATATCGGCAGGATAATGTTAGCATTGAAACTGCCGGGGAATCCCCAGGAGTAATTATGTAGTCCAATCCCCAGTCCTGTGCTGAAGTGTGGATTAGCATTAAATGAATGGGCGACATCCAAACCATAGTAGTCGTATTCTTGTTCCATGTATCCATGTGCATAACCGATTTCAATGTTAGTAACAAAAGGCTTGACCGGATCTGTTTGTGCCATTGAATTAAAACAAGCAGCAAAAATAAGTGAGGCCAGGATGAAGAAATGTTTCATGATCTTGATTGTATAAATTTTTTATAGGAGAGCAAATATAAAAAAGTTCATTTATGCGAGTGCCGTAAATTCAAAATGTTAAAGGTTTAAAGATCAATGTTCAAAGTTCAGCTTTAATGTTTTTTATGCCACTTAAGTTTACACTTCCAGCTATGCCTGAATAGATTGGAAAAATTCCATCCCAATTAAACATTCCTGAAAATCAGACGTTTAGTATTTAAGTTAGACGATGAAGCGAAAGCTTTATCATAACATGGGAGGTGTTGGCGTAAGTCATACCTCTTAAGGAAAAGAGGCAATTTCGGTTGCCTCTTTTTCGTTTTTATTACCTCCTGATTTGCTAATTTTATACAAGAATTATGGAGACCAGACCTGCACATACACCCGAGAATATTAGTTCACCTAAACCTGATGAAGTTTTTGTTTTTGGAAGTAATCTGGCAGGAATGCATGCCGGCGGTGCAGCACGGGTTGCACTCAATAAGTTTGGTGCCATATATGGCCAGGGCGTTGGTCTTCAGGGACAGAGTTATGCCATCCCATCCATGCAGGGTGGTGTTGAAACCATTGCTCCATATGTTGATGAGTTCATCGAATTTGCCCAATCTAATCCTCAAAAATTCTTCTATGTAACCCGAATTGGTTGCGGTATTGCCGGATTCACCGATAAGGAAATCGCGCCGCTTTTCAGGAATGCTTTAGAGGTTAAGAATATTTGTCTTCCTGAGGCGTTTTTGGAAGTTCTAAGGGAGGAATTCTAAGTGATTTGAGAGATTTGAGATTTGAGATTTGAGATTGGGTTCATAGTTCAAAGTTCAATGTTTTGTTCGTGGTTGGCGGTGAAGCCGCTAAATTTCCCCTCCTCACTATAAAAATGTATAACCGTCATTTCGTAGCGCAGCGAAGAAATCTCGGCGAACGGGTTAAAAGGGAGCATCGCATAAACATTGATGGGCCAGTGGGCTTAAGTGACATTATGCATAGCGGTGTTATAATACGGCAAACTTTAGGGTAAATTGTAAATTCGTTGTCATACAATTAGTAACTGTATAACTTTGAATGGTAACAATATGAAAAAAAAAGTTCTGATTTTCACTTTAGGCCTTTTATTTATTTTAGGGTTAACAGTTAATGGTTTTGCCCAGGAAAGGGGAATAAGCATTGATGTTGGCGGTGGAAACACTAATGTCAATAATTCTTTTGAGGTTGTATATCCATTCAAGCGATATTACGATGCTTTTTATCAGATAGGTGCCAGATATATCTATACAAAAGCAAATAACAGGATAACATATTATACCGGCTTAACATTAGACAAAAAGGTATTGGGTGGAGGTGACAGTAAATATTACCTTAAGATTCCTTTAGGAATTAGACTTAATTATGGTAATAAATTAAAATTTCACATAGGTGCCGGACTCAACCATGGAACTTACCTGGGCAGTAAGGAATACCGCCGATTCACATTAGGCGCATTTATTAATGCCGGTCCATCCATCCACTTATCTGAAAAGTACAGGCTGAGTTTATCGTGCCAAACCAATTTTGACATTAGTCCAATGACACGTGAGCAAGGACATTCGCAGGCGGGTCATGCTTCAGGTGCCAACTACGATGTCAGAGGTTATGATGGTTTTTTGTTATTAAGCCTTTACAGGAGGATTAAGTAGCAGATCTTAAGGAAGAGAAGAGATTTCTTGCTTCGCAGCGAAATGACGACTTATTATCCCTATTTATAGGGAGGCGAAAATTTGGCGGCGAAGCCGCCAAATTTACCACTCACTCACTATAAAATAGCAAAACCGTCATTTCGTAGCGCAGCGGAGAAACCTCAAGATCCTGTTTGTCTCCGCCCTAAAGGGCGGAGTTAACAAAATTTGGCGGCTTTGCCGCCAAATTTCCCATAGTTAAATTCTTGTAATGTTTTTACTGGTGTAACTTTTATCAGCTGATGTACATATCATTATCAATTGTTGTACATGCACCTATTTCTTTCCTATACCACCTTTATGACCATTCTGATTGTGGTTACTCTTCATAATTGTGCCGACAGCTGATAGCTGATAGCCGATAGCTGATAGCCGAAAGAGGACAGTTGAAAGCCGACAGCCGTTAAAATTTTATTGGTAGCATCATCTTAACCTGATTCTTTTTCTTATTAATATTGCCATTGTTGAATTTACTGGTATTGTAAACACTATCTATAACTAAATGAACAGGATATCCGGAATTGTAATCTCACTCTCGTTAAGCATGCTGCTGGTGATGGGATTTAAATCACAGGCACAGGTTGTATTGGAACATACTTTTACCTCTAATGCGTGTAATGTCACACCTTTTGTCACCACTAACGGGATTCAGTACTTGTCGTATGATAAAAACACGCATGCTGTCACTATCTACAACACCGATTACTCGGTTTATAAATCGGTTACCATCGAGTATGTCCCTGATCACTCGCCTTCTTTCATGTGCGCATCAGACAAACTTTTTAATACCGATAGCAAGATCGAGTTTATTGCCGTTGTTGGTGACGGGTTCACCAATAATTCCATGAAACTTTATAACGAAGACGGTGCGGTTATAAAGAACTTTGGCAATAAGTATTACGCGCACACCATATCGGCCTATGGTATCACAAAGCTGCGTGTCTATAACTTTACGTATGATGCCAATTACAATCCCATCCTGTATACTGACGAAATTTACTCTGTACCAGGCAGTGCATCGGTAGAAATCAATGACATCGGATTTCCTGAACTTACTCCATTCCCAAATCCAACTAATCAAACCATTACCTTGCCCTATAAGCTCGAACCTAACCAGCATTCAGAAATGAATATCTATAACCTGAATGGCCAGTTACTCGACAAAAAGCACATTGGTTCTAATTTTGACAAAATCATGCTGAATGTTGAGGGCTATCAACCCGGCATCTATATCTACGAGTATAATGGAATTTCTAATCGGTTTGTGGTGAGTAAATGAGGCGTTAGTCATACCTCTTAAGAAAAAGAGGCAATTTCGATTGCCTCTTTTTCGTTTTACACTAAAAGAATTATGGAAACCCGACCGGCATCTACCCCTGAAAATATTAATTCACTGAAGCCTGATGAGGTTTTTGTTTTTGGAAGTAATCTGGCTGGAATGCATGCCGGCGGTGCGGCACGGGTTGCACTCAATAAGTTTGGTGCCATATATGGACAGGGTGTTGGTCTTCAGGGACAGAGTTATGCCATCCCAACCATGCAGGGTGGTGTTGAAACCATTGCTCCATATGTAAATGACTTCATCAATTTTGCCCGGTCTAATCCTGAAAAATTCTTCTATGTAACCCGAATTGGTTGCGGTATTGCTGGATTCACTGATAAAGAAATCGCGCCGCTTTTCAGGAATGCTTTAGATGTTAAGAATATTTGTCTTCCTGAGGCGTTTTTGGAAGTTCTAAGGGAGGAATTCTAATTGATTTGAGAGATTTGAGATTCCTCAACTGACTGCTGACTACTACCTCAACTGACTGCTGGCTAGTAAAAGAATAGATGTAACTCCGCCCTTTAGGGCGGAGATCATCAAAATCAGAAATCCATAGGGGCTTTAGCCCCAGAAAAAACGTTTTTTTTTGGGCTAAAGCCCCTGTAATGAGAGAGATCCTGTTTGTCTCCGCCCTAAAAGGCGGAGTTAACAAAATTTGCGGCGAAGCCGCCAATTTCCCAGAATAGATGTAACTCCGCCCTTTAGGGCGGAGATCAGCAAAATCAGAAATCCATAGGGGCTTTAGCCCCAGAGAAAACGTTTTTCCTGGGGCTAAAGCCCCTGTAATGAGAGAGAGCCTGTTTGTCTCCGCCCTAAAGGGCGGAGTTAACAAAATTTGGCGGTGAAGCCGCCAATTTCCCGTTCCCTCACTATAAAAAAGTATAAACGTCATTTCGTAGCGCAGCGGAGAAACCTCAACTGACTGCTGGCTAATAAAAGAATAAATGTAACTCCGCCCTTTAGGGCGGAGATCATCAAGATCAGAAATCCATAGGGGCTTTAGCCCCAAAGAAAACGTTTTTTCTGGGGCTAAAGCCCCAGTAATGAGAGAGATCCTGTTTGTCTCCGCCCTAAAGGGCGGAGTTAACAAAATTTGACGGCGAAGCCGCCAATTTTCCCATAAGATGCTTTGACATAAAGTTAAAGAATAGAGAGAAGGTCAGGGTTTAGTTTTAAAAAGTATTTCATTTCCATAAGTAACAGCCCCATGGTTGAGTGAAGTCAGAAAACGCCAGGCTATCCAAACTGAATCACTGCCTATTTTGTATACGGAATCAACTATTGGTTTAAAACTATTAATTTCAGTTGTAAAGGTTTTAACCTCTCCGTATCTTATCCAATCCTTTGTCCTTGCATAGATTCTGTAATAAATGGTAGTTCCTGGATTAAGCTGGTCTATTATTGCGGAGACTTCTGAGGAGTCTGCAAAATCACTGCCAGTTGACATAACCATTGCACGCAAAACAATAGAATCATTAATATCAGGATCTGGCAATCTGCTATAGCAGAAACTTATATCAGGTCTTAGCTGATAAGTTATGTTCTTACTATTATATAGGGCTATACCATTTAAAGACGCTTTATACATTGTAACACTGCTGCACTCGAGCGTAATGACATCAAACGGTTCTACTGGCTTCTGTTCATGATTATTTTCTTTGTCACCACACCCTGCAAAAAGTGTAAGAACAGATAGTACAGCAAATAGCCTTTTCATAATGTTTTATGACATTGTTGTCACAAATGTAATTAATTATGTTTAATGTTCTTTGTTTTATATTCGTTTATCCAAAACTATCTGGGTTTGAGAAAATCAAATATCGATGTATGGTGGAAACTCTCTTGGTGTATGTCCCTCACCCCAACCCCTCTCCCAGAGGGCGAGGGGCAAAAAGGTTTCTTGCTGCGCTGCGAAATGACGGCGTTGTCATGGTTTAAACGTGAGGGGGGAATTTGGCGGCAAAGCCGCCAAATTCCCCCCTCCTCATTATAAAAAAATCATAACCGTCATTTCGTAGCGCAGCGGAGAAACCTCAACTGACTGCTAATTTTTTTTTAGGGTAAAACCGATTTTTGTTGTCTATTATATAAATACATCTCCTATGAAAGGTTTTATCTTGATATTAAGCGTTATGGCTTGCTCTCTTGCAGCTGTATCTCAATCTTTTATCAATGTCAATGCCGGTATGCCCGGACTCGCAAACTCCCAGTCACTCGATTGGGGGGATTATGATAATGATGGTGACCTCGATCTGCTTATTGCTGGTCAGTCAATACCTCCTGATCTTACCCCTGTTTGTAAACTTTTTAAGTATGAGAATTTTGCATTTACCGAAGTACCATTGACTTTGCAGGGTAAATACCATGCAAAGGTGAAATTTGTCGATTTTGATAACGATGGCGACCTCGATTACATTATTTCAGGTTCTGATACTTATTTCGGAAGTATAAAAACTTTTGTAGCTTTAAATGAAGACGGTAATTTTATCAACCCATCCCCGATTTCTTACAAAGGTGGCTTCTTTGCAATTGGTGACCTGGATAATGATGGAGATCCTGATGTATTATTATCGGGCACCATCGACGTGACTACCCTCTGTATTATCCGAAACGATTGTATTGCCGATACTTTCTATTTTCATGAAATCAACTTACCATCTACTCCTCTTAAATTTTCAACTGTTGCTTTAGCCGATTTTGATCAGGATAATGACCTGGATATTATTGTATCCGGCGAAGGTGAAGAAATTTCCGATTACCATGTTCTGATGTACCGTAACGATTCAGCACTCAATTTCTCGGCTATGCCAGTTGACCTACCGCATATAAGGGGATTTATTTCAGTTGCTGATTTTGACAATGATAATGACCAGGATATACTTATCTCTGGTGTTCACGACTATAACGTGCCAATTACCTCCCTTTTCAGGAATGATAACAATTGGAATTTCACCTCCGTCAATGCAGGATTACCTCAGGTAAATGGAGTCTCTGCCTTTGCTGACCTGAATAATGATACTTATACTGATATCATCCTCCCGGGAATCAGCGGAAGCTTTCCTGACTTTATCACTGAAACTGCTATCCTTAAAAATAACGGCAACGAAACTTTCACTCTTACAGAACCTGTTTCACTGCCATTGCAAGCCGGTTCGCTGGCAACAGGCGACTATGATGCTGATGGTGATGTGGATTTTGCACTTTCGGGCGGTAACACCTTTTCTGAACCAGTTTATAGTACTATAGTATATGCAAACAACTATATACTTTCAAATGAAAAAGAACCCCTCATCAATGTCACACTTTATCCGAACCCCGTAAGTGATGTTTTCAAAATCCAATTTCAGGAACCCGCAAAAGAAGTCACTCTTTCTCTTTTCACATCATCAGGCCAACTGCTTGGAAACTATAAATACAGCAATTGCACATCTATTGAGCACGATATATCCACACTTGCTAAAGGTGTCTATTTGTTGACTATTATAACCGGAAGTAAAAGCGCGTGTTATAAGATCATCAGATAATACCTCTAATCGTGTATGTCCCTCACCCCAACCTAAAAATCACCCTTTTGCCATATCTTTGCTCAAACAACTCTTAATACACAAAATCATGCTAGGCTTAAGAACCGTAGGTTATAAAGTTAACGACATCTACAGCGCAAAACAGTGGTATGCCAGGGCATTTAATACTGATCCCTATTTTGATGAACCTTTTTATGTGGGCTTCAATATCGGGGGGTATGAACTGGGACTCCAACCAGAAGAGGGCAATACCGACAAGGCCGACAATGTGATCGTTTACTGGGGTGTTGACGATATACATGCGGAATACAACAGGCTGATAAGCCTTGGTGCAACACCACACGAAGAACCCAATAATGTGGGCGGTGAAATAATGGTTGCATCTGTAAGAGATCCTTTCGGGAATATCATCGGACTTATATTTAATCCCGAATTCAAAATTAAGGCTGGCGAATAAGGTATGGGTGACTGAGGCTGCTTGTTTCAGGTAGATTGGTGGAAGGTGGTGTAATGTCAGGTCTGCATTTAACTTTGGCAGCACCGGTCAAATCCTTTCTGGAATTCTAAATGTTATAATTTAATCATCTCTTTGGTTATGAAAATTATAACACTACTCTGTTTGCTCTTTCCTATTACATTGAAGGCACAAAATTCATATGGTGATCCGCAGGCATTTCTCGTTCCTCCTCCTGGACCGGATTCTCTAGTAGCTGTTTACGATAGTATCAAATCATTCATTTACTGGACTAATCCTCCAATTCCTTTAAGTGTTAAAAAGGAATATCTGTACGATGAAAATTATCGAATAGCTAGTTACATCACTTATGATCTTTACGACGAATTGGGTAATGGATACCTTTTTCCTACATTCAAAAATACATACACATACAATGATCTCGGATTACTCACCGGAATTACGATTTGGCAACTAGTCGACCAGGATTGGTCAATTTACTCCTCTTCAAACTTTACTTATGATGACGATGGTTATCTTCTGACCAGTTTATCAAATGATTTGTACACAACTTATGAGTGGGATACCAGCCATCGGCTCTTATCTGAAATTGAATTGCAGGGCATGGATACTACAAGTGCGTTTTACCGGACTTATGACAGTATTGGTAATAAATCAACCGAATTGTACAGAGCCATTTGGGAACCGGGTACTCAAATCAGAGACTTGACTTTTACTCAACTGACTTACGATGAACAGAACAATAATCACATTGGAACCCTTCTGCTTGATAAATATGAAACTGAACAATGGGATACTTCCAAACGGATTACATATTCTTATAATCAGCAGAACATGCTTCTCGATTCCCTCATCGAAGACTTCAAGGAAGTGTTTTTAAGTATCCATACTTTCATTAAATACGATCAGAATCTCAACCCCGATTCCATAATTTCCTACTGGATGTACCCCGGTTATTGGCAAAACTACAAACTTGAGCTTCGTGATTATGATAATATGAACCGATTGATTTCAAAAATCATTTACGATTGGAATGATAACACTAATACATGGACACAAAGTTTGTGGTTTTTATGGGATTATGATGATAACGGGAATATTACTGAAGAACAATTAGTCAATGATTATCGTATTTCTTCGGTCTGGGATGAGAATAATTTTTTAGTTAGCAGGCTTGATTCTCGTGAGGATGCCGACAGCACCCATTATTATTTTAAGACTCAAACCATAGTAAAATCAACCAACCTTCCGGTTATCAGATCACTGCAGGTATATCCCAATCCCGGCCATGATCATATTATCTTTAAAACCGAAGATATTCAAAGCGGCACAATCGCCATCACCGATCTAAATGGCAAAAACCTTATTGTAATCCCTGTCACAGGTAGTGAAACAATATGGTACCCAAAAAATTTAAGTCCCGGAGTCTATTTATTCCAACTTGTATCAGGAAGAATTATTTCCCAGGGCAAGGTAGTATTAAGATAAATCAAAATTCTGATTGCAATAAACA
>DATGXS010000048.1:0-131765 GCA_035298745.1 Lentimicrobium sp. | reverse complement strand
GTTGCTATCATACCCGAGGCTCCCAATGTTACAAGTTGGCGGAGCAGGGCTTTTGATCCGTTCTGTTTGTCGTATGAATTAGTGCCTTTTAGTATTTCATCAAGGAAAACGTAGATGTTAAGACCTCTGTTTAAAGTGTCGATGATTAACTTAAGTCGTTCAAGCTCTGCAAAGAAATATGATTTATTAGTACTGAGGGAATCAAGGGTATGAAGGCTGGTATAAGGAATTGCAGGATAGAATGAGAATTCAGCTGCACAAACGGGAGCGCCTGTCATTGCCAGAACAAGGTTTATTCCAACAGTTCTGAGGTACGTACTCTTACCTGCCATGTTTGCACCGGTAATAATGTTGAAGGTGCCTTTACCGGTGATATCAATAGTGTTATCAATTCTTCTGTCAGGCGGTATAAGAGGATGGCCTGCGTCCACTGCTTTTATTGCTAGCAACTTATCAGTTGGATCAGGATAAGTGAATAAAGGGTTTAAAATAGCATAGCCTGCTAAACTGCCTAAAGCTTCTATAGTAGCTGATGCTTCAAACCATTGATTCAGTTGCTGCTTATGTTCTTTCTGCCACAACTCAAGTCTTCTCATTTGTCGCAGGTCCCATAGAAGAAGAAAGTTGAGTATAATCCACATAAGCCAGTTTAACCGTGCATCCATGGAGGAGATTATCCTGCTAAGCTTCTTTATAGCAGCGCTGGCAGTTGCATTTCCTTCTCCAAGGGTATTTTGGATATTGATTAACTGAGGGCTGCTGAAAGCCATAGTTTCGGTCATTTTCAGGCGTGAAGCGTAATTGGTAAGCATGGCCGCTTTCCTGCTGACCTGGTTATGCCTTTTTGTAATGCGTGAAGCAAACATGCCACTAATACCTAATGGTATAAACATGTATAGTATGAAGCTGTTGACTGAGATTCCTCCAAGTACAACCAGTATTGTCATACCTAACGATATACCGGGAATGAGGTAAATGAGCAAAGCAAAGCTCAACGAACTGAAATATGGTTTTGCTGCTGCCCAGTCAATTACTTCCCGCTCTGAATTTTCTGAGCTCGTGCCCAGTATTCCATACGCCCGGAAATTTAGTAACCACTGGTGCATACCTGATAACTCCCTGACGGCTTCCTGCTTTTTCCTTATTGTTTCATTTTCGAGCGATGGATTGATAAAATTATCCGCAAGTTTACTGCTGCCCCTTGTTGTGGACGTTCTGTTTAGTGAACTAAAAATTGAGTTCTTCCCAAAAATGTCAAGGTCCCAGGTATACGGATGTTCAGGATCGATGTATTTGTTGCCTGATTCAAAGGGAAATTTGTATTCTAATGCAGATAACTCATCATTCAGGCACTGACTATATGTTTCATGAAATCGGATTTTAAAATTCACTTTTTCATGGTATACCAGCAAACAGATAAATGCTGCCAGTAACATTAGAGCCGGATAAATCAATACAACATTATATACAAATGCGGAGATAAAAGACGCTATAAAAGCAAGGAATATAAATAATCGCAACCATGAAAGCAGACTGCTTTTGTTTTTTAATGCAGTTACTTTCAATAATGCTTCTTCATACCACTTCCTGTAATCAAGCCTGGGGTTTACTTCCATTTGTTATATGGATTAATTGCAAGGTTAGCATTTAAATAACGGTCATCATCAGTCACTTCTTCACCTGCCCATGGAGGTTTAACATAAGGCGTATTTTCGGCAGGCAGTTCTATCTCTGCTACAATTAACCCGGTGTTTTCACCTTTAAATTCATCAACTTCCCAGATATGGCCTTCGTAAGGAAATGTATATCTCAATTTTTCCACACAGCCATTGGAGCATGAATCCAATAGCATCTCTTCTGCATCTTTTAAGGGAATCTTGTATTCATATTCTTTCCTAACCAGATTAGTAATCTTAAACTTTATAGTAATATAAGCTATTTCACCGGCAATCCTTACCCTGATGATCCTGTCAGGAAGTATGGCAATGTATCCCTGCATATATTTAACAGGGTTTGCCAGTTGTTTGAATTCATCAGAGGTTACCAGAAACTTCCTCTCTATTTCATAAGCCATTGTGTGAGTTTTAAGTGAGTTATTATTCTGACAGGATTTCTATTTTACAGTTAAAGTTAAACAGATTAGGGTGAAAATGCTGATATACTTCTTATTTAAACAAATTGGTTTAAACAAATATGCTGATGAAACCAGTAAGATTTCATCAGCATACTTAGGTTATCAGATTAATTTATTGCATCAGTGGTAACAGGGGATGCTACTTTACCGGCATCAACCTTGAGTTTGTTGGGTGAATTTGCATTCACTAATGTTAACTCATCAATAAGGTTTTTGGCACCTGCATATTTATCAATGATGAACAATACATACCTTACGTCAACACAAATAGTTCTTTGTAATTCGGTTTCATACTTAATGTCACCGCTCATGGCTTCCCAGTTTCCATCAAAAGCAAGTCCAATAAGTTCTCCATTGCCATTAATTACCGGACTACCTGAGTTACCGCCTGTAATATCATTTGTTGTAAGGAAGCAAACAGGCATTTCACCATTTACACCATACCTGCCAAAATCCTTCTTTGCATAAAGATCTTTCAGTTTATCAGGAACAACGAATTCCCAATTTGTTGAATCTTCTTTTTCCATAATGCCTTTCATTGTGGTATAATAGTTATAATGAACAGCATCAGCAGGATAATAATCAAGTACTTTTCCATAAGTTAAACGCATGGTAGAATTGGCATCAGGATAAAATTTCTTATCAGGTTGCATTTCACGTATACCGGCCATAAATAGTCGGTTAGCTTTATCAAGACTGGCAGTGGCATCAGCAACTTTAGTTAGATTTTCCTGGTATTTATTGTAGAAAGCAAGTGCCAGCTTAAAAACAGGGTCTTTACCAAGTTTCTTAGTGTCAGGATTGGCTATAAATGCATCTATTTTAGCTTTGTCTGAGAAGATACTCTTACTAAACAATGAAGCGGCAATTTTTGAAAAGTTGTTTTTGTTTTTTGCCACCAATGCCCTGAATTCAGCAGGCTGCTGATTTACAGGCACATTCTCATAATACATCTTAAGCATTGCTTCCAGCAATTTTATATCGGTTGGAAGATTGTAATTCTTGAAAACCCTATCGATTCCTTTTGGAAGGGATTCCTTCATTTTGTTGATCTTCTCCTGTGAAGGTTTTTCGGAGGTCATTTCTGCGTAAAGTGGCCTAAATGAGAGGGCCATGCTCATAATCTCTGCACCTCCTGCTATGGCTTCACCAAAATATGTCCTTTGAATTACGTACTCATTTAAAGTTTTATAAGAACTGGCCAGATCATTGAGTACAGTCCCATATTTGGCCGTTCTTTCAGGGCTGCTATTAACGAATTGTGCAAAATCAGCTTCAGTTTTTTGTTTTTCTTCATAAACTTTAAGGCGTTTAAGTCCTCTTGTTTGTCCTATGAAATACTTCCAGTAATTTGCAATACCGGCATATTTTGAAGCGTATTTAATATTAACGGCGCGGTCAGCATCCATATCAGCCCGCATGATCTCTAATTTCTTTGCCCTGATGTTAACGATGGTTGGATTGCTGATATTGATGGCCTGGTCAACTCCCCATGAAGTCATATAGCGGTCAGTTCTTCCTGGATACCCCATTATCATTGCAAAGTCATTTTTTTCAACACCTCCTAAAGAAACCGGCAGATGATGTTTTGGCTTAAGAGGAACATTATTTTCCGAATAATCAGCAGGTTTGCCATCGGGACTTGTATAAACCCTGAATATAGAGAAGTCTCCGGTATGGCGTGGCCACATCCAGTTATCGGTATCAGCACCAAATTTTCCAATTGATGAAGGAGGAGCACCTACAAGTCTTACATCACGGAAGACTTCATAAACGAAAAGGTAAAACTCATTTCCTTTGAAAAAACTTGCAACTCTTGCATTGTAACCGGTACCTTTTTCAGCCTCATCTGTAATGGTTTTTGAGATTTGTGCGATTTTATCAGCCCTGTCAGTCTCGGTCATTTTATCATTCAGTTCAGCAAGCACTCGCTTTGTAACATCTTCAATCCTGACAAGGAAGCGGGCAGTGAGGCCTTCATTTTTGAGTTCTTCCTTCATATTCATTGCCCAGAAACCATCAGCCAGATAGTCGTGGTCAATGGTACTGTGTGATTGAATTGAACCGTAACCGCAATGATGGTTGGTAAGAATTAATCCCTGGTCGCTGATGATTTCACCGGTACAACCGTTGCCAAACTGGATGATTGCATCTTTGAGGCTGGAATGGTTGACACTGTAAATTTCTTCTGCAGTAAGTTTGAGGCCTTCGTTTTGCATGTCAACATAGTTGAGGCGCTCAATGAATAATGGCAGCCACATACCCTCGTCGGCACGTACAAAGCTGCTAAGTGTTATAAGAAATAAAAAGATCAGTTTTTTCATAACTGTATAATGTGTTTTAAAATGTTTCTAAACGAATTTCTCTCCCTTTTCAATCATGACATCATTAACAAACTGCCTGATCTGCTGCTCATCTTCCTTTCTGCAGACAAGCAGTGTGCCTTCCTGTTCAACAACAATATATCCATCAAGGCCCTGTAATACCACAAGTTTATCTTTAGGCATGTTTACAATGCAATTGTGGCTGTCATACATCATAACGTTCTGACCGACAACAGCATTAGCATCATTATCCTTGATACGGGTATCATAAAGTGAACCCCATGTGCCCAGGTCACTCCAGCCGAAATCAGATGAAAGCACATAAACATTATTGGCTTTTTCCATTACACCATAGTCAATTGATATACTCTTGCACATGGCATAGGTTTGCTCAATAAAGGCAGCTTCTTCAGGGGTTCCATACTTATCCATTCCATTCCTGAATAACTGGTCGACATCGGGCAGGTGTTGAGAAAATGATTGCATAATGGTCTTCAGTCTCCATATGAAGATACCGGAGTTCCATAGAAAATCACCACTGGCAAGAAACTGTTTGGCCATTTCAAGCTGTGGTTTTTCGGTAAAGGTTTTAACTTTCTTGATACGGCTATCAGCATCAATGCCATCCTTTTCTTCAAATTGGATGTATCCGTAACCTGTATCAGGTCGGTTTGGCTGTATGCCCAGTGTAAGAAGCCAGTCGTGCGTTTCAGCGGCTTTCAGGGCTGCCAGGATTACTTCAGTAAACACATCTTCTTTTAAGATGATATGGTCTGAAGGGGCAACCACTATATTGGCATCAGGATTACGCTGGAGGATAATATAATTTGCATAAGCAATACAGGGTGCAGTGTTACGCCGTGAAGGTTCACACAATACCTGCTCTCTTGAAAGCTGCGGAAGTTGTTTAAGCACAAGATCCCTGTAACTCTCATTGGTTACAATATAAATATTCGCTACCGGGCACACTTTAAGGAATCGCTTGAAAGTGGACTGGATGAGCGTTTCACCGGTCCCAAGGATATCAATAAACTGTTTAGGATGGTCTTTGCGGCTCATGGGCCAAAACCTGGCTCCAACGCCTCCGGCCATGATAATGCAGTAATTGTTATTATTCATATCTATCGATTAAAACTTTCAGGTTTTCAATTACAACAGGTATTGTTATACAAAGTTAATCAGCCGTTCCGGTTTTTTGAGCTGATAAAGGCTGAATTACTGCTACCGGACTGAAAAGATAAGTCTTTTTATTCTCAATACAATAGCAGCGGTAACGTTTCCTTAGCTTTTCAATAACTTTAAATGTGCGCCTGTCCCGAAGTGTAAACATATCACCCGGCTGAAGCAGTGAAACGGTTACTTCATCAGAATTATTGTCAAAAGCTCTGAGCGCTGATACCAAAGGAAGGTATGTTGTGCTTGAGGCTTTTGGATTATTAAGATACTGAATAAACACCTGTTTTAAAGGCTCGGGGAAAATCTCTGCATCAATAAATGGAATAGTAACTCGCTGAAAAGCCGATTTCCATGCTTTTCCATGAGGTGCCATTCGCCGTGAATAACTGAGGTGCACTTCAGCATGGGCTATCTCATGCAATAGCGTTATCAGGAAACTATACTTATTAAGATTATGGTTTACTGAAATATAAGAAGGACTTCCGTGCGCACCACCCCTGAAGTCACCCAGCTTGGTTGACCGGTTGCGGGTAATCCGTAAAATAACATGATGATTATCAAACCATGTAGCGATCATCTCAACCGCATTCAGGGGAATACAAGCCGGTAAAGCTTCCCTGATGGTTGTACGTTTATTCATTCAGAGTAAGAAGGTCATTATCAGGCTTTTCAACATTCATACAACCGCAAGCACCGTTATAACGTTTACTGCTTTTGTATTTGTTCTGCCTGTAAGCTGGTGTGCTGCATGATGCAACCATAAGAGCTAAGAAGAATACTATGATGGATAAATGATATTTTGCCCTTAGTTTCATTATGTTTAGTATTACATGGTTTTAAAGGCTTCAAAAATAGCAAAATAATGATAATGTAGAGTGAACGGCTAAAATCATTTTACATCACTTATGTGTTACTAGTGTGAACAATGAAATATGCCTTCCCTTTAAATGAGAATATTAGTAATTTAGCACCTGTCATTTATAATCTATGAAGAATTTTCTGTTTCATGTTGGCAGATACATGCTTTTAATGCGCCTGGTATTTAAAAAGCCTGAAAAGCAGTCCATTTACTTTCGCCAGATCTTCATTGAAATAGAAAATCTAGGTCTTGACTCTCTGGGAATTGTGATCTTTATTTCCATCTTCATGGGTGCTGTTTTAGCAATTCAGATGGCCTTTAATCTTGATACACCGCTTGTGCCCTTGTACACTATTGGATATGCAACCAGGCAGTCGGTTGTTCTTGAATTCTCACCGACTATCATTAGCCTTATCCTTGCCGGAAAAGTTGGCTCACGCATTTCATCAGAGATCGGGACAATGCGTGTGACCGAACAAATTGATGCACTTGAGATTATGGGTATCAATTCTGCCACATACCTTATTTTCCCTAAGATTGTTGCAGCTTTGTTCTTTAACCCTATTCTGATTATGGTCAGTATTATCGTCGCTAATCTTGGTGGCTGGTGGGCCGGTTCTGTTACTGGTATGGTACCATCGGGCGAATTCCTTTATGGCCTTAAAGCTTTCTTTGAAGCTTATGATATTTTCTATTCACTGGTAAAATCAGTAGTTTTTGCTTTTCTTATCGTTTCTATTTCAGGCTATCACGGTTATTATACCAAAGGTGGTGCACTTGAAGTGGGCGCCGCCAGTACAAAAGGGGTTGTTCATAGCAGCATTGCCATTATTATCTTCAATCTATTGCTAACTAATCTTTTACTGGCATGATAGAAGCAAAGGATGTAACCAAATCTTTCGGCGATAACCTTGTTCTTGATAAGGTATCGGTGAAATTTGAAACAGGAAAGTGTAACCTGGTTATTGGGCAAAGCGGTTCAGGGAAGACTGTGCTTATGAAGTGCCTCGTTGGATTGTTTGAAATTGACAAGGGAAATGTGGTTTTTGATGATAAGATACTTTCACGGATGTCATTTGAAGAAATGAAAATGGTACGACAGGAGATTGGTATGCTTTTTCAGGGCGCTGCATTGTTCGACTCTATGACAGTTGAGCAGAATGTAATGTTTCCATTGTCGATGTTTACTGACCAGACTCCACAGGAAAGATTGGAACGCGCTAACTTCTGCTTGTCGAGGGTTAACCTTGTGAATGCGAATAAACTGTTTCCGGCTGAAATCAGTGGTGGTATGAAGAAGCGTGTGGCAATTGCCAGGGCTATTGCAATGAATCCTAAATATCTGTTTTGTGATGAACCCAATTCTGGATTAGACCCTCATACTGCCAATGTTATCGATAATTTAATAAAAGAGTTAACCGACGAATACCAGATGACCACTGTAATTAATACCCACGATATGAATTCGGTGATAGAGATTGGCGACAGGGTATGCTTTATAAACAAGGGCCAGCTATGGTGGGAAGGGGACAAAGACAGCATTCTCCACAGTGACAATGAAGTATTGAACGATTTTGTGTTTGCCACCCAATTAACAAGGAAAATTAAAGGTCTTTAACCAACTCACTGTGAATGAATGCCTGGTTTATATTATTGTTCAAATGTTCAATTCTATAATGCATGAGCCAGATTGACATAGCAATACTTGTAATAGCAGGATTGGGTGCGGTTCAGGGTTTTATAAAGGGATTTGTATTAAGTATAACATCCTTACTTGGGCTCATACTTGGCTTTTATCTTTCACTCAGGTTTGCCTGGTTCACAGAAGGAATTTTAAAAGAATCAACAGGCAGTGAATCACCTCTAATACACATTCTGGCTTTTGCCTTATCCTATCTGTTAGTCATTGTAATAATGTACATAATAGGAAAATCCATTGAAAAGATGCTTGAACTGGCTTCATTGGGTTGCCTCAACCGCATAGCCGGTGCATTATTCGGGGTCTTTAAGGGTTTATTGCTGGCATCTGCAATCATTTATGTTTTTGAAATTGCCGATAGAAATAATGTAATTATTAAGCGGGAGAAGAAGGAAGTATCCATCTTCTACAAACCCATAGCTCAACTGATCCCTTCACTTGTTCCTCAGGTTAAAAAGGGAATTGAACAATTAAAGGATAATGATAAAAAAACAACTGCAACCCCAATAAGCCCTTCCTGAAAAAGAAGAAGGCTGTTCCTCATTAAACCCCTTCCTTAAAAAGCAGAAGCCCTGTCAATGCAGGGCTTCTACTTTTTAAGCCATATGGCTTCATGATTATTTTATGGGTTAACTCAAAGAGTTAATCTATTGATTAACTCAGAGTTTCATTCTAAAAATTAATTGTTTGCAAGATATTCAGCAACACCTTCATGTGAGCCTTTCATTGCTTCTTTTCCGCGATGCCAGTTGGCTGGACAAACTTCACCGTTTTCTTCAAAAAATTGCAGGGCATCAACCATGCGAAGTGCTTCATCAACATTGCGGCCAAGTGGGAAGTTGTTAATTGTTTCATGATGTACAACGCCATCCTTATCAATGAGGAATAAACCCCTGTAAGCAATCATTGCACCGGTTGAAACGAGTTCACCAAACTCATTGTAATCATAGTCGCCTGCAAGAACACCATAGTTCGAACTGATGGTTTTTGCAGTATCAGCAACTATCGGATAAGTTACTCCCTTAATTCCCCCATGATTCTTGGCAACCTGAAGCCATCCCCAATGTGATTCTTCAGTGTCGGTTGAACAGGCAACTACTGCACAGTTACGGTCTTCAAATTCCTGAAGTCTTTCCTGAAATGCATGTAATTCAGTTGGACAAACGAAGGTGAAATCTTTTGGATAAAAGAAAAAGATCACATGTTTTTGTCCTAAATACTGGTCCAATGAAAAACCATCAACGATCTCTTTTCCGTTTATAACTGCACTTGCCTTAAAAGAAGGCGCTTTCTTTCCTACTAATGACATATTGTTTTATTGTTTAATTTTAAAATTGGTAATTAAGTTGGTACGAATTTGTTTAAAATTGTCACCATAAACAAATCACAGGTACTCTTGTTTTCGAAAAATGAAATTTAGAATCATTCCAGAAAAGAGTTCAATGTTCAAAGTTCAAAGTTCAAAGTTCAATGTTCAGGGCAAAGTTCAAGGTTAATGTTCTTGGGGTTCTTTGTTCCTTCTCTTTGTCATAGGTTGAATGATCCAATAAGAAGAAACGAAACTTTAAGTTCTAAACTTTGAACAATGAACATTGAACGTTGAACCCTTTTAACCTTTCTGGTTATCGTATTGCAGAATCCCTTCGTTAACATAATCAAGCTTGATACCAGCCTGCAGAAACATAGATTCAGATTCTTCTGCATTATGATAACGGTGTTGACAAACAACCCTGACTATTCCGCAATTGATGATCAGCATGGCACAGGTGCGGCAGGGGGTCATGCGGCAATATAGGGTAGCACCTTCCAGAGCAATACCAAGTTTAGCAGCCTGACAGATAGCATTCTGTTCGGCATGCACTGTTCTCACACAGTGATTTGTAACCTTGCCGTCTTCGTGTGTAAGTTGTTTGAAAAGATGGCCCACATCATCACAATGGGGGAGGCCAATTGGCGAACCTACATAACCGGTGACAAGTATCTGTTTGTTACGTGCAATTACGCAACCGCTTCTGCCTCTGTCGCAAGTTGCTCTTTTAGCAATTGTATCAGCAACTTCCATGAAGTACTCATCCCAGGTAGGCCTGATATATTTTCCCGTCGTTTCTTTTGACATAGTTGTAACAGCTTGAACTGCAAAGATAAAGGAAATTTAGTTGCAAAAGCCCCAAAGTTCAAGGTTCAAGAGGGTTTAAAGTTCAAGGGGTTCAAGGGGTTCAAAGGGTTCAAAGGGTTCAAGGGGTTCAAGGGGTTCAAGGGGTTCAAATGGTTCAAAGGGTTCAAGGGGTTCAAAGGGTTTAAAGTTTAAGGTTGAAGCCTTGTTTTTACTAAGGACCGCAGGCTTATTATTTTACTTTTACCTTCACTTTAGCCTTTAGCCTTTTTTGACTTTGGACCGCGGTTACTCCTTACTTTTTCCTTTTTCCTTTTTCCTTTAAGAATGCCCAAGCACCGACCCCTCTTCCGTAGTCCAGTTATAGCTATATAGCCCTTCAAGCAAACGTTCCCTTTTCTGATCAGCGCTCAATTGTTCATAAGCCCGTTTTTCAGCTTCAAACTTCTCGCGCTTTTCCTGTTCAACCTTATGAATTTCGTTCAGATATAACTGTTCAATATTCTTTTTCAGGAAATCGGTTGCAATGGCCGGGAAGAGTTCCAGCAGCAGTTCTTCCTTTTCGTTAGCGGCCAGTTTAACACCGCCGTATTCATGGAATACCGGGTTATCCTGTTTTTTATAAAACTTTGTATCATAGGGGGTTTCTTCTTTAACCCCCGCTATCTTATATCTGAATTCAGGATCAACAGGTACAGGAGTTTTACCATAAACCCCTTTCACGAGGTTCACAAACTGAATTGATTTAGTGGTATACTGTGGCTGTCCTTTTGATTCATCAATCACGCAATTTACAGCTTGTGCCCCTACAATCTGACTGGTTGGAGTAACCAGAGGAGGACATCCTGCTGCCATACGAACACTTGGAATTAGCTCCAGGGTGCGGCTAAGGAATCTTTCAAGCTTTAACTGTTTAAGTTGGGCTAGCATATTTGTATACATGCCTCCCGGTACTTCAGCTTCTTTAACTTTCTCATCTGCCTCAGGAAAGTTAAAATAGCGCTCAATGCGCTGACAAGTCTCAAGCAGGTCGTCTTCTTTATCAGCCTTGGCATAACCAACGGCCAGTTCGAAGAGCATATCAATATCTTTAGGAAGCTTATCTTTGGTAATATCGAATTCTATGGGGTACATCTTGTATGAGTCGTATTCTGAGAGTTCCCTTCTTATTTCGCGCAATTCCTGATCGATTTTAACAACAGCATCAAGGTTAACACCTGTATCAATGCCTAATTTATTGCAGAATAGCTGGATTAATTCAAAAGAAGCAGCAGCCGGTCCACCTGCAAATGTCATAATATTCGTATCAACAATATCGGCTCCGTTAACAATGGCCATAAAGGTCGATGCTAATCCATATCCGGGAGTGCAATGTGTATGAAAATCAATTGGCACCAATACGTTTTTCTTAAGCAATCTTACAAGTCTTCCGGCCCTGTTTGGGGGGATTAGTCCAGCCATGTCTTTAATAGAGATCATGTCGGCACCCATATCCTGCAACTTAATGGCTTTGTTTACGTAATACTCGTCGGTGAAAATCCTTGTATTTAGTGGCTTTCCTTGTAAAGCAGCTTTAATTTTATTCCTGGCAGAAAAATGCGGGTCAACAGTATAACAGATAGCACAATCGGCAATACCACCGTTGTCTTTCACTGATTTAATGGTGCTTCCTATATTATCAGTATCATTTAAAGCATCAAAAATCCTCATAATGTCAATACCTGATTTAATGGCATTTCTGTTAAAACCATCAATAACATCATCAGGATAAGGATTATAGCCAAATAAATTCCTGCCTCTTGAAAGGGCAGTTAATTTGGACACATTACCTATAGCTTCTTTTATTTTTTCAAGTCTTGTCCAGGGATTTTCGTTCAGGTACCGCATGATTGAATCAGGCACTGCTCCTCCCCAAACTTCCATAGCATAAAACCCTGCTTCCCTGAATAAGGGAAGTAACCGGTCAATCTGTGCCTGGGTCATACGGGTTGCAAATAACGATTGTTGGCCATCGCGCAAAGTCAAATCCCTGATCAGCAATTTTTTATCCATAATAAAACGTCTTTAAAGTAGTGTAATCGTTACTGCATAATCATTGTTAATCAATTAACACTGCAAAGTTAAAAGATAATAATGCAGCCTTTGCTTATTTAGTATAATATTTTTTTGATTTAATTATATGTAGTAATCAACATATGTATGCGTCTGTACTTTTAAGGCGTATTTGTGTTGTAAGCAACAGACCAACAGTCGTTTAAATACAAGCGGTTTTATAGCCTAATAGTGTTGTAATTAACAGAACAACAGTCTTTTAAACACAAAACATGCCAGTTTTGCTTAAAAGCAACAGATTTTTAGGTAATTAAAGGTAGTAAAGTGTGTCTTTTAGCACTGCAAGGAGAACTTCAAAAGCAACTTGAACCTGCCAGAAGTTTACAACTCTTTTTGGTTTACCTGCAGTACTTCTTTAGTATCAACATCATAAATAAAGGCTACTACTGTGCAGTTTTCAGGGATTAGTTTATCATCAAGTGTATATGTTAACGATTTTTCAACTGTTCCGCTGATTGGATTACCGGATGTTGAAATTTCATTGCCCCATGTGCCATTAATGACAGCCCTTAGCATATGGTTGTGCACATAATCAAATATTATTGGCACCGGACCGGTCTCAGCATTATTATTCTTTTGTGGGGCAATAATACCGTCCTCTGTTAAAACCACAACCAACTTCAGGTTTCTGTCAACTTCTTCCATGAACTTGATGGAGATATCTGTTGCAAGACTGCGGCTTGAGGTGGTATAAGTATTATTGATAACTATGTCAAGCAGCAATGGATCATTTAGCGCAGATGCTATTGCACCAGCCCATGCAGAAGGTGATAGTATATGTTCAGCACTAGTGAAACCTTTCCTGTTTATCATCCCATTCGGGTTTCCAACAGCTGAAATACCAAAATAAGTATCCCATTCAGTTCCCTCCGGTGTCCTGAAATCATCAGTGAAATCACCTGCCGGTGTTGGATTTGAAAACCAACCTGCATGTACAGCCATTACAATGACTTTTTCTCCGTACAAATTTTTAAGGTCGCGGGCAATCACAGCAGCATCCGGACAATTTACACAGGTATGACCGGTATAATCTTCGAGCAGTACTCTCTTTATGGCAGAATCATTGTGCTGAGTAGTGTCAATTTTTATGGTTTCACTATATGGACCTTCTATTTTATCACATGATACTATCAAGGTGAATAATACGCCCACTATTGTTAAAAAACCTGTTATTTTTTTTATCATTGGAGTAATTTTTTCATTCGATCCATATTTGACTCAAAAAGTCCCAACAGAATAATCTCTTAATCATTTAAACACCAAACCCAATCCCTAAAAACTACTTGTTAAAGTGATGGTTAAACCATTTGATGCCGGCACATTACGACAAACGCCACCAACGCAGATAATCCCTTCCCTTTGTTTTCCATAACTAACCTGCAGGCGGTTTGAATCCTGCGTATATCCTAAAGCTATTGTTGGATAGTGGAAACGACGGTCCTTGTCTTCATTTCCATAGTTGTACTGATCCATCACTGTTACAAACCAGCGTGGGGCAAATGTAAGTTCAACCATTGCCTGTGCCCAGTTTCCTAGATCCTGTTTTGTAGCAAGGTGTTGAAGTTCAGTTTTGATGGCTGTTTTTTTGGTAATTTTATAGGTTGCATCAAAGATAAAAATGTTAGAATACACAATTGAATCTTCTGGATGTCCTTCTATCACTGCCTTATTGTAACTGAGATTTACCCATGAAATGAGGGCCTTGAAATCACTATTGAATTTATGCTGTATTTCAATGTTAAAATCCTGGTAATACAAGCTGTCGCCAGGAGAAAATAAATTGGTCTTATAGCCAAGTGTTCCACCTTCACCCAATGCAGTTGTGTCATTTACAGCACTTCGATTAATATCGGTTATCCTTGAAAAGTTAACTGCAATATCTACTCCGTACTTTCCGCCAAGTGGTGTATTTTTTGGAATCTTATAGTTTACTTGTCCCTGTAAAGCAAATTCACCATTTGGCTGGGTGGCATATGGATACATGGCCGAAAGGGTGTATGCATGCTGACGGGTAAGGGCAGGCAGATAATTGATATCAAGCACACTACCTGTTTCAGTACGTTTTGTTTTAAAGCTCATATTATCAGTAACCTTTCCTGAAAGCATTACTCCAAGGCCTTTTTCAGAATAAGATGCCTGCAGAAGTATCGATTGGCCATTCTTATATATATATCTGTTAACGGCTGATGGGTCATTGATTTTATATGCATATTCACCATCAAGGTTGAAACCCTTGTGATTAATATTGAAATACCCTGAACCGGCAGCTACATTTTCGGGTAAGATAAGCTTTTGATCGCCTATAATAATATCGGATGAGGGTTCATACTTACTTACAAAACTTCCACCAACCATAAGCCGGGGCATTTTGTCAGAAGTAATATTGAATATGTCATTTACTGCAAATTCTCCATTAAGGCCTCTTACAATTCCCGGACCGGTTTCCCAGAAAAACCGCTGTTTTCCTATGAGACCTTTCAACACGATCCCCTTATAAGGTTTGAATATTACCCTGGCACCTTTGATTGCATTGTCATAACCAAGGTTTCGCTCTTCATAACTCCTTAAAGTCATTCCGCTACCAAACTGTTCATAAAAACTGCCGACGGTAATGGCAAAGCTTTCTTTTTCCCAGGTAGCAAACCAAAAGGGAACACCGGTGCCTTTGTACCTTTTGTCAAAACCCTGTATCGGGTTAAGGTATGATTCAAAACGAAGGCCTGCATTGAAACTTCCCTGAGTGTATAAAAGGTTGGCAAACGAGTTCATTAGCATTTTTTCGGGAACTTCATTTGCTCCAATTGCGGTGTCAGCTTTATAAACCTGAGCATCAAGCTGGAAATTACCTGACACTTTTCCCTGCAGGAGATCCTGTGCGTTTGCAATGCCTGATGTCAACAGCATGGTCGCTATGACAGCAGCGTAAAGTTTTCTCATGGATATTTTGGTTGTTGCGGTTACTTTAATCAAAAATGCTTATTGAAGTGGCTGACCTGCTATAAGTTTTCTAACCATATCAATAAGTTCAAGCTCACTACCTTCACTAAATGAAGTATGTTGCCAAACAATCTCACCATTTCCATTTACAAGGAAAGTATGAGGAATCATGTTTACATTCATAGCTCTTTTGAATTCGCCGTTTGCATCAAGCAATACCTCATAATCCCAGCCTTTGGCATTTACTGTCGGGCCGACTTTTGCTGTAGAGCGGGCATCATCAATAGAAACAGCAATGAGTTTAACTCCTGTTTCTGCAGTCCAGTCATCGTAAACATCCGAAATGGTGGTTAATTCATTTACACATGGTTTGCACCATAAGGCCCAGAAACTTATAATCATTGGTTTGCCGCCATTATTGAGGTCAGCAGTGTTGATGGTTTGTCCTTCAACGTTTTTTACTGTAACTGATGGTAGTTTTTTCAGGGAAGCGGTGGCTTCCTGCGCTGTAGCAAGGCCAATGGTTATAATAGCTATTAACAGCAGGGAGTAAACTTTCTTCATGATTAAAAAAATTAAAAAGTACCCGGTAAAGTATGACAGGTAATTAGTTAGCGGGTGCTAATTTATAAATACTTCCAATACTTTTGATGATTGTGATGGAATAAGATCAATTCTGTCAATTACGGCAGGAATCAATGCTGCTTCTCCCTTCTTTAAAGTGACCTGTTTCTCTTCTTCTCCATCATGAACCAGCGTTAAGTTGCCTTCAACGCAAATGTAAATTACAAATGAATCAAGCTCAGAATAATCCTTTGCAAGTGCCTTGTCAAGCACTATGATATTAGTGGTAAAGTATGGCGAAGTGACAATATTTGAAGATGTATTTTTAATTTCGGTGTATTCAGACCTGTAATCATCGTGTGCTTTAAAATCAATTGCTGCAAGCGCCTCTTCAGTATGCAGTTCGCGGGGTTTTCCTTTATCATCAACCCTGTCCCAATCATAAATTCTGTAGGTAGTGTCAGAAGTCTGTTGAATCTCTGCCAGAAGTATACCCGGTCCTAAGGCATGCACCCGTCCTGCAGGCATGTAAAAAGCGTCACCGGCTTTTACCTTTTCCCTGTTGAGTAAATCAGGTAATTTTTTCTGCTCAAGATACTTTAAATATTCAGCTTCAGTTGTATTCCGCTTAAATCCTGAAATTAGTTCAGCATCTTCGTCAGCCGACATAATATACCACATTTCCGATTTCCCGTTTCCAATTTTTCTGGCTGCGGCAAGCTCATCATCGGGATGTACCTGGATAGACAAATAGTCAGCTGCATCAATAAATTTTACCAATATAGGGAACTCATTGCCAAACCTGTTATATATTTCATCTCCTGTGAGATCACCCATATAGATCTCAACCAGTTCGTTTAATTCATTACCTTCAAGGAAGCCATTTGAAACGATCGTAGGGTTATCTTCAACCCCTGACACCACCCATGCTTCCCCACAATTTGGCAATGGTGCAAAATTTATTCCCAGAACAGTTTTGATTTTATTTCCGCCCCAGATTTTATCTTTAAGTACAGGTTTGAATTTAAAAGGATAGAGTTTGTGGTCCATAATGAGTTCAGGTTTCTAACTTTAGTGAGTAAATTTACAATTAATTATTTTCCGGTTGCAACATGCTTGTTTTAACAATAACGCATGTTTGGTGTTAATTGTCAAAGAGTGAGGTATCTTATGATCATTCCAACTGCATAAATCATACTGATACTTAGGGTTATAAATCGCAATCAATTCTAGAACATGAATAACGACCAGATGTTTATCCTCCTGGCTGAGGACGATGAGGATGACAGACAATTTTTTAAAGAAGCCATTGAGAGAATGAACCTCAATACAGTATTAGAGATGGTTACCGATGGAGTATTCCTTATTGAATATCTGAAAAATAATCCAGAAAAAAGGCCTCATCTTATTTTTCTTGATCTCAATATGCCTCGTAAGGATGGCTTTGAATGTTTAAGGGAAATCAGAGGCGAACTGGGTCTGTCAGATCTACCCATTGCAATATATTCAACATCAAATGCCTCCGTAGATATGGAAGAAGCTTTCAGATTGGGTGCTAACATCTACATCCGTAAACCTTCTGACTTTACAATGCTCAAAAATATTATTGCCAAAGTTGTTTCCATCAATTGGCATTATCATAACAATGGATTGAATATCAAGAACTTTGTGTTGAGTATTTAATTTTTCCGGTACAATTATCCTGTTTTTCAAGAGGTGATGCTAAGTCTCTCACCTTCAAACTTTACCTACCTTTTAGTTATTGCAAAACTCTGTTGAAATCATAGAGTGTGATTACGAAGCGTTTATGCTTTTTTCTACCTTCGTTGTCTTAAACAAGCATACTCACATCTAATATTTCAATACATTGAAAAACCTGACAAACCATTACTCAAAGGCCAGAATACTGGCTTTTGTGGCATGCCTTGCCATACTTGTAAATCCTGCATTTGCACAGAAAAAAAAGGCAGCAGAAAAAGCCGACACGCTTAAAAGCGGTTCCTTTAGCGGATTAACCTTCAGATCAATAGGCCCGGCCTTTACTTCAGGCCGTATTGCCGACTTTGCCGTTAATCCCGAAAAATCAAATGAATATTTTGTAGCTGTTGCTTCCGGTCATATCTGGAAGACCGAGAACGCCGGTATCACCTGGCAGCCGGTATTTGATAATTATGGGGCTTATTCAGTTGCATGTGTTGAACTTGATCCCAATAATCCAAATACCGTATGGGCAGGAACCGGTGAAAATAATCATCAGCGCTGCCTGGGTTATGGTGATGGCGTTTATAAAAGCACCGATGGAGGTAAATCATGGAAGAACATGGGCCTGAAGAACTCAAGACAAATTGGAATGATTACCATTGATCCCCGGAATTCAAACGTTGTGTATGTTGCTGCGGAAGGTTCTGTTTGGGGACCAGGAGGTGAAAGAGGACTGTATAAAACTACCGATGGTGGTAAAACCTGGAACAAAGTACTTAATGTAAGTGAAAATACCGGTATTAATAACATCATCCTTGACCCCCGTAATCCCGATGTATTATATGCTACCAGTGAACAACGCCGCAGGCATGTTTATACAAAAATTGGCGGAGGACCTGAAACAGCTATCTACAAATCAACAGATGCCGGTGCAACCTGGGACAAACTCACCTCAGGACTTCCGGGTGAAGATATGGGTGGTATTGGATTAGCCATTTCGCCTGCCAACCCCGATTATATTTATGCAATTATTGAAGCTGCCGGTGATGGAAGTGGCTTGTATCGCAGTACCAATCGCGGTGCTTCATGGAACAAAATGAGCGGACATTCAGCTCAGGGACAATATTACAATGAAATATACTGTGACCCAGTCAACACTGAAGTGATTTATTCAATGGAGACCGTTTCACAGGTTTCAAATGATGGTGGTAAAACCTGGAGTGCAATTGGCAATAAGGCAAGGCATGTTGATGATCACGCCTTCTGGATTGACCCAAAAAATACCAAACATTTTCTGATAGGTGGCGATGGCGGAATATATGAATCTTGGGATGGCGGTAACGATTATGACTTCAAGGGAAACCTGCCTGTTACCCAATTCTATAGGGTAAATGTTGACAACAGTGAACCTTTTTATTATGTGTATGGTGGCACCCAGGATAATAACAGTATGGGCGGCCCGTCGAGGAATTTGTCGGGATTGGGAGTTGTGAATGATGAGTGGTTTGTAACAAATGGTGGTGATGGCTTCTGGACCGCCGTCGACCCTACCAATCCAAATATCGTTTATGCCGAAGCTCAGTATGGCAACATGGTTCGTTACGATCGTAAAAGCGGCGAAGCAATCGATATTCGTCCTGAACCCCGCAAAGGTGAAGAGACTTATAAATGGAACTGGAATACACCACTGGTATTAAGCAAGCATAATCCCAAAAGATTATATTGTGCTGCCAATAAGGTATTCAGAAGTGACGATATGGGGGATACCTGGGAGGTAATATCTGAGGATCTTACAACAGGTCTTGACCGCAATACATGGAAAGTCATGGATAAATACTGGAGTACCGATGCTGTCGCTAAAGATGTTTCAACTTCACTTTTCGGTACTATTATTTCTTTTGCTGAATCACCATTAAAAGAAAACTTCCTTTATATAGGAACTGACGATGGCCTTATCCAGGTAACTGAAGATGGCAAAACATGGCGAAAGATAAGCGGTTTCCCCGGCGTTCCTGAATATACTTACGTTTCAGATATTCTTGCTGACCGTTATAATGAAAATGTTGTTTACGCATCATTTGATAATATACTCAGGGATGATTTTAAACCTTATATCCTGAAAAGTACTGATAAAGGTAAAACCTGGACTTCTATATCAGGCAATCTTCCGGCAAATGGAACAGTACATACACTTGCCCAGGACCATGTAAATCCAGACCTGTTATTTGCAGGTACTGAATTTGGTGTTTTCTTTACCGTTGACGGTGGTAAAATCTGGACACAACTGAAAAGCGGTATACCTACAATTTGCGTTAAGGATATCGTAATCCAGGAAAGGGAAAATGATCTGGTGCTCGCAACATTTGGTCGCGGATTTTATATTCTTGAAGACTATACCCCTCTGCGTACTTATGCTAAAGACGTCAAAGACGCAACCGCACATATCTTCCCAGTAAAAGATGCACTTATGTTTATTGAAACAGGTGGTAAATATGGTCAGGGCTCTAATTACTTCGCTGCAAAGAATCCTGATTTTGGTGCAACTTTCACATACTACCTGAAGGAAAGCCCAAAGACATTAAAGCAAAAGCGTCAGGAGAAAGAAAAGGAATTATTTAAAAAAGGAGAACCAATACCACAACCAACAATGGCTGAACTTCGGGCCGAAGAAAATGAGGTAGCTCCTTATTTAATTTTTGATATTACCGATGCATCAGGCAGTCATGTGCGCAGGCTTTATGGTAAACCATCCGAAGGTGTAAGCCGTAAAATTTGGGATCTCCGCTATAACGGCACTTCACCGGTAAGAAAAAGTGGCGATAAATTCGATCCTTTTGCAGAAGGTAACAGCGGTATCATGGTTATGCCGGGCAAGTACAATGTTACGCTTTCACTCTATGCAGCAGGAGAAACTAAAGTAATTGCAGGCCCTGTTTCTTTCAACGCAAAAGTGCTTAACAATACCACACTTCCAGCTGCCGACAGGGTATTACTGGTTGAATTCCAGAAAGAAGTATCTGATATTGCGCGCAAAGTACAGGGTGCCGATACATATGCAAGGGAATTGTCTGATAAACTTACTTCAATGGTTCAGGCAGTTCATCAAACGGCTTCGGCATCTCCTGAACTTGAAAAAGATCTGATTAAAGCAGTAAGTGAAATCGACGATCTCCTGTTTACACTTCATGGTGCTGAACCTAAAGCCAGTCGCGAAGAGTTGCCACCTGCACAGGTACCGCTTATGGAACGGCTGAATAACATTGTCTGGGCTCACTGGGGATCAACATCTGCACCTACGAATACCCAGAAAAGAAGCCTTGAAATTATCAGGGAAGATTTTCCACCGGTACTTGCTAAGCTCAGGGATCTTGGTGAAACCAGGTTAAAGGATTTCGAAAACCGTATGGAGCAAGCCGGTGTTCCCTACACCAGCGGCCGGTTACCTGTCTGGAATGCAAGATAAAAGCTAAGCATAACTCATCCTTCAGGGCGGTTATAATAAACCGGAAATAAAAGAGGCTGTCGATCTGAGACAGCCTCTTTTATTTACTTAAAGCTTATGACCAATCTTTATTTAAGCTGAATTAGTCAAAACAGCCTAAGCCAGCATTTTAAAATATTCAATGGTCTTTATAAGGCCTTCCTCTAATTCAATTTTAGGCGACCAGCTTAACTCTTTTTTAGCAAGTGTAATATCAGGCTGACGTTGTGACGGATCATCAGGTGGCAATGGCATACGCACTATTTTTGATGTTGAACCTGTTAGCTCAATAACTTTCTGCGCCAGTTCCAATATAGTGAATTCATTTGGGTTTCCAATATTTACCGGGCCAATGAGGTCATCACGTGAATCCATCATCCGGATCATCCCATCCACTAAATCGTCAATATATTGAAAACTGCGACTCTGGCTTCCATCGCCAAATATGGTAATATCTTTATTCTGCAGCGCCTGCATGATAAAGTTTGAAACCACCCTTCCATCGTTTGGGTGCATGCGTGGACCGTAAGTATTGAAGATCCGTATTATCTTGATCTTAACGTTATTCTGTTTGTGATAATTGATAAACAAGGTTTCGGCTGCACGTTTGCCCTCATCATAACAGGCCCTTTCACCAATAGGATTTACGTGCCCCCAGTATGATTCAATCTGCGGGTGTATCTGAGGATCTCCGTAAACCTCGCTTGTGGAAGCCTGTAATATTTTTGCCTTTATGCGCTTTGCCAGTCCAAGCATATTTATTGCCCCCATCACCGATGTCTTCATCGTTTTTATTGCATTATACTGATAATGAATGGGCGAAGCCGGGCATGCAAGATTGTAAATTTCATCAACCTCTATAAAAAAGGGCATTGTAACATCGTGCCTTACCAGCTCAAAATATGGGTTTCCAATCAGGTGAACTATGTTCTGCTTTTGCCCGGTGAAATAGTTATCAAGGCAAACCACCTCATGACCATCGGCTAAAAGTCTGTCGCATAAATGCGAACCAACAAAACCGGCACCCCCGGTAACAAGCACTTTCTTTTTTATCATCTTCAGTAATGAAAAAGTTTTTTACAAAGGTATGGATTATTGAAGTTAACTTCTATTCATACCCGGCCTGAACTTCTTTACGGTACTCATGCAATATATACCTTTCCTGAACTGACGATGGGACAAATAAACTTGCCGATACAACCAGTCTGCTGAAAAATCCGGGAATAATAAGGAATTTGTGTTTCAGCATCTTATCAATGGCAGTTTTTGCTACTTCAGCAGGAGTCACTTCTGCCCACCGGGCAAATATTGTATGCTTGTCCATACGGTCGTGCATAACCCCGTTGCTTCTTACGCCACTCGGACAAAGAACAGAAACATGAATGCCTTTGCCGCGTAATTCAACCCGTATTGATTTGCTGAAGTTAAGAATGAAGGATTTTGTTGCTGAATACAATGATTTATATGGAATGGCATAAAAGGCTGCCATACTGCTTACATTCAAAATATATGAGTTCTTATTCTTTGCGAGTATGGGAATGAAAAGCCGTGTCAGTAAAACGGTCGCCCTGATATTCAATAAAATACGGGCATCAATATAATCAAGTGTCGAAGTTTCAAAAATTGAAGCCCCTGCTAACCCTGCATTATTTATCAGAATATTTATATTGAGATTTTCAAATAGAATCCAGTCAACAACACGTTGAGGTGCATCAGATTCAGTAAGGTCAATTTCTAGGAAATACACTTTAACCTTGTATTGTTTAGCTAGATCTTCAGCGGTCTTACCGAGCTGTTCATTGGGTAGTGATACCAATGCAAGGTTCATTCCAAGGCCTGCACAATAACGTGCCATTGTGTTGCCAATACCTAGACTGGCACCGGTAATAAGTGTATAAGAGTCGGGTAGCATCATAAGTTCATTGTGTTTAGCCATTCAACTGTTTTAACTGCACCTGATTTGAAATCAATGGGTTGATAATTTAATTCTTGTTTAGCCTTGTTACTCGATACACTCCAGTTATGGTAATATTTTCTAACAAGGGCAGGTGTTATTAAAGGCGATGTTCCTGAAAGCCTGGCAATTAATAGTAGCATTGAAGCTATAAATTCACTCAGGGGAACTGGTATGTGGATCATATAGTGTTTTTGTCCGGTAACTTCTGCCAGCTGACGAAAGAAACCGTCATAATCAATATCCTCACCTCCAAGGATGTATTTATCGCCTGGTCTTCCTTTTTCCATGGCTGATATATGTCCGGTAACCACATCATCTATATAAACATAATTACCAACACTCTTCCCGTTTCCGGGGATAATCCTCCAATTTCCTTTACGGTATTTCTGAATGATCCTGGTCACCCCGTTACTGTCACTGAGCACGCCCGGTCCGTAAACTCTCGTCGGACTCACAATAATAATATCGGTGCCATTGCCTGAAAGTGCCATCAACGATTCTTCCATTATCCTTTTAGAGCATTCATAATCAATGAAGTAACTGTCGGGTAATTTGGTGGTTTCACTGCACGCATCACCATTCAGCGACGGGCCGAGCACCCCGCCCGTTGATGTGCAGACTATTCTGCGCACTCCACAATTGATGGCTGCTTTTACTACCTTTACTGATCCTTCAACGTTTTGACGGTAAATCTGCATATAGTCTTTCTGCCACACCTTCGCGTAAGCCGCTGTATGATATGCCTGGTCACATCCATACATTGCTTCTGCCAGGCTTGACAAGTCAAGAATATCTCCCCTGAACAACCTGATGTTCTGATGTTTAATAACCGCTGCCTTTCTTTCATCCCTGTACAAGGCATGAATAGTATGGCCTGATTGTGCCAGTTGCATGGCCAGACGGCTTCCTATATATCCGGTAGCACCACTGATAAATATATTCATCTTCTGATTCGCCTTACCACAATGGAAGGATTTAAATATATTGAAAACCACTCGTTCGACAAAGCCATTATTATATGGGTGAGCACAGCCGTCCAGATGTTCCCTGTTATCCAGGTGAGATAACACAATACAATCCCTAATGGGACTGATGCAACCATCTCTTTATATCCTTTATGCACATGTATCAGCGAGTAAATGACGGTGTTTATTAATATGGCCGGCCACAATCCCGTAAGGGGAATGGTTGAATACAGCAAATATCCCCTGACCATGAACTCATAGGCTATCAGATATCCTGCCCAGGCTATAGCGCTGACTGATAACAGTGGAATTGACCAGACTTCTTTCCTTATCTGAGGATACATCTCAAGATTAGCTGAAGTACGGGCATTGAAATAATTCACCGGGACTATGATAATACCAAGCACCAGAACGTATAAATAGGAGTCAGCTTCCGCCGGTGTCAGTCCATACCTGCTGTAATCCTGCCCGGTAAATAAAAGTATTGAAAAAGGTAAAACCCCAAATAATATAATACCGGCAAGCCTGTGAAAAAGAACCTGGACGGCCGACCCTTTCAACAACCCTGCCCGGGTTGAAATTTTATCAGATATTACAAACCTGTAAAAAATGTAGGCAGCTGAAAGAACTGATACAGATGTGATAAAACGGATTAAAACATCATTCGCCGTAACCATCATAGGTTGCTGTTCAACATAAATAATTTGCGAAATCCTTTACTCTATCCAGTATATACGTTTTCAATCGTTTAATGTTGCAGCGAGATAGAAAAAATCTTGTCACAATACCGGAAATACGCCGTAATTTGCAGTGTCAAAATAATCACTCATGGAAAACACTAACTGGTTAAAGCGCACTGCTTTACAATTTATCTCTGAGAAAGATTTTGAGAAAATAGAACGAAAATCAGCCGATTTGAAGTTCCGTAAAGGCGAGGTTATCCTCAAACAGGGTAACCAGCCAACCCATATTGCCTTTCTGAAGAGCGGAATTGTGAAGTTCAATTACGAAACTGAAGATGAGCGGAATAATATCTTATCGGTAGTATCAGCCCCCAAGATCCTCGGCGGGGCAAATCTCTTCTATAAAGACCGCAATCTCTTCTCCATTGTTGCCGTTGAAGATTGTGATGTGATACTAATGGATTCAGATGTATTGCTCGAACAACTACAGAACAACGGCAAGTTTGCTGTCGCGCTTTACCAGATAGGCTCAGAAATGTTCAAGAAATCGGTGATCAATTTCATCAGCCTTGCCAATAAACAGAAAGAAGGCCGCATTGCTGATATCATCATATACCTGGCCGAAGAAGTATACCATTCTAATGCATTTAGTCTTTCACTTACCCGTAAAGAACTGGCCGAGTTTGCCTGCTGTGCCTCTGAGAATCTTATCATGACCCTCTCAAAATGGCAGACTGAAAAGATCATTGAAATGGATAAAAAGATGTTTTCTATTCTGGATATGGAGAAGCTGAAACTGATTAGTAAGATTGGGTAGGATTGATGAAAAAAAATTTCTATCTCATTATAACTCTTATTCTCTTATCCGAATTCTCTTATCCGAATTTGGTTTTAGCCAGGGAGTTCGTTTATCAGGATCTAAAGAAGTTGTCAAATCAATTGAATTTGTTGATTCATTAGGTAAAGTCTATGATTCTATAGTAATAATGGATAATAATCCCTGGAATAAACTAAAGTATCGAAAATCAGGAACTGACAAACGAGGCAATCACACTTATATTATTAACAGGTCAGAATTGACTGAATTGTTCTCAAATCAGTTTAAAACAAAGTTGATAAATTTTAGTGCTTTAAAATATTATCAGCAATTTTATTTAGATTCTGAACCCATCATTTACACTGAGACAAATGGTTATGTTGTTATTTCATACAGTTTATTCTGCACAGTAAACTCTGATGAAATCGTGTCTGCCAAAAGTTATATTCTTATTTATGATTTACATAAGAACCTTATTTCTAGTTGTGAATTTGAATCTTTTATAAACGGGAGCGTGGCAATTTCAGGAAATGGAAGATATTTAGCATATCTAACCGGCGTTAACTGGGCTGATGGTGAAATAAAACCAATCGGATTTGAAATATATGATCTTGTTAAAAAGAAAGTTATTTACGAGACAACAAGAGTAATTAGTAATTATGTTGGGTATTACGACAAGGTTGAAATGATATCAATATCAATGTATAAGGAAAATTCCATAAGGTCAGACATCTATTTTTCTACCCGTACAGGAAACATATATTCTTATGATTATAATACAGATGATACCGATATATTGATTGATATAACCGCTGAAGGCATAGTATATATGACTAGAAAGGGAACTATTAAGAATGTATATTATAAAAACATGAAAAGCATACCGCAATTATGAATGAAATAATTGAGAGGCCACAATAAATCAATTTTACTAAGATCAGGAAACTTCTGCACTAAGCCTTGAAATCACCTTATCTGAAGAAAACTGAAAACTTCCCCACGGCTGATTAGCCAGCTAGCATCCTTGAAAGATTGGGATTGATCATATAATTCATTACTGATCAATATTACTTCTCCCGCTTCAGCAGTAAACTCTTTAATTCCGTTTTTAACGGTTACATTTCTGTTGTAGAGTTTCAAGTATAACAGGTAATCTTGTCTGTTCATGTTGTATGTAGTAATCTTACCGGCGTTTATAACCAGGTTACGATTTGCTGTCAGGATGTCGGGGTATTTACGTGGTAGGTTTAACTCAACTATTTTTAATGACAGAGTGAATAATAAGATGAGTGATGCAAAGAGAGGATATATTTTAACTTTCGCTGAAACGAGTTTAATGCACTGTGTTGTAAAAAAGGCAATAAACGGAATTGCAGGTGCCATGTACCAGAAATGAGCTTCAGCTGCAAAGGATAAGATCAGGCCCATTGACAGGAAGATGCAACATGACAATACCGTGAGTTTGCAGGGTAATGTTGCAGCTTCGTGCTTCGGGAATTTAACCCAATTCCTTTTTAATCCAAAACCCAGAACGATTAAGGTTAAGTAAAGTACATAATTCCACAGGTTAAACTTGACATCTAAATAGGTAAAAAAGAATGCAAGGTCTTGCTCAGCAAGTTTATTATTGAAGCCTGATGTTAGTCGAGCCAGCACATCATACTTCCACATTGTCTGAAAAGAATTATCTGCGCTGTAACAACTTGAATTGAATTTTAATCCAAAGTAATTGACAATTGCAAACCAGCTCACTATAAAGCCGAGGTATATAAATGCAGAGATGTAAAATTTAGGATCCTTTAAAATAGAAAGGAGCTTTTTTGTAAACACCGCATATACGAATAAGCCCGGAACAATTATAAGAGATGCAAGTCCCTTGGTATAAAATGCCAGACCGAGAAAAACCGCACTTAAAAACAAGCCCTTTTTAGAGTTGAAATCGACATAACTGAGAAAGTAATAAACCGAGATCAGTAAAAAAAGAAGCATAAGTGCATCAAAATCGCCTGTTCTGCCAACATGTTTGCCAACTATACCATCGACTGTGAGAAGAATGATGCAGGTAAAAAAAGCCACCACTTTATCGGAATACCTGCTTACCAGGTGAAAGAAAACGATCAAAGAAAGAAATGCAGCCATTGCGGCAGGGAAACGGAGAGCAAATTCATTATAACCAAAGATTTTGAAAGATGCAGCAATTAACCAGATCATCAGTGGTGGTTTAGCATTCCAGGTATCAGGCTCTCCGGCATAATAAAGATTAACGTAATCTCCATTTTGAATCATTTCAACAGCATTGACACCGTTTCTCGATTCATCCCACTCATTAAGTGGTTCGGCACCTAATTTCCAAAAACAGAAGAATGCTGAAAGGGTAATTAAGAGTATCAGTGAATTATTACCCCTGGAGAGGAAGGTGATTATTCTTTGTTGTGAATTGTATACCTTTTGAAGCATTGAGAGTGAATTCAGCCTCAAATATAAAAGAAAAAAGCTGTCAGCATCAACTGACAGCTTTTAGATTTTGTAGCCCCGATAGGAATCGAACCTATATTTAAAGTTTAGGAAACTTCCGTTCTATCCATTGAACTACAGGGCCTTCTCTTTTGGAGGGTGCAAAGGTAATAATAATTTGGGAAAAAGGAAAAAGGAAAAAGTCAATAGGTAAAAGTGGCGGCAGTCAAAAGTAAAATTTCAATCTCAAATCAAATTACTTCATATCTTTACTACATAACTCAGGCTTTTATGGGAAATATAAGGGAAACAAAGTTTGAAAATTTTGAGTGGCTTGACATTACCGGTCCTCACAAGGAGCAACTGCTGGAGCTTGCGAAAGAGAATAATTTCGACTACCTGCAGGTACTTGACAGTCTTGAACACGGGCACCTGCCAAAGATTGAAAAAGTGGATGAATACAATTTCATCATTCTCAGAGCGTATACCGGCAGAAAAGAGGATCGCCGCTCTACGGTGAGTGAGCTTTCAAATAAGATTGCCTTCTTTTATAACCCGGAGAAGTTAATAACCGTGCATAAGGCTTCATTTGATTTTATTGACCTTATTGACCAGAAGTTCAACAGCGTTTCGGAATTGCTGATATACATTATCAATGAGATGGTGGAGACTTTCGTGGAACCATCAGAATGGCACAGCGACAGGATTGACCAGGTGGAAAAAGTGATATTCCTGAAAGATTTCTCAAAGATTTCGGTTGAAGAGCTTTATTTTCAGAAATCACAAACCCGTATTATCAAGAAGCTTCTGCAAATCACAATGGAGGTAGTCAAGCAGGTTACCGTTGAACCCCGTGCAATCCCGGCATTGCAGGATGTGAAGGATCGCCTGGTAAGACTTATACTTATCTATGATGAGGCGGTTGAGGATGCCAATAACCTTATGAGCACATATCTGGCCATCACTGCCAGTAAAAGTAACGACGTAATGAAACTACTTACGGTCTTTTCAGCCTTCTTCCTGCCCCTGACTTTCATTGTAGGAGTTTATGGTATGAACTTCCATTTCATGCCTGAGCTCCATTGGAAGTACGGCTACCTTTTCTCCTGGCTGATCATGATTACTGTTTCATTAGTGATTTTCTGGTGGTTTAGAAAGAAAAAGATTATTCATTAGTGACTAGTAACTAGTGACTAGTGACTAGTGATTGTTCAAAGGTCACCGAGTGAAGTCTTGTTGTTTTTACAACAAGACGGAATCGAGCTCACGGTCACCGAGTGAAGTCTTGTTGTTTTTCACAACAAGACGGAATCGAGGTGTTAAACTTCTGTTAAAAACTCTTAACCACTTGATTTACTTGCACAATTGAATTTACATTTGTGCGTTGAATTTAGTGATGAAGAAATCTTTTGCCATATTATCTGCTATGCTGATCCTTTTTTCGGGGATGCATTTCACTATGTCGATGCATTTCTGTGAAAGTAATCTTGCTGCCGTGATGTTTTCTGCAGGCGGAGGAAATGCTACATGTGGCATGATGTCAAAAGTAATTCCTGATAATGGGAGTCCTGTTTTATCGGCTGATTGTTGTCACAATTCACACCTGGTTTATTCGGTTGATGATTATAGTGGTTCAACTCAATTACATCTTCAGGAGCTCACTTTCTTACAATCATTTGTCTTCATTTTACCGTTATCGGTGAAAGCCTTAGAAGCAGAAAAATTCTCAATTTACCGTCATCTCATATTTCCTGAAAAGGACCTTTTAGCCGGAGGTGTGCCCATTGAGGGCCTCTGTAATTTCCGAATCTGATTTATCATATGGATTATTCCGGGTGAAAACCCATACTTATTGTTGTTATTACAATAAGGTTTAACATATTTTCCATATGATAAAATCTGTAATTCATGTTTAATAGATTAGTTAAGTATTTCCTGGAAAACAGGCTTATAACCTTTATCTTTCTGATAGCCTTTATTGTTTTCGGAATCGTTTATTCGCCATTCAACTGGAAAACAGGAGATTTGCCTCGTGACCCCGTGCCGGTTGATGCCATTCCTGATATTGGCGACAACCAGCAGATAGTTGCAACGGAATGGATGGGCAGATCGCCCAAAGATATCCAGGACCAGATCACTTATCCCCTGACCACCGCGCTGCTTGGTATACCCGGCGTAACCACCGTAAGAAGCACTTCCATGTTTGGGATGTCGTTTATCTACATTATTTTCAATGATAAAACCGAATTCTACTGGAGCAGGTCGCGCATACTTGAAAAGCTGAATTCTTTACCCACTGGCACTTTGCCACAGGGCGTTACACCAACCCTTGGTCCTGATGCTACGGCACTTGGACAAATTTACTGGTATACCCTTGAAGGACGAGATCCAAAAACCGGTAAACCAACAGGAGGCTGGAGCCCCGAAGAGTTGAGGACCATTCAGGATTACTACGTAAAATACGGACTTGCAACAGCTCAAGGGGTTGCTGAAGTGGCTTCCGTTGGCGGTTTCGTGAAAGAATACCAGGTTGACATCAATCCTGAAGCAATGAAAGCTTTCGGGGTTACTGTGATGGATGTAATGAACGCCGTTAGCAAAAGCAATCTCGATATAGGGGCTGAAACCATTGAACTCAATAATGTTGAATACATTATCAGGGGGCTTGGCTATGTTAAAAACCTTGAAGACCTGGAAAGCTCAGTTGTTGCGGTAAGGAATAATGTGCCTGTAAGGATTAAGGATGTTGCAGTAACTTCATTTGGACCGGCCACAAGGCGTGGTGGTCTGGATAAAGCCGGATCAGAAGCAGTTGGAGCGGTGGTAGTTTCTCGTTTTGGCTCAAATCCACTGGAAGTGATCAATAATGTGAAGGAAAAGATCAAAGAGATAGAGCCGGGACTTCCACAAAAAACACTACCTGATGGAACGGTCTCAAAAGTGACAGTCGTACCTTTCTATGACCGAACCGGCCTCATAAAGGAAACCATCGGTACACTGGAATCTGCCTTATCACACGAAATCCTCATAAGTGTTATTGTTATCATTGTGCTTGTTCTGAACCTGAGGGCATCGCTAATAGTTGCCGCGCTTTTACCGATAGGGGTTCTAATGACTTTTATCCTGATGAGGTTATTTGGTGTAGATGCCAATATAGTCGCATTATCAGGCATAGCTATTGCCATCGGCGTGATGGTTGATATAGGGATAGTGGATGTCGAAAATATCCTGCGGCATCTTGAAATGCCTGAGAATAAAGGTATCAGGGGTAAAAAGCTCATGTCGGTGATTTATGAGGCTACTACTGAAGTCAGGGCTGCCGTGGTGACCTCCATTGCCACAACCATTGTGAGCTTCCTGCCGGTGTTTGCCATGGAAGCTGCCGAAGGCAAATTATTTCACCCATTGGCATTCACCAAGACATTTGCCCTTATTTCAGCTTTTGTGCTGGGGATTGTTGTATTGCCTACACTGGTGCATATTTTCTTTAACATAAAAGTCAATACCAAAAAAGCACGACGAATATTCAACTATGTGCTGATAATTGCTGGTGTTGTGTTTATTGTTGTATGGGGAACATGGCTTGCAATTGTACTGATTGCCATTGGTATAAATAACCTGCTTGAATATCGATGGCCGGAGAACAGAAAAGAATATACCAACTACATTAATATTGCTATAACAGTAGTGGTGGCCTTGTTTTATCTGGCTGAAGAATGGTTGCCTTTGGGAGCACATAACAGTGTGACGGTCAATTTCCTTTTCGTTGCCGGAATAGTCACCGTGATTTTAATCGCATTGCTTTCAATGGTGCACTATTATGAAAATATCATAAGATGGGCACTTGAAAACAAGATGGTTTTTCTTATGCTTCCGTTGGTAACCATTATTCTTGGCTTACTGGCATGGCGACAGATGGGTAAAGAGTTTATGCCTTCGCTCAATGAAGGGTCGTTTCTTTTAATGCCCACCAGCATGCCGCATTCAAGTATTGAGAAAAACCTTCAGTATATTGAAACACTCGACCAGCGATTAGCAGCAATTCCTGAAGTTGAAATGGCTGTTGGCAAATGGGGTAGGGTAAACTCGGCACTTGACCCTGCACCTGTCCAGATGTTTGAGAATACTATCAACTACCGGCCTGAGTATATCCTCGATGAAAATGGACACCGAATGCAATTTAAGGTTGACAAGAACGGTGCCTATATGCTCAAGGGTGGAGGCATTTATAACCGCGACAAAGAGACTTTCAGGGTAATTCCTTCTGATAGTTTGATTCCTCACAAAGGAGGTGAATATTTCAGGCAGTGGAGACCGGAGATAAAGAGACCAAACGATATATGGAATGAAATTGTAAAAGTGACTAATATTCCCGGTCTTACTTCAGCGCCAAAGCTTCAACCAATAGAAACAAGGCTGGTGATGCTTTCAACCGGTATGAGAGCACCTATGGGACTAAAAGTATATGGTCCGGATCTTGAAACTATTGAACGTGCGGGAATGCAGTTTGAGCAGGCATTGAAGGATGTGCCTTCTGTGAAGGCCAGTTCTGTATTTTATGACAGGGCCGTGGGGGCGCCATATATTGAAATCAAGCTAAAACGTGATGCCATGGCCCGATATGGCATGACTGTAAGTGATGTACAGGAAGTACTGCAGGTGGCAGTGGGGGGCATGTCACTCACGAGCTCAGTTGAAGGTCGTGAACGCTTCCCCATGAGGGTACGATACGCAAGAGAACTCAGGGATAACCCTGAAGATCTTGAACGCATTCTGATTCCATCCATGTCGGGTGTCCAGGTTCCCTTGGGCGAGGTTGTTGATATTGAATATACACGCGGGGCCCAGATGATAAGAAGTGAGAATACTTTTCTTGTTGGATATGTGATCTTCGATAAGCTGGAAGGAAAAGCTGAAGTGGATGTGGTTGACGAAGCTGCAGCTGTTATTAAGGATAAGATCAGCTCAGGTCATCTGAAATTGGCACCGGGTGTTACCTATAAGTTTGCCGGTAATTACGAGCAACAGATCAGGGCAACAAAGCGGCTGGCAGTTGTAATACCCATCAGTTTGATGCTCATCTTCCTGTTATTGTTTTTCCAATTCCGCACAATCACAGCATCATTCATTCACTTCTCAGGTGTATTTGTAGCATTTGCCGGGGGATTTATCATGTTATGGCTTTATGGTCAGGACTGGTTCTTCAACTTTTCAGTGGCAGGACAGAACATGCGCGATCTTTTCCAGATGCATGATATAAACCTGAGTGTTGCCGTATGGGTAGGCTTTATAGCGCTGTTTGGTATTGCAACCAATGATGGGGTTATTATGGGTACTTACATACATCAGGTGTTTGAGGACAGGCATCCGGCAACGGTACATGAAGTGCGTGAAGCAGTTATTGCCGCCGGAATCAAAAGAGTAAGGCCTGCAATGATGACTACGGCGGTTGCAGTAATTGCTCTTTTACCGGTACTAACATCTACCGGCAAAGGCGCTGATATAATGGTTCCAATGGCCATTCCAACATTTGGTGGAATGGTAATACAGGTTATGACCGTATTTGTAGTTCCGTTATTCCAGTCAATCTGGCGCGAAAATGCTGTTTCAAAAAGAAAGAATCAAGTTATTAACCATGATAAAAATGAGAGCCATGAAACTGAAACTATTTAAATGGCTTATATCCGTATTCATCGTATTTCAGGCCTTTGAGAAAGCAAATGCCCAGGGTGATTCAGCATCAGATGCAGTTATTGTAAGCAACACAATCCAAAACGATTCTCTGTATAAATACCTGCAAATAGCAGCTGAAAACAATCCGTTTGTAAAACAAAAGTTCTATGAATTTCAGGCGGCTTTAGAGCGTATCCCACAAGCAGGTTCATTGCCTGATGCTGAATTTACTGCCGGGGTTTTCTTAACTCCTATGGAACTGGTCATGGGTAACCAGGTGGCTGATCTCAGTCTTATGCAGATGTTTCCGTGGTTTGGCGTTTTAAAGAATGCTAAAGATGAAATGAGTTTTATGGCAAAAGCAAGCTATGAATCGATGCGCGAGGCGAAATTGCAGCTCTTTTATGATGTTCAGCGTACCTGGTATGAAATGTACCGTTTACAGAAGAATATCGCTTTAACTGAGAAAAACATCAGGATACTCCAAATGGTTGAGCGTCTTTCACTCTCTCGTTACAAATCAGGTTCTTTAGGGAGTTCATTAAATACCGGGGGTTCTGGTAGTGGAGGTACTTCTGTTGGAAGCAATTATGGTACTTCATACGGAGGAAGTGTTTATGGTGCCGGTTCCTCAGGTTCAGGATCAGGTGGCTCAGGTATGGGCTCAATGGGCTCAGTCACAGCCGGTAATGCAAGTGCCTCCGGAAGCTCAGGTGCATCCAATACAGCAATGACAAACCAAAATTCAATGCAGGGTGGCTCTTCTATGTCAGGAGGTGCTTCAGCGTCAGGATTAGCAGATATTTACCGTATTCAGATTGAAATTTCTGAGCTTGAAAATAATGTTCAGCTATTAAAGAATCAACAGAATACAACACTTGCCCGGTTTAATGCTTTCCTGAACAGGCCATCAGTCTCACAGGTAGCATTACCCGATACATTAATAAGTGATACTACTGATTTTGATATTGCAGTTTTGCCCGATTCAATAAATGAAAATAATCCGGCATTAGCAATGTTACAATATGAACAACAATCACTCGCAGCGCGTAAAGAAATGAATCGCCGGATGGGCATGCCGATGATTGGTGTGGGACTTAATTATTCGGTTATATCACAGGCAGAAATGTCAGAATCTGAAATGAGCGGAAGAGACATGGTAATGCCAATGGTTAAGGTTACATTACCAATCTATCGGAAAAAGTATAAAGCAATGCAGAATGAAGCGGTTGCTTTAAAGAATGCATCAGAACAAACGCATCAATTTACTGCAAATAATCTGCAAAGTGAATACTACGAAGCACTTCAGCTCTTCAGCGATGCACAGCGAAGGATACAGCTTTATACTGACCAGCGCGAACTGGCTCAACGCTCTGTTGATATAATGATCAGAAGTTTCTCATCTGCAGCGAGTCAACTGACCGATGTTCTGACGGTCAGGCAACAGTTACTCAATTATGAACTTTTACAGGTTCAGGCAGTAACCGATTACAATACTTCTATTGCATGGTTAAAAAAATTATCGGGCAGTGTGCCTCTTCAAATAAAATCTAAGGAATAAAAAAAATGGAAAAATTAAAATTAAGAAGATACTTCGTTTATCTATTATTGGTTAGTGGTGGATTATTACTTGGATGGGTTTTATTCCACAATAACGATAATACTAACTCACAGCCTGTTAGGGGAGAAAAGCCGGTTTCAGATGCCAACGAAACCGTTTGGACTTGTTCAATGCATCCAAACGTAAGAATGGATAAACCGGGTAAGTGTCCAATTTGCGGAATGGACCTTATTCCTTTAACCCAATTGAAAACTGATAATGCTTTAGATGAGCCGATGGCCATACACTTATCACCTGAGGCTTTGCAACTTGCTAACGTTTCAACTACAGTTGTAACCCGTCAGAAACCGATAAAAGAGGTAAGGCTATATGGAAAAATTCAGGCTGATGAACGTATGTTACAAAGTCAGACTGCCCATATACCGGGCAGGATTGAGCGTTTACTTGTCAATTTCACAGGTGAGCAGGTTCACAGGGGACAACCACTAGCTGAAATATACTCTCCTGAAATGATAACAGCCCAGCAGGAGTTGCTGGAAGCTGCCAAGGTAAAGGACATTCAGCCTGAAATATATGGTGCCTCAAGGGACAGACTGTTAAACCTGAATATTCCTGAACAGCAGATCAATAATCTTGAATCATCAGGTAAGGTAAAAACTACATTCCCTATCGTGGCAACCACCAGCGGAATTGTTACTGCAAAAAGAGTTAATGCCGGTGACCATGTTGGTCAGGGCACAATCCTGTATGACATTGCTGACCTTTCAACGGTTTGGGCGATGTTTGACGCCTATGAAAGCGACCTGCCATTTATAGGCCAAACAGATAAAATCAGTTTTACTGCCCAGGCGTTGCCGGGTGAAAAATTTACCGGAAAAATTGACTTCATTGACCCGGTGATTGATCCGGTTAACCGGGTTGCCAAAGTTCGTATGCAAATAAAGAATGCAGATGGCAAATTGAAACCAGAAATGTTTATTAACGGGGTAATTGAAGCTGACCTGACACAATTTGCCAATAATTTGGTAATTCCTGCTTCGGCAGTCTTATGGACAGGAAAAAGGTCGATTGTATATGTTAAACTTAAGGATACAGATGAACCTGAATTCATGATGCGGGAAATTGGTATTGGTCCTGCACTTGGCAACAGTTATATTGTACTCGACGGGTTGAGTGAAGGAGAAGAAATTGTTACCAGTGGAACGTTTAATGTCGATGCGGCGGCTCAACTTGAAGGGAAACCGAGTATGATGAATCCTCAGGGTGAAGCTGTACCTGCCAGCCATGATCATAATGGCTTGCAGAAAGTAAAAAGTAAGGCCGACGGACATAATGCACATAGTGAACTTATAAAAAGTGACGGAATTAAAGGAGATAATATGAAAAGCATGGAAAAAATGACGCAGCACCAGATGTTTAAAGTGAGCGGCAATTGTGAAATGTGTAAGGAAAGAATAGAAACAGCAGCAAAATCAGTGAAAGGAGTGACAACCGCAATCTGGGATGTTGATTCAAAGGTTTTGCATGTGAATTACAATCCGGTACAAACCGATCTTATCAAAATACAGAAAGCAATTGCAAAAGCCGGACATGATACTGAAAAATTCAAAGCTGAAGATAAAACATACAATGCCTTACCTGAATGCTGCAAATACAGGGGCTGATTCAGATTACTTTTCCGTGCCAATGGGATTAATTAAAAAAGATCCCATGGCACGGTATTTAACGTTCTTCTTGATTATATCGCTTAATTTGACTCCATTTTTTGTGATGTCACAACATAAAAGTGTCTGTTTGAGTGCATCGGGAGGAGTAAATAAGTACTTTGGGCTTACTGGTGAATACAATCATCCCTTAACAGATTATACCCTGGGGAATGCATGTACTGTAGAGTTGAGTTTTATAAGTGGAAAGAATTATCTGCCAAATCAGTTTGCCTGTGGAATTGTGATTGACTATTTTGGTGGAACTTTCAGAGAATATGGTGAAGGATTGAACGGTGTTGAATACCTGAATGGCGAAGTATCGAAGTTGATGGTGGGTGCTTACCTTGTGCCTTTTATTTTCGATTACAACGAAGAACTGTATGTTAAGCCGGGAATTGAATGGACTTACCGGGTGTCAACTGAAATTGATGGCATTACAAGAAGTAATCAGCTTCCAAACTTTGGAGAAGAAATTCCATTAACAGATGAGTTTGCCATGAAGGCCGATTTTGGCGTTGCTTTGACAGTTGAATATGTTTTTGACATTAGCAAAAAGTGGTATGTTGCTCCACGTTATAAGGTTTATTGCAGTCTTCAGGATGTTCTTATGGAGATGAAATCTTTCCGTAATACGCTTGGATTCTCTATTGGATATAAACTGAATGAAAGGCTTTATGATTACAAGAGGTTGCCTTAAGAGGATTTGCAGTGCAGAAACCTGACCGCTGATGAGCTAAAATTAACCCAAACCTTTGAACCTTCTTCAAGCTTAAGATTATTTATCACAATAGGATTCAGGGTAACATAAATCAATACTCCAACATTGATAACAGCTTCCATACCGCATGGAAGTTTTACCAATTCCGTTATTTCTCCCTGTAAGCTATTTTGTGACGGGTTTTTGTCAGCCGACAGAAAGATATCTTCGTTTTTTAACATGATAAAACCGTTATCTGCATCCAATGTCTGGTCGACAGCTATCTTTAAATGGTTGCTAAGCGTATAAATATTGATATCATCACCTTTAAGATGCTTCACTGAATAGAAGTTTTTTGCACCTGTAAAATGTGCAACAAACTCTGAGATGGGATTCTGCAGTACTTCATCAATTTTTCCCTGTTGCAACACTGTTCCGTTATGAATAACGGCAATTTTATTACCTAATGAAACAGCTTCCTCATAATTGTGTGAAACATGAATGATTGTTTGGCCATTGCGGTTAAGTTGCCTGAGGAGTGAGCGTAATTCGCTTTTAAGTTGCACATCCATGGAGGCCAGTGGCTCATCTAAAAGCAGTATTTTCGGTTCCTGCACAAGAGTTCGGGCAAGTGCTACCCGCTGAAGTTCACCACCCGAAAGAGTGCCGGGTTGGCGATGAAGAAATGACAGTATATCCATTTGCCTCGCAATTGATTGAATTTTTGCATCTTTCTCTTCAGTTGATAAATTTCTTTTATGAAGCGAATATGCAATGTTCTGATAAACTGTCATATGCGGAAACACGGCGTGGTCCTGGAAGACAATGCCAATACTTCTGTCCTGAATTTTCTTTTTTGTGATATTTTCACCCTCAAGAAAAATAGATCCAGAACGGGGAGCAACAAGACCTGCAATAGTTTCAAGAATCATCGACTTTCCGGCACCGGAAACACCCAGCAGAATATAGTAATCTCCCATCTCAACCTCAAGGTTTACATCCTTCAAGGTAAAGTCACCAATTTGATTACTTATATTCTTTAGTTCAAGCATTTAATAAATGTGATTATAATGTAATTCTCTCTTTTTAATAAAGTTACTCATCCATATGGTAAAGCACAATGAAATAATATGCTTCAATCAGCCCTATCTTGCTTTGTAATTTATAATCTCTTTTTTGTCTTTGTTTGAATTCGTTTCTTTTGACAAGAGCCTTAATACTATAAAGACTGAAAGCGATATGAGAATAAAAATAACAGAAACCGGTCTGGCATATTTCAAACCAAAAGCACCGAATCTTTCATAGATCAGAACCGGTGTAATCATTGGATGATAAGCTACTACTATGACGGCACCAAATTCACTCATTCCTCTTGCAAACATGAGTATTAAACCTGAAAGGATATTACGCCAAGCTAGTGGGAGTGAGATTGTAAAAAACACCCTTGACTGGGATGCCCCAAGGGTAAGTGCCGCTTTCTCCAGTCGCAGGGGCACTGCAGCAAACCCATCCCTTGCTGAATTAATCAGATAAGGGATGCTTACAAAGGCCATAGCCACAATAATACCGGCAGGATTTCCAACAAAATCAAGCCCTATAGCCGAGCCAGCCTTTCCAACAAAGGAGTCCCTGCTTAAGAATCCCAGAATTGCGATACCTGCTGCTGAATGAGGAATAACCACAGGAAGATCAATGATACCTGTAACCAGCCTCTTCATGAAGAATGACTTCCTTGCGAGTATATATGAAAGGGGAATGGCGGCAATGGCAAACATTAAAGTGCCCAGCAAGGATGTCCAAATAGTAAGCCAGATGCTTCCTGTTACTTCCTTTTCCCGGGCTGTTTCAAAAATACTCGCTGTTGAGGTTTCAAGGAACATTCCAGCCAATGGAGCAATGATCAACAGAAGTACAATTCCTCCAAGGAAAGTAAAAATCAACTGAAATGACTTCAACTTATTCAAAATGGTTAGTATATTATTTGCAAATCATTTGCCTGAGTTCCAGTGGTAGCTTACCACAATCGTCAGTTAAATTGTTCTCAACCGGCGGTTGTCCATTTTCATTCATTATCCTCAGACCTTTGTTTTTATCGAGCATGAATTTTAAAAATGCAATGGCCGCCTGTTTATGAGGTGCATTACGCAGCATAGTGATACCATATACCATTGGCTCTCCGGTAACACTTGTTTTTTTACCTGGTTCATTTCCCGAAATCTCAGTTGATACTGACGAGTACTTATCAGCCAAAGCCGCATTTTTTAAATTGATCTCGTCAGGGAGAGTAAGGTATTTCAGATTATGCTGAATGGCAACGGACTTGTAAAGGAAGATATAATCAAGGTTATTGGTTTCCAATAATGCGACGAGATCCACTTCTTTAGGGCGCATCATATTTAAATCCTTATTCAGAAATTTATCAGTTAATCCAGGCTTTTTATAATATTTTTCAGCTAATTTGAGTGTCAGGACGGTGCGGTAACCACATGGATCAGAATTCGGATCCGCCCTTCCGAAAGCAACATTTTTTTTCATGAGTAACTCATACCAGTTATCCTTTGTGAGCATTTTGGCATACCGCGACTTATCATGATAAACAATTGCCATTTCGTTGCCGGCAAATCTGATGTTCCAATCGGCATATTTTGGAATGAGCATCTTATCTATCACCGAATAATCGGCAGAAGCCATGATATCACATTGACGGTTCAGGTCAGTTATCTTGCGGGCTGAGGCTACACTTCCTGCTGATTCGAGTAGTAATTTTACATTTGGATATAGTTTATTGAATTCGGCAGTGATTTCTTTAAAAGGAACAGAAAGACTTCCCGCGTGGAAAATGATCAATTCACCGGATATGTTTTTTTGCACATCCTGTGCACTTATCTTTATAGTAAGGAAAAGACAGGCAATTATAGCAACTGAAAATGATCTTATTATGTTTTTCACCACAATTGAATTTGGTACAAATCTAAGGGTTATTTTCGACATGCACCAAAATGCCAATCGACTTTTTAATCCGGGACAAAGTGGTTTATTCGTATTATTTTACTGAGCATTGCCTTAAAATTCAGAAATTCGCAAAAAATACAAGGGCCCAAACAGCTTGCAAAATGCTTCCCGACCTGTAATACCTGAAAAGTGAAAACCAGTTACCAGAAAGTCAAAGAAAAGAAAATATTCGGGTTTAGTCGTAATGTCTTTTTCACAGGATTCAATAGTTTCCTGACCGACACATCTACCAAGATGCTTTATTCGGTGATGCCCATGTTCCTGTTATCACTTGGCGCATCAAAAACCAGTCTCTCACTTATTGAAGGAATTGCCGAAAGTACAGCTTCATTAGTAAAGGCATTCTCGGGTTTTTGGAGTGACAAGATAGGCAGGAATAAGCCTTTCATGCTTTTTGGATACGCATTATCAGCACTCATCAGTCCATTATATGTTTTTGTTGCAACTCCAATGCATGTTCTATACCTGAGGTTTGCAGAGCGATTTGGCAAAGGGATCAGGACAGCACCCCGTGATAGCCTCATTGCAGGATCAGTGATTAATGGTGAAACGGGAAAAAGTTTCGGACTCCAGAAGGCGATGGATAACAGCGGTGCCATACTTGGCCCGCTGATGGCATTTTTATTGTTGTGGTTACTGCCTGGTAATTACAGAATGATCTTCCTACTTGCCTCAATACCGGCAATCATAGGCGTATTTGTCATAATATTCGGAATAAGTGAGGCCGGAAAGAATAAGAAGGAGCTGTTTACTAAATTCAGATTCAGGGATTTCCCTGCCAGATTTTACTTATTCCTAATAATCGTTTTTGTGTTTACCCTGGGAAATTCAACTGACGCTCTATTACTGGTGAAAGCTAATGAAGTTGGAATAAAAGTCGCTTTTATACCGCTGGTTTATCTGATCACTAATGCAGTATCTGTGCTGGTAGCTATACCAATAGGTTCATTGTCTGACAGGGTTGGTAAAGAGAAAGTGCTGATAGTTGGCTATATTATCTATGCAATTGTATATTATGGTTTTGGTGTGTCGTCAACGATTGGTGCACTGATAGCTCTTTTTGCCCTATATGGATTATATTCTGCTTCAACAGATGGAGTACAGAAAGCATTTGTTGCTGATCTCGTAGACGGTAATAAAAAGGGAACCGGACTCGGAATATACAATGCTTTACTGGGCATCACCCTGCTGCCAGCCAGTTTGATTGCCGGCATTCTTTATGATAAAGTTAACTCTGATGTACCTTTTTATTTTGGGGCAACTACAGCTGTAGTGTCAGCAATATTAATGCTGATTTTTATCAGGATGAACAGGAAGGCCGCATCCTTATAAATTTTTAGCACAATATTCAAAATAGCTTATAACAGCTCTTTCAGCTGCAGCCTCACCTTCTTCAATGATATCCTTCCCTTTGTAGAGATCATAAGTACCGAAGGAATCTCTCGATATACTTATGTAAATATCCGGTTTATTGTTTTCTAACGTAAGTTCGGCTATACGCCTGATCATAGTACTTATAGTTTTCTCAGTTATATTCAGAATACCAATATACTCATTCTTTTTAGCAGGTATAATCACATTAAGCTTTTCTTTCAAAAGTTTTAATTGTGCAGAATACCAGTTGTCAGAATTATTGCCATTGTTGTCAGAATTGTTATAACCATTGCTGTCAGAATTATGATTTCCATTTGGCTGAACAACTGACTCAGGTATTTTTTCATAAGGAATGTTTGCACTCACATCAACTACCACCAGTAGATCGTCTGCTGAACGGCTAACCCTGTTAACGGGAACAGGATTTAAAACACCACCATCCACAAAAAGACGGTCTTCAATCAGGTATGGTTGAAAGACCGTTGGTATAGAAACCGAAGCCCTGATTGCTTCATAAAGATCTCCGGTTGTAAAAACCGTTTCAGTGCCATTAAGTATGTCAGTCGCAACAGCGCAAAAAGGTATCCGCAAATCTTCGATATTGCATTCAGGTACAATCTGCTTTATGCGGTCAAATACCTTCTTACCTTTAATCAGGCCTTTGTTGCTGATTGTAAAATCAGTCAGGCGAAGCACTTCTTTTTTATCGAGTGATAGCACCCAATCCTCAAAATCATTTAATTTTCCTGTAGAATATATTCCACCTACAAGTGCCCCCATTGAAGTACCGGCTACAGAAGTAATATTAAACCCATGCTTTTCGAGCACCTTGATTGCACCAATGTGTGCATAACCACGAGCCCCACCGCTGGAGAGAACAAGTGCAATATTTCTGTTTGACATGACTTAAAGGTACAAAAATTGTAAAGCTTAAACTACTTATCCAGCCATTCTTTGAAATTTTGTACTCTTTCACGGGCAACAACAATGTCATTGTCCTTAATACCTTCTATGGTAATCTTTAAACGACTGTTAGACCAAGCATTGATATTAGTGCATGAATCTGCTGAAATAATGTACCTCCGGTTTATGCGAAAGAACTTATCAGGGTCAAGAAGTTGCTCTAACTGGTCGAGTGGGAGGTCTGTTAAATAATCCCTGTTGGATTTTGTATGCAACCAGCTTCCTTTATCAAGACTATAAAAAGCTGAAATCTCATCTACATGAATCGTTTTTATTTTATCACCTGCTTTGACAAGAAATCGTGATTTATATTGAGGTCTGTTGATAATTTTAGCAAGAGCAAATATCTTTTCCATTGAAGGTGCCAATGCCAGATTCTTTACTTTTTCAATGGCTTGAATAAGCCTTTGTTCCTCCACTGGTTTTAATAAGTAATCTATACCATTTGTATTAAAAGCTTCCATGGCATAATGATCATAAGCAGTGGTAAAAACTATCGGACAATTTATCCTGACCTGTCTGAAGATTTCAAAGCAAAGTCCGTCGGCCAACTGAATATCTGAAAAAATAAAGTCGTAATTATTGTTTTGTTTCAGATAATCAACAGCATCACTGATTGACTCAAGTGATGCTGTAACAGAAATATCAGGTGAAATTTTATTCAACAACCTTTTCAGATGAGAGGCTGCCCTTTGTTCATCTTCAATGATTAGTACCTTCATTTTCTATAGTTTTAATCAAGGGTATTTTTACAGTAAATGTACTTCCCGTTTCAACAACCTCTATCTCTTTCTCAGTCAAAAAGTTATACTGCTGGTTGATATTCTTTAATCCGGTATTTTTTGAAATTTCGCCTGCTACCTTTGGCTGTTTAACATTCTCTACTCTTAGATATCCATTCTCACTGGTAATAAACACTTTAAGCGGGTGCCTTTCTGAAACTTCATTATGCTTTACAGCATTCTCTACCAGTAACTGTAACGACATGGGAACAATATAACATTTAGCTTTTTCATCTATATTGACCTGAATTTTCAATTTATCGCCAAATCTGGTATTTAAAAGGAATATGTACGACTGAAGAAAATCCACTTCTTCCTTTAATGTAACAAGTTCTTTATCCCTGCTATCCAGAACATAATGAAAGAGACCACTTAGTTGCTGTACGAATTTCACAGCTTGTTCCTGGTCAGAATAAATCAGATCACTCAAAACATTAAGACTGTTAAATAAGAAATGTGGATTAAGCTGGTTACGTAATGATTCATACTTATAGGTTAACATCTGAGACTGAAGTTCTGCTTCTTTTAATACCGATCTCCTCCAGGCTTTAAAGAAACCAATACTTGTAAAAAACAGGGCAATAAATGAAGATACACTAATGGTTATAATGAGTCCGGCTGAAATTCTTGACCATGACTGTTCAGGCGTAAGTCCCAGAACCAGCCAGTACATTACAACCTGAACAATAATGAAAGCGCTTACCGACCAGGTAAGAAGACTTATTATCTCAGTAATTGATCTTCTTACAGGTCTTTCCATCCATTTAATTTTCTTGTCCAGTAAATAATTTATAAGAAGCGGTCCAACCCACTGTGTTGAACAAATAATCAATGCCCAAAGGAAACTGAGTAAAAAGACTTTGGGAGTGACGAAAGCATTTGTAAAAAAGAATACTAATACCAGGAACGAGACAACCACGTTTGCGGCCAGGAATTGAACGGGTGTAAGAGGTTTAAGGAGTTTTGCAGTTTTCATAGGAAGTTTCCTTTCTTAGGGACATTAATCCCGGGTTTTAAATTTAACATTTTATCTGATGCCACAAAAGTGCGATCGTATTACCCCTTAATCCAAATGATTATTACCCAACTGACAGTATATGGTCACCAAATGTTGAAAACCGATGCTGAAATGAACGATCCCGTCGTCACTCTTATGATGTGCCCCAACCATAAAATCCCTAAAAGCAGCTTAAACCTGTGATCTGTGTGCCATTAAATGTCCAACTCATATGCATTGTCCTGTAATAAGAAAATGATGAAAAACAATCATAAAAAATCGAAAAAACATCCTCATATGTGCTACGTTGATTTGTCATAACCTTACAACACATCTGATTATTTTTTGAGTTAAACTGAGCACATTACTTTATGATTTTGCTTATTGGAATTTCGACATCATGAATCCCAAATCAATTGTCAGATTGCAAATTAAAAGATAAAATGGAGTCCGGAAACCATATAAAAAAACGGGGCAAAACCGAAAAGCCATAAGAGTAGGAAAACAGCTAAACACTTAATTCAATGACTCAGTTTTTATTTCAGAAAGAGAACGATGTAACACGCGACTGGTTATTTTACATCGAGAACGAAGCAAGGTCTCTTGCACAAAGAGATGAATTTGCCATCAACAACTACTTCGACAGGGAAATTTTTAACCCTGAGATGAAAAAATTCCTGACAACAGAATTCATCATTGAGATGCTGGACAAGATCCCATATGATGAATATGAACCACTCTTCCTGAACCTGAACGAAGGTTATGAAACACACCAGATTGATGAGTATCTGAAACCACGATTCCTGAAACTGAAAAAATATGCCAGGCAGATCTTTCAGGAAACGATTGCTGAGTATGAAAACCTCCCATTCAACGAAATTATCAGAAAGGTAATTTATGCTTTTATCCCGGTATTCCCGAATGGTTTTCCAACTGCAGTGCTGCCAATGATTATTACATTCTCAGCATTTGCTATTAAGTATGGTGTTCAGATGAGCTATCCAGCAACACCACATTATCAATAAGATAATAACTTGAAACAAAAAAGGCTGTCTGAAAAGACGGCCTTTTTTGTTGTAATTGGGTGTAATTCTGGTCAGGATTTAAATGAACTAATAAGAAGATGAGTAGAAGATGAGTAGAAGATGTAATGAAGCTGTATTATAACCGTTATTCAAATGTATTTTATACGATATTTATACGTGATAACACGTATGAAATACGTATAAAACACGTATAAAATACGCATAGAATACAAGTTTAATACATCTTCTGTTCAGCTTCTGAACAAGTTCAGCAGTCTTTCAGGCTGAAGTAATAAAAAAGGCTGCCTCATTGCGAGACAGCCTTTTTAATGTTATTTATTAAATTCTAAAGAGTGATTGAACTCAAATTATGGAAGGGGGACAATCCTGGTACCTGTATAAGTACCGTTCTGCCAGTCAACTCTATAATGTGTTGGGCATTCACCTGCAGGTGTTGGCAGGTTACCGGTATATCCGTAGATAACGAGTGCACTTTTATCTGCTGACGGTATCTGGTGATATTTGCTTCCGGAAACAGGATCCCATCCACATGTTTGTTTGAAGACAACTGATTGATTAATACTGGTATAAAATTCTTCTCCATGCCGGTTGGTACCCCAGGTTACCAGGTTGGTATAATCTCCGCTGGTACCAAAACCATCAACAGTTAATAAAAGGTTGCCACGTGTTCCTGTGTAAGTTCTTTGTCTTGCAACTGACCACGTGCGGGTGGTACCATTGTCGAATGTTATACTTATAGTTCCCTGCAGTCTGTGAACAAGAGCATCAAAACCATTATGTCCAAGCATGAAAATATGCCCACCGGTTACATTTGTAAATGTTTTATTACTGTTGATTGTCATACTCTTGCCTGATGCAACTCTGGTAATTGTAAAATTTATGTGCCTGATATTAACACTGGCGCCTTCCATACTAAAAGGCATCCCTGCACGTTTTCTGATTTCAACCTGCCCTGTTCTGTAAACTCTTCCATTGCAGGACAGTCCATCATAAGTAATGTAGATCGTAATCGTATCATTCACATTTTCAGTTGAATCTAAAGTGGAATTGCATGGAGGCATGAAATCAGTCGATTTAAAGTTTCCATTACCACCGTTACCTCCTAAAACACCTTCAACATCATCCATCGATTCGTTGGTTGCTTCATCAACAGCCAATTCATCAGCAGTCATTTCATTCAATGTTGACGGGTCATTAGTTCCTTTTTCAAGTTTATCTTTCTGGCATGAGGTTAGCCCTATACCTGTCAGTGCAATTGCCAGCACTCCGGTATAAATCATGTTTGACAGTTTCATTGTAATTGGTTTAAGTGATTGAAATGTTTGTGTTTGTAGATTATACACTCTAATGACTGGTTACCCTTATTTTTTTAATCAGTCTTTTTTGGAATTCTGAATTTGGAATCTGGAATCTTCCTCACTTTTTCCCTTTTCCTCTTTCGCTTTTCCTTATTTTACCGTAGCTCGTTTTTCCAGGACTTCACAGGCACTGAAATGACCAAGCGTGCTGTTACTCAGCGTGACGGGAGCATTGGCAGGCACTGAATTGAATAATCCCCCCTGCAGGTTTGTTTCAGCGAGCATGGCACGGATAAATGCGGCATGCTCGTTAGTTAGAGAATACTTCTTTTCTATAATGGTTGTACCAATAGGAAAAGTTATTTTCTCCATAACAGGGGCAAACAGTTGACTTACATCTATAGTGGGCAGTGTATAATACAACAACCTGGCTGAAGTACTATCGTTGGGTTTCCCTTCAAAGCCCTCAACTGCCGACCAATCCAGCAGTATCTCATACATTGCCGGTTCTGTTGAGTTATATGGTTCTGCAACCCAGGTTATCTTCATCATATCTGAAGTTTCAGCTTGCCCTAACTGAAGGAATGTAAAATCAGAGACCGGAAGCATTGTTGCCTTGCCAGAAATGATATTACCATTAGCATTGATAAACAAGCTGTATTCTTTACCTGCTATTCCTGCAAATTCCTTTTGTGAGTAATAATGTCCCGGATTGAGAGAATCTTCAGCAAAAGAATATACACTGTCGGTTGTACTCACAATGACCTGCGCTCCGCTGTATGCTTCAGGCTCATCATTTGGTCCCGTAATAGTATGATTTATTACAATCTCCTGAGTTTTTAATTCGCTGGTTATCATTCCATATACCACCAGTTGACTGTTACCGTCGCCCATAACTGGCCAGTCGATTTTCTTCTCACATGAAGCCAAAGTGAGCACAAGGAATATCAATAACGACTGTTTAACAAGTGGTCTCATCACCTTAAGATTGAGTATTCGTTTTTTTTAATTGTGGCAAACCCTTATAGCTTTAGTATTTATTTAAGTATCCTGTTAAAATTTAAATGTGTAATTTATTGATGGAATAATTCCCGCTACAGATATTCTCGTGGGCACTATTTCAAGGTCACCGCCTAAATTGGAAGGAACCACGAAATTGCCATTATCATCTAAAATCTTATTGGAGCTTACTGAAAAAGGGTTGCTTCTTCCATAAGCGTTATAAAGTGAAAATACCAGGCTATGCCTGTACCTGCTGTCGGGCTTACTAAGTTTGACAGTTGCTGAAATATCCAGGCGGTGGTAATCGGGAAAACGGTCGTTATTTTTCTCACCGTAAACCGGGATTACATAACCGTTGTATTTATAAAATCCTGTAGCTGAAGTAAAGGGGGAACCCGACATGTAAATCCAACTTGCAGCAATATCTACTCTATCGCTGACATTCCATAACAGATTTGTAAAAATTGTATGGGGATGATCAAAAGATGAGGGGTATTGATTGCCGTCATTGAGGTCTTTAGTCGTTCGTAGCACCCTTGAAAACGAGTAACCAATCCAGCCTGAGAATTTGCCTTCGCTTTTTTTGAGCAGCAGTTCAAGACCATAGGCAGTGGATTCACCAAAGCGGAGTTCACCTTCTATCAGTGGATTATAAAGCATATTCGCGTGCTCTTCGTACTCAATCTGGTTATACATCTTCTTGAAGAAGAGCTCGGCTGTTGCATCAATACCAAACCGGTTGGTCATATATCCAGCACTTACCTGATTGGCTTTCTGTGGTTTGATTACCGGGCCAGCAGGTGCCCAGACATCCAGGGATGTAAAGGGACTGGTAGAATTTGACAGCATCTGAAGATATTGAACAGTTCTGCTGTAACCGGCTGTCAATGATGAAACAGTGCTTAATTTGTAATTAACCGACATCCTTGGCTCCAGGTTGTAATAAGGTGAGTAAAAACTCCCTTTTTTAACGTTGATGGTATCGATTACCCTGTAGCCGCCATCAAAGAAATATACAGTGGAAGGCCCAAGATCACGCCAGATACTCAATCTTATTCCGCCTTTAACGTGTAATTTATTGAAAAAAGTCCTGTCGTTACTAACATAATAGCAGGTACTCAGTGAATGGTACTTTGAAACTTCTGGAGTGACCGATTGCACTGCATCATCATTAAAATGTACATTACCGGGATTTGATTTATGTCTGCTCAATTCTATTCCTGCCTTGTAAGTATTTGTTGGACTAATAAACCATGTGAGATCTGACTTAAGGCTTCCGGTTCTTATGGAAGACGTCCAGTAATTACCTAATTCGCGTGACAGATAAAGATAGTAGTTATATTCTCCAAACAATGCAGTTGTATTCAGGAAGAGCTTATTCGGGAAAATGTGATTCCATCTGATAGTTCCTGTGGCATTTGTCCAACTTAATCCATAAGTATTAATGGAGGCTTCGGTTGCCCTGTTAAAATCATCCTTTCCGGTAAAGCCTGTAAAGTATATCCGGTTATTATCATTGATCTTAACATTGAATTTCATGTTAAAATCATAAAAGTTAATGCTCAATGACCGGCCATCTTCATTAAGCTGGCGAGTTAACCATTGGAGGTTCGATTTTCGTGCCGATAAAATAAATGAGCTGCTCTCTTTTTTTAAAGGCCCTTCAAGTGTGATATCAGATGTAAAAATTCCAATATTGCCTGAAAATCCGAAACGGTTCATATTCCCATCCCTTGCATGGATATCAATTACCGATGACAATCGTCCACCGTATGAAGCGGGCAGATCTCCTTTAAAGGCTTTCACATCTTTAATGGCATCAGGTGCCAGAGCTGAAAAGAAGCCAAATAAATGTGCAGGATTAAAAATGGGTGCTTCATCAATAAGCATCAGGTTCTGGTCTCTGTCGCCTCCTCTGACATAATAGAAGGCTGACCCATCACCAAATGCATTTATACCGGGTATTGATTGTAATGACTTGATAACATCGACGTTTCCGGCAAAGCCAGTCATTCTTTTTAAAGTAACTGAAGACAATCTGATTTGTCCGTCGGCACCGGCATCTATTATAGAGCTTTCATGTTCTCCGGTTATTACAACCTGCTGCATTACTATTGTTGCAGGTGGCAATAAAAAATTCAGAACCATATCTGATTTAAGCGAAACAGATACACATTTCATGCGATAACCCAGGATAGAACAACTAATCACATAATCATTTTCTGGTAAAGTAAGTGAATAGAATCCATAGGCGTTTGTTAATGTACCTTTGCCGCTTGCCCTGTCAAAAATAGCAGCGCCAATGAGTACCTCACCGGTTAAACTGTCACTCATAAAACCACTTATTGTAAAGCTTCTGGCCGGTATATTGCTTGTGACTGTAAACTGCTGTTTAGCGGATTTAAGAATTACCTGCTTGCCAGTAATATAGTATTCAATCTTCAAAGGTGCCAATACCTGTTCTAGAACATCTTGCACCGGCAAATCCTTAACCTTAATGGTTATACGTTCCTTTAACGGTATCTGTTTCGGATTATAAGAAAACAGGATACCACTCTGGCGGCCTATCTCATCAAGTACTCTATCAAGCGGCCTGTCAGCGATATTCAGTGTTACTCTGTGCGACAAGTCCTGTGCACGGAGCATTACAACAGGAAAAATGAAAAGAAAAAGAAGCAAATACGTATGAATGTTCCATCTGAAGAATAGCATCTTCAGCAACTTATCATTCATTGTGTAATATTGGTCTTTATTTGCAGCTTCCATCCAGATAAATGACATTATCTTTTTGGATTACCCTTATATCGAGTGTGGCCTGGATAACCTTAAGGACCTCGTCGAGTGACTGGTCTTTAAAAGTAGCAGTTAAGGTACATCCGGCCGGCTGATCATTGTTTAGCCTTACTTCCTCACCATATGTTTGCGATAATGTGGAGGCTATAACCGACAATGGTGTATTTTCAAACTGAATGGTTTTGGTGAGCCAGGCATTATAGTTCTTATCGGTATTATCAGCTTTAACTATATTTTTCTCTACAACATTAATATCAGCTCTTTCACCTGGCTCAAGAATTATTGATTTCCTCGTATCTGTAAAATACAATGAAACCTTTCCTCTTTCAAGAACTACACTCATCATCTCTGATGATACCTTTGTATTTACATTAAACTGAGTACCAAGCACCTTGATATTTACATCACCGGTTGAAACAATGAACGGACGTTCTTTGTCATGGGCCACACTAAAATGAGCTTTACCGGTTATATTAACTTTCCTTGCCTCGCCTTTGAATATTTCAGGATATTCCAGAGAAGAACCGGTGGCAAGGATTATTTCTGAACCATCAGGCAGCAGTACCTCACGATTGTTGTTAACAGCAACTACATTGATCATATGAGTCCTGAGCACGGTAAAATGCAATACTCCCGCAATTAATACCATAAGAGCCAGAGAAGCAGCGGCCATTAACGGCACATTAAGTGATCTGACTTTACCTTTATTTAAAGTATTTATGGGCATATATTCAGCAGGCTTCTCTTCAGCAGGCCTTTGTTCATTTGAAATCTTGACTTTCGCCTTAAATATTTCCCACTGCTCATCAAGGTCTGTATTTGAGGAAAAGGAATCTTTGGCTGTAATAAGCCAAATCTGCCGGTATTCTTCAAAACTACGTTTGTTCAGGGGGTCTGAAGAAAGCCAGAGCGACAAACTTTCAATCTCTTCCGGCGATGCCTCACCTGAAAAGTACCTGACCATTAACCCGTCGTATGATTCGTTGTTTTGGTTCATTTTTAACGCTCCTGTTGATTATACACTTTCATTGTTATGAACCCTTATTAATTTATCCATAAAAAAATAATAATCAGTGTTTTAATGTAAATAGCCAGTCGCAACCTTAAATGTTGCAGGGCTTTCGACATCTGGGCCTCTACTGTCTTCACTGATATATCCAGTTTTTCAGCTATCTCCTTATATTTCAGTTCTTCATAACGGTTTAAAACAAACACTTCCCTGCATTTTGCGGGCAGTTCCTGAATGGCTTCATTGATTTGTTTCCGAAGTTCATCTGTGTCAAATGAATCAACCTCATAATGTTGATCTATAACCTGTGACTCAAGCAGCTTTTCAATCTCCAGGATATTGCCATTAAACTTCCGGTTATCGCGGAGATAATTCAGGCATCTGTTGTGAATAGTAGTAGTAAGGTACGATTTAACATTACGGCTGTAATCAATATCAGTTCCTTTTTCCCAAAGGGAAGTAAAAGCTTCCTGCACAATTTCACGCGCCGGCTCATAATCTTTTACATACTTATACGCATAGAAGCATAATCCCTGAAATTCAGAGCGGAAGAGTTTCTCAAATTCCAATTGCCTGCTGTCGGTCACCTTAAAAGTATTCTTATAAAGGGTATTTCACAAAGATAATTAATACTTTTGAACCAGTTGAATCCATCAGTTGAATCTAATCGTTTCATGCAATTAACAATGAGTAAAACCAGGCGCATAAGCCTGAACAGGAATGAGCTCTCAGGTGCCTTTGGAGATATTGGCACCGATCTGCCCCTGATTGTCGGTATGATACTTGCCAGTGGTTTAAACAGTGCCAATGTGCTTATTGCCTATGGAATGATGCATATTATAACTGCTTTTATTTATGGTATTCCTATGCCCGTTCAGCCTTTAAAAGCGGTGGCAATGATTGTGATTGCCCAAAAGATCTCACCCGGTGTAATTTATGGTGGTGGACTGGCCATTGGTGCTGTTATGCTTCTGCTTACAGTTACAGGATTGGTTGACCTTATCGCCAGATACATACCCAGGGTTGTAGTAAGAGGTATACAGTTTGGTCTGGGGATTCAACTATCGATGATTGCTCTGAAGGAATATGTGCTTTCCGATTCTATAAACGGTATTTTCATTGCTATAATAGCTTTTGTTATCACCCTGTTGCTGATGGGTAACCGAAAATACCCACCTGCAATTTTCGTAATACTTATCGGCATCGGGTATTCCCTCTTCGCTCACTATGATATACTCAGTACTGTAAAACCTGTTACTGCAAAACTTCCTTATTTGTATGTACCTCAATGGACTGATATTCTTACCGGCTTTCTTATACTGGCGCTTCCCCAGATACCGCTTTCTATAGGCAATTCAATCATTGCCACTAACCGCATTGCTGCTGACCTGTTCCCTGAGAAAAAGATCACCATCAAAAAGATCAGTTTCACTTATTCTATTATCAACCTCATCAATCCATTTTTGGGAGGTATCCCTACCTGCCATGGATCGGGAGGTATGGCCGGACATTATGCTTTTGGTGCCAGAACAGGCGGTTCAGTGCTCATTTATGGAAGCTTATTCTTGCTTCTGGGCTTGTTTTTCAGCAATAGCTTCCAGGCGGTTGTACAAATCTTCCCCCTTCCTGTGCTGGGCGTAATCCTACTTTTTGAAGGCCTTTGGCTGATGATGTTCATAAAGGATATCATTGATTCAAAGAAGAGCTTTTTTATAGCACTCCTCACGGCCCTGCTGGCAGCTTTCCTGCCTTATGGTTACCTGATAGGAATGATAACCGGCACAATTCTTTATTATATTTCCGATAAGCACATTAAGAGTTATCTGAAAATTCCTTAAAATATTTTATTGATATTGACAGGCTGTTAATGATAAAGTAAGGAAATGAATTATGTTATTGAGGGGTCAGAATTTCCTACTTTGTAATAACTTTACACATTCGGTTTAGAACTTATTTATATGGAAGCAAACACAAAAACCCGCAGGGATTTTATAAGAATGCTGGCAATTGGTGGTGGAGGAATGATACTGATTGGCAAGTACAGATTTCTGTTTGCCCAGCAGCCTGTAGATGGTGTTTTAAAGACAATTGTTGTTGACTACGATAAATGTGCAGGGTGCAAAACCTGCGAAACGGTATGTTCGGCGTTCCATTATACGCAGGTCTTAAACGGTGAAACGCTCAACGGCCTCGGTAATCCAAAGCTTGGCAATATCAGGGTTTACCATTTCAATCCTGATGTGGATATCCCAACGGTGTGCGCTAATTGTCCCGATACTCCTTGTGTTAATGCCTGTCCCTCAAGCCCCGACGAAACTACAGGGTATGGTGCTATATATCGCGATAAGCAAACCCTTGCCATCAGGACAAACCATGAATTGTGCCTTCAGTGTGGCTCATGTTCAAGGGCTTGCGAAAAGGATGGTGCGGGTATCATTAAAATGAATACCGAAAATTTCCCGGGCCATATATGCGATCATTGTGGAGGTGATCCGCAATGTGTTAAATACTGTCCTTATGGAGCCCTCGCTTTTTATGAAGTTGATGTGAATGGTGAGTATTTTGCAAAATCATCAGAGAAAATTGCCCGTAAATTATTCGATAAATATTACGCAAATTAATAACCGCCAATGGAAAAGATATTCGGACAATATGGTGTAGTTCTTGATGTTGACCTGTCAGCAGGAACAGTGAGCAAACTGCAGATCAGTAAAGAAGACCTTAAAAACTTCCTTGGCGGAAGAGGACTGGGAATGAAGCTTTTGTGGGACAAGATAAGGAAACCGGGTGTTGACCCGTTTGGCCCTGAAAATGTGCTGTGTTTCATGCCGGGACCTTTCAGCGGATTGCCCATTCCTTCTTCTTCACGAACATGTGTGGTGTGTAAATCTCCAAGAACCTCTCCTGTAAATAAGAAATATGAGCATGCATCAACGGTTTCGTATGCAAATATGGGTGGGTTCTTTGGCCCTGAAGTAAAGTTTGCTGGCTACGACGGAATTGTTATTACCGGTAAGGCCAAATCGCCGGTGTACATCCATATTGAAGATGATAAGGCTGAAATAAGGAGTGCCGGCCAATGGTGGGGTATGGGCACCGATGCCTTTGATAAACTGCTTATTGAGAAGTTTGGGAATGATTACCAATCGTGTTACATCGGCCCGGGTGGCGAGAACATGGTTTCCTATGCCAGTGTACTGAATACTGCTGCACGTGCAGCCGGCAGGGGAGGGGTGGGTGCTGTTATGGGTTCAAAGAACCTGAAGGCCATTGTTGTTATAGGAACCGGTCAGCCAAATGTGGCAAAGCATAAGATGTATTTAGATCTTCTTGAGAAGACAAGGAAGTCTTTTAAAGAAAACAACGAAGGAGTAATTGACTGGCGGTCAGGCGGCACTACCAACGCGCTTCAGTGGTCAAGCGACAATGGGAGCATGGCCGTAAGGAATTACCGCGAAGGTACTTTTCAGGAAATCGAGAAAATCAATACAAAGTCATCACGTGAACAGATCTGGAAACGTGATTTTGCTTGTTTCTCCTGCCAGCTTGCCTGCAAAAAAAGCGGGTTTGCCAAAGGCGCATACGGCGGAATGGTGCACGATGGTCCGGAGTATGAAACAGGTACTATGCTCGGTGCTAACCTGCTGATTTCTGATCTTGCAGGTTTACAAAAGATGATCTGGCTTTGTGATGATTATGGACTTGATATTATCACCACAGGTGGTGTGCTGGGTTTTCTGATGGAGGCAAAGGAAAAAGGGCTGATCGACAATGTATTCCTCGATGGCATTGACCTTAAATGGGGAGAGATTGACCCATGTATTCAAATGATACATAAGATTGCGCGGAAAGAGGGTATAGGCAAACTTGCTGCCGAAGGTGTTAAGGCCATATCTGAAAAGATTGGACAGGGATCAGATGAATTTGCCATTCATGTAAAAGGCCATGAACTGGCAGCCTGGAATATTAACCCCAATCCTGAGCGAATGATGATAACCTATGCTACTGCAAACAGGGGTGCATGCCACTTAAATGGTAGCAATGCTGAAAGGCAGGATGAGAGTGCCTTACAGGATTCATTGGGGTCTTGCAGTTTTGCCAGCGACTGGTATCATGACGAAATTTCATACCGCAATTTCATTGAAGCGATAACAGGAGTAGAGCAGACTGATGAAGAATTTAACCGCATAGGTGAACGTATCTTCAATCTCGAGAAGATGTTCAATATCAGGGAAGGGTTCGACAGGTCGGACGACCGTATACCAGAACGGTTCTTCAAAGAAGCCCAGTCATACGGAAAAGGAAAAGGTGTACTTGCCACCCGGGAGGATTTCAAAAAGTGGATGGACAAGTATTATGCCGACAGGGGATGGGATGTTGCCACCAGTAAACCAGGGAAGGAGAAGATTGAAGAGTTGTCGTTGGGGTTCACCCTCAAGTAAAAGAAAAAGGAAAAAGTAGTCACCGGAAAAAGAAGAACGATATGATCCTTGACGACACACGATTGTGCGCCTTTAGCCTTGGAATATTGTTTACTTCTCATGAAGCAGCAAATTGAAAAAGAACGATGGAGTCTCCTGAAATCCATTGAACGATTACTGGAAGGACCTATTACTTTCCTTGGGTTTGTATGGTTAATTCTCATCATTGTGGAATTAATTAATGGTTTAACTCCACTTTTTGAAAATATCAGTATCGGTATCTGGTTAATATTCATACTGGATTTTCTTATTAAGTTTATCATAGCTCCCCGAAAGCTTGATTTCATTAAAAGAAATGTACTTACAATAATTTCCCTTATTATTCCTGCCTTTAGATTATTAAGGCTATTCAGAATTTTCAGAGTCATAAGAGGGGTGCGATTGATTAAAGTTGTTGGTAGTCTCAACAGGAGTATGCGAAGTCTTGCTGCAACCATGAAACGCAGGGGGTTTGCTTATGTGGTTTTATTATCGGTTGTGGTGATCTTTGGAGGGGCAGCAGGAATGTTTGCAATAGAAAAGGGTAACCAGGGATTTGAATCGTATGGCATGTCTTTATGGTGGACTTCAATGAGGATTGTAACGGCTGGAAGTGACTATTGGCCTCAAACTGGCGAAGGTCGTGGGCTCGCTTTTATCCTTGCATTATACGGATATGCTGTTTTTGGATATGTTACAGCAACATTGGCAACCTTTTTCATTGGACGTGATGCTGAAGAGAAAGATGCACCTGTGGCAGGCAGTAACGAGATTAACGAGCTAAAGAAAATGATCGCTTCACTGGAGCGCAAGATTGATTCATTGAATAAACCCTGAATTAATATCAAAAATTTGGAATCTGTATAAATATTCCTAAATTTACCTCCTGATTTTAACTTAACAACCACAAATAATATTATGGATTCACAGAAAGTTGACATGTTTATCATGACCAATGGCAAGTACTTTGAAAGCCACCAGTTACCACGTATCAGAGAGAGACTTTTAGCTCTTGAGGATGACAAATGGATAATGCTGCAATCACTCCAGTTAAAGGATCCGACTACAAGTTTGATTGTTTCTTTACTTGGGGGCCAATTGGGAATCGACAGGTTCCTTATCGGTGATACCGGCATGGGTGTAGGCAAATTACTCACATGCGGTGGCTTAGGAATATGGGCTATCATAGACTGGTTCATGATCATGGATGCTACACGTGATAAGAATTTTGAGAAAATACAGCGCTTCCTGATTTAATGGATGTAAGGATAAGAAAACTTTATACTTTCTTTTTCATTGCTTCTTTGGCAGGTTTTTCCTGGCTTACTTATTCATTGATAACCTATACTCATAAAAGTACAGGTGTCTGTATCTTCAAATCTGTAACCGGAATACCCTGCCCTTCTTGTGGTTCAACACGTTCTGTGATCTCGCTCATAAGTGGTGATCCTATGTCGGCAGTTAGATGGAACCCGTTTGGATTCATAATAGTTGTTCTGATGTTCGTGATACCGGTATTGCTTGCTTATGATCTTGTTTTTAACAAAACGGTACTTTATAATTTCTATACCAAATCTGAAAGTATTATCAGGCGTAAGATAGTAGCAATTCCGCTTATTGCGCTTGTTATTCTTAACTGGATTTGGAATATCATTAAACACATTTAATTTATGTCGACCGATAAGCAGTTTTATTATACACCTGATGAAGGTGAGTGTGTCAGGGCGTCAAACAGTTACCTTATTTCACTGGTTTTAATGGTTGCCGGTGCACCGATTCCATTTGTGGGTCTTTTCGCCAATGTGATGTTTTATCTTTCAAACAGGCGTGCAAGTCACTTTGTACGCTGGCATACTATGCAGGCCCTGGTGTCACAGTTTTCCTTATGGGCTATAAATACAGTTGCTTTCTGGTGGATTTGGGCGATTGCCTTTGGCGATAGATTCATTGATAACAACTTTATCTCATACATGATTACAGTTACGGTATTCAATATATCCGAAATGATAGCAACAATATACACAGTAGCACGCACCAGGAATGGTCATCATGTAGAATGGTGGTTCTATAGTGATCTTACCGATTTAATCGTAAAACCTGATTCTCTATCCTAAAAACCAACACGAAACAGGTATGAAAAAACTAGTTATACAGGGACTTTTAGTTATCGGCTCATTCTTTGTTCTATGGTATGTAACATCATTGCTTGATTGGATGCGCATTTTTAGGGTTGAACAGGTAAGTCAGAAAGCTGAGGATAAACTGGGTGAGTTGTATTGGGATTTTTTCAGTAAAACAGGAAAGGTCATTACCAATGATGATGTTGTTATACCATTAGACAGCATCATGGGTCGTATCTGTACTTCTAATAACATTGACCGCCAAAGTATTCAACTTCATGTCCTTGATACCCCGGAGGTGAATGCTTTTGCACTTCCTGGCCGCCATATTGTTGTCTATTCGGGCTTACTTTTAAAGGTCAATGACGAATCGCAGTTAGCCGGTGTTCTGGCTCATGAGTTGGCACATCAGGAGGAAGGACACATTATGAAACGTTTGGTTAAGGAAGTAGGAATATCAGTTTTGCTGAGTGCTGCCGGAAGCAACAATGGACAGGTTATTGGTGAAACAGCCAAAATGTTGTCATCGACCGCTTACGACAGAAGCCTTGAAAAGAAAGCAGATATTTTGGCTGTAGACTATATGGTGGCTGCAGATGTTAATCCGATCCCTTTTGCTGATTTTATCGGAGGACTTTCAACAGATGCCAATGTTTCAAAGTACCTTTCATGGATTAGTACCCACCCAGGTGAAGAAGAACGGATGGATTATCTGAAAGAATATTGCAAGTTCAAGAATGTTAAAACCCGACAAATTGTTAGCATCGCTTCATGGGAAAATATGATTTCAATGTTACATGAAAACAAAGTAGCTGATAAATAAATCTTGCAGAACTTAGAAAAACGGGCAGATTAGAAAAATGAAATTTTTTTTTGGAATTACGTAATAATCAGCAAAAAAAGAAGTTACATTTGCAGCCCAAAAACTGCCAGACAAATGTGCAATTTTGTGAAATTAGCACTTAATACTTCCAACATACTCAAGGGTCTCAAGTCCTTATTATTATTTTTACCCTCTTTTTTGCTCATTTTTACCTTTCTGCTATCATTTGACTATGAACCTGTCAGAACCGTCAACAGAAGTAATTATGAAGGGCAGGTTTTGTCGAATGATAATGACATATGCTGTTATAATGCTAATTCAGTTCATCTTGGTGAAGCGAATACCATTGAAGGTTATCGTATAGAATCAAATTTTTCTGAAAACAATTCTAAAACAGTTGAGTCAACATTTAAATGTCTTGCACATAGGGACATATATTTTACCCAATCAAGAATTTTCAGTTACATTAATTTCATTATTCCCCAAAAAGATGCTGCACTTTCAAACAAGACAGTACTCTTTCATCAGTTATTGATTTAAATCCCCTTAAATTTCTTTAAATACCGAAAGTTTATAAACGAACTTCCGGTTATGCAGATTTTTAGTCTGTAAGATTTTACCTGCTATTGTTTTTAATAGCAGCATGAATGATAACTATATCATCTCTTATACTTAAATTAAACAATCACGTAAATTTTTATGAAAACAAGTAAAAAAATCAACATTAATTTTTCAACGCTGGTTATCCCTGTTTCATTTATTGTTGCTGTAGTAGTCTTTAAATTCATCATGGGAAATCCTTCACATTTTCAAGGAAATAATTCTGACAATCCTGCATTACCGGGAGATTATTTCGGTATTGTTTATAAAGGCGGATTTATCGTACCGGTTATCATGACTTTATTGCTAACTGTTATTACGTTTGTTTTTGAAAGATTTTTTGCAATAAGGAGAGCAACAGGAAAAGGTGCCGTTCCGGTTTTTGTCGGAAACATAAAAAATGAACTTGAGAAGAATAATATCGACCAGGCAATCAAAGCATGTGACCAGCAAAAAGGGTCAGTTGCAAATGTTGTAAAATCAGTATTAGTAAAATACGATCAGCTTTCTAAGGATAAAGAGAAAACCGGTGATCAGAAAGTTGCAAGCCTTCATAAAGAAATTGAAGATGCAACTTCACTCGAATTACCAGCACTTGAGCAGAATCTTGTTATTCTGGCTACAATTACATCACTGGCAACACTTATGGGTCTATTAGGTACCGTACTTGGTATGATCAGAGCTTTTGCCGCTCTTGCAAATGCAGGTGCACCTGACTCTGTTGCTTTAGCTGCCGGTATTTCAGAAGCACTGGTTAATACTGCTTTCGGTATTGGAACTGCAGCACTTGCAATGATCTTCTACAATTTCTTTACAACCCGGATTGATAAGATCACTTACAGTATTGATGAAGCTGGCATGAGCCTGGTTCAGTCGTTCCAATCACGTCATGCATAAGCATTAAATAACCTAACGTTTTTAAAAATGCCAAAAGTAAAGATACCGCGTAAAAGCACTTGGGTTGACATGACTGCAATGTGTGATGTGGCTTTCCTGCTGCTCACCTTCTTCATGCTGACTTCTAATTTCACCAAGAAAGAGCCTGTGCTCGTTGCTACTCCGGCATCAATTTCCGAAATTAAAATACCAGAAACCAATGTAATGACAATGCTCATTGACAAGGATGGAAAGATTTATTTTGGAATTGACGGACAGGAGAATAGGAAGCAGCTTTTACAGATGATGGGTGAAACATACAAAGTGACTTTCACACCTGAAGAATTGAGGACTTATAGTGTTTTAGACCTCGTTGGTAATCCGGTGGAAACACTGAATTCATATCTCAAACTCGATCCGGAGTTTCGCGACAGGCCAGAGAATAACCTCGGCATCCCATCCGATTCACTCAATAATCAGCTAAGTGATTGGGTTAAAGCTGCCCGTATGGTAAATCCTGAATTAAGAATCGCGATTAAAGCGGATGAGAATACTCCATACCCGGTTGTAAAGAAGGTGATGAAGACTCTTCAAGCACTTGATGAAAACCGCTATAATCTGATAACACGTCTTGAAGGTGATCCTTCCGTTTAACTTGAAAAACTAAAAAAATGGCTGAAATAAGTCAGGATAGCAGTTCCCACAAAAAAGGAAAGGGCAAGAAACGGTCCAAAAAATTAAGCACAAGGATTGACCTTACTCCAATGGTTGACCTTGGATTCCTTCTGATTACATTTTTTATGCTTGCAACAACCCTTATTAAACCTCAGACTATGGAAATTACCATGCCATCGGATAAGGATGTGGTTGAAGAAGAAAAAACTGTAGCAAAAGCGTCACAGGCTGTCACTATTATTCTTGGTGGTAATGACAAAGTCTTTTATTACTATGGAAAGACAGAAAATGCTCAGATAGTAGAGACTGATTACTCATCGACAGGATTAAGAAAAATCCTTCTTCAGAAAAATTTCTCAATCGTTCAGCAAGTTAGTGACCTTAAAGCTGAGAAAGAAAAATCACGTATGAATGAAGATGACTACAAGCTACAATTATCTAAGATTAAAGCAGGTAAAGACGCTCCGGTTGTTCGGATTATGGCAACCGATAAAAGTGACTACAAAAACCTGGTTGATGCATTAGATGAGATGAATATTTGCTATATCAGCCGATATGCAATTGTAGATATCGATGCACCGAATCTTGCTCTTATTGCAGGAAAGGAAATTTAACCTATTAACGCAAAAAGGATGGCAAAAACAAATATATTCTCAGACGTTTGGTGCAATGTAGTCTTCGACAGAAGATTAAAAGATTACGGTGCTTTTGAATTACGAATGGACTCTTCAAGAAGACACCGGTTAGCACTCATTGTAACCATTTTACTTTTTCTTGCCGCATTCACAGTTCCAAAACTTATTAAGAGTATTATACCTGAACAGAAGGAAGTGAATGTTGAAGTTACTGCAATTTCCAAGATTGATCTTGAAAAAGCTAAACCGAATGAACCCAGGCCTATAATTGAACAGGCACCACCTGAAAAAATCAAGAGCACCATTAAATTTACTCCACCTGTAATTAAAGAAGACAGCGAAGTAAAAGATGAGGAGATCATGAAAACACAGGAGGAAGTAACTGATTCAAAATTAAGTATCTCAGTTGCCGATGTTAAGGGTAACAGCAATGATGCTGATGCAGTTGATTTAGCTGACCTTGAGACAAAAACTCAGGTAGTTGAAGAGGAAGAAAAACCTTTTACTGTTGTTGAACAGATGCCCGAGTTTCCCGGTGGAGATGAAGCAAGGGTCAAGTTCCTGCGTAATAATATTAACTATCCCCAAATTGCAAAGGAAAGTAGCATAACAGGTACTGTTTATGTGACCTTTGTCGTTGGAAGAGATGGACGCCTGGCTAATTTTAAAATACTCAGGGGAATTGGCGGAGGATGTGATGAGGAAGCCATCAGGGTATTGAAAATGATGCCTCCATGGATTCCTGGTAAACAGGGAGGGAAAAACGTCCCGGTTCAATTTAACTTACCTATACGATTTACATTACAGTAGTTATGAGCAAATTAAAAAAAATCCTGCTTTGGACAATGCCTGCTTTCTATATGTCAGCATCGGTTTGGTTTTTTACTTCAGGTTTTGATTATCTGTCACATAAACAAAACCTAATTATGGGAATAATCATGCTGGCCTATGGAGTTTTTAGGCTCTACAGGTCATACCGGATATCAAAGGGGATTTTATGTTTGCTTCTACTCATAAGTGTTTGTTCATTCTCTTGTAAGCAAAGCTCCAGTGATCAAAAACTTGATACGCCTACAACCGGAAATATTAAAATGGTTGTAGATGAAACATTCATGCCTGTTATTGAAGCCCAGCTGGATGTTTTTCATGCCGTTTATCAGTATGCTCATATCACACCTATTGCCTTACCTGAAAATGATGCGTTTAACATGCTTTTTGCTGATAGTGCAAAACTTATATTATCATCAAGAAAGTTAACAGATAAGGAACTACAATATTTCAATAATAAAAAGATCTTTCCTAAACAGGTTAAGATCGCAACAGATGCTATTGCGTTGATTGTAAACAGGGAGAACCCTGATTCTATTTTTACGATGACTGATTTGGTTGCTATCCTCAAAGGAGAAGTTACTAACTGGAATCAGCTTAATAAGAACAACAATTTAGGTTCTATTGATCTGGTGTTTGATAACCCACAATCAGGTCTTGTAAGATTCATGGTTGATTCGGTTGCCCATTCAACAGCGCTTAGCAAACAACTAACAGCTGCTACTGTCAATACCGATGTTATTGATTTTGTTTTGTCTCACAAGAATGCAGCCGGGCTGATCGGAGTAAGTTGGGTTAGTGACCGCGAGGACACTACCCATCTTTCCTTTCAGTCAAAAATCCGCATTGCGCGGCTTGGCTTGCAAAGAACTGATACCTTTAAGCCTTTCCAGGCTTATATAGCCACCAAACAATATCCTTTGACAAGGGATATTTACCTAATTTCTACTGACCCGCATCAAGGCCTGGCTGATGGTTTTATTGCATTTGCAGCCAGCGATAAGGGACAGCGGATAATTCTAAAATCAGGTATTCTTCCTGCAATAGCACCTATTAGGTTAATCCAGGTGCGTGATGAATAAGTAATTGAAATCTAACAAAGTAAAGCAAAATGAGATTATTCAATTTATTTAAAATGCAAAAGAGATCCTACCTTGTTATTTTCTGCTTTTTTACAATTTCAATATTGTATGGGCAGGATAAAGATATGGTTAGATACTATATTCAGACAAATCAGGGTACAAAAGCCAGGTCTCTTCTATGCAAAGAATTAAATTCTAAAAATATTACAGCCGATCGTACTTTCATCCTGGCTAAGATGTATATCAATGAATCAAAGGATGACAGCGCAACTGCTGTGTTAAATACTTTCAATCAGACCATTGAGGAACAAAGGTTATTGAAGGTTATAGGATTGTCATTAATTGACATGAAAAAGACATCAGACTATTCTGATGTCACTCAGAAAATGGTCAGGGAGTTAAGAGCTTTTAAATCTTCGAAATCAGCAATCGTTAAACTCGAAGCTGCTTTTGTGCTGGCTCAGCTGGATAAAAAGGATGATGCCTGGGAATTGATCGAACAAGCTTGTAATCTCAAGACCGATAGTGCTGAAACATTTGTATCTGCCGGTGATATTTATTCCCGGCTAAGTATATTGCTGAAGGATAATTCACTTTATGGTAAAGCTTGTGGAAGATACGAACAGGCCTTATTAGTAAATCCAAGATATTTACCTGCTCTAACAGCCTTATCACGAGCATATATTGGTTCAAGGAATTTCATAGAGGCCCGCCAGAAATTGCGGGATGCACTTGCAGTTGATTCCACATGGCTTCCAGGTTTGCAATTAATGGGAGAATTACAGTATGATCTTGGCAATTACAAGTTAGCAAGCAAATATTATACTCAATTTGTAAACAGCATTAAACCCGGTAAGCAGCAATTGCAGAAATACGCTTATATCCTTTATTTTAATCAGGAACATGAGAAAGCACAAAATATCATCCAAAGTTTGCTTATTGATGATCCTAATAACCGCGTCCTGCTCAGGTTGCTTTCATATACTTCGTGTGAATTAAAACAAGGAGATAAAGGACTTCAGGCTATGCAGAAATTTATGCGAATTGGGGCAGCCGATTCTTTACGTTTGTTATCGTCTGATTATGAGTATTATGGACGACTCTTGTCAATGCAATCGTTAGATTCTTTAGCAATTCCCAATTATATATTAGCCGCGAAACTTGATACTGCAAAAGCATCAATTTATGAATACATGGCCAAATCTTATGAGAAACTTAAAAAATTCCCTGAAGCTGTAAGGGCCTATGATTCTGTAATTATAATAGATAAAAATGCTTCATCAACAATTTGGTTCTCGAAAGGAAGAAACTGCCTTCTATGGGCCGATTTGCCTGAAGTAAAGGCTGATACTGCTTTTCATTCTAAAATTCTTCGTGAAGCGGTTGCATCCTTTACCAGAGTAACAGAGCTTTCTTCTAATTCACATCTTGGTTATTTATGGAGGGGCAGATCATTGGCAGGCCTGGATCCGGAGACAACAAAGGGCTTAGCGGAGGAAAGTTATAGAAAAGCTATCGAAATCCTTGAGGCTAAAAATCAAAACGAGAAGTATAAAGCTGAACTTATTGAAGCATACAGCTATATGGGTTACCTGAGTTATCTCAAATTTGAGCCTGCTTTTAAAACCGACAAAAATCAAGCACAGATATACAAAATAGAATCACTTGGATACTGGAATAAGATTCTTGCGCTTGATAGCACAAACACTGCTGCAATTCAGGCTATAAAAGCACTTAAATAACTAACCTAATAACTATATTATGAGTATTTCAACAGGTCTTCTCCTTATTTCAGCGCTTGCATTCATTATTTCAATGATTGTAGCCACTATTATTTGGATACTTGGTGAGTTCAATTCTTTTCGTGAGAATGGATTCAAGGGCCAGGAAAAAAAATCTCTGTTAAAAATTATAAAAGCTGAAGCTGACCACTTCCGTTATTTTCAGAGATTATACCGCACTTACTGGGAAAGTGGGAATGCACCTACAAATGAACTTATAACTTTCTATCATGAACAGTAGTGACTTTGCCCAGCTATTCCAGGGTATTTATACGCTGTTAATGTCAGAGCCCGTTATTGCATTTACCAGGCTTGGACTGATAATTCTTGGAATGTTATTAGTTTATCTGGGAAAGAAAGGAGTGTTAGAACCGCTCCTGATGATCCCAATGGGATTAGGAATGGCTACAATTAATTCTTCCGTTATGATAATGCCGGGTGGAAAAACCGGAAATTTGTTTGTTGACCCTATGCTTACTGATACCAATCAGTTACTCCAGATGCTTCAAATTGACTTTCTTCAGCCTATCTACACTTTTACTTTCAGTAATGGTTTGATTGCCTGTTTTGTCTTTATGGGAATAGGTTGTTTACTGGATATAGGGTATATTCTAAAATCACCTTTTGCCAGCATGTTTCTGGCCTTCTTTGCAGAAGCAGGTACATTCCTGACAATACCAATTGCGATGCTATTTGGCCTGACATTAAAAGAATCGGCTGCTATAGCGATGGTCGGAGGTGCTGATGGCCCAATGGTGCTATTTACATCACTCTCATTGGCTAAGGATCTTTTTGTACCAATTACAGTCGTCGCTTATCTATACCTTGGTTTAACTTATGGCGGATACCCCTATCTGATTAAGCTTATGGTACCAAAACACCTCAGGGGCAAAACTATTGTCAGAGAAACAAGTTCAGCAACCAGAGTTATAAAAACTTCTTCCAAATTATATTTTGCAATTATCCTTTGTGTACTTCTATGTTTATTATTCCCCGTTGCATCACCTTTATTCTTCTCGTTGTTTATGGGGATTGCAGTTCGTGAATCGGGATTAACCAAAATAAGGGAATTTATTGAAGGTCCATTATTATACGGATCAACTTTCTTCCTCGGACTTCTCCTTGGTATTCTTTGCGAAGCACACTTACTGCTCAATCCTAAAGTCTTAAAACTACTGGTATTAGGGATAATTGCCCTGTTCCTTTCAGGCGTTGGGGGAATTGTCGGAGGATATATCATGTATTTCATTAAAGGTGGTAACTATAATCCAGCAATTGGAATTGCCGGCGTTAGTTGTGTGCCATCAACAGCCAAAGTGGTACAGAAAGAGGTTGCAAAAATTAATCCTTCTGCATTAGTGTTACCTGAAGCGCTTGGTGCGAATATTTCTGGTGTTATTACAACAGCCATAATTACGGGACTTTATATTACGCTAATTCCACTACTAACTAACTAGAAAAAGAATCTCATAGTGCTTTACTTTGCCGGGGCTGGGTCTGATTAGATCCGGCTTTCGGTTTTTAAGCCATGTTTTAGCCGCAATTGTTTAATGCTTAACTTTGCATATTATGGAAGAGGCATTTAAAATATATAAACTTACCGAGGCAGAAGTTAAAAAAATTGCCAATGAACCCAACGAACCGCATATTCATGAGTTTGAAGAATTATTGGTGGGTCTTGAAGGTCAGTTGGAACATCTCATAGATTTTAAATCCGATACCTATTCTGCTCCTTATGTCAGTTATATTACTAAGGGAAAGGTACATCGCGTAAAGCCAATTCTGATTGAGGGAAAATGTAGTGTGTGGGTTATAAGGTTTAGTCCTGATTTTATACCCGGCAATTCTTTTAATTTGTACTCGCTCTATCACGATGCAGCCAATATTGAGATAAAAGATAAGGATGCTTTCAGCCGTATGACTATGCTGTGTGAGATGATATTTGCTGAATACTCCATGTCTATACCTTCATTTAATGTAATAAGGGACTTATTACGTGCCTTGTTTTCGATGATTGAAGTTGAACGTGAAAAGATATCAGAGGGTCAGGGAGCCCCTTCCACCCAGAACACTACTTTTAAAAACTTTCTTGCAATCCTTGAAGAAAACTTCCGCCGCCCAGAAGCTGGTGTGGAGTTTTATGCTGAAAAACTATTTATGTCATCCCGTAATCTTAATAATGTATGCCAAAACATTATGAGTATGAGCGTTTCTGACATCATTGAATCACGCAGGATGACGGAAGGCAAAAACCTGCTTACCTATACTGATAAATCAATATCCGAAATTGGTTATGAGATTGGGTACAATGACAAATCCTGTTTTACTACTGTCTTCAAAAAAAGCAGTGGTGTGACGCCTTCAAGGTTCAGGGAACAGATGAAAGCAATCTCCTGAAGCTTATTATACGTTCCAAAAATAGAATTTTAGCCTTAAGTTTCTGAAGCGAAACCCCTTCCGAAATACCCAACACCTTTTCCGAAATGCATAACACTTGTGTGGATGGTTGTGTCTAATTTTGTGTCATTAATTGATAAACAAACTTTTAGACATAAAATAATGGAAACAACAGTTAAAACAAAGTGGGCTATTGATGCTGCCCACAGTGAAATTCTTTTTAAAGTTAAGCATATGATGATCACCAATGTTAAAGGTGAATTCAGGAAGTTTAATGCACAAGTTGAATCTGATGGTAATGATTTTTCCGATGCATCAGTAAAAATTAGTATTGATGCTGCTTCAATATTCACAAACAGTGATGACCGTGATGCTCACCTTCGCAGTGTTGACTTCTTTGATGTTGCCAACTATCCAGAAATCACCTTTGAAACTACAGATCTTAGAATGACAGGTGAAGAAACATATAAAATGACTGGCTTGTTAAAAATAAAAGGGATCAGCAAAGAGATAAGTCTTGATGTTGAATTTGGTGGAATAAACAAAGATCCCTGGGGAAATGAAAAAGCCGGTTTCTCCCTATCAGGTGTTTTCAATCGTAAGGATTGGGGTCTGACCTGGAATGCTGCCTTAGAAACAGGTGGTGTGCTAGTAAGTGATGAGGTTAAAATGAGCGCTGAGGTTCAGTTAGTTAAAATTTAATGAAGGAAAAAGGAAAAGCGAAAAAGTGGGCTAAGGGGAAGGAAAAAGGAAAAGGGAAAAAGGAAAAAGTGGGCTAAGGGGAAGAAAAATGGAAAAAGTTAAAGAAGTTAAGAAATGGAAAGTGAAGTTTTGATGCCCGTACTGTTTCTAGGTCATGGCAGTCCAATGAATGCCATTGAAGAGAATGAGTTTGTGGAGGGCTTCCGGAAGATAGGTAAAGAAGTGCCAAAGCCCTCCTCTGTGCTGGTAATTTCAGCACACTGGGAGACAAGGGGCACATATGTAACCGCAATGCCACGGCCCAGAACAATACATGATTTTGGAGGATTCCCGCCGGCATTGTTTTCAGTGCAATATCCGGCTCCCGGCAATCCAACACTGGCTTCGGAGATCAGCAGTACTGTTAAGAAATCTCCTGTTCAAACTGATACTAGCTGGGGACTTGACCATGGTGCATGGAGTGTTGTTAAACATTTATTTCCAAAAGCTGATATTCCGGTAGTACAGATGAGCCTTAATTATTATAAAACTCCGGCTGAACATTATGAGTTGGCAAGAGAATTAGCGTTTTTAAGAAAGAAAGGTATATTGATAATTGGTAGTGGGAATATCATTCACAACCTGGCACTGGTGGCATGGAATAAACTGAAGACTCCCGGTTTTGCTTATGACTGGACAATTGAAGCACATGAAAAGATTAATTCATGTATTCGCAGTGGTGATCATCAGTCACTAATTAACTATGAAAAGCAGGGAGAGGCGTTGCGACTCGCAGTGCCAACACCTGATCATTATCTGCCGCTACTGTATACTCTCTCATTAAAAAATGAAAATGAACCTGTTGAATTATTTAATGATAAACCGGTTGGAGGTTCCCTGACAATGACCTCACTAAAAATTGGATAAAAAAGAAAGGAAAGTCATGCCAAAAACAGTTTTGCACAAGGCCGAAAGTCGTGGTTTTGCTGATCATGGTTGGTTAAAAAGCAGACACACTTTTAGTTTTGCAGATTATTACAATCCTGAAAGGGTAAATTTTGGTGCTCTAAGGGTTTTAAATGATGATTTTGTTGAAGCAGGAATGGGTTTTGATACCCATCCACATAATAACATGGAGATTATTTCTATTCCACTGGAGGGTGATCTTGAGCATAATGACAGCATGGGAAATAATACAGTCATTTCGCAGGGTGAAGTCCAGGTAATGAGTGCTGGTACCGGTATCAGGCATAGTGAGTATAATAAGAATTCTGACAGGCCTGTGAAATTCCTTCAAATATGGGTGTTTCCAAAAGAGAAGGGTGTGAAGCCACGTTACGGACAAATCAGGCTTAATTCTGCCGACAGATTCAATAAACTGCAGCAGATAGTATCTCCAGATCCCGAAGATGAAGGCGTTTGGATACATCAGGATGCATGGTTTAACCTGGGTACATTTGAACCCGGAAAGACTACAGAGTATAGAATTCACAATGAGGGTAACGGAGTCTATATCTTCGTACTCAAAGGTTCTGTCATAGTTAATGAATCCGAACTCAGTGAAAGAGACGGTTTTGGCATTTGGGATACCGAAAAGATTACTTTAATATCCAATAATCAGGGTGCTGAAGTCCTGGTTATGGAAGTTCCGATGTATTGATTATATTTCAGCTTTTTGCTGTTCTGACCTGGAAGCTTTGGTTTTTGCTTGCTTTAAAGCACTAATCTGAGCTTCCATTTTTTCTGTTACCCCTTTAATCTTTCCTTCTATCTGATGATTTAGTTCGTCGAGCGCCTTATTGTTTTTGTCACTTAAATCTTTCATTTCACTGGAATACATGAATTTAATGTCATCTGCATTTTTGGTCACCAGTGAAGACAAATCAAATTTCAGCTGCTCATTAGTAGCTTTAATCTCGTTATAGATATCAGCTTTTTCTTTTGATAACCTTCCCCTTAATTTTCTGTATAAGAAGTAACTAATAAATCCAACAACCAGGAAAGCAATAATCCAATAGATGGTATTCATACTCAGTGATTTACCCAAATGATCAATTTGCTCTGCCGAGGCCTGTTCTGATTTACTGATCTTTTGATCCATAGTTCCGGTTACTTCTTCAAGTTTTGCCTGGCTGGCTGCCAGGGCAGCTTGTAGTTGAATCACATTTTCATTAGTGACTTTCAGTTGATTAGTCAGTTCAGCAATCGCTTTTTGGTTAGTATTCAGCTGAGTTGTCAGTCTTGCGTTTGATGCTTCCAGCGAAGTCAATTTATTCTGAATCTGCAGCATGTCATTGTTCTGTGCAAACAATGAAAAAGCTATAAATCCCAACACAATCGTAAAGATGGCTTTTTTCATAAAGGAATAGTTTTTTAAATGAATTACCCTGTTAATTAAGCAATGGTATAATGTTTAAAATGCGAATCCTTTCAATGCCCTTTAAGGGAATAACCAATTTCTGACAGGTAGTAGGGTTTTGTTTAAATGAGGAGCGTTAAAAGTAATGAATAATTAAGCAAAAAGCAATAGTGAATTAACGTTATGGTAACATATCGTTAATATTCAATTAACATACCCCTATTAATTTTGTACAATCAAAAAAAGTAAATCATGAAGAGAACTTATTTAACATTCAGCAAATTATTATTTATTGCTGTGATTATGCAACTTACTACCTCTTGTGGCGGAGAGAAAAAATCAGGTCAGAAGGAAGGGAGTATATCAATTGATGGGTCAAGTACAGTTTATCCAATTTCTGAAGCTGTAGCCGAAGAATACTTAGCAATTAATCCACGTGTAAAAGTAACTGTTGGTGAATCAGGAACAGGTGGAGGTTTTAAGAAATTCGGCCGTGGAGAAACCGATATAAATGATGCTTCGCGAACAATCAAGCAGAGTGAAATTGACCTGTGCAAGGAAAACAATATACACTATACTGAATTGTTGGTGGGGTATGATGGAATGGCAATAGTTGTAAATCCGGAAAATACCTGGGTAAAAGATATTACAGTTGCCGAGCTTAAGAAAATGTGGGAACCTGCAGCACAGGGTGTAATAACTAAATGGAATCAAATTCGTCCGGAATGGCCTGACAGGGAAATACACTTATATGGTGCAGGTACTGCATCAGGCACTTTTGATTATTTTACTGAAGCTATTGTTGGCGAAGCTAAAAGTGCAAGAGGCGATTATACAGCCAGTGAAGATGATAATGTACTGGTTCAGGGGGTTGCTTCAGATGTAGATGCCCTTGCCTTTTTTGGATTATCTTATTTCGAAAATAATAAAGATAAGTTAAGACTTGTGCCGGTAAATGATGAAAAGGATGAGAATGGCGCAGGCGCTATTCTTCCTACATTAGCGACGGTAAAAAATAAAAGCTATGCTCCATTGTCACGTCCGCTATTTATATATGTAAACAGTAAAGCGGCTGAGAAGGAATTGATCCAGGATTTTGTAACTTTCTACCTCGATAATGCCGATAAGTTAGTTCAGGAAGTTGGCTATATTCCTTTATCGGCAAGCGAAATAACTACTACTAAGGCTAAATGGAATGAGTTTGTGAAAACCCATTCAACAGTTAAAAACCAACAATAGCATTAGTTGCTTATCATGCGACAGCGTAAAGAAAAATTAATTGAGTATTCATTGGCTCTGAGTGGTTGGTTAACTATCCTGACCACTCTGGGCATTCTAATAATACTGATCTACGAGAGTGCACAATTCTTTGCAGATGTCTCTATATGGGAGTTTATAACCGGCACAGAGTGGACCCCACTTTTCTCGAAGAAAGAATTTGGGATTCTGCCTTTGTTAAGTGCAACCTTGATGACATCATTCATTGCCCTGCTTGTTGCATTGCCCATAGGCCTGAGCATATCAATATACCTCAATGAATATGCAAACAGAAAATTCCGCAGCGCCGTTAAACCAATGCTTGAGGTTCTGGCTTCTGTACCTACAGTTGTATACGGTTTTTTTGCACTTACTATTATAACTCCGTTTCTTCAGACATTTATTCCGGGACTATCGGGTTTTAACTCTGTTTCTCCAGGCATAGTGATGGGAATTATGATCATACCCATGATCTCTTCGCTGAGTGAAGATGCTTTATTTGCAGTTCCCCGTTCATTAAGAGATGCCTCTTACGGAATGGGTGCTACTAAATTCCAGACAGTCTTCAGGGTTCTCATCCCATCTGCTTCATCAGGAATAATTGTATCAGTCATTCTTGCTATTTCACGGGCTATCGGCGAGACCATGATCGTGGCAATAGCTGCAGGACAGCAACCTAATTTTACGGCAAATCCGCTGGTTCCTGTTGAAACCATAACAACTTATATTGTTCAGGTCAGTTTGGGAGATGTACCACGTGATTCATTGGAATACCGTACGATCTTCGCGGCTGGTTTTGTACTTTTTGTAATGACTTTTATTATGAACAATATCAGCCTTTGGCTAAAACGCAAATACCACAGGCAATATGAATAACACTAAGAAAAACCGGTTAAAAGATTCCATTTTCAAGTACTACGGTATCTTTAGCACTTTTGTTGGCCTTATAATGCTGGCGGTGTTTATTATTATAATTTTTCAAACAGGCATTGAAAGGTTAAGCCTTAATTTCCTCACCTCCCTTCCTTCGAGGTTTCCCGAAAAAGCCGGTATATACAGCGCCCTTATGGGAACAGCCTGGATGCTTGTTTTAACTGTCATCTTCTCTGTTACACTGGGTGTTTCTGCCGGAATTTATCTTGAAGAATATGCCAGAAAGGGCCTTCTGTCAAGATTACTCGAAATAAATATTGCAAACCTAGTAGGTATTCCATCAGTAATATATGGTATTCTTGGATTAGCAGTATTTAATCGTTATTTAGGTTTGGGCGGAAGTCTTCTGACAGGAAGCCTTACATTGTCATTGTTGATCATTCCCATTATAATTGTTACAACCAGGGAGTCGTTGAAAGCAGTGCCAAAAACAATCAGGGAGGCAGCGTATGCACTTGGTGCCACCAAATGGCAGACTATATGGAAACAACAGTTGCCGGCTGCCTCGGGTAGTATTGTAACAGGTATTATACTTGCAATAGCCAGGGCAATTGGTGAAGCCGCCCCTCTCATTGTAGTTGGTGCGCTGGTTTATGTGCCATTTGCACCTCAATCGCCCCTTGATGACTATACCGTTTTACCTATTCAAATTTTCAACTGGACTTCACGACCACAAGTGGAATTCCAAACAAATGCCTCAGCTGGTATTATTGTGCTGCTGTTCATAACCTTCTTACTTAACGGAATTTCAATTTATTTGAGAAATAGATGGCAGAAGAAGGTGAAGTGGTGAAAAAAAATAAGGAAAAAGGAAAAAGTGGTGATTGGGAAAAGTTATAAGTAACACACAAGAACAAAGAACCAAGAACAATATTTAATGAATAAACTAATAGCTAAGAATATAAATGTATGGTATGGTGATAATCATGCATTGCAAGATGTATCGCTGGTTATTGAACCCAACCAGGTAACCTCACTTATTGGGCCTTCGGGATGTGGAAAATCTACTTTCCTTAGACTCTTTAACAGGATGAATGACTACATTGACAATTTCAGAATGGAAGGAGAAATCCTTATCAATGATTTAAATATCTATGATTCATCTGTAAACACTGAAGAGTTAAGGAAAAAGGTAGGAATGGTATTTCAGAAACCCAATCCATTTCCGTCGAGTATATACGAAAATGTGGCTTTTGGGTTACGAATACAAGGAATAAAAAACAAGGCCCAGCTTGATGAAATAGTTGAAACTTCGCTGAAAAAGGCAGTACTGTGGGAGGAAGTGAAAGATAGCCTTAAAAAATCAGCATTCTCTTTATCAGGAGGTCAACAACAGAGACTGTGCATTGCCCGCACCCTTGCAGTTGAACCTGAAGTTATACTCATGGATGAACCTGCCTCAGCACTTGATCCCATTTCTACCAGTAAACTTGAAAATCTGATTTTTGAACTAAAGAAGCAGTATACCATAGTCATTGTTACCCACAACATGCAACAGGCGGGCAGGATAAGTGATCAGACAGCCTTTTTTTACATGGGCAAGCTCATTGAATATGACACAACCAAGCGCATGTTTTTAAAACCATCAAATAAACAGACACAAAATTATATTACAGGCCGTTTCGGTTAATTAATACTTTTTAACTATGATATCACAAATAGAAATAGAACTAACAACCTTACGCAATAGTCTCATTGAATTGTGTAACCTTGTGTTAGTGCAGGTAGATAAAGCAGGGAATGCATTAAATACAGCAGATATTGACCTTGCTAATGAGGTAATGCGATATGAAAAGCGGATAAATGGATTGGAAGTCAATATTGAAAAGGCTTGTGAGAATATCCTCGCACTTTATAATCCTGTTGCTCATGACCTCCGCTTTGTACTGTCAACACTTAAAATCAATCTTAACCTTGAACGAATTGGAGATTATGCCAGAAGCATTGCCAAAATAACGAAAATTAAGGAAACTGCTTTTAACAAGTCTATCATTGAAAAGCTTGAGATAAACAAGATGTTTCAAACAACCCATCTTATGCTTCTTACGACACTTGAGGCTATGGAAAATGATGAAGACGATAAATTAAGAACCCTCTTTGTTAAGGATGAAATTTTAAATGAAATACAGGATAATGCAATTAACGTCATTGTGAAACACATAACGGCAAATCCCTCTGATTTAACAGAATGCATGAACCTCTATGTTGTTGTTCGCAAAATGGAACGGGTGGGTGATCATATTAAGAATATTGCAGAAGAAATCATTTTCTATAAAGAAGCCAAAATCCTGAGGCATAAGGGCAAGAAAGCAAAAAAGGACCTCAGGGGAGGAACGGGCGAATCTATAAGTTAAATTATTAATATCCTGATATTATACACAACATAGAGTAGTCATTTTAATTTTTTGAATTATATAGTAGATTTGTAAAACCAACATTAAACAATCAGATATGAAAAAACAAGTAAGCATTGCAATGTTGTTACTTCTAATAACAGTAACTATTAACGCACAAACTGAATTCAAGCCGGGAGGGACTGGAATTGGCACCGTTTTCTTCAATTACAAGTATGACCTTACTAAAGATGTTGAAAAGAAAAGTTCTTTTAACCTCGAAAGAGCTTACCTGGGCTATAAGTACGATTTTACTCAAACTCTTTCGGGAAGAGTGATTTTTGATGTTACATATAATGATGCTACTAAATCATATTCAGCTTTTGCGAAGAATGCTTTTATGGAATGGACAGCACTTCCACAGTTGAAAATTACTTTCGGTCTTATTCCACTCAAGCATTTTGAGCTTCAGGAAAGGGTTTGGGGCAATCGTTATATCATGAAGACATTTACCGATGAATACGGTATGGGAACAACTGCTGATCTCGGTGTAAATGTTGAGCTTCCTTTAAATGACATGCTGACTATAAATGCATACCTGGTAAATGGAGAGGGATTTAAAGGAATTCAGGATGATTTTGGAATGCATAAATTTGGTGCCAATGCAACAGTAAAACCTGTAGATGGCTTAAATGTCAGGTTGCATTATGATATGATGGGTAACAAGTACAAAGTTCCAATTAATGAAGAAGGTGATTTTGAAGTAAAAGATACATCAACGGTTTCGGTGTTCACTGCTTTCGTTGGCTATGAAAAGAAAGATGTTTTCCGTGCGGGTGTTGAATACAATCTTATGAATAATGGCATTACATTCCTGAAACCGGCTGAAGGCAGAAAACTAAGTGGCATTTCAGTTTTCGGAACTTATATAATAGATCCCAAATGGGAAGTATTTGCGCGCTATGATTATCTGACTTCCAATACACTTGAGGGTGCTGACAATCCATGGAACTTCGATAAAGTTGGTGCATATGCCAATGGCTCAATGATCATGGGTGGATTACAGTATAAGGTAACAAAGGGTGTTAACCTTGCCTTGAATTATAGAACATATATGAATAAGAACGAAGATCTTACTAATCCTTCTGCATTATATCTCAACATGGGAATATTCTTCTAGAATCAACTTATAATCCTGAAAATTTATTCTTACAATTGAAAAGGGCTGCCTTAAAAAGCAGCCCTTTTGTTAACTGTAACGTTTGATTACAGTTTGCTCACACACGTATAATCCACCCTGATATTACTTAATATGGATTTTAACACTCGTAGAACCAGAAGGTGAACTGTAACGAACCACATAAATTCCTTCTGTCAGGTTTGTATTTACCACCTTAGTACCAGTAGCGTTTACTGATTGCATTAACTGTCCCTGCATACTGAAAATGGCCAGTTGATATTTTTCATTGGCAACAGGCTCTATAACCAAAGTATGGTTGTTTGCATAAATCTTTACATCAGGGGCCTGAATGTCTTTAACATTAATAGTAGTCAAGTCAATCGCCAGTACTTCATCAACCCCACCCGATGGATTTCTTGTATCAGTGGTACCCCAGATACCTGTGGGCATTTCATAACTTGTTATCAATTCACCACCGTTATTTGCAAATACTTTTATCATTTGAACTCCGTCAGGATTGATATTTGGGATAATACCACCCCATGAACCATTGGTTCCGGTAACTGTATTGGCATAAAATGGAGCATATACGCCTGTTGCTGCAAAGTCAATTCCTGTAGTCTCTATGCTGGTTCCATATATTGGCCGGGCAGCTTGATTGGTATTGTACAGGAATATGAAGTTGCCTGACATTTCATTGCTGGTTCCTCTTATTGAAGTTCCCTGTACTGAATCCTGTTCGGTTTCAAACATTAATACCGTTGAATATTCTGGTGTTGTAAGATGCATGGCAACAGTTGCACCTTCGTTACCATCATTCAGCATAATTCGCATAAATACCTGGTTACCCGGTGTGAAACGCTCATTGCCATTGGGTTCAACCATAAACCATCCGGTGTAATTCCCAGAATTGTCTGTTGTAAATTCACCAAATTGTCCGGGCGTTCCTAATGAAGTTCCGGTTGTACGGTTAAACGTACCATCCTGATTTACAAATATTGTATTTCCAACTCCTGTATAGTCTGGTGCATCAGAACCCAGGACGGCTTTATTATAATATCTGTAAGTTGCATTCGGCAGTAGATTTTCAAGGGTTGCATTAAATGCAAATGGCACACGATTGTTGTTTGTACCATTTACTCCCTGAATATACAAAGGAAGTATAGTCTGCCCAACCTGGGGTGCTTCCGGTAGTGTTACATCACCTTCAAGTGCTACTGAAACCTCACCTGCTCCACCGCCATTATGTAGTATATTTTCACCATAATAAGGACCAGCCGTTAATCCGCTGACCAATCTGGTATATATCATAACCGGTTGTCCGGTAATTATTCCATTGGCAAAATCAAGTTCCAATGATGTTACATATTCACTTCCATTTAATGATATTTCGTAATGGGCAGGCGATGTGACTTCAATTGTACCTGTTCCTTCAAGATTTTCTCCGCTCAATGAGTATGATTGAGCCAACGAAGGTCCAAATCCTTCCAGGTAGCTAAAATCAGAAAGTGATGAAGGATTTGCAGTAAGTACTGGTTCTGCGACTGGCATCAGGTCAAGCACAAGTTCATCAGCGTCACCACCATTTGGATTGCGGGTATCTGTTGATCCCCACATTCCATTTTCAGAAGTCCAATGGGTTATGAGTGTACCTTCATTATTGCTTCTTTCTTCAATTCTTTGTACTCCGGATAATAAGATATTTGGTATTATGCCACCCCATGATCCATCAGTACCTTCTACTTCTGAAGTATAGAAATTTGCGTAAACGGCTGTACCTGTATAATCAATACCTGTTGTTTCAACTGTAGTTGCGTATAATGGGCGTCCTGCACCAGTTGTATTTTCAAATAAATATACAAAATTGCCACTTGCTGAAGGTGAAGTTGCCCTGATACCTGTTCCCATATCGGGATCAGTATCTGTGCCAAAGTTAATTACTGCAGCTGCAGTCGTGCTTGTTATTCTCCATGCAACGCTTGTTCCACCCGAACCATCATTCAGCATAAGCCTCATAAACAATTGGTTTCCGGGAGTAAACCTGGCATCACCTGTTGGTTCAATAATGAACCACCCTGAGTAGGAACCATCTGCATCAGCAGTGAATTCACCACATGGTGATGTCATTGAAGGATTTTCAATACGGGTAAAGATGCCACTGTTGTTTTGAAAGATCACGTTACCTGAACCATCAACATCAGGAAGGTCTGTTTCAAGAACTGCCTGGTTGTAATACCGGTACATTGCGTTTGGAATAAGATTTTCCAGTGACAACCTGAAAGCAAAAGGTAATCGCTGCTCATTCGTACCATTGATTCCTTGTATGTATTGGGCAATCATTTCACCTGCAAGGGTTGGGGCAGGCGCTAATACCGATCCTGAACAAAGAACACTCACCGGGTCAGCATTTCCACCTGTATTCACTACAGCTTCATTATTGTATAATCCTGCATTCAGTCCTGCTTTTAGCCTGACATAAATAGTTGCCGGTTGTCCTGTTATAACACCACCAGCAAAAGGAACCTGCAGAGATGTAACCCATGTGGCATTATCATCTGAAATTTCATAGTGTGCCGGTGCGGCAATAGTTATGTTACCGCTGCCAACAAGCTCACTTCCACTGAGCGTATATGATTGAGCCACTGAAGGACCTCCACTCATCATGTAAGAAAAGCCATTAAGTGAAGATGGGTCAGCAATTAATTCTGAGTTAGGAATTAAGTCAAGAACCAGTATATTATTAATTCCACCGGTTGGATTAACTGTATTGCATGTTCCCCATATACCGTCGGGTGAAGTGTTTGAACTTACAATAGTGCCGTTAGTGCGGCTTCTTTCTTCAACACGCCTCAATCCATTGGCATTTACATTTGGAAGAATTCCACCCCATGCGCCATTAACGCCGGCAACATAGTTCCTGAAGAAATCGGGATAAAGCAGTGTTGCAAAATCGAGCCCTGTACTTTCAATACTGGTACCGAAAAGTGGCCTGCCGGTGCCTGACTCATTATCATACAGCATTGCAAAATTCTTTGCTCCAGCCATTGAAACAGCCCTTATACCGGTTCCATCATTAGCTGTGGTGCCGTTTGAGAACGCCATTACTGTTACACTTTCGGGGGTGGTAAGGTAATGGGTTGCAATGGTACCATTGGCTCCATCATTTAATCTTATACGCATGAACACCTGGTTACCCGGTGAAAATCTTGTGTTGGTGGTAGGTTCTGAAATAAACCATCCAGTGTAACTTCCATTGGCATCAGTGGTAAACTGGCCATACTCACCGGCATTGGTAAATGAGCCAACGGCTGAGCGGGTGAAGGTTCCGTTCTGATTAACATAGATCATTGCACCTGCACCGGCTGAAGTTGAATTATCTGTTCCAACAACAACGGTATTGATATAACGATAAGTAGCATTGGGAAGCAAATAATTTATAGTTGCCCTGTATGCAAACGGAAGCCTGTTGTTGGCAGGCGTATTTCCACTCATGAATTGGGGCATGAGTACCGATGCAATTGTTGGATCAGGAGTGCCGGCTATTCCGGTAAAAGTCACATTTTCAAATCTGATTGTTCCGTTGGAAGCATAGCTGTTTCCTGTAGTCGTTGCGGCATAATTGGCTCCATCTGCAAATTCCGTAACCAGCCTTATGGCAAATGAAGGGTTTTGTTCCACTCCACTTATTCCTGAGAAATCGGCTGTTCTGAAATACCAATCAGCTGCATCCGTAATGTATCTTCCATTATCAAAGCCGGCTGGGGTTCCGTCATTGATATTGGTAGCATTGGCATCAGATGCATCGAAATCTATCCAATTTATACCGTTTATGGTATATTGCAACCGGGTTCTGTTGGCAGCGGTGTTACTGTTTCGGTTTTCCCAGGTAAGGGCAATTGTGTTAAATCCAATGGTAGAAACATTGAATTGAACGCCCGCTGTGCCTGATGCTGTTCCCTGGTCAGGATAAGCAGTTGTGCTCCATGCATACAGATTGGGGTTTCCGGTTGCAAAGGAGGTTGTTGTACCGCCGGTGGTAGCTGCTGTGCCATTACCGGTAGCAGGGTTTAAATTCTGCTGATCAAAATTCCATTGCGTTATAGTCACTTGACTAAACGCGGTTTGTCCTGTTACTATTACCAACAATAATAGTAACAGTTTCAATAAGTTAGGCCTTAACATGATGAATGGTTTAATGGTAGTTGTTTGATTGATTGTTCTTCTTTTGGTTGATATATGCGAATTCCGGCATATTTGCAGGTAAGTCGCAATTATATGTTAATCACGTCAAAGCCAAAAAGTAATACACTTTGGGGTATTATTTTTGCTCAATTTACCCTGAAAGAAAAGAGGCTGTCCTTATGAGACAGCCTCTTTTAAATTCTGTATTAATATAATATGTAACATTCCTGCTATGGCCCGCTTTATGAAGACACCATATTTCAGCGCTTACTTAATAAATAGCTTAACAGTGTAAATGCCTTTGCCATTCTGTAAACGTCCAACATACACACCGGCAGGCAGGTTAGCCGGAATGGTCTGGTTTCCACTGAGTGAATATGAAGCTACCACACTGCCGCTGATATTGATGATGCTGAAGTTATATGATCCATTCATCACAGGTTCTATAACAATTTCGTTTCCACGACTATATATCCTTGCAATTTCCTTTTCAACATCAGAAACACTGATTGTTTTGAGATCCAGGAAAAGAACTGCATCAACACCTCCGGTTGGATTCCTTGTATCAGTACCTAACCAGATACCTGAAGGCTGTGTATAAGTGTTGATCAATGAACCGTCATTGTTTGACATTACTTTTATAACCTGGATACCATTGGGATTGACATTTGGAACTATTCCACCCCAGGAGCCGTTAACACCGGCAATTGAACTGGCATAGAATGGTGCATAAACGCCGGGTGCAGTGAAATCAATGCCGGTTGATTCAATTTGTGTTCCGTAAATTGGTCTCAGGGTATCTGAAATGCCATCATACAGAAATACAAAGTCGCCCTGTGAATCGTTGCTGATAGCATGAATTGCGGTTCCCATTGTAGGATTGGCATCAACACCAAACTGCAATACGGTTGCATACTGTTCAGTTGTAAAACGTGAAGCAACCACAGTCCCTTCGGCACCATCATTCAGGTTAATACGCATATAAACATGGTTACCGGGTGTGAAGCGGTCATTTCCTGAAGGCTCAGTAATAAACCATCCGCTCCAGCTACCTGTAGCATCAGTTGTAAATTCACCATACTGACCTGGTAACTCGAGTGAAGTTTGGGTTGTCCTTAAGAATGTTCCATCAGCATTTACGAAAATAGTATTTCCAGCTCCATTAAAGTCAGGGAGGTCACTTTCAACGACTATCTTATTATAATAACGATAGGTAGCATTAGGAGTTAAATAACTTAAAGTAGCATAATATGCAAATGGAACACGGTTAATGTTAGTTCCGTTCAATCCTTCAATATACTGAGGAAGAATAACGCTGGTAAGTCCTGGAAGTGCAGAAGTGGTAACTGACCCACTTGCAGAAACAGTTGCTTCAGGAGCACCACCACCATTATTGGTAATAACTTCGTTATTGTAATCGCCCATTGCAAGACCTGCTTTGAGACGCACATTGATCGTCACTGGCTGTCCTGTAATACTGCCGTCAGCATAAGGAACTTCAATTGATGACTGGAAGGTTGTATTATCAAGTGAAACTTCATAGTCAACCGGAGCAACAATGTCAACAACGCCCGATCCAACAAGATTAGCACCGCTTAAAGTATATGATTGTGAAGCAGATGGACCATTTGATTCAATGTAAGTAAAACCTGTTAGGGTTGAAGGAATAACGGTTAAAGTTGGATCACTGGTTGGCATCAGGTCAATGACCAGTTCTGTTGATTCACCACCCAGCGGGTTACGTGTGTCAACATTGCTCCATACTCCGTCGGTTGAAGTCCAGATTGTTACAATACTTCCGTCTGCAACACTACGTTCTTCAATACGGCGAACACCATCAGGAAGTACATTAGGAACAATGGTTCCCCATGAGCCATCGGTGCCATAAACATCAGTATTAAAATAATCGGCATAGATGTTTTGAGAGTAGTCAACCCCTGTGGTTTCAATACTTGTTCCGGCAAGTGGTTGTCCGGTACCTGCTTCATTTCCGAAAAGATAAACCAGGTTACCAGCTGCGGCAAGTGAAAAACCACGAATACCGGTACCGGTAACGTCATTATAGGCGCTTCCAAAGTTAAGGACACTGGCAGTGGCAGTGGTAGTTATCCTTACTGCAACAGAACTTCCACCGGTTCCATTATTTAACATGATACGCATATGAACATCGTTGCCAGGGGTAAATCTTGAGTCTCCTGTTGGTTCTACCATAAACCATCCGCTATAATTACCCATATTATCAGCAGTGAATGTACCATATTGTCCCGGAGTGTTCATCGAATTGCTTGTAGTACGTGTATATGTACCCGAAGCAGTTACAAAGATGGCATTACCTGAACCGTCAGTTGCAGGATCATCAGTTCCAAGCACAACCTTATTATAATAACGGTATATTGCATTTGGTTTCAGATATGAAATAGTTGCATAATAAGCATAAGGAAGCCTCTGGTTATTTGTTCCGTTAACACCCTGGATAAACGCAGGGACAGTTTCTGCAATAAGCTCAGGAGTAAGATGAATAACCAGTACTGAATCAATTCCATAGGCTGGATTACGAGTATCGGTTAAACCCCAGATACCGTCAGAAGAACTATTTGAACTCACAACAGCACCTGAAGTCAGACTACGTTCTTCAATGAGCTTTACACCGTTTGGATTATCATTAGGAATAATACCTCCGAATGCACCATTATGTGCAAAAACTTCGTCACGATAGAAGGCAGCATATGAAGTTACGGCTGAATAATCAATGCCGGTCGTTTCAATACTTGTTGCAAACAAAGGTCTGCCAGTACCTGCCTCATTATCATAAAGAACAGCAAAATTCTTTGAAGCCGACAGTGAAGTTGCACGAACAGCGGTACCACTGATTGGATCAGTAGTTGTTGCATATTGCAATACAGTTACAGGCTCTGCAATAGTCAGATAATGAGCGGCAGAAGTACCACCTGCACCATTATTGAGACGGAAACGCATAAACACCTCATTTCCGGCAGTAAACCTGTCGTTGCTTGAAGGCTCAAGCATAAACCAGCCGGTGTAACTACCCGTTGCACTGGCAGTAAATTCACCAAATTCACCCGGATTAGCGAAATTGCCAAGGCTGCTTCTGGTAAAAGTGCCATCAGCATTAACCATCAGAAGCACGCCGGCACCAGCAACCGTTGGTCCATCGGTGGCGATAACTGCCTGGTTAATATAACGGTATGTAGCATTAGGTGTGAGGTTTGTAATTGTTGCCCTGAATGCAAAAGGTACGCGTGTATTAGCCGGAGTTTTTCCACTCATATAAAGTGGGATAATATCTGCTGAAATTGCAGGAGGAACTGCGATTACTATAGTAGAGCTATTTGCTGAAGTCAATCCTGTAGCAGTTGCCTGCAGAACATAAGAACCGGCATCAGTAAAACTGATATCATTGAAAGTAGCTTCTCCGGCAACAGCAGTCTGGGTAAGAGTGCCACCAACAGTACCAGGGCCGCTGAGTTTTGAAAGAGTAATTGCACCAACAAATCCCGGGTCAACCAGCTCATTGGCGTTCAATGCCTGAACTTTAAAAGTTGAAATAGTCTGGTTTGTGAATCCACTTGCAGGGAAATTGAGGAAAGCAAGGTGAGTGGCAGGATTCGATACCTGACCGTTTAATGTTACGTTAACAGTTGTAGCACCGCCACCAGCATTGCTGATAGTTTCACCATTATAAGCACCTGCTGAAAGGCCAGCCTTTAATCTGACATACACTGGAGTAGCTGCTAAAGCACCACCGGTATATGGAATAGTAACTGCTGTTGATGAGAATGTTGAATTATTAAGTGATACCTCATAATTGGCAGACGGTGTCACAGTAATATTACCTGATGCTGGTGAAAGACTTGTTCCTGTCAGGTTATAGCTCTGTGAAGCCGAAGGGCCATTATTTACAGCGTAATTAAAACCATTCAGTGTCGAAGGGTTGGCAACGAGGGTTGGACTACCGGCTGAGGCAGGAGGAATACCAAAACCTGTTAATCCGGTTGGAGGCGTTGATGGAGTAGTTGAAACTGTTTCAAAACGGAGACTTGGATCAGTCCATCCATCAAGATCTCCAGTGGTAATACCGGCAAGTATTTGCAGATTCTGGTTTGCAGTACTTACAGTGCCTCCAACCCATGATGTGCCAGGATCGTTACCTGGATTCCCAAATACGTCTGATGTTACGCCTCCATATAGAACAGCAAGAGCATCATCACCATTAAATTGAAAAGTAAACTGTACAAAAGTAACTGATGTTAGTCCATTGTCTGTTAAATAAGTACCAATATCTGCTGTACCAACACACATCACAGCACCCGGAGCAAGTGTTCCAGTATTAACTGTTACAAGCGTTGTTAATGCACCACCATTCGTTCCTTGCTGAATTTGCAAATTGTTAGTTGCAAAATTTAATGTTGAAGAAGTGTTATTCCAAATTTCAATTCCTTTAGGTGTTGAAAGAAGATGTGCTTCCACATACTGACTGATGATTTGTGCAGAAACGCTGGTAGTAAAGGCAAAAACTACCAGAAAAGCACTCACCAGTGTAATCAATTGGTATAGTTTTCTTTTCATTTTATTGATTTTATTTATTGATCTTAGGTTACTTGGGAATTTAATAAGATAGAATTGCATAAGGGTAACTCAAATAATACCCCTATGCAATTCATAAAATTATTTTACCAAAACTTTCTGGCTAAATGTATTTAATGAAGAAGTGATCTTAATCAGATAAATACCTGTTGGAACATTTAAATCAAAGGTTTCTTTGGTTCCATTAATGGCAAATCGGGCAACTTCGCTTCCCTGAAGATTGATGACACTAATTTGGGCATGAGTAGCTTTGACGAATTCAACCGAGAGAATATTGCCATAAGTGTATACTTTTCCAAATGAAGCCGGAATTGCATCAATGCCAACCTGGGTATTAATAACAAGTACACCTTCAGCGCCACCAGCCGGGTTGCGGGTATCAGTGGCTCCCCACTTACCATCAGTTGATGAATATTGAGTAACAACATTACCGGTTGTAATGCTTCTTTCTTCTATTCTCATAACACCGGCTGCATTATTGTTTGGAACAATACCACCCCATGCTCCCGTTTTATTTGAAACATCAGAAAGGTAGAATGCTGAATAGTTTCCTGCAGCGGCAAAGTCAACCCCTGAAGCTTCAATTTGAGTTCCATAAAGTGGACGACCATTACCCGACTCATTGTCATAAAGGAAGACAAAGTTTTTAGCGGTAAAATCACTCACTCCACGTATGGCAGTGCCGGATGTATCTGATACGGTTGTACTGAAAGTAATGACCTTAACACTCTCGGTAGTTGTCAGGAAAGAAGTTTCAACTGTTCCATTGTTTCCATCATTCAGAAGTATCCTCATGAACAATTCATTACCTGGTTTAAACCTTGATGCATTGCCTGTAGGTTCTGTCATAAACCAACCACTGTAACTACCATTAGCGTCTGTAGTAAATTCTCCATAAGCACCTGCTGTTCCCAGGCTTGGACTGGTTAGTCTTGTTATTGTAGAATTAGCAGATGAAACAAGAATTATGTTTCCAGCACCGGTATAAGTAGCACCATCAGTTGATAAAACTACCCTGTTGTAATAACGATATGTTGCATTTGGGATGAGGTTAATGATAGTTGCCCTGTAAGCAAAAGGAATCCGGTTTGCATTTGGCACTGACCCTTCTATAAACTGCGGTAGAATAACATTACTAAGTGCAGGTTCAAGTCCTGTTGAAACATTTCCTGTAAGAGAAACATTTAGATCATTAGCACCACCACCACTTACGGTCATAACTTCACTATAACCACCTGCTGCAAGCCCTGAAATCATCCTGACTGTTAATGGCTCCGGTGATAATGCACCTCCCGTATAATCAAAAGTTACTGTGTTAACGAAGTTCGCTCCATCAAGGGAAATTTCAAAAGAAGCTGGTGCTGTAACAGTGATAGTACCGCTTTCGGGGGTTAAGTTATTACCTGAAATTTCTGTAGATTGAACTTCAGAAGGTCCTGAATTTACAATGTAGGTGAAACCGGTAAGTGCCGATGGAGCAGCAATAAGAACCGGTGCTGTGCCTGAACCACCTGTAAAAGTAACATTATCAAAGCGTATAGTACCCCCTGTTCCATATGTTGAACCATCGCCTGTTCCAACGTAATTTTCTCCGTCAGCAAAATCAGTTACTATCCTGATAGCGAATGCGGCATTGTTATTTGCGCCTTCAATTGCAGTAAAGTCGGCGCTCTTTAGTGTAAAAACAGCACCAACATTTGTAACATACTTACCTTCATCAAAACCAATGGCGGTTCCATCAAGCAGGGTATTTACTGCATTTGATTCTGATGCTTCGAAGTTAATCCAGGTGGTTCCGTCAAGTGTATACTGCACACGTGTACGGTTTGCAGCTGTATTGCTATGGCGTTCATCCCATGAAACAATAATATTACTGTAACCTGATGTGGGTACGCTGAATTGTACACCTGCTGATAGAGGATTTGTCCCCTGCTCAGGGTAGGGGGTAGTATTCCAGCCTCTGCCTGTTCCGGGATTTCCGGCTGCATAAGCTGTTGTTGTGCCTCCAATATTCTCCGCTGTTCCTGCACCCAGTGTTGGTGTCAACACTTCCGCATCAAAATTCCACTGTGTGATTACTACTTGTCCAAAACTGCTGATTGCAGAAAATAAGAGAGCAAGAACCATCACAAACAGTATTCTACTGTAGTTTTTCTTCATTTTAATAAGTTTAGTGATTGCCTATTTTAAGAATATAATGTACCCTTTATAAATATGGCATAAAATTACTGCGTTTTCATGAAAGTTGCACAATATGAGACTTAAAATCGCAATTTATAAGCTCTTTTTATTGTTAATTTTGAACTTGAATAGTTACAATTATGATCGAAGAACAGGTTAAAGTACACGATAAATTTTCGCTTGAAATTAAGCTTGGTTTCATGGCAAAGGATATTAGTGTTAATGAATTCTCTGTCAGTACCTGGATATTTGTCCCCAATAGTCTTGACATCAACCGGTGGAGTTATTCAAAAGAGGAATTTTACCGCGACCTGAAATCGAATATCAGGCTGATCACTCCGGTATACCTGCTTGAAGACATTGCTGATAAAGCAAAAGAACCTTACCAGTTCCTTGAAAAATCAATCAGCCGGTTGACTGATGTTAATGATAAAGAATTGACAGGTGCTTATGAATATCATATACGGATGCATGCCTCTATTGTTAAAAGTGCATTAAGGGAAGAGATCGGCTACATTATAAAAAAATCAGGTAAAGACTACCATATTCTCATCGATAAGTATATCAGGAATATTAATACCATTACTTCAAATTACCGGTCATTAAGGCAACAATATGCAGGAAGTCCCGTAACACGCGACAATCTTTTAAATTACTTTCTTTTTGGCGATGAGTTCCTGAGCAACCTCATTGAACAGCATACTTTCAAGCTGCTCGAAGGACTGAAGAAAAGAAGGCACCTGACAAATGATATCGCTGCAAAGCTTATGGAAGTTATCCAATCGGAGATCAGGTATAAACAGGACCAGGGTTGGCCTGTTGTGAAGAAATCTGGTGTTGAACACAATCGGGTGCTGGTGCATCGTTTAAGCCTTCTTAAGAAATATGCAGAAAATGAATTGTTCCTTAATGTCGTTCGCCGGCGCGAAGGCGTTTGGGTTGAACAGGTTTATTTCAGTATTGCAGCCGGAATCTCCATGATTTTCGCAACAGCCATTGCTTTCTCTTTCCAACGCCAGTATGGTAGTCTTACAATGCCCTTCTTTGTTGCCCTGGTAATAAGTTATATGCTGAAGGACAGGCTAAAGGAGCTTGCCAGGTATTACCTGGCACACCGGTGGGGGAGGCGGTTTTTTGATATGAAGACTAAAATAAGCCTCAGCGGACATGATATTGGCTGGCATAAGGAAGGGATGGACTTTATTTCAGAAAAAAAAGTGCCCCCTGAAGTTATGCGAATGCGCGCCCGGTCTGCCATTCTGGAAGCTGAAAACCGTAATAACCGCGAACAAATTATACTTTACCGCAAACTTGTGAGGTTAAACCGTGAAAGTCTTAACAAGGTAAGTCCTTACCCAACAGCTGGTATGAATGATATTATCCGGTTTAACGTTTCTAATTATGTTAAGAAAATGGATAATCCTGTAGTCCCACTTTTTGTCCCCGAAGAAGGAAACAGGGCCGGCACCGTTACCGGCATTAAGGTTTATTACCTTAACCTCATTATGCAGTTCAAACATACTGATGGCATAAAGTATAAGCGATACAGAATTGTTATGAATAGAAGTGGGATTGTGGAGGTGGAGAGGTTTTGAAAGGAAAAAGGAAAAATTGGTGAGGGATGGAAGGAAAAAGGTAAAAAGAAAAAGGTAAAAGTGGTGAGGGATGAAAGGAAAAAGGAAAAGCAGGAGTGGGGGATGAACAACAAAATGAAATGATTACTTCAAAGGAAACAGTAGTATACCAGTTGCTGCGAGGCAGGAGCAATTCTTTTTTGGTGGTCACCAGGGAAGGGAAGAGTGTTTTGGTTGATACCAGCGTTAAGCAGATGCGGTGTTGCCTGATGAAGGAGTTGAAACGGCATGAAGTGCCCAACCCTGATTACCTGGTTCTGACCCATCATCATTATGACCATGTGAGCAATGCTGCTTTTATCAGAAGTGAGACAGGAGCCATGACGGTTATGCATTCATCAGAAGCCGGTTATCTTGAATCGGGCACGATGAAAATCCCTGAAGGCAGTCTGGCAATCACCCGCGCAATGGTGAAACTGGCACATAAATTAAATTTTAAATTTAACATAGAGCCCTGTCCTGTTGACATTATAGTGGAAGAAGAGTTTAAACTAGCCGGAATACCGGGTATAAAAACATTATATACACCCGGTCACAGCAATGGTTCAATTAGTCTTATTGTTGATGACGAAATTGCCATTGTTGGTGATGTAATGGTTAATGTGGCACTGTTTAAGATTTTTCCTCCTTTTGCCGATGACATTCCGCTTCTTCACAAAACCTGGCAAAAGCTTTTACGCACCGGTTGTCACACCTTTATTCCCGCCCACGGAAATCCTGTAACCAGAGAAAATTTAAAGCTTAAAACGCAGAAACGTGCGTCTTTATTGAATTCTAATCACTAATCCCTAACCTGCTTGTTTTAACCCTTAAATCATCTATCCACTTACTGTCAACTTTTACTGGATTGTATTCTGTTAACCGGGTTATTATTGCTGCCGCATCGGGCTCCACAATGAGGTTATTAAAATGTTCCGGCCTGACGAAATGCTTGTCGACTGTATTTTTCAAAAAAGCAATAAGGTGGTCATAAAATCCTGCAGTGTTCAGAAGAGCCACCGGCTTATCCATTATATCAAGCTGGTTCCACGACATGGCCTCAAACAACTCGTCCAATGTTCCAATTCCACCCGGCATAGCGATAAAAGCATCTGAAAGGTCTGCCATCAGTTCCTTACGGCGGCTCATGGTGTCAACTACATGAAACTCCTTCAAAGTGGTATAAGCTACTTCCTTGTCGATCAGTCCTTGAGGCATAACGCCCACCACCCGGCCATTGCCCCGCAAAACCTCATCTGCAATTGCTCGCATTAAACCAATATTGCTCCCCCCATAAACAAGACCAATATTCCTCTGAGCCATAATCCTTCCCAAAGCCCGTGCTGCCTCAGTAAAAGCTATATCAGCCCCTGGCGAAGACCCGCAAAAAACGCAAATATTCTTTATATCTCTCATTTTATCCTCAACCTAAGTTCAGACTAGTCACTAGCCACTAGTCACTAGCCACTAGCCACTAGTCACTAGTAACTAGTCACTAGTCACTTTTTTCCTTTACTTCAAATAACTCTGTATCATCAGCTCAATACTCCTGCGGCAAACCGGACAGAAGTTATTGTATGATATTGACTTCATGCTGCAATCGTATGATGGGCGGTAAATGCCTTTTGTAACATAACCACCGCCTTCATAAGCACCCAGTTTGATATTTTCCTTTTCATTTTCAGGTGTAGGCACCGGTGTTCCCAATGGAAGCATATCTTTCCATTTGGTATCGAATTTAACCAGCGTAGTCAGGTTTGGTTCCCACGGCTCATAGTTCAGGTCATAAAAATTCTCATAGGCTACTGATGAATCATAATATTCATCACCCAATCCGGCAAAGCTGTGGCCGAACTCGTGCACAAACACATAATCAGCATACTGGTTATCGCTGGTAAACAGGGCATAAAAATTATAAATTCCGCCCCCTCCATAAACTTTTGAATTAGCAATAACACAAATAGCATCATAGGGAGCATTTGCTGCAACATCCCTTACACTCTTCATGTCAGTTGTTGTCAGGTAACGTTCTATGTCAAATGTGTAGAAATTACTGTTTACGATAGTCTTCTTCCAGACATCCTTTCCCGGAACGTCGGTGCCGCTTTCCTGTGATGGTGCCATAACTGCAAATATGTTTATGCGGTCAGCATACTTGTCGTATGGCTGGTTCTTGAAAAGATAACCGGTCAGCCGTTCACAGTCAGCCTTAAATTTTGGAAGCTCTTCAGAAGTATAACCTTCAGGGACAAACACTATATCAAGGCTTGTAGCCGGATCCCCTGCCTTGTGAATGGTTTCGTACGGATATTCAAGCCTTCGTTCTTTCCTGATAAAATAGCTCGAAGGATCAATCCTGAAACTGTACTTCTTTTCCCACTGTTCCTGCTTATTCCTGTTATAGAAAGTAGCAATTGCAGGCTTTTTCGGGAAAGGGAAAACGGCATTTTCAGGAAACGCTTTTGTAAGGTTTTTTGCTTCTGCGGTTGTCTGCCATTCTGAAAACAAAGTAGAATAGCCCTGTGACCAGATCAGTATACCCGAAGCCTCATCGGTGAGTGTGAATTTATAATTCCCATAGTCAAAGGGACTCACCATGTTCGTATGTGACCCTGCATAGTAAGGCTCCTGCATGATCTCTTCAATGGCGTATGAATCGGTTTCTGCAGTACCCGAGTGGATGTAATCAACCCGCATTGATTTGTTATAGAAGTACTGATCGAAATTTACCTGTGCTGCTGCAGAAAGCTGGAAGAGCACTATAATTACCAGGAGATTTTTTTTCATCACACTTTATGTTTATGCAAAAATATGAAATAGCCGGTTGTTTATAAGTAAACAAGGTTATAAATAATACGTTTAAATCGTGTAACTTATACATGTATGGCTGATCGGGTTGAAATTGATTATGATAGCCTGAGGTCCCTGGTAATGCAGGCGCCCGTGTCGTTTATACTGCTCGATGGTAAAAATCTTATCATTAAGGTAGTCAATCAACGTGTAATGGATTACACGGGAAAAGCCTACGATGACATTATCGACAAGCCATTCTTTGAGGCATTCCCTGAATTCGGACAGTTTGAAAGTGTCATGAGAAGCATTTTTGTCACCCGGCAAACGTTTACGGCAAATGAAGTACCCCTGCATCTTTTAAACTGGAAGCCTGGTGAAAACCGGTATGTTAACTTTATTTTAAAACCACACATGGCCGGTGATACTGTAACCGGTATTATCGGTGTTGCTTCCGATGTTACGGAGCTTGTTAAATCCAAGAATGCTTCACGCGAAAACGAAGACAAGTTTAAAGCCATTTTTGATACAATGCACCAGGGCCTGGCCATTGTTGAACTTGAATATGACAACAACGGTAATGCGGTTGATTTTATTTACCTGGAAGTGAACAGTGCTTTTGAAATTGAATCGGGCATTGCATCGGTAGCTGGGAAAAAAGCAACGGACGTTTTAGGTGAACATGCTCAATTCTGGATTGAGACATTTGCTAAAGTAAGAGCCAGCGGTGAAAAGATTATGCTTTCATCCAACAGGTCAGTTACCGGTCGTTGGTTTGAAACAAACATATTCCCTATTGGGGGTTCGGGAAGCAATAAGGTGGTTTTTATCTTTGCTGATATCAGTGCCAGAAAGGAAGAAGAGAGAATCAGGCAGGACTTTGCAAATGAACTGAAAGAACAGGTAGATGCCCGCACTGCCGAGTTAAACCGGTCAAACCGTGAATTGCTCAACTTTGCCCGTGCTGCAAGTCATGACCTCAAAGAGCCGGTGAGGAAGATCGGTACATTTGGAAGCATCCTGGTCAGCGAGTTTGAAGACCAGCTTCCCGAAAGGGCTGTGGGTTTTATTAAGAAAATCATTAAGTCAGCTGACAGGATTCGCCGTATGCTTGATTCAATGAAGAGCTTTATCTCACTGGAAAAACCAGTGAAGGAATTTGAACCCGTTGATCTTAATACACTGATCAATAATGTGCTGGTGGGCATGGAAGTGCTTATTGAACATAAAAGTGCCCATTTTACAGTCAACCCGCTCCCTGTAATCGAAGGGTCGCCGCATATGCTCTATCTTTTGTTTCAGAACATCCTTGAAAACTCTGTTAAATTCTCACATAACCAAAGGCCCGTGGATATTTTTATATGGGGTAAGGAAGTGACAGAGAAAGGAAACAAATTAGTTGAAATAGAGATTAGCGACACAGGTATAGGCTTTTCATCAGAATTCTCAAAAAGCATATTTGATAGCTTTGTGAAGCTGAATTCAGGCGAAGAATTTGAAGGTGTTGGTATGGGACTCTCAATAGTCAAACAGGTTGTTGAAAGGCATAATGGCACAATAACTGCTACCGGCAGGGATGGGGAGGGGGCTTCTTTCAGAATACGCCTGCCCATCAAACAAAGACACAAATAGTATCAGCTTCCATTTTTCTAAATAACAATATCCCTCTGTCCCACCTGTTTTACAAGTTGTTCTATCAGGTTCTGAAGAATAATTGAGCTGCTGGGTTTTGAAATGCAGTAATCTGCCCCCAGTTTTTTTGTTGCCCTTTTCAATGCATTGTTTGCATGGTTCGTATAAACAGCCAACGGAAGGTCAACTGCTGAATATTGCTGCCTTATTTCCTGAAGCAGCTTTAATCCGGGTGCTATAGGAAGATTCACACCCAGAAAGACTATAAGCGGCCTTACATTATTTGGGTTATCCAGGTATTTAATAAGTTCTTCCCCATTTTCGCATGTAACAAGTTGAAACTCCCTGCACATGTTCTTTAACGCATTCCTGAAGAAGTCAACTGCGTATTTGTCGTCATCCGCCAGGATGATTAGTCCGGTATCAAGTAGCATTGTTAGATTGTTTTACTCCCCACTCATCATACCAAACGGAGAAAGTGCAGGAGGGTTCAAGGTGTTGAAAACTTTTTTCAGGAAAACTTTAATACCCTTTGAAAGTAAAGTTCAACGCTTGTACCATTATTTTCAGATGTAACAATGTTGATTTGGGTGTTGTGAAGTTCAAGAATCCTCGCAACTAGCGAAAGCCCAATGCCAAAACCACTTTTGTACCGCGCATTGGTTCCGCGTTTAAAAGGACTGAAAACCTCTTTCAGCTGACCTGAAGGAATCCCGATTCCCTGGTCAATGATTGCGATTTTTATCACATTCTCACTGATGTCAAACTCAATTACGACTTCATTTTCAGAGAACTTACAGGCATTCTCAATCAGATTTTTGAAGGCAATGCCCAATAAACCGGCATTTCCATGAACAAGTAATCCCCTGTCCGATTCAGGATAAGTGATACGTGGAACAATCTTTCGGTCGCTGAACTTACCTTTAACCAGTTTAATAGCGTCAAATACCACTTCATCAATCCGTATTTCATTAAATTCAACCTCTGTCTCTCTGTTAAGGTGTGCCAGTTCAAGCAAACTATTAAGCATGGAATTCAGGTTGCCTGTATCCTCCATCTGCCCTTCTATGTGAGCGATGTAATCAGCGGGTTCCCTTTCACGGGTCAGCAGATAATCTGATTCAATCATCATAATACTCAACGGAGTTCTAAGCTCATGGGAAGCATTTGAAACAAAGTCTTCCTGGTTCCTGAAAGCCTGCCCAAGGTCACTCAGCAACTTGTTGAAGCTCATGGCAAGCTGTGCAATCTCATCCTTCCGGTTACCTTCATTCACCCGGTCATCAAGCTTTGAAGAATTAATGGCCTTAATGCTTTCAATAAGTCTTGTTATCGGGAATATGGCCCTTCGTGAAAACAAATACGACATGTATACCGATAAAACAAGACTTATTACAATACCCCAAACAAGTATTGCCCTGAGTTCCGAAAGGTTTTCCCTTCGTGATTTGTCGAAGGCCATCACATAAACATAGTAAGTATTATCATGGTAGTTATGCCTGTAACATATGCCATCTTTCTCACGGATTGTAAAGAAATGCATTCCCATTGAAGAAAAGTTTTCCTTTCTTGCCTGTTCAGTCAGGTAATCGGGTTTTGTGCTGTAGATCACCCTGAGCAATGTATCGGTAAGCACTATTTCTTCACGTTCACTGGAGGTTGTTGATGACTGGATTTTCTGCAGCAGTGCAGAATCAACTTCCACCACATTGATTAGTAAAACAGCCGTATTCCTGGCTGTATCCGTCAATCCTTCCCTGAATTTGTGCAATTGTGAATCATAAAAGAAATAATAGATGAGTCCTGCGAAAAAGAACAATATAATGCTTACCAGAAGCGTGAACTGCAGGGCTAATTTAAGTTTTATGTTCATAATTCATGATCGCTGCAATAGAAGCCAAACCCGTATTTGGTATGTATAAGCTTAGGCTCGAAATCTTTATCAATTTTCTTCCTGAGATAATTAATATACACATCTATAACGTTGGTGCCGGGGTCAAAATCAATACCCCACACATGTTCAATTATGTATTCCCTGTTAACAATCTGCTCTTTGTTTCTCAGCAATACTTCAAGCAAGGTAAATTCTTTGGCAGTCAAATCAATTCGTTTGCCCGACCGGGTGACTGTCTTTGATTTTAAATCGGCAACAAGGTCAGCAACAACTAATTTTTCGCTGATTGAAGGCACCTCCGACCTTCTTAGAAAAACGTTTACCCTTGCCAGTAATTCCTTGAAATTGAATGGCTTTAACACATAATCATCGGCACCGGCATTAAAGCCTGTTAATTTGTTATCTGTACTTCCCAGGGCTGTCAGCATTATGATCGGCAAATTGCTGTTGGTTTTTCGTATATCCCTGCAAAGATCATATCCATTTATCAGCGGCAGGTTTATATCAAGAATCACCAGCTTATAAGGGAACGATTCAACCATCCGCTTTCCCTCGTAACCATCGCTTGCAATATGTACACCAAAACCGGCTTCCTCAAACTGTTTTCTTAATACCCCGGCAAGCCGCTGCTCGTCTTCTACAATCAATAATGTTGCATCTGCCATAAATACTGCCCTTTATACAAAATTAAGCGTTATCGGCATTTAATGCCGATTCCTAATAACTTTCTAACATTCTTCTAATTTGTTTCTAACGGCCTGATAGCCTTAACGGGGGTATCTTTACAAAGGCCTTTAGAGAGAAAAGTTATGAAAAATAAAATGAAACCGGAATTTAAACTGTTCATGCTGTTTGTTGTTGTAATAGCTTCAATGATCCTGGTGAAGGTATTCTTTTTTTAGTACCGGCTAATCTTATCAGGTTTTGTGTTGTGTTTTAAAAAACAAAAACAGGAGAATTTTTTCTCCTGTTTTATTTTTAAATAAGACCGGGAAAGCCTATTTAATCTGAGGAATACATATTGCATTCTCTGCAAACTTAGCGGTTTGAAAAATTGGGATTGTTACGTAATTTTAAGATTTGGTTATATTATCTTAACCCCGGTTCATCTTTTCGACTTCATAATTGTTATTATAAAGTATACTACCCTTATATTCTTAACGCCTTAATATTCAAGCTTATAATTGCCCTTGTCGCGGTGTATGATCAGGAATGTAATAAAGGATTTTCTACGAAAGGATGTGCATTTCAGGAATCTCGTTATGGAAATTCCTGTATCTGTAATGGTATTGCGTGGTCCCGATTTTAAAATTGAATTTATCAACAACAGGTTACTTAAAGCATTGCAGAAAACCTGGCATGAGGTTGACGATAGACCTTTTTTTCAGATATTCCCTGAGTTAATTGTTCAGGGATATGAGAAATTTTTCAGACAGGTATATGAAACCGGTAGAAGCTTCTCAAAAGAAGTAGTACCCCTGCATTTATGGTCGTCTGATGATTTTCAGTATATTAAATTGTCGGTACAGCCACTCATAAACCCCCTTGGTCATGTTACGGGGCTGTTTATTGTGGCATCAGATGTTACTGAACTCGTTAAATCAAGGCATCAGATTGCTGAAAGTGAATTAAAATACCGGAGTGTCCTTGAACTTATGGACCCCGGTTTTTCTTTTATGGAACTCATTTTCAAAGATGGCAAACCGGTTGATTATATTATTCTTGAAGTGAACCCCGCTTTTGAAAAAATGCTTGGCAGTACCGAATTGGTTGGTAAAAGCATAAATGAACTAATGCCTGACATTGCCGAATTCTGGATAAACCTTTTTGGCAAGGTGGCGCTCACGGGTGAAAAAGTGACTACTGTTTATGATATGCCTGAATTGGATAAAACCTTTGAATCACATGCTTTCAGAATTGGTGGTAACGAAAGCCGCCGTGTTGCGGTGCTCATAAATGATATCACCGAAAGGATGAAAAACGACCAGCTGAGAGAACAATTCTCGCGTAAACTTGAGCAACAGGTGGCGCAGAGAACCCGTGAACTGGAGCAATCAAACAGCGACCTTAAACAATTCACCCACCTGATCAGCCACGACCTTAAAGAACCCGTGAGGAAACTAAAGTTCCTCACCAGCATGTTATCTGATGAACTGCAGGATACTATCACAACGTCACAGGCCACATACATACATAAGATCCTGAGTGCCACCGAAAGGTTGCGTAAAATGATTGAAGCCATTTACGACTACTCGTTTGCCGATTTCAATGAGGAAAAGGTAAGAGACACTGACCTGTCTAAATTGATCAATGTGCTTGTCGAAGATCTTGACCACGACCTGAAAGCACATGAGGCAGAAGTAATTGTGCACCCTTTACCTGTTATCAGGGGTATTACGATTGAATTCTATCAGTTGTTTTATAATATTTTATCCAACTCCCTTAAATTTTCAAAACCCGATGTGCCTTGCCGTATAGAAATAAGCTCACGTATTGTAACTGATAACGGAAGGCAGTTTGCTGAAATATCGGTTACCGATAATGGGATAGGTTTTGACCCCTGTTTTGAAGAAAAGATTTTTCAGTCATTTACCCGCCTTCATTCTAAAGATGAATATGAAGGCACCGGCCTGGGCCTGTCTCTCTCCCGAAAGATTGTCCACCGCCATGGTGGTACCATAAAGGCATACGGCGAAGTGGGTAAAGGGGCTACCATAACCGTGAAATTGCCTTACACCGGGCGTTAATACTTTTTTGTCTGATTTCTTGGTAGTTACAAAATCTCCTATATATTTGCAGCGGGGAAACGTATTTATTACTAAAATTACTGGAATTACATGGATCACGATACAAGGGGGTTTGACCACCAGCCTTCCGGTTCTGCTTTAATAGAACTACAGGAAGAATTGCGCCAGTTAAAGGAACAATACAGTCACATGTATGATTCAAACCCTCATCCAATGGTCATTTATGACCCGGAAACCCTGTTCATACTTGACGCCAATGAGGCAGCGCTCGAGTTTTATGGCTATCAGCGTGATGAAATATATTCACTCACCATCCTGGATGTCAGGCCCGCTGAAGATATTGAGCTCATAAAACAGCATCTTTCAAAACCTGTTCTTCCCAATAAATCGGGCGTGTGGCGCCATAAAAAGAAAAGCGGTGAAATCGTTTATGTGAATATCGTTTCAAACGCCATTATGTTCAATGGAAGGAATGCCCGCTATGTGGTTACTTCCGATGTAACCGGCGTGGTTCTTGCCGAACAGCATATGAAAGAGATGATGGGTGAACTGGTGGAAGCCAAGCTGAAAGCTGAAGAAAGCGACCGCCTTAAATCGGCCTTCCTTGCTAATATGAGCCACGAAATACGCACACCTATGAACGGTATACTTGGCTTTATGGACCTTCTGCAGGAGCCCGACCTCTCAGGGGCCGAGCGCAATGAGTATATTCAACTGGTGAAAGCAAGTGGCGACAGGCTTTTGAATACCATCAAGGATATCATTGATATCTCAAAGATTGAAGCCGGGGCAGTAGATGTAATACAGAGCCATTTTAATCTGAACCAGATAATCATCAGGCAATGCAACTTCTTTAAACCTGAGGCAGAAAGAAAAAACCTTCAGCTTCTGGTCTCGGCTTTGCTGCCATCACTGAAAGCTGAAATTGTATCTGACCTGTATAAGATTGAATCCATCATAATTAACCTGCTCAAGAACGCCATCAAGTTTACGTCAGCCGGAAGTATTACCATTGGCTGCCGGATGGTTGACGAAAATCTCTGTATTACCGTCGCCGATACAGGCAAAGGGATTCCGGCTGATCTTCATGATTATATTTTTGAACGTTTCGTACAGGCAAACAACGCTTACTCGCGCGATTTTGAGGGTTCAGGTCTGGGGCTTTCCATCTGCCGCAGTTATGCCAAATTACTGGGTGGTAATATCACCGTCAGTTCCGAGCCCTGGAAAGGATCGGTGTTTACCGTGACAATCCCATATAAAACCAGCATTCTGCAGTCTGATTCACCTGAAAATAAAGGAAGTATTGAACACAGTGTCCACGGAAATACAGAAGATGTTTCCAGGAATCTCAATATTCTGGTCGCCGAAGATGACGATGTGAGCTTTATCTATTTCAGGTCGGTAATATCACGGCTTCCCATTAACCTCACAAGGGCAGTAAACGGACAGGAGGCCATATCCCTGGTTGACGAATGCAACGGCTGTTTTGATGTAATTTTTATGGACATGAAGATGCCTGTGCTCGACGGGTACGAAGCCACCCACCGGATCAGGCAGCGTTATCCTAATGTTCCGGTTATTGCACTTACCGCTTACTCAATGTCACACGATGAGGCCAAAGTTAAACAGGCCGGCTGCAGCGACTACCTTTCAAAACCTGTGAAAAAGGATCTGCTGGTAAAAATGATTGAGAAGTGGGCCACGAAGGGATGACAGGCTCACCGGCCGTGAAGCAGCATGTCCGTCAATGGCTGCAGTTGCATGCTTTTCCCCGGGCTTTCCCAAAGGCTTCGCGGCCTTCTGAGACCGAGAACCAGATGAGGCCGGCTGCCCCTATTACATCAGCGTAAGCAAAGCCTGTAAATTCATAGACCAGGCTGGATAACAGGAGTACTGCCGACATGTAAATACATACCTTTGTGCAATTGGCATCAGCAATTATGGGATCAGAGGACAGGGCTTTTCCGGTGCGTTTCTTTGAAGCCATCAGCCTGTACATTACTGCAATTGAAATTACCGATATTACAATCCCCCATAAGGTAGTCTCCGGCTTATGCCCGTTCACCAGGTTCACAACAATCCCTGCTGCGAGTCCCGCCGAAAGCAAATAGAAAGCCGTGCCGGTTACCTTTAATGCCTGCTCTTCAAATTGGCCGGTTTGTGAAGAACAGCCTGCCGGGTCTTTAATATTATTCCCGCTGCCAATGCGCTTAATCATCACAGCAATGCCCACACCCGAAAGCACTTCAATAAAACTATCCACCCCAAAGCCAAAAAGGGCAATGGTTTCATCACTGTAACCCAGGGCCATCGATACCACCCCTTCAGCAAGGTTGTAAAAAATAGTAAACAGGGCAAGCAGGTATGCATGCTTATATAGCTTATTCTGTGTGACTTCCATTGCGCAAAGATATAAATTATGTTATCAGGAAAAAGACTACTTATTAATCTCTAATAGTATATATTTGTGCTCTGCATTGTAACCTGCCCTGTGAACTTATGACTTTAAACTCTGATCTCCGGCACGACCGCCTTAAATTAATTGGAATAATAATCAATTCGCTTCTGCTGCTGATTGTCATCGGCGATATGGTTTTTTACGGTGATAAAGAACTGTTGCCCGTGTTTATCCTGGTATCGGCAATTATTTGGTTATCCAATTTCAGGATTAACCAAAGCGAAAAGCGGTTCTTTAAAGAAAATGAACGACGGCTGGCTTCCATCATAAGCCACCTGCCCGGATTTGTTTACCGGTGCAAAAACAATGACCAATGGACAATTCTTTACGTCAGCGAAGCCTGCCTGCCCCTTACCGGATACACCCCGCAGGAATTGCAGACTATGTCGGGCTATAATGATATCATCGTGCCCGAATACCGGCAGCAGGTAACCAATGCCGTGGCCAAAGCCCTTGCCGCCGGCGAATCGTTTGAAATGGAATACCAGGTCAATCACAGGAGTGGTGAAAAAAGATGGTTTTATGAATATGGCCAGGGTGTTTACGACGATGACGGCAACCTCCTTTTCCTTGAAGGTTATGTGGAAGATATTTCATTAAGCTGCAATGCAAAGCAGGCACTGATTGAAGCCCGCGACAAAGCTGAAGAAAGCGACAGGCTTAAAACCGCTTTCCTGGCCAATATGAGCCATGAAATACGTACCCCGATGAACGGTATACTCGGCTTTATAGAACTGCTCAAAGAACCCGGGCTTCCCGCCCGCCATAAGAATGAATACCTTGATCTGATGAATATCAGCGGCCAGCGTCTTCTCAGCACCATTAACGATATTATTGAAATATCACGAATTGAAGCGGGGAAAGTTGATACCTGTATTACCCCGGTTAACCTGAACGAGCTTGTGCATTATTACACTGAATTCTTTAAGCCTGAAGCTGAAGTTAAAAATATAGCGCTCTTTTCCGGGCACCTGGTTGATCCCGTGGATGCCCTGATTATGGCCGACCGGCCTAAACTTGACGGTATACTTACCAACCTGGTTAAAAATGCCCTGAAATTCACCAAATCAGGCTCCGTTGAAATAAACAGTGATATTGATGATGGAAACGTGGTTATCTGCGTAAAGGATACCGGTAAAGGTATTCCGCTCAACCGTCAAAAGGCCATCTTTGAAAGGTTCATACAGGCCGATATGAATCATACGCGTGATTACGAGGGTGCAGGTCTTGGGCTGGCCATTGTTAAAGCTTATGTCGATATTATGGGCGGTACCATTTGGGTGGAATCAGAAGAAGGTAAAGGAAGTACATTCTTTGTGAAATTCCCGTATGTAAAAGCCAATACAATAAATGGACATGAAACCGGCACTCCCCAACAGGTTAATCTTGACTGTCCGGCAAAAAGTATATTAATTGCTGAGGACGATAACGTAAGTTTCAAACTGATGAAATACTTCCTGAGTTCAACCGGCTTAAACATCATCAGGGCGGTGAATGGCAGGGAATGTATTGATATCCTTGGCAAAAACCCTGAAATATCCCTCATATTCATGGATGTGAAGATGCCCGATATGGATGGTTTGGAAGCAACCGTACAGATACGCAGGCTAAACCCCGAAATCCCTGTTATAGCCCTCACGGCATATGCCATGGAAGGTGATAAAGATTCAGCACTGCAGGCCGGTTGCACCGATTACCTCACTAAACCAATCGGTAAACAAAAAATACTGGAGACCATTGAGAGGTTTCTTTTAACATAATTTTAATTTTGAAAAGCTTGATTTTTTAATTAACTTTGAGGTTAATTATGTTAAAATTGTAACGAATGGGCAGCAAACCGATTATTGTTCTTGCAGATGACGATGAAGACGACAGGCATTTCTTCAAAATGGCTGTTGAAAGCACCGGCCTGTCCTGTTCAGTTATATTATTAAAGGATGGCACGGAATTTAAAGATTATCTGGGTGCCGCAACTGAAAAACCTGTCATTGTTTTCCTTGACATCAATATGCCCCGTATTGACGGCTTCGAATGCCTTGAATTAGTACGTACAAAATATAATCCAAATGAGGTTGCGGTTGTAATGTACACTACATCAAACAGTCCGGCCGACCGTCAGCAGGCCATGGAACTCGGGGCCAATGAGTACCTGGTTAAACCTACCGGATTCTCCGAACTCAAAGAAATTATCGCCAGGCTGGTTGAAAAATACAGATTGGCCATCTGATCTCAAAAAAATATCTTCGCTCAAACAATACTAATTTACTTACTTCGTATCTTAGTACCATAATTATGACATCTTATCACCATGGAAAAGAAATTCACAATCATTTTAACCGATGATGATGAAGATGACAGGGACTTTTTCAGGATGGCGGTTGATAGTAGTCACACAAACTACAATCTGCTGCTTTTCCAGGATGGCGTTGCTCTGAAAAATTACCTTTCTGCCAACCCCCCCGTGAAGCCTGATGTTATCTTCCTCGATATAAATATGCCCTTGCTCAACGGGTTCCAGTGCCTTGAATTTATCCGTGAAATTTACAACCCTGATGAAGTGCCCGTGGTTATGTATACCACTTCACGAAACCAGGCTGACCGCGAGGAGAGTGCCCGGCTCGGGGCTAACCAGTATCTCGTTAAACCTAACGATATTAAAGATCTTAAAATAGCCGTACAACAGGTAATTGAGAAATATAAGTTTTCAGCTTAGGAAATGGTGCTTTTTGCCATTTTCAGCATGTCGTAAGCCGTGTATTTGGCCGACACTTTATGTGAGATCTCATTTATTTCAGTTTCAGTGAGAAACTGCAGCTGAAGCTGGGTCCCGTGAATTATTAAATCAGCCATATCTTCCGTCAGCATTATGGTCCGCACGGCCAGTACTTTATTGGTTGACTGTTCTATGAGTATCACCGCCACTTCACTGGTTGAATGCTCCCTGCCAAGAAAGGATAACTGGAGCGCATTGATTGGCGCATCAAATATCAGCGAGTCAAACTTCACTACCAGGAACATGGTCAAACTCTGTGTAAAAAGCCCCAGCGTTACCGGCCCGCTGTTAATGTCTTCTATTTCCTTACTATTATGTTCTGAGGTATAGACCAGGAAGTCGAATAAATGACCTTCCGAGTACGTTATCTGTGCACATTCGGTTGCCATGCATGGCATTTTCTTTGGATAAACATCGCCTTTTTTTACCATAAGCTTCAGATTGAAAACAGGTGACACCTTGATGTCACCTGTTTTGTTGCTAAACTTAGTATAAAACTTTGATATACTGTAAAGTATAACATTCCAAAATTAGGATTGTTTATAATAATCAGTTATTAAACAACTGAAAATCAGTTTATTGCAACCCCGGTACTATCCATCATAATTTTGGCTTTCTCTGCTTTTTTCACTCCCCACAGTGAATCCAGTTCATGGGCTTTCATGTACGACTGGTATGCATTCTTATAATCCTTTACTTCCATAAAATAATCGCCTTTTGAATCATACGGGTTGGGCTGGTTTGGGGCAAGCTCAATATATTTATCGAAAGCGGCACGTGCTTCATCCATTTTACCGTTGGCCATCTGGGTATAACCCAGGTAATTGTAAGCAAAAGCCGGCTGGTTTGATTTCTCAATGGCCACATTGATGGCGGCAATCTGTCCTTCATGATTGTTCACCAGTCCCTCGTAGCCCGCCAGTTCATAATATCCCCAGAAATCCTTCGGGTAGGCGGCAATAATCTCATTGGCAATACCGCTGATGTCGGCATTCCTGTTCTGTGCCCTCTTCACCAGTATCTCTTTCAGCATTTCCTCCCCCTTGCTGAGTTTGGCTTTGGTATTCAGTGCCCTTTCAGTATACCTGGCAATACCGGCCGAATCGTGCATGTAATTGGTTTCGTAAATCACCATCAGGTAATTGGCCATAAAGAAATCCTCGTCAATCTTCCAGATCTGGGGCATTACCTCGTCAAATCTGGCGATATCAAGCTCAGTCATGGCGTTATAGGCCTCATTATAAAGGGCAAGCGCCTGCTCCGACGGGGCTGTTACCGGAATTAGCCCGTCGTTCTTCATACTCTTGCACGACAGCATAACAAAAATTGATGCCATCAGCAGTAATCCAATGTTTCTTCTCATAAGATTTTAAGATGTTAGGTTGATGTATGATAATATCTCTGTCCGGGAGTGAATGCTGAACGGCGAGGGCTGGAAGTAATGGGGTAGTTTTCCGAAGGACGGGTAAAGGTAATTTTATTTTTGGAATTTGCAAATAGGGGTTAGTGACTAGTGACTAGTGACTAGTGACTAGTGACTGGTGACTGGTGACTGGTGACCACTAGTGACTGGTGACTGGTGACTTGTGCTAGTGACTAATGACTGGTGACGTGGACATAGAATGATTTAAAATTCAAAATTCAAATTCAAAATTCAAATTCGACCAGAAATCTGAATCTGAATCTGAATATAAATCTGAATCTGGATATAAAAAGCGAAAAAGAATTACTCCTGCGACTTGTGAGCTTTATGGGTTTTGATGGCTGTGTAAACAGTTCCCATTCCAAGCAGCAACAGCATTCCTGAACCTATGGGGGCGCTGCCTCCCTGGGAAGGGGTTTGGTTTGTTGTAGTGCCATGCCCACCTGACGGCGGTTGTGGAGGGCCCTGGGCTTTTAGAAGAATAGTGAATAAAAAGAATAGTGCCAACAAGAAGGCATTGAGCTTAAGTCTTTTCATTAGGAATAGTATTTTTAGTAAATGATTATTTTCCTTGTAACAATCCTGTTTTTATCAGTCAGCTTAACAAAATACACGCCCGGAGTTAAACTACTACAATCAATCGTATTATGGACGCCATGTTGAATATTTCCGAATTTAACAAGTTTACCTGTCAGGTTAAAAAGTTTGTAATCAGAAGCATTAACCTTGTCACTGAAATAAATGGTTTTACCATAGCTATAAACTGATCCTTCATCCTGGGTCTGTCCTTCATTCAAACCAAGGCTTCCAAGATGTATCATAAAGCGGTTTTCGGGAAAATCTGGAGATGATTCGACAGTTAATTCTGAACCATCAATAGGTATAAAAGTTCCGTTTAATTTATCCTCAAGCCAAATTTCTTTAAGAAAGGTGTTAGTAATTGGCTTGAGGATATAATGCATCGCGGTACCAGGTTTAAAGTAAAGTCCAATGGCTGAGGGAGTAGATACAACCGGCAAACCATTCACACAAACCCTTTCACCTGATTCAACAGACGTATACAATTGCGGGGCACTTTCACTCCCATTCATTTTATAACCATCAAATGCATCATAACCTTCCAGGGCAGCCTCTGCTAGCATAATAACCGTCTCATCAAACTGACCGCTAACCGTATCGGAGATTCTTAACCTCAGAAAGTTAGCCGGTATTTGTTTGTGAAAGGCTGTATTTGAATGAACTCTTGCTATTGTTGGAATAGTAATACTATTTATGCCTGAAAGCGCCTGCACAAAAAATCCCTGTTCTGGTGGTATAATCCCATTATCTTCTGTAAGTGGAAGATAATTTCCGGCTATTTCGCTCCACACCTGTGCAATATTGCTGAATCCCATGCGATTCCAACCTGTTGCATTCCAATCCAGCGAACAAGGAAATGGATTGCCCAAGAGTTGATAACCTGCCGCAGGTGATGAGCCGGTGTATGAAAGATTGGTAAAATTGATTGAAGAACTATTCAGGTTACCGGTAAAGGTTTTTGTGCCTCCATCATCATAAGAAACCAGATAACCTTGTCCCGGAATAAATGAGGTGATTTCATTTCCAGATTCTTTTTGATTCAACCAGAGGTTCTCAATTTCACTCCACTTAAAAAAGTCATAAGGACCGGTTGTAAATCCACCATTCAACAAAGATTGATTTTGAACCGGTGATGATAATAGATGCCAACCATTCATAGACTGTGACCAATCAGCTGGAGGTATTTGTTTCTTAACAATGGCATTTATGCCCGTATTAGGGATGATCAATGAAGCGTTATCTTCAATCGTCAAATTATAAGCAGATGAACTTAAAGATATTGTATTGAAAGTTACAATCGCATTTGAATTCAATTTGTAATTCACGTTGTTAATTAAACCTGAATTGGATACAGTTTGATATTCATTCAGCCCAGCAAAAATAATTGTGCCATTTTGATGGGGAGATTTATTTATTTGTGCACCGCTTGTTAAGGTAAGATTGCCAAATAAAATTAAATTATTTTGTAAATTATTTATTGATAGTTCGCAGGAAGAGCCAATCGAGACATTACCATATACCGATAAAGATGTAGGAGTTGCAGTGGTATTCAAGATAAGAGTGCAATTGCTATTTATGCTTAGGTTCCCTAAAATCATTAAACTTAAAGGGTTAGAGGAAGAAGTCAATCGCACTTCCATATAGTTGGAAGTTAAAATTGTAAAATTTCCACTTATTTGTGTACCTGCCGTGAATTGCAAGTTAAGTGGGTATTTCTGATTTGTACCATCGATGATCATGTTATAAAAATGTTGGTCGAGAGCTGAAACAGTGATCAAATTGGTTGATGGAAAAGTTATTAACTTTAGAGTTGAGCCATTTTCCCAGGTACATCTATTGATTTGTCTGTTATTAGAAAGATATTTAATATACTGAGCACCATCCCTGATGATTACCTCTGCGCTGGTTGCCATATAATCATTTAACTCAAGTATACCATATACATCCATATCAATACCTGGCCCTCTATCTAAATTGAAAATGTAGCTGTTTTTTAGTGTTCCTCCACTCATAATTTTTACCTGATCAATACGAATGGAAGCAGAAATATTAATACTAGTTCCTGTAGAAATTAATATTCCTGAACTTGTTGTATCAGGATACATAGTTGCATTTGACCAGTTAATATTATCATGCGATGATTCCCATACTGAATAAGAATTCCAATTCCCTGAAGCTCGTGATCTGAAATAATCCGTAGGAAGTGTTTGAGAAAGAGAAATTTGGGTAAAAAGGAGGAGTGTCATCAAGAAGAATCCTGCAATTAGAGTTGACGTATATACCTTCATAATTTTTCTATAAAGCCTGGTTATACTGTTGTATTAGAGCAATCATTGCTTAGCTACGACAAATATAAAGACATTTTAATAATGAAAAGAACACGATCAGATAATAATCAGAAAGAAATATTTCCCGGATACAACCTTCATTAAAACCCCCTGACAGGAGGTACATAAGATTCAGACGCTTTCAAAATGCTCATTTAGCCCCTGTCAAAATGATAGGGTTCGCAATTGTTTTTAAATGGAGCAGAATGCTGCATTCCCTGACAGAAATAACTTTTGTGCATTTTGCCCTCAAAATGGTACAGGAATTGGCATAAATGGTTCAGATAATTAATTTGAAACCATTCATGCTATGACACTTTTGTTACTGATTTCAATTGCAGTATTCGGTTATCTGGTAAACGTGCTGCTTAACCCCGAAAAAATATAGAAAGATGGATCCTGAAATTTGGGGGGTTGTCCTTATGTATGCGCTGGTGATAGCCCTGGCACTTCCGCTTGGCCGATATATGGGCCGCATTTTTACTTATGGGAAAACCCGCGCAGATAAGTTGTTCGACCCTGTCGACAAGGTGTTTTACCGGTTGGGCGGTATTGACCACGAAACCGGAATGAACTGGAAACAGCACCTTGCAGCTTTGTTAACCATAAACCTCGTATGGCTGGTTTTATCCATGGCCATATTAATGAACATGGGCCGGCTGCCATTGAATCCCGATAAAATACCTTCGATGGGTGCCGGCCTGGCATTCAATACGTCCGCAAGCTTTATAACCAATACCAACCTGCAGCATTATTCGGGTGAAACCGGACTTTCATACCTGGGGCAACTGGTTCTTATGTTATGGCAGTTTATTAGTGCCGCAACCGGTATGGCAATTTGTGCCGTGGTTTTTGTTTCAATGAAAGCCGGCACCACTGAGAAGACCGGAAACTTCTACAGTTTTTTTGTAAGAAGCTGTACCCGTATATTGTTCCCGCTATCGGTTATTGGTGCTGTTTTGCTTGTGTTTAGCGGAAGCCCGGTTACCTTTGAAGGGAGGGACACGGTGGCCACTCTTGAAGGGCCGGTTCAGCAGGTCAGCCGAGGCCCTGTTGCCGCTTTTGCCATGATAAAACAACTGGGCACAAACGGAGGCGGTTTTTACGGAACCAATTCGTGCCACCCGTTTGAAAATCCCGGTTACCTTACCAATATCATTGAAACAGTCGCTATTTTCCTGATTCCCGTGGCCATGATTTTTGCATTCGGTTATGTGGTCCGCCGGAAGAAAATGTCGTGGATCATCTTTGGCGTTATGACCACGGGGTTCCTGATGCTGGTTATTCCTTCCGTTATTAATGAAATGCACGGCAACCCGGCTGTTGACCAACTGGGCATTCAGCAGCATGGCAGCATGGAAGGCAAAGAAGTCAGGTTTGGGCCCGCAGCTTCAGCTTTTTGGGCAGTCAGCACCACCTGTACCGGTAACGGTTCAGTGAATGCCATGCTCGACAGCATGACTCCACTGACAGGAATGGCAGCCTTAACGGGTATGATGGTCAATAGTTTTTACGGTGGGGTGGGGGTAGGGTTCCTTAATTTTTACATCTTTATCATTATCGCCGTATTCATATCGGGGCTTATGGTCGGACGCACGCCTGAATTCCTTGGAAAGAAGATAGAGGCAAGGGAAATGAAGATAGCGGTACTGGTTTTCATTCTGCACCCTTTGCTGATACTGGCGGGTACCGCACTGGCAAGTTTTATATACGCCGGAAATCCGGCTGAATATGCCGGCTGGCTCAGCAACCCGGGTTACCATGGGTTCAGTGAAATGCTGTATGAGTTTACTTCTGCTTCAGCCAATAACGGCAGCGGCTTTGAAGGACTCGGGGATAACACGCCATTCTGGAATATTTCAACAGGCATAGTGATGCTGCTTGCAAGATACCTGCCTATTGCAGGTCCGGTGGCTATTTCAGGGCTGCTGGCCGGTAAAAAATATATCCCTGAAAGTGCGGGGACCCTGCAGACGGACACGGTGACATTCGGGGTTATGCTGTTTGCTGTGATATTCATAGTTGTTGCCCTCTCTTTTTTCCCTGCACTGGTACTCGGCCAGCTGGCAGAATATTTTACACTGTATTAAATGTTAAGGACTGAAAGATGAAAACACACGATAAATCAGTTTTCAGGAAGGGGTTAATCACACAGGCCATCGGGGAATCGTTTGTAAAGCTTAATCCCCTGAAATTATACCATAACCCCGTTATGCTGACCGTAGAAACGGGTACCGTTGTTATGCTGGCCGTAACCGTGCTGTCACTTGCGGGTTACGCATCACAGGGAAATACCGGATACAACTTTGCCCTCCTGCTGCTCTTGTTTGTCACTTTGTTGTTTGCCAATTTTGCTGAAGCGATTGCCGAAGCCAGGGGAAAGGCCCAGGCCGACAGTTTGAGGAAAACCAGGGAAGAAACACCGGCTAAGCTGGTCAACGGACAAACCATTCCTTCATCACAGCTTTCAAAGGGTGCAGTCTTTATTTGTGAAGCGGGCGACATTGTGCCAACCGACGGTGAAATCATTGAAGGCCTTGCCTCCATTGACGAGAGTGCAATTACGGGTGAAAGTGCACCTGTGATACGTGAAGCAGGCGGCGATAAAAGTTCGGTTACCGGCGGCACTAAAGTACTCTCCGACAGGATTAAAGTGGTAGTGACCACACAGCCGGGTGAAAGTTTCCTTGATAAAATGATTGCTTTGGTAGAAGGGGCCTCCAGGCAAAAAACCCCCAATGAAATTGCATTGACCATTTTGCTGGCAGGCCTTACAATGGTATTTATCATAGTTACGGTAACCCTGCATCCTTTTGCCGGCTATGCCTCAACACCAATAACCATTCCGTCCCTGATCGCATTGTTTGTATGCCTTATTCCCACCACCATCGGCGGCTTGCTGTCAGCAATAGGGATAGCGGGCATGGACAGGGCACTTCGGGCGGGGGTAATAACCAAATCAGGCAAGGCAGTGGAAACTGCCGGCGACATTGATGTACTGCTGCTGGATAAAACAGGCACCATCACCATTGGTAACCGGAAAGCAACACGGTTTCACCCGTTGCCCGGAACGAGTGAAGACCATTTGATTCAGCTGTCAGTACTGAGCTCCCTGGCCGATGAAACCCCCGAAGGCAAATCAATTATTGAACTGGGGGGTGCTGATACGCTGAAAACCAAACCCGAAAACCCGCAGTTTATCAAATTTTCCGCGCAAACCCGCTGTTCGGGAATAGAGTTTGGAAATACCAGCATCCGCAAAGGTTCATATGATGCCATAAAAAACATGGTGGAAAGTGATGGCAAAACATTGCCCGCCGGACTGAATGAAATTGTTGACGGCATTTCATCACTTGGGGGTACCCCGCTTGTGGTTACTGAAAATAACGTGGTGCGCGGGGTAATTGAATTGCAGGATATCATTAAAACGGGCATCCGCGGGCGGTTTGAACGACTGAGGAAGATGGGGGTAAAAACGGTGATGGTTACCGGTGATAACCCGCTCACAGCCGGATTTATTGCCGGGAAAGCAGGTGTTGATGACTATATTGCGGAAGCAAGGCCTGAAGATAAGATGGAATATATTAAAAAAGAACAGTCGGCGGGGCGGCTTGTAGCCATGATGGGCGACGGCACAAACGATGCCCCTGCCCTGGCACAGGCTGATGTGGGCGTGGCCATGAACAGCGGCACCCAGGCCGCCAAAGAAGCAGGCAATATGGTTGACCTGGACAATGATCCTACGAAACTCATTGAAATCGTTGAAATTGGGAAACAACTGTTAATGACCAGGGGGGCATTGACAACTTTTAGCATTGCCAATGATGTGGCAAAGTATTTTGCCATTATCCCCGCATTGTTTATTACGGCTATCCCTGCCCTGCAGAGCCTCAATGTGATGCACCTCAGCAGTCCTGCCAGTGCCATACTTTCAGCTGTTTTATTCAATGCACTCATCATCCCATTGCTGATCCCCCTTGCCTTAAAGGGGGTGGCTTACAAACCCATTGGCGCAAGTGCACTGCTGCGGCGCAATTTATTCCTTTATGGACTGGGCGGGATTATTGTCCCGTTTATCGGAATTAAACTGATTGACATGGTTGTATCATCAATAATATAAAACAATGAAAGCAAATCTGGTAAAGGCAATACGGCTCACGCTGGTTTGTATTGTTTTCTTCCCCGGCATTTACACACTGGTCATACTCGGTATTGCACAAGTGGCTCCCAACCATGGGAAAGGGTTTATGGTAACAGGCAATAACAAGGCATATTACCTGAATATTGGCCAGCCGTTTACAAAGGACCGGTATTTCTGGTCCAGGCCTTCGGCCGTGGGCTATAATGCCGCCGGCAGCGGTGGAAGCAATAAAGGGCCTTCAAATCCAGGGTACCTTGTTACGGTCAGTGCCCGGATTGACCAGTTCCTTCTCCGTAACCCCGGCATTGAAAGGTCAGAAATTCCGGCCGACCTTGTAACAGCCAGTGGCAGCGGGCTCGACCCCCACATCTCTGTCCAGGCGGCTAAAGTGCAGGTAAAGCGGATAGCAGCCGCACGTAATATCCCTGAAGATACGCTAATCAATTTAATCAGCAGGAATACCCGGAAACCATTGCTGGGATTATTCGGGCCTGAATGTGTTAATGTTCTTATGCTGAACCTCGATTTGGATAAAACGGCAAACAATCACTAACTTTGTTAAAACAAATGTATTCTTGAAAAAAGTCCTTATCATCGATGATGAAGAGAAGCTTCGGAAACTGCTTGCCCGGCTTATCGGTTACGAGGGTTACGAAGTACTGGAGGCGGCCGGCGGTGCCGCTGCTTTCAGGAAAATGGAGCAGAAGGACATTGACGTTGTACTTTGTGATGTAAAACTGCCCGATATAAACGGCCTGGACCTTTCCCTGAAAATAAAGGAACAATACCCTGAGGTTGAAATCATCATGCTTACAGCATACGGCAACATACCCGATGGTGTGCAGGCAATTAAAAACGGCGCCTTTGACTATATTACAAAAGGTGATGACAATAACAAAATCATTCCGCTGATCAGGCGGGCGGCCGAAAAAATAGAACTTGCCCGGCGGGTGAAGAGCCTGGAAAAACAATTGGGTGACAGGTACTCCTTTGATAACATTATCGGCGACTCACCGCCCCTTGCAGAAGCAAGGAACCTGGCAGCCAGGGTTGCTGCGGGAGATACAACGGTGCTTTTAACCGGGGAAACCGGTACCGGAAAGGAAGTATTTGCCAATGCCATCCATATGGCCAGCAACCGGAGATATAAGAATTTTATTGCCATCAATTGTGCTGCTTTCAGTCATGAATTGCTTGAAAGCGAGTTCTTCGGACATACCGCAGGCGCTTTTAGCGGGGCAACACGCGACCGGAAAGGGATATTTGAAGAAGCAAACAACGGCACAATATTCCTGGATGAAATAGGTGAAATGGCCACCGACCTGCAGGCTAAATTGCTTCGTGTAATTGAAACAGGCGAATATTACAAAGTTGGCGACAGCAAAGTAAAGAAATCGAATGTGCGGATTATTGCTGCCACAAACCTTGACCTGCGGAAGGAAGTTGCTGAAGGCAGGTTCAGGGAAGACCTGTTTTACCGTATCTCGGTGTTTCAGATAAACCTGCCTCCCCTGCGTGAACGCAGGGATGATATTGAGGTTTTTGCCCGTTATTTCCTCGATATGTTCTCAATTAAAACAAAAAGGAACATTACCGGAATGTCATCCTCCTTTATCACTGCCCTGAAACAATACGAATGGACAGGGAATATACGCGAGCTGAGAAATGTTATAGAACGTTGCTGCATACTTGCCAATGGGCCACTGCTAACCCCTGACCTGTTGCCGCTTGAAATTCAGCAAAAACAGTATAAGCCGGAGTCTGACCCTCATCAGTCGCTTAATTTGTCGGAATTTGAAAAAATGCACATTATAAAGGTGCTGAACCATACCGGTGGCAATAAAACAAAAACCGCTGAACTGCTGGGGGTTGCTCTTACTACTTTATACCGGAAAATGGCTGAATACAACCTGTAGTTGCCATGCCGGGCTTTCATTTCGCTAAGCTTACCCTTTCATTCTGCAAGTATTTACGGTGCCTTCAAATTTCACAATTAGCCCTTTTCCGCAGTAATCAGGCATTCCGGCATACTGATGGTATATGGAACACCAATTGGTATACACTGTGTGTAACCTAAAAGAAAACACAATGGAAACGAAAATCAGGAAAACATTAAAACAATGGTTTCCCACCGCTTTTGAAGAACTGCCTGAAAACGACAACTGTTCAGACTATGAGATACTTTGCCGGTTCGCAAAATATACCATTTCAATCATCAATGAAGACAATGAGACCAAAAAGGAGCCATTCAGGCTTATCCTCCTACTATACTCAAAGGGATCATTGTATGAGAAGAATGCCATTGAAAATGAGTTCTTAAGGATACTAGCCGGTGAAGAAAAATGCATGACCTTAAAAGAGCATCTCAGTTTGATGCCTGAAGAACTTAAGCCTGTTTACCTGAAAACCATACTTGGCAATTAAACTGATACAATTAAAAGTGTGTTGTTGGTAAGTACCGGTTTAGGCAGTATTTCATTAACTTTATAATCACTTAACTGATACATGGCCGGGAAAGAAAATAATGTGCAGCACTTCCTTGATCTGATAAAAAGGTCAAGGAGGGGCAAATTAAAGATATACATAGGTATGATTGCCGGGGTAGGCAAGACCTGCCGTATGCTGCAGGAAACGCATTCTCTCTTAAAAAAAGGGGTGGATATCAGGCTCGGGTATATTGAAACACATGGCCGCGCTGAAACCATTGCCATGCTGGCCGGACTGCCGGTAATTCCACGAAGAAAACTGTTTTATAAGGGCAGGGAACTGGAAGAAATGGATGTGCAGGCAATTATAAGTACCAGGCCTGAAATCGTTGTTATTGATGAACTGGCCCATTCAAATATCAAAGGCAGCAAAAATGAAAAACGCTGGCAGGATGTCCTTGAGATTCTTGAAGCCGGGATCAGCGTCATCAGTGCCGTCAATATACAGCATATTGAAAGCCTGAATGAAGATGTAAAGATGATTACCGGTATTGAAGTGAACGAACGAATACCCGACAGCATAATTGCCCTTGCCGATGAAGTAGTGAACATTGACCTGAGTGCCGATGACCTGATCCACCGGCTGCAGGAAGGCAATATTTACGAAAAGGATAAAATTGAGGCAGCACTGGCAAATTTCTTTAAGCCTGAGCATATACTTCAGCTTCGTGAACTGGCTTTGAAAGAAGTAGCTTCGCAGGTGGAGCGGAAGGTGGATGTTGAAGTACTTAAAAACTCAGGGCTGCGGCATGAGAAATTCCTGGCGTGCATCAGCAGCAATGAAAAAGCAGCAAAGAACGTGATCCGCAAAACCGCCCGGCTGGCAAGCTACTACAATGCCCACTGGTTTGTGCTGTACGTACAGGCCCGGGGTGAAAGTCCCGACAGGATACCGCTGAACAAACAGCGCCACCTTATCAATAATTTTAAACTGGCAACCGAACTGGGCGCCAAAGTTATCCAGGTAAAGGGCAATAACATACCGCACTGTATTCTTGAACAGGCTGCGAAATTCGATATAACTACCGTGTGTATGGGAAAACCTCACAGGCTCCTGTTTAAGATCATTTTTTCAAGAAGCATATTTAACGGACTTTTAAAAGGCCTGGCGTCATATGATATTGATCTGATAATTCTCTCATAAAATGAAAATTAAAACAAAACTGGGGTTGGGTATAGGCTTCCTTTTTATACTGATTGTAATACTGATACTGCTTGGTATCATCTTCACCAACCAGATTGCCGGAAATACCCGTAATATCCTTGCTCAAAATAACAAGTCAATTGAATATGCCCGGCGAATGTTGCTGGCAGCCGACAATCTGAGTGTATCTGACTCTGCAATGCATGAGTTCGGAAACTACCTTCTGCTTCAGCAGTCTAATATTACAGAAGCCGGTGAAGGGATCCTCACCTCAAGGATTTCAATGAACTTTGAAAAACTCAGGACCGGAACCGGTAATCCCGCTGACCTGAGGAATATACGAAATGACTTGTATGACCTCATGGCACTGAATATGGGTGCCATAGAAAACAAAAGCGAAATAGCCATTTCAAAGGCTAAAACCGCAATCCTGATCATTTCAATCACCGGTACCATATGCTTTATAATAGCCTTTACCCTGCTGGTAAACCTTCCGGGAAGTATCATGGAACCAATAAATGAACTAACCGGCAGCATTAAAGAAATTGCAGCAAAAAACTATTCGCACAGGGTAACCTTTGAAAGAAAAGATGAACTGGGTGTACTTGCGCGCTCATTCAACGTAATGGCCGAAAAACTGGAGGAATACAACAATTCAAACCTTGCCATTTTAATGATGGAGAAAAAACGCATTGATACACTCATTAACAACATGCATGAACCCGTTTTTGGCCTGGATGAGAATGGCAAAATCATTTTCATGAATAATGAAGCATTTAAAGTTTCAGGGCTCAGGAAGGAGGATGCCATTGGCAGGCCATCGCAGGAAATTGCAGTAAACAACGACCTGATCCGTTCACTTATCCGTGAGCTCGTAAAACCAGGCAACAACGCGATATCCAATGAACCATTGAAAATATATACCGACGATAAAGAAAGCTATTTCGAAAAGGAAATTATCACCATTACGATAACCCCCACCGCCGAGAGCAACTCAAGGTATATTGGTGATGTGATTATTCTGAAGAACATAACCTCATTCAAAGAACTTGATTCGGCGAAGACCAACTTTATTGCCACGGTATCACACGAACTCAAAACCCCCCTCTCGTCCATTCTTATGAGCCTCGAACTTTTGGAACATGAACGCATAGGCATTTTAAATCCTGAGCAGCAACAACTCATTGAAAGTGTAAAGGACGACGGAAAAAGACTGCTCAGAATCACCGGTGAACTGCTGAACCTTACACAGGTTGAAACCGGAAAGATACAGTTAAACATACAACCCTCCCAACCCGGTGAAATAGTAAGGTATGCCGTTGAAACCATTAAGAAGCAGGCTGATGTGGAGAATATAGCCATAGAGACCAGATGTGACGAAAATGCCGGTCCGGTATATGCTGACCTCGATAAAACATCATGGGTACTGACCAACCTCCTGTCAAATGCGGTCAGGTATTCGTATCCCAATTCAAAGGTAATCCTGTCAGTTAAACCGGTCAAAGCCAAAATGCATTTTTCAGTCCAGGATTTCGGACAGGGTATTGACCCCCGTTACAGGGAACAAATATTTAACCGTTACTTCCGTATACCCGGCAGCGATAAAAAAGGAACCGGCCTTGGACTTGCCATAAGCAAAGAGTTTATTGAAGCACAGGGTGGTGAAATATATTATGAGAGTGAACCCGGCAAAGGAAGTATCTTTTCGTTCACATTACCATTGGTTTGAAAGAGGCTCCTTCCTCATAATGTCAATAGGATCAGCTGCCGGTGTGGCTGCCATGGGGATGGAAAAGATCAGCTTTTTCTGGTATCTGAAAAAGATCAGCCTGCTGGCATTGCTGGGCTATTTTGCCGGCGCAGCCGTTTATATACTGCAGAATGCAATTTAGCCTGCAGATAATCAGGGCTGACTATCAGGGGCAAGGTAACTATTACGGGAACAATGGAAGCCTAATCCAGGTTCGGATTATCCGGCAAGTCATCTTTATTTGGATGTATACAGGTGATCCAGTACTGAACAATAATTTCAAACATATTTGACTGTTCGGCAGGGGTCATTGGTTTATAGAAAAAGCCCTGCACATGGTACCGGTATGCCTGGATAACTTTTTGTCGCGAAAGGCTGTGGCTGACAAAAATAAATGGAATTGACTTCTGGCTTAAATACTCATCCTCTTCAAGGATTTTCTTAAATTCCATACCATTCTTCCCGGGCATATCTATATCGGAAATGATAAGGAAAACCTCATCGGCATTCATCCTCAGGTGCTCAAGAGCGTCGTCAGCATTATTGAAATACTCAATTTGAATATTCCAGTCTTTGACCCTCAGTGCTCTCTCGAGGAAGTCTTTTTCATAATTCTCATCATCCACCAGGATGATTTTGCCTTTTACTCTCTTCATCATACAACTTCAAACAATGAAAGAAGTAAAAAGATCAGAAGAAGCCGGATGAAATGTATAGCTTTCATGGTTGTCGTTGTTGCCCCTCTCCCCATGGCCCCCTCTCCCGGAGGGTTAGGGGATTCCCTGGAGGGATTTCCAACTTTAGTTCACAACAAACTTCCCCGTTAAAGATTGCTTCTCATTGATTATCTGATAAAAGTAAACCCCGGGGTTTTCAAACTTGCAGTACCAGGTGGTTTTATTGCTGGTGATATCCTTTCGGGCACATATTTTACCGGTGGCATCCATAATGATGAGTTTGCCTGAGGTTATTGAAGGCGTGTTAAATGTTATAAAATCGCTTGCCGGATTTGGATACACAACTGCCTGCAGGGGGTTATTTTCATGAATCGCGTTAAGCGTACCCAGCGGACTGGTTTTAATGAGATATGGGGTATCGTCAGACGATCGATAATGTGAACCGGTCAGGATAAACCCACCATCAGCGGCAAGTTTGATGTCACCTGCCCATAAATCGGTATTGCCCGGAAACTGCGTCCACAGGCTGTCACCATTCATTGAAAAACAATGCAGCATCAGATTTGGATATGTTTGAGTGATTGAATTACCCATGGCAACTACCTCATTTTGTTGGGTGATCACTAGTTTGAAAAGGCCAATTTCAGGATAGCCAAAATGCTTTTCGCTGAAAGTTTGCAGAGTTCCGTCAGAGCTATATTTGATAAAGTAGCAAATATTGTCGTCAACATTATAACCAACATTAGAGGCAATACTTATGATGTCATTTCCAATACTTTTTGATTCACGTACAACAAAGTCTTTATTGTAAGGAAATGTAAAAGAGACCGGTTCGGTTGAATTGGCCGGAAATAAGAAAAATTTGGTTTGCATAGGGAAACCTTCAAATGGATTGATGTAGCTGATGGTAATTACGACATTACCATTATTGGTTGCCACAATGGATGTGGCATCACTATTTAACCAGATCTCAGGATCATAATTGAATATTTGAGAACGCCAGAGGCTATCGCCGGTTGTTGCATCAAATTTATAGAGATAATTGCCGTGGTAAGGATGTGAACAACCCCAGAGGATGTTATCTTTTACAAAGAATTTTCTGATAGGGTCAGTTAATGACTTTTCCCATTTGAGGTTGGCATTTTTGTCAAACTTAAACAGTTTATAATGTCCGGTATAAATATAGATATTACCCAACTGATCATCATTACCATAAAGCTGTGACCCATAAGTCAGTCCGGCGTCAACATCCTTTGTCCACAAAGTATCGCCATTAAGGTCGGTTTTAACGAAACTCATATAGTACTTATCCTTAAAACTAACCAATGCCATCAGGTAACCATCATCCTGTGAAAAAACAAGATCAGGAAAGGCAGAATAATAAAAGCCATATGACTTTTGGAAAGTGGTTTGTCCGCTCAGCGAAATAAAAAGCAAAAGGGCTGTAAGTGTTGCGAAGATTTGTTTCATAAGTTGAATGTGTTACGTCAATACAAATATAAAAAAACCCTTTGAACAACTGCAGGACAATTTATTTTTATACATTAGCAGAACAAAATCTATACTTATGAGAACAGCAGTGTATACTCTTCTTTGCTTAAGCATATTTTACATATCCATGCCACAGAAAATTCAGGCTCAGGATTATCATCCAATGGCGGTTGAAAATGCCCACTGGATTGTTAATGAGAATGATGTAATGGGTTTTGTTATTGGTATGTGGGAATACCATTGCCTGGGCGATACGGTGATTGACAACATTGCATATAAGAAAATATTCAGGCGTGAACTTCAGCCTACTATGGACCCACCACCATTCAACCCAATTACTTATTACGGGTTGTTTGGCTTCCTCAGGGATGATGTGGCTTCCCGGAAGGTGTATGCCAGGCTGCCGGAGAGTAATTATTTCTATTTTGAATGCGGTTTGGACCAGGATGTTTTGTTGTACGATTTTTCACTACAGGTAAACGACAGTGTTAATTTCTGCGCTATGACGGTGATCAATGATATAACTTTAACAAGCATTACACCCGGTGCTGCCTTTGGTGTTAATACTAACATTTATACAGTTTCTTTTAATGAATACAGATATTATGAAGGGGTAGGTTCTGATTTTGGCCTTTTTGAAGAGATGCTCATGCCGTTAAAAAATACGGATGAACTGGAGTATACCCAATTAGCTTATTACTGCCCCAACGATACCTGTGCGTTTGTAGTAAAATCAGGAGGTTTCATGATTGAACCAGACCTGGTAATTTATCCCAACCCTGCATCACACACGATTACTTTTACACTGGAGAAAACTTTTACCGGAAACACCGGCTATAATATTATCAACAGTGCCGGCCAAACCTGCCTCACAGGAGCGGTTGTGCGGGGAACAAACAATATCAATATCGACAACCTCACCTCAGGATTGTACTTACTGAAGATTTCAACCGGCGGTAGATTATTTACATCAAAGTTTGTTAAAAGATAAAGTTACAGTTTTCCCTTTAGTCTTAGATCATAACCTCCTTTGTCTGACCCCCCTGGGGTCAGCTGTCATGGAGTTGGTTGCAGTTTTTACAAGGCTGTGACCCCGCTGGGGTCCTTACCCCCTCTCCTTGCCTGCGCTGAGCCTGTCGAAGTGGGAGAGGGTCGGGGTGAGGTGATTCCCTACCTCACCACCGTCACACTCCCCTTTATCGGTGAGGTCAACCCGCGGCGTAACACATACGATGGTACTTCGTAACTGACTGAATACACAAAGGTATCGGGGGGCACAAGCTCGCCGTTGATTCTTCCGTCCCAGCCACGGCCTATGGCGGTGGTGGTATAAATGAGCTGGCCCCACTTGCTGTAGATGTCCATACGGTAATTCTTTGGCTCGAAGCCGCGGAAGATAGGCTCGAAGTCGTCGTTCAGGCCGTCGCCGTTAGGTGTAAAGGCGTTGGGGATAAGCACTTCGAGGATACATGGCACCAGTTCAACGGAGTCGATGGCCCGGCAGCCGTTGTAGTCAACAACCTTTACCCAGTAAATGCCGGCCTCGTAAGCCACAATGCTTGGCAGGCTGCTGCCGTCATTCCATTCGTACTGGGTAAATTCGCCTCCCGGGTCAAGTATTACCGGATTGCCGAAGCACAGGGTATCAGTGTACGAAATGTGCAGGTCAGGGCTCGGGTAAACGGTAACATGCAGGCTGTCGCGCGAGAAGCAGTTCTCGTTGCGGGCTTCCACCATGTAATAACCGGAGTCGGTTACGGTTAAAGCGCCAAGGTTCCAAACCGGCCCGTAATGTTTGATGCCGCGCGGATGGGTCCATTCAAAGGTAAGTTCTTCTTCGTTGCCCGGCTGTGCATGCAGTATAGTGGAATCGCCGGTACAATAAATGCCATCCTGCCATGCGGTAAATTCAGGAACGGCCACTACTTCGGCAAAACCGTCGACAATAACCTTCACCGGCTGGGCGAAACCAACGGTAGGCACATACACCACGCACTCGAGGAATTCCCAGTCGAGGTTGGTGAGGCCGGGCGATAACCCGCGGAAGTCAAGCTCAAGCAGGGTTGCGTTATCAGCCACTGATGTTATGCCACCCGGGTGCTGGTAGTTGATCTGCAATACGCCCGGTGATACAATGGTGGTGGTTAAGCCGCTGCTGACAAGCATATTGTTGATATAACCTATGCCTTCAAAATTAATGATCTGGTCGTCGTATGACAGCTGCAGCCTGAAAGAAGCCACGCTGTCGAAGTTCTGCACCCTGATGGGCAATGCCTTTATTTCGCCGTTACATTCCTGTACGCGGTCGGGGGTAAGTTCAATGGTGCCAATTACCAGGTTGCCAATGTTATAGCCGGCTGTTGTGATACAATCGTTGGCATCTTTCACATAGGCGGTGAAGTTGAGTCCTGCGCTCAGGTTATAGAACTCAGGTGACGACTGCCAGTTGATTCCATCGATGGAATAGAGCAATGGCGGTGTACCGCCCGTGGCATGGATGACGATGTGCGCATTGGGCAGCCCGTCGGTTGAATTCCATACTTCCACTTCAGTGATCACAGGTACGGGCACTGCTTCAATAATTACCGGTTCGGCATAAGCCTGCTCACAACCGGCTGCATCGCGTACATTAACAGTGTAGGTGCCTGCAGGCAGGCCGGGGAAGATGTTGTTGCTTTGCCAGGTGCTGTAACCCTCAAGGATATATTCAAGCGGGGCAACGCCGCCATCGGCCATTACAAATATTACCCCATTGTCGCTGGCGCAGGTGGCATGGGTAACGCGGACAGCCACACTGATACCGCTGCCCTCAATCAGGTTAACGGTGTCGAGAGCCCTGTAACACCATGCGGCCGATGAATCGCGGAGCATAACGATGTACTGGCCAACGCCAAGGTTGCTGAATACACTGTCGGGCTGCCAGGTAAGGCCTTCATCGATGCTGAATTCGTAATTGCCCGAACCGCCGGTGATGGTATTGAAGGTAATGATCCCCGATGTGGCACCATTGCAGTTGATCGGCGTAACCGTAACAAGGGCGCTGAGCTCTTCGGGCTGCACCACTTCAACCGGGGCCAGTGTGCTCACATTGCCGGGGGTATTGATATCGCGGATGCGGATAGTATACATGCCGGCAGGCAGGCCTGAAAACTGGTTGCTCAGCTGCCAGTTGATACCGTCGATACTGTACTCATAAGTGCCTGAACCTCCCTGCGGGTTGGTGATGGTGATGCTGCCGTCGTTTGTACCAAAGCAGGTAACAAAGCTTGCTTCGGTTTCAGCATACAGCACATCGCCGGCCAGCACGGTATACGGACCGAGGGCATTGTAACAGTCAATATTATTCAGGTCGCGGATATACACGGTATAATCACCCGGTGCCAGTGGTGCAAATACATTGCTTGCCTGCCAGTTAATATTGTCGAGGCTATACTCATAACTGCCCGACCCTCCGGTAGGAGCTGTAATGGTAAGACTTCCGTCAGATGCACCCGGTATCGTTTCGTGGCCTATGATAACGGTGGCTGAAAGCTGTGGCGGATTTGTAAGTATCACCACTTCAAGGGTTACCTGCATGCTGGTAATTGTGGCATCGCGCATCATAACGGTATCAGTGCCCACACCCAGGTTAGTGTAAACCATAGTGGTACTCCATGTAAGGCCGGCGTCAATGCTGTACTCGTAAATGCCACTACCTCCCTGAGGATTGCTGATGGTAATACTTCCATCGGCTGCATTAAAACAGGTGATGGCGGTGGTGTCAACGGTCGCGCTAAGCGGACAATCGATAAGCACTGCAAATAGCCCGAGGTTCACCTCGCAGGTTTGACTTAATGAATCGCGTATAAAGACATTATATGACCCACCTGCAAGGTTGTAGAAAATAGTGTCGGCTTGCCATGAGAAACCATTTATACTATATAGGTAAAATCCTGAGCCGCCGGTAGTATTATGAACGGTGATTGTACCATCGTTGTTGGCGCAGGTAGCTGCGGTGAAGGTTACATCGCCGGCAAGCAAACCGGGTTCAGTAATAATAAGGTTATTATAGGTTACGGTGTTGGTTATCTGCAACGAATCGCGCATAGTCACAGAGTAAGTACCCGGTACCAGTCCACTGAAAGTGCTGTCGCTCTGCCAGGTTGAACCTCCGTTAATAGTAAACTCATAGCTTCCCGAACCTCCCCACAGGTCGGTGAGGGTTATGCGGCCGTCGTTCGCACCAAAACAGGTAATATCATAAACGGTAACCTTTGCATACAAGGCATCAGCCGCAGGTACGGTAACGGTTTCAAGGGTAATCTGGCAATAGGTGTATGTGGAATCGCGCATGATCACCGTGTAATCACCCGGTGCAAGCGGACTGAAGACAGGCGATGACTGCCAGGTAATGCCATCGAGGCTGTATTCGTAGCTGCCGGTTCCGCCGGAAGGCGCAGTCACGATAATCTGCCCGTCGCCGGCACCGACTGCCGATTCAGGCACCACGGTAAGCGTGGCGGTGAGCGCAACTGCAGGCACAATGGTGACAATGCCCAGCATCTGTGTGTTCACCGGGTTCAGTGAATCGCGTATCCATAACGGGTAATTGCCCGCTATCAGTCCGGTGTAAACCAGGTCGTGCGACCACGAATTGCCGTTGTCAATGCTGAATTCATAGAAACCTGACCCGTTTTGCGGGTTGATGAAGGTGATTGTTCCGTCGTTATAACCGAAGCAGGTAATATCGGTATGCTCATATGTTGCCACGAGGGCAGGTGAGGTAGTGATTTCTACGCGGATAATCCATACCCAGCAATCAGGGGCCAGTGAATCGCGCACATATATATTATAGAAGCCGGGGGTAAGGCCTGTAAATACACTGTCGGGCTGCCATACCAGCAAAAGGTCATCGATGCTGTATTCATAACTCCCCGATCCGCCCTGTGCGTGAACGGTAATGGTACCGTCATCAGCACCAAGGTATGTCTCGGGCGTATAATCAACGGTTGCGGTAATGGCAGGCAGGGTGCCAACGGTTACGGTATCGGTGGCGCTGCAACCGCCATTATCGGATATATAATATATGTAATCGCCGGCCGCCAGCAGGTCGAAATAACCGGTGGCATTGGTAACGGCGTTAAGCGTGTAAGAATACGGAGGGGTTCCGCCTGAAGCGGTAAGTTCAACAATACCATCAGACACAGCCGGACAACTTGCGGGCGTGATTATAGCTGACACCTGCAAATTATCCAGCGTGATGATGACAGACGATGCGACAGGGGGGCAGCTGCCGGCATTGCCAAGTCCTTGTGCGGTAAGTATAAGCGTTACTGTACCGTTAATAATATCGTTAGGTCCGAAAGCGTATTTCGGATTCAGTATGGTGGCGTCGTCAAAAGTACCATCGCCCGTGGTAGTCCACAGCAGCTGACTGTAGTTGGATGCTGTGGCAGTTGCAAGCACGTATGGTTCAGCGATGCAGAGGGAAACATCGGTACCGGCAAAAGCCACCGGCCCGTCGATTACCTCAATGGTCCCAACCTCCAGCAGTCCGTCGCATCCCGTTAATGAATCATGCTGGATTGTTGAAAGCAAATAAATACCGGTCCCCATATTCCACTGAATGGTGACAGTATCGGCAGTTTCAGGCAGGGTAGTCACAATACCTGCCGGATCGGTCAGCATCCAGGTATAGCTTGAACCGGCCTCCCCGTCAACCCTGTAATGCCGCTCAGAATCGAGGCATACCACATCAATCACGTAGGGCGTCTGGGCAAAGGAAGCCAGGTTCGCGATCAGCGAGATTGTTAAGAGTAGTATTTGGGTCAGGCGTTTCATTTATTGTTTAATTTGTTCAAAGGTTGTTCAATGTTGTTCAAAGGTTGTTCAAAGGTTGTTCAATGTTGTTCAATGTTGTTCACTGATCGTTCCCCTCACCCGCTGGCTTTCGATTCGGGGGACGGTTGGTTCCCCTCACCCCCTGGCCCCTCTCCCGGGGGGAGAGGGAGAAAAAGGCTGGGTAGTTATAGGGTTCATTTTTCAAAGTTCTATGTTTTAATCGTTTCATTCACATTTTTTACTTTAGTCTTTTTTTATCTACTCACTACTTTTTACTTTTTACTTTAGCCTCGGTCACTGAGCGAACGCAGTTGGTCGAAGTGTTAGCCTTTAGCCCTTAGCCTTTAGCTTTTTTTATTTAGCCTTTAGCCTTTAGCCCTTAGCCTTTAGCCTTTAGCCTTTAGCCTTTAGCCTTTAGCCTTTTTTTATTTAGCCTTTAGCCTTTAGCCTTTAGCCTTTAGCCTTTAGCCTTTAGCCTTTTTTTATTTAGCCTTTAGCCTTTTATTATGGTGTATATTGATAAATGTTTCCATTCACTGGTCTTGGGTTTACAATTAATGTTACTGAATTCGACGGGGTGGTATTGACCGTGCCGTCGATGTCGGTTACCTGGGTAATCGTATATATTGTTGTGACCGTCGGGTTAACGGTGATCACGAATGGGGTTGTTGTTATATTATTGTAAGTGGTATAGGTATCGGCGGTTTCATCGTGCAGCACAATACTGAACGGGGCATCACCATCGAGGTCAATCACCAGCGTTCCGTCGTCGCCTTCGCATATCACGGCCGGCTCCTGAATGGTAGCCACAGGCATTGCCTCAAGGACGGTCACCAGGTAGAACTTCATATTATCGGTGGGACAGTCATTCACTGCCCTGACCTTCACGATATAAGTCCCCGGCACATGCCAAACGATATCCACGGAAGAGCCGGTATTATCGCCTGCCACAAACTCAGCAGAAGCCGGTATCGGACAGTTGCCCGGCACCACGGCCATATTGATACCGATGAAGTTATCGTAGATCTCCCACGTAATATTATCCTCCTGTGCAGTCTGCACATCAACGGTAAAAGTAAACGGCTGTTCAGCAAACACAGTAATCCCCTGGGCGCGCAAACCCGCACCACCCAATAGCGTGAATGCTATTGTCAGGATGAATACTATGTGTTTAAACCGTTTCATTTTCTTATTGCTATCAGCTGTCAGCTATCGCTATCAGCTTTTTGTTCTTTGTTCTTTGTTTAGTTAATTCTCACTTTTCACTACTCACTACTCCCTACTCACTACTCATTACTCACTACTCACTACTCCCTACTCACTTTCCACTAGTCACTAGTCACCAGTCACTAGTCACTATTTTTCAAAGCACTCCCCTTACACCAATATTCTGTGATTCACCGTGGGGTGGCTGAATGGCCGTTTCCGCGGGCAGATGAGTCAGGTAAGGGAGTGCCCTGGGCTTTTTGGACGGACTCACATCCAAAAGCCCCGGGACAATATCTGGTCGCCTCAACGGTGGGGATAATTCCAACGTTGGGTGAAGGACAGGTAGCGACATCAGGTTATGACACACCGATGGCGACCTTTCCCTGCCGATATTGCCTGGGGGGTTGGTCAAATAATGGTTGTTGGGCTGCACAGTCGCGGTCCCTGGTATAGTTTTCGTCAAAGACAAAAAGAGGGAAGGCGGTGAGTTACCTCCATCATAAGGAGGTGATCCGCGACTGGTGAATACACCCTGCATGAGATCACTTCGTGGTCCATGCTTATTCAAGTTGTATATCATTCGTTTACATGGGTTTTTGTATTAGTTAAACACTTGCTTGCGGCTATTTAGCCTTCAGCTTTTATTTCATGATTTGCACCTGCTTAAATATTGTTCAATGTTCAGTGTTCAATGTTCAATGTTTTGATCTCAGTATACCTGATTCTTCGTCCTGAACTTTAAACTCTTCAAAGGATCTTAGTTCGTTCTGAACTTTGAACTTTGAACTTTAAACTTTGAACTTTGAATTAAAGAATAAAGCTTCCGCTAACCAGAGCGTATAAAGCATGGTGAAAAAACAAATAGTCCTTTCTTCTTCAGACTGTTAAAACGTGCGGACTCCCCCTGTATACGAAAACCAGGTATACGCCGGATTTGATGTAGTTTTTGGGACTGCATCAGGAATCATGCGATGGGTGCGTTCCCCGGGCCTTATCTGGTGGCCAGTGATCGGGAATACATACAACCGCTTTTTACTCCGAGGGAGTACATCGCGAACCATATAAGCTTAGTTTATGCCATTGTTCTTCAAATATTAAGTTCAAGAACCAATGCCGCATAACGGCTTGTTTTATTAAGATCACCTGTTTACGTGGTTTACTACGTAGACGCGGTGTAGGAGAGACTATCTCTTTTTCAACCTTCTTAGGTTCAAGGTTCAAGGTTCAAGGTTCAAAGCGGTGCCTCGGGTTTTTATCGAGGGTCCTGGGTTCTGAGCGGTGCCCCGAGTTTTTATCGAGGGGTTCTGGGTTCTGAGTTCTGGGTTCTGAGTTCAAGGGGTTTTGTATCCGATGGGGGCAGATCGGATTGAATACCTGATACTTAAACTGATTACTCATAACTAAAACCTTTAAACTCACTACTAACTACTCATAACTCAATACAAACAGCCACATAATCGCTTAGCTTAAACTTACTAGTCACTAGTCACTAGTTACTGATACACTGATCCACCTTTTGGCTCACTCCACCAGGTACTTAATTATACCTGATGGAGGGAGTAAGGTTGAAAAAGCAAATATTCTAAGCTATCATATCATTATGGCTGAGTTGTTGGATCAGGTATAAACGATGCTGGTGTAACCGGATTGAGCGTTGGTCTTGCCTTCAGTGTCTGTGTTGTTACGTCAGCAAAGGCTGTTTCAGGTGTACAATCTCCATTTACATTACTCATATCATCATAAGTAACTGCTGGTGTTCCTAAGGTAAAAGAACCATCAATTGCCATAGTGAATGCTAAATCGGTTAAACCTTGATGATGATTATGTGTAATTGTAATTGTCAGAATTATTTCCTGTCCTAAACCCCATGTTGAAGTTGCTGGATCCCATGTGTTTAATGAAGGTAGTTGTGTTGCTGAAGTCCAATCACCTCCTGCAGCTGGACCAGTAAAAGTACCATTTGATGCACCTGAAGTCCAAGTTACAGACGTATATTCCATGTCAGCGGTAAGTGCACCTAAACGCAATGTAGCATCCCAACTTCCAGTATATCCATTTGCAGATATTTTAACATAATGAGTTGTGACACCATAAAGATATTCAACTTCACCTGGATCTAATGGATCAACTATTATTGCAGAGGAAACATCAGCTGCGCATACATTATCTCCACCAGCTGCTCCTGTATTATCAAGAGCATTAGCAATTCTAAGCCAGAAAGTATTCTGAGGAGTTACCAAAAATACTTTAACATTATCTGGACTACAGCCAGCAAGACCGGTATTGGTTTCCCTATAACGAATGACAACATAATAATTTCCATTACCAAGCGCAGAACTGTTCCAGGTAATGTTTACTGTTGTTTGACCAGCAGTTGGAGTATTGTACACACCACTTGCGATGAAGTCACCGCCGTTTGGCTCAACAGCTCCAGTTAATAAATTAACATCCTGAGTTACCCACCAATCAAATGTTCCACCTCCAGTGTAACCAGGTGTCACTGGAACAGCCACTGTATATGCATACTGTTGACCTGCGCCTGGATGATTTGCATCGGGTGTACAAGTTGGTGGATCAAAAGGAGTGTTTTGTGCGAATGTTACTACAGACGCGAATAATACAAAAACTAAAACTAATAGTTGCTTTTTCATTTTGTTTAAAAATTTAATGGTTAATTGAATAATTAATTGTTTTATTAATGATTGATTTTTGTTATTGTGCCTCATAATGAGTGCTTAAGACAAATGGGAAGATTCAATTTCTTTAATAAGCCAAGGGGCCGTTTTAATTACTTTTCTAGTTACTGCTTCATAGGCATTTTTTTAGTTTTTTCTATAATTATCCAGCCAGGGATTCTGTGGGGGCATTACAGAACCCCATGGCCGGAAAGTTCTTATTGTTTTATTACCTCCGGCCGTGGTTTAATTAAAATGTTTACTGTCACGGGTGGTAAAACGTTTCCATTACAATCTGTAATTATGTATGTTATTGTATGAGTCAATTCAACATTTAATGGTGTTCCCCAAAGTACAATCGGGCCATATGTTGATGGCTGTCCGGTTCCTGTAATATCAGGTTGTGCGGCGTCATTGCCTGCAAACTGAATTACCCATGAAATGCCATAATTAGTGCAGCAATTATCAGTTGCTGTTATATCCAGTTCTGTTGTCCCATTAAGAATATACCAGTCAGGCCTGCGCCAGCTAGAAATAAAAGGAGGTTGTATAAAGGGACTTTCAGGTACAATATCTGCGTCAGGTTCAGGTTGTCCATCATAAACTGCTGAGAAAATATCTACTACACAGAATGATGGAGCTGTGGGCAATATGATTGTTGGAGGTTCATCATCCACCACAGTAACTGTTTGAATACAATCATCAACTCCTGAAATATTGGTTGCAGTCCATGTGATTGTATTTACACCTACCGGGAAGGTGAATGATCCAATACAGGTGGCAAGGTTGGCAGTTGTACAATGGTCTGATGCCAGAATATTTCCGCCTTCATCCCTTATTGTATATACCCAGTCGATTGGTTCAACTCCACTGATCAGAGTTGGTCCACCTGGATTCAAAGTAGCGGAACATTGACCGGGATCAGTAGTTGTATTAATATTTGTAGGACAAGTAATTTCTGGTTCTGAAAGAACAGTAATTGTATATGAGCAAGTTGAGCTGTGACCATTTATATCAGTTACAGTATAAGTAATTGTTGTTACACCAACATAAAAGACACTGGTTGTCATTACACCTGTTCCACTTCCAGGTGTTGGTGCTGAACTTACCCATGTGAGTGAACTTATTCCGCAGTTATCAGAATAGGTAGGAGTTCCAGGATCTATTCCTGATGCATAGTTCTGTTCAAAGTCTGCATTATATGTCTGATCTGCCGGACAAGTAATTATGGGGTCTAAATCTGTTATGGTAACTGTTTGGGTACAAGGAGTTACATTGCCTGATGCATCTGTAATTATCCAATGTATTGTTGTTACTCCTACAGGATAGAAGCCACTGGCATCATCATCGTCGTATGGTGAATCGTTGGTTACAGTAAATGCTTCATTACATGGATTAAAGATTCCGGGTGCTGGTACCAAAACGGTTGCACCGCATACATTTGGTTCTGATGGTTGTAATACATTGGCAGGACATGTTGCAGTAAACGGAGGATCATCAAGGTTTTTTAACCAGACGGTGAACGAGCAGATGGAGATATTGCCGGCAGCGTCAATGGCAGTATAGATTACTGTCGTTATTCCTACATTGAATGTTTGCCCACTTACATAGTTAATTCCTGTAGCAGGACTACTCAATACAGTAGCCCCTTCAGTTTCCCAAACAAGGGTTACAACACCGCAGTTGTCGCTGAATGTTGGATTTGGAATTACAATATTTGAGAGGTCACAACCGCCATTGATGATTTCCTGTTCCTGATCACCAGGACACACTAGTGTCGGGGCGAGATTATCAGTAACAGTAACACTCTGTGTGCAGGTGGTTATATTTCCTGAAGCATCAGTAATCGTCCATGTGAATGTGGTAGTTCCCGGAGGATAGGTACCACTTGCATCAGCATCGCTTGTCTTGTATGGGGAAGTATTGGTGACAGTATAAAGTTCGTTACATGGGTTGGTAATAATTGGCCCGGGTACATTAACGAACGTATTACAATTTGCGCCGGCATTTACAGAGACGGGTGACAGAGGGCAATCAGCATGGAACTGGGGAGCATTTAAATTCTTTATCCACACTATGAATGAACAGCTTACATTATTACCTGCTGCATCGTATGCAGTATAGGTGACAGTTGTAATACCAACATTGAAAGTTTGTCCGTTAACAAGGTTAATTCCTGTATTGGAACTATTACCTGTGGTGGCACCGGTCATTGCCCATGTAAGAGTCACCACACCGCAATTATCACTATAAACA
>DATGXS010000047.1:0-68547 GCA_035298745.1 Lentimicrobium sp. | reverse complement strand
TTTAAAACTATGCAATATAAATTATACAGTATTTTTTATCAGACACTCACTTTCTTTGGTAATAAAAAAGGAATAAAAATTATCATTCCAGTTAATATTGGAGCATCAATAGCATTATTCCTCTTTACATTGGTACTTCTTATTACAAAATTGGCCGGGTTTGATTTGCAAATTATAAAATCTGGTAATCTGTTATTGATTTTCCTGCTTATTTGCAGTGTATTTTCACTTGTCTATTTTTTTATTCATGAAAAGAAAGCGGTGGAATTAAGGAAAAATGAAGATCATGGTAACAGAAGTTTATTAAATTTCTTCCTTTATGCACTTGTCACGGTTGTAATTCCAATTCTGATAATGCTGCATTATAGAATTGGAATAAAATAGAATACAACCACAAACATACATGGTTAACGATTGCAGAGACGCGATTCATCGCGTCTCAGGATAGGATTATCGGGAAAATGCTAAATAAATGCCTTTGAATGGATTATCGGAGAATGATAATAAACGCCTTACGTTAGATTATTTGGAAAAGATCAGAAATTGTGGGAAAGTACTATTTCCCCCGCCCCTGCAGAACAATCAATACGGTATAAATCAGTATTTTAAAATCCATTGCAAGTGACATGTTCTCGATATAGAGAATGTCGAACTTTAGCCTTTCAACCATTTCATCAACATTCTCGGCGTAACCGTATTTAACCTGTCCCCATGAGGTGATGCCTGGTTTTACTTTTTGAAGCAGCCTGTAATGAGGTGCGCGTTGAACGATCTGGTCAATGAAGTATTCTCTTTCAGGCCTGGGGCCAACCAGCGACATATCACCAAGGAGTACCGACCAGAACTGGGGTATTTCATCGAGCCTTACTTTGCGGAGGAAGAGACCGAACTTGGTAATACGTGGATCTTCTTTTGAAGAAAGTTGCGGCACACCATTTTTCTCCGCATCACAATACATACTGCGGAACTTGATCATTGTAAATGGTTTACCATGCAGCCCTATGCGTTTTTGACTGTATAACACCGGCCCTTTTGAAGTTGCCTTTATTCCGATAGCTACACCCAGATATGCAGGGATAAGGATGATCATGGCAATAATAGAAATGAAAATATCGAGCATGCGCTTGATTGACTGCTGCCAGGCAGGCATTAAGTCGGGAGATATTTCAAGGAGCGGGGTATGGAAGATGGAAGTTGAATGAATAGTACCCAGAAGATAGTCCTGCATATCAGGGATCACCTTAATGATAACATTGGTACTTTCAATTTCAGTAATAATCTGTTCAATGGTCTTTACTTCAGATCTTTCTGTAGCTATTATAACCTCTTCCACACTATGTTCCATTATGATCTGTTTTAGCTGGTTAATATGTCCCAAGTGAGGCAGGAATTTTTCTAATTTGTAATCTTTATAGGGAGCAGCATTCACAAAACCAACAAAATGATTGCCACTGGATTTTTCCTGGTTCTCAATTTCATTATAAATACCAATGGCATTCCCGTTGCTTCCAACAATAATCGTATTAAACCCTATTAATTTGTGGTGAATCCTGTAGGTAGTAACTGATGTAAGCAAAAGCCTGAAGGTATAGGTTGGTATGAAATGACAGAAGAACAGCACAATAATTGAATCGTAATAATTATGGTACTCGGCAATCATGTCATCAATGATAAGGGCAAAGAAGAGAATGATTACGCCTATAATAGTAATGAGCAATGTTTGTCCTAATTCACGCAATCGGGCTTTACGGTATATCCTGCGGTAGGTACCCATCATGATATAGAGGCACAACCAGAAAATGGGGATAAAAATGAGGCCGTAAAATAAGTTCTTGTCCTGATAGATGGCTTCAGGATAATTAAAGATGTTAGGATCAGCAGTGTATTTCCTGTAAACGAAAAAAGTTGCCCATCCCAGTATAGCAGCCAATAAGTCTGCCAAAACATAACGTGCTACTTGTAATTTTTTGTTCATTTAGAGGTATTAAAATGTACAAGTTTCATATTATCGATCAGTAATACAGCCTCATCAACATTTTTGTCTTTCTGTGCACCAATAAAGATTTGAAAATCAGTGGCATTTGGTGTATCATATTTTGGCACAGTGAGGTTTATGTATACTTTCTTCCATTCATCAGTCTTCTTCAAATCAATCAAAGGTCTCTGAACCTTCATTCCTGAGGTCAAGTAAAATACTCCAACTACAAGATCCTGGTTAACCTTGTAGTTCATTTCGAGAAACACCGGACTCCCATTGCCGGGGAAGTCGTATTTTTCAACCGTTACCGCTTCAAAAATTGAAGTATCGTTTGTCATGGTGACAATTCCTGAATATTCATTATCCTGTTCAGGGAACATCAGGTCGAGGTTATTTGTTTTTTCAAGTTTAACGGTACTTTTGGAGGTCGTATCCAGGGTCATCCCTGATAAATTAAAATTCTCAGTCCAGGGGAAGCTGGTTTTTGCCTCGTAAGTAACTTCAGCTGCAGTTAGATTAATAACACTGTCTTTAACGAAGTTTACTTCTCTTTTAATAGCGGTATAAAACGGATATGCATTGCGTGTATTACTGATTCCGTTAAGTTTAATACCTGCTCTTACTACAAGATTCTGTTTGCCTTCTGTAAGGATTGGAATGGTTGCAGGTAATTCAAATGAGCCTATCAGCTGGTCATCAATATAAACCCAGGCATCGGTTATAGATGATGAATTTGTTCCTTGCTGAAAATCTGTTGAAACAGTAATCTTGTCAATGTGCAGATAAGAAGGTACAAGATTTTCGTCGTTTTTCGGTTCACATGAAGTGAATAACACACTGGATAAAATAAGGAAGAGACTGATAATTAATTGTCTTTGAGTAAAAAGGGTCATTGTGTGTGAAAATTCGTTGTGCAACCGTGTCGGATCAACGGTTACAAAACGGTTACAAAATGTATTTATTGCTTAAATTTTAACAAATTTTAACCTGGTTTAAAAAATTATACAGCCAGGTTTGCGGCATCCTCCATTTTTTCGATTATCCGGTAAGCAAGGTCTAGTGCATTGTAACCATCGCTGATAGTTACAGGAGGAATAGTATTGTGCATTATGGCATCTGCAAAGCTTTCTAATTCAGCTAATATGGCATTTAATGGGGTTACTTCAGGTTTTTCAATAAAGATCTGTTTGGGCTTCTTATTACTCCCCAGGTCGAGTATCATGGCAAAAGGATCTTCTTCATTGATTTTTTCAGACATCCTTATAATCTCAGTTTTTTTATCAAGAAAATCGACCGAAATATAAGCATCACGCTGGAATATCCGTGATTTTCTCATATTCTTCATCGAAATCCTGCTGGCTGTCAGGTTAGCCACACAGCCATTATCGAATTCAACGCGTGCATTGGCAATGTCAGGTGTATCACTGACTACCGAAACGCCACTGGCGCTAATCTTGTGTATGCCTGATTTGACAATACTAAGTACTATATCCAGATCGTGTATCATCAGGTCAAGGATGACAGGCACATCGGTTCCCCTGGGATTAAACTGTGCAAGCCTGTGTGTTTCAATAAAAAGCGGATTGTCGATATATGGCGTAGCGGCAATAAAGGCAGGATTAAAACGCTCAACATGGCCTACCTGGACTTTTACATTGGCTTCATCGGCTATATGCATAAGTTCAAGAGCTTCCTGTGGGGTTGCAACCACCGGTTTTTCAATAAAAACATGCCTGAATTTCTTTAATGCCTTGTGTGCACTGTCGAAATGAGATAGGGTAGGAGTAACAATATCAATGACATCAACCTTATCGATCAGATCATCAATTGAAGTGTAAGATGGAATATCAAATTCTGCTGATACTTTTTTAGCATTCTCAGGATCAGTATCATAGAATCCTACCAGTTGGTATTTCGAAATCTGCTTAATACATTTAATGTGGATCTTTCCAAGGTGACCGGCACCTACAACTCCAATCTTGAGCATAACAAGCGTTTTAAGTTTCAGATTGTTTTTCTACAGGGCGAAATTAGTAATTTAGCAGCAAATAATAACTTTCTTTCAGCAATGGCGAGTAATCTTGTTGATACATTCAGGCATAAGGGTTTACGTAAAAAACTGGTGGAGTCTATCCGTGCAAAGGGCATTGTAAATGAGCGCGTTCTTGAGTCTATGGATTTAGTGCCCCGGCACAACTTCTTTGACTCAGGTTTTCTTGAATATGCATATGAAGATAAAGCTTTCCCAATAGGTGAAGGTCAAACTATTTCACAACCTTACACTGTAGCATATCAGACTGAATTGCTTGATGTTAGAAAAGGCGACAAGATACTGGAGGTTGGAACTGGTTCAGGATATCAGGCGGCGATATTGTATAATATGGGCGCAAAAGTATACTCCATTGAACGCCAGCGGCCATTGTATATAAAATCAAAGGACCTCCTCCAGAAGATGGGTTACCTCATCAAAGTGCACTTTGGTGATGGATATAACGGGTTGCCGGCTTTTGCACCTTTCGACCGCATCCTTGTAACAGCAGGAGCACCTTTTATTCCCCAGAAATTAATTGACCAACTGAAACCAGGTGGCAAACTTGTTATTCCCGTTAATGAAAATGATTACCAGATCATGACTCTCGTGGTTAAGAATTTGGATAACACCGTCGAGACTACTCAACACGGTACGTTTAAGTTTGTGCCGTTGCTCGAGGATAAAAGGCATTAGATTAAGCTCAAAGGCTAAAGGCGGCTAGTCACTAGTCACTAGTCACTACTTCAAACAATTCCTTTGCAGGGTTGTTATTGCAGCGGGGATTTTATCGCTTTAATAACACGATTATGCCACATTATCATTCTCTAGGAATTATTCCTCAGAAAAGGCACACTCAATTCCGCAAGCCGGATGGTACCCTGTATTCTGAGCAGTTAGTGTCAACTGAAGGGTTTTCTGATGTTTACGCTATAACATACCATCATTATCCCCCAACCATGGTCAGGGAGATTGAGAAACCTTTTTCGGTAAAACCCGATATTGCCGTGCAGAATAATATGCAGCACCGCAGTTTCCAGGGATTTAAGGTAAAGCCCGAAAGCGATTACCTGAAGAGCAGAGTGCCGGTTTTGGTTAATAATGACCTGTATATTTCTCTCGCTTCCCCAACCAAAGGAAACAACGACTATTTTTTCAAGAACAGCCAGGCGACTGAGATGATCTTCATTCATGAAGGGGCAGGGACTCTGCACAGCATGTATGGTAAACTGCATTTCTCTTATGGGGATCATATCATCATTCCACGGGGAGTAATTTATCAATTGGAATTTGAGACTGAAAATAACCGCCTTCTGATTGTGGAGTCTTTTTCGCACATCCGCTTTCCACGCAAGTATGTGAATAAGTATGGCCAGCTTGAAGAGCATTCGCCTTATTGTGAAAGAGATATCAGGAAACCATCAGAGCTGGAAACTCATGACCAGGCGGGTGATTTTCTGGTAATGATCAAAAAGGACGATCAGATTTTTCCTTATCATTATGCAACGCATCCTTTTGATGTAGTGGGCTGGGATGGCTACTTATATCCTTATGCTCTGTCAATACATGATTTTGAACCTATTACCGGACGTATCCACCAACCACCACCTGTTCACCAGAGTTTTGAAGCACATAACTTTGTGATGTGTGCCTTTGTTCCGAGGTTATTTGATTATCATCCTTTGTCGATACCTGTTCCTTATAATCACAGTAACGTTGATTCTGATGAAGTACTGTATTATGTTGACGGTGATTTTATGAGCCGCAAGAATGTTGAGCGCGGACAAATCACGCTGCATCCTATTGGTATTCCGCACGGGCCACATCCCGGAACTGTCGAAAAAAGCCTGGGAGCAAAAGAAACCAAAGAACTTGCCGTGATGATTGATACCTTCAGGCCTTTATGGCTGACAAAACAGGCTATGTCAATCGAGGATCCTGATTACTACAAATCATGGAACACCATATAATCTTTCACTTAAGCTTAACAACCTGATTTATTAATATAACCTCTAAAAATATTCTGAAATGGCAGCTAACAGCGATTTCTTACCCATCAATGGAACCGATTATGTTGAATTTTATGTCGGCAATTCAAAGCAGGCAGCATATTTCTATCAAACGGCTTTTGGTTTCCAGCCATTGGCATATGCCGGTTTGGAAACTGGTTTAACCGACCGTTCGTCTTTTGTGTTAGAACAAGGTAAAATCAGGCTGATGTTTACTTCTGCCCTGTCGGGTGAAAACGAAATAAGCCGGCATGCAATGACGCATGGCGATGGTGTAAAAGTGATTGCTTTATGGGTGGACGATGCTACAAAATCGTGGAATGAAACAACCAGTCGTGGCGCTGAATCGTATATGGCACCAACCATTATTGAAGATGACAACGGAAAGGTTATCATCTCAGGTATAAGGATTTATGGTGAGACTGTGCACCTTTTTGTGGAGCGGAGGAATTACAGAGGCATTTTCTTACCCGGCTTTGTGAAATGGGAAACAAATAATAAGAGTGAATCTACCGGGCTCAAATATATTGACCATATGGTAGGCAATGTTGGCTGGGGTGAAATGAACAAGTGGGTTGATTTCTATGCAAACGTTATGGGATTCAACCAGCTGATCAGCTTTGATGACAAGGATATTTCTACTGAGTACACTGCCCTGATGAGCAAGGTAATGAGTAATGGCAACGAGCGCATTAAATTCCCTATCAACGAGCCTGCTGAAGGGAAAAAGAAATCGCAGGTTGAAGAGTACCTCGATTTTTATGGAACCGCAGGGGTTCAGCATATTGCCATGGAAACCTATGATATCATCAGCACTGTGACAACCCTGAAAGAACGGGGAATTGATTTTCTTGAGGTGCCCAAAGGTTACTATGACTTAATTCCCGACAGGGTAGGAGAGATTGATGAGGATCTTAAAGAACTGAGTAAACTGGGTATTCTGATTGATAAAGATGAAGACGGATACCTGCTTCAGATATTTACCAAGCCATTGGTTGACCGCCCCACCGTTTTCTTTGAAATTATACAGCGTAAAGGAGCCCGCTCATTCGGAAAAGGTAATTTCAAGGCATTATTTGAAGCAATTGAGCAGGAACAGAGTAAAAGAGGTACATTATAATGGATGTTCTTTCTAAAACAGAGGTTAAGGCTTCATGGATTAAGCCAAGTGCTGAAAGTGACTTCTCTATTCACAATATTCCCTTTGGCATCTGTCGTTTTCCTGATGGATCGGTGGGTGCTGCAAGCCGCATTGACAATAAAGTGCTGAATCTTTATGCATTGCAGCGCGATGGTTTCTTTGAAAAGATAAAAGCAAATCTCGAAGGGTATTTTAATCAGCCGACACTCAATGATTTTATTAAGTCAGGTAAATCAGTAACATCAAAAGTCAGAAAGCGTTTGCAGGAAATTCTGGAAGAAGGAACCAACGAGATCACTGACTATGAAGAGTTTACAAGGAAATACCTGTTCAATACCCGCGAAGTTACAATGCATTTGCCTGTAAGGGTGACTGATTATACCGATTTCTATTCAAGCATTGAGCATGCCACAAACGTGGGAACCATGTTCAGGGATGCTTCAAATCCGCTGTTGCCCAACTGGAAACACCTGCCTGTTGGTTACCACGGTAGGGCTTCTTCAATTGTGGTGTCAGGAACAAAGATCAGAAGGCCAAAAGGACAAATATTACCTGCAGGGGAAAGTAAACCTGTTTTCAGTCCGACAAAAATGCTCGATTTTGAGCTTGAAATGGCATTTGTAGTGGGTAAGAATACTGAATTAGGTACTTCAGTGAATGTGAATAAAGCAGAAGACTATATCTTTGGTTTTGTCCTCTTCAATGATCTTTCGGCCCGTGATATCCAGTCGTGGGAATATGTTCCGTTAGGTCCATTCCTGTCAAAGAACTTTGGTTCAGTAGTCTCGCCTTGGATTGTAACGCTTGAAGCCCTGGAACCATTCAGAGTTGAAGGTCCGGTGCAGGAAACAGAGGTGCTTGATTACCTTAAAACAACCGGATTAAGGAATTATGATATAAACCTGGAGGTTTGCATTAAACCTGAAAAAGAAGAACCTACGCTTGTTTGTGCAACCAATTTCAAATATATGTACTGGAATATCTGCCAGCAGCTTGCGCATCATACTGTAAACGGGTGCAATATTACCGTTGGTGATATGTATGCGTCAGGGACTATAAGTGGTCCGGTGCCCGGTTCATATGGATCATTGCTTGAGTTAACCTGGCGTGGGGCACGGCCATTGAAAGTTGGTAAGGGTGAACGGGCCTTTATTGAAGACTACGACAGTGTTATTCTGCGGGGATATGCGCGCAAAGATGGCATCAGGGTCGGCTTTGGGAAATGCGAAACCACTATATTACCTGCAACAGATGCATAAAACATTCGACGCATCGGTAATCTCACAAAATGAGTTACACAAGTTAATAACCGGCGGCATTGCCCCGCGACCGATTGCATTTGCCAGTACGGTAGATGAAGAGGGAAATCCTAATCTGTCACCATTCAGCTTCTTTAATGCTTTTGGAGTAAACCCCAGCACAATTATCTTTTCACCTGCCCGGAGAAACCGTAATAACACAACCAAGGATACCTTTGAAAACCTCAGGCTTGTTCCGGAGGTTTGTATCAATGCCGTTACCTATAGTATGGTTGAACAGGTGAGTCTGGCAAGTGCGGAGTTTGCAAAAGGCGTAAATGAGTTTGACAAAGCCGGATTTACGATGGTGAAGTCCGATAAGATCAGGCCATACAGGGTAATGGAATCGCCAATCAACTGGGAGTGCAAAGTGCGTGATATAATTGAAACCGGTACCGGTGGAGGTGCTGCCAACCTCATTATTTGCGAGGTGCTGACCGTGCATATTGATGAGCGCATACTCACCCCCCTGGGAGGTATTGACCCAACACTTGCTGACCTGGTTGGCCGTATGGGTGCTGAGTATTATGTGAGGGCAAACGGAAGTGCGTTGTTTGAAGTGGCTAAGCCGCTCAGCCGACCGGTTATAGGTGTCGACACCCTTCCCCAGCATATCAGAAACAGCGAAATACTGTCAGGAAATGATCTTGGTATACTTGGTTCTGCTGAAGGCATTCCCACTGTTGAGGAAGTCAACTCTGCAATGCTCATACCTGAGATAGCACAGTTAGCTGATAATACGCAAATACAAATAACAGAAAAGCAGAAGCAGCTTCATAAGATCATAAAAAACCTGCTCACAAAGAAAATGGTAAGAGAAGCTTTGAATGCCTGTTTTATCTCAATCGTGAATGGTTAAAGGTTCTATTCTCTGGCTTAAAGACGCTGGAACTCAAACTTCGGATAGCCCTTTTTGCCCTGGTCATTGTAGAAATCTATAAATCTTAGCTTGTAAAAGAACCCTTCGCTGGTTTTGATGATATAAACATAATTAGTGCGGGCAGTATAAGTGATTTCACCACTTGTAACATCACCATTAATTTTCTTCCAGTCGTATCCAATAAAGTCATACCTGCTGCTGAGTGATGATGCATCGGCGGTTTCGCGGGTTATTTCATTGAATGGGTGTATAGTATCAAGGGCTACTGAGGTATTGTCTTTATTAATAAGTGCACCTGTTACAAGATACGGATAAGCATCACCCTCATCGGTAAATAACAGGGTGGTATATTGGGTGAACCACAAATCCCAATCGTTGGCAGCCGGAAATGGCTGCTTTTCGTTCAGGCCATCCTGAAAGCTCATTGTTTCAAGCGAATGACTGTTATCCCTGGTAAAAGAAAAGGAACGCTGTTCGGTATTATCGATTTTTGAAATCTTTATTTCAACAGTATTGCTTTGATGATTTAACAATGGTTGGATTTTCAGATAACCCAGTGGTAGTCCGTCGAAATCTATGCCTCGGTCAATCAGGAGTACTTCACCCGCATTCAATAAAGCAGAATCTGCATCCAGCCACCAGAGACCTATAGCGTTGCCCGATGAATCACCATCAGAAGAGTCAAATTTCCATTCAGCATTATTTGGGATAGTATATATTGAGTCAAAATTATAAGCGCCGGTGTGGGCTACCTTCATGAAAAGTGAAGTATTCGGAAAAAGTGTGTAGTCATTTGCTTTGGTCGAAATAGCAAGGTCCCAATCGTATTTGAAGCTTGAATCAACCACTTCACCGGTGTATAGTTTGAAGAACGACATCAGCCTGTAGTCTTCCTCCATGGTAATGACGGTTGTTTGAACATTACCCGGATTGTAGGGAATAACGCGTTCATCTTCTTTAAAACACGAAGTGAAGAGTGTTATGACCGGTATAAGAAATAATAACAGATTAATTTTCTTCATAATAGCTTTGGAATATCGATGGAAGCAACTGTCGGTTCTTATTTTCGTGCCCTCAGGTCATATGATAATCTTAAAAACGCCGTTCTTCCCCAGGCAATTGGAACTGATGACGATGAGCTGCCATGTATTCCACCCCCCTGAGCACCTGAAGTAGCTATACTAGTCACATTGAATAGATTCTTGCCGCCTGCAGTTATTGTAAGGTGTTTCTTTAAAACTGATTTGCTTAAAGTTATATCAAGTGTGTTATAATCATCCTGGCTGCTGCTGGTAACTGTTCCTTCTTCATCAACCGCAAAGGTTGGCGTCTTCCCGTTATACTTGTAGAAGCCGGAAACTGTGAAAGCGGGCTTTTTAAAATTGTATGATATTTCAGAAGAGAATTCAGGTGACCACTGATAGTTTGTTTTTGTTTTTGCATTACTGTTGCTGTTGCCGGTGGTTCCACATGCAAACCTGAAATCAAGTCCTGATTTAAAGAATCTTCTGTATGTAAGGTTAATACCACGTGTTTTATACATAGCTACATTGATATACGTATAGCTCTCATCGGGCATAACTGCCAGAGTAATGATGTTTTTGACATTGTTGGCAAACAGACTTAATTCAGTTTCTGCCATACTTATAGGTCCTTCCAGCTTTTTGGTCAGAGCGAACTGCACATTGTCGGAAGTCTCGGCCTGCAGGTTGGTATTTCCAATGATATTATGGTTTACATCCACAAAGTTCATATACAGTTCTTTGAGTGATGGTGCCCTGAAGCCTGAGGAATAGGAAGTGCGAAGCGTGAAATCACGGTACGGGCCTGCTTTTATATGGAAGGCATAAATGAGCGGTGCATCATATTGCGAATTGTATGCAGCCCTTAAACCCGGTTGTAATGAAAGATAGCAGGCAGGTTTATACTGCATGCTTAAAAATAAGGCAGCATCTGTAATATTTCGTGTTTCATTTCCAATTCTTTGTCCTTCAGCCCATTCGGAATTGACATCGTAACCTGTTTGAAAACCAAAGTCATCTGATTTGAGTTTGTAGGTATAAATTCCCCTTGAGAGCAAAGAACGGAACGCGGTTACTTCATCTTCAATATGCGTTTTTTCCAACAGGGCCAGATTGTTGTAGTATAAGGTTCTTGTTCTTTTATAAGTGGAATATGAATTATCCATCACAAAATTTCGTGTGCCTAAGGTTTGGAAACTTAACTTCCCGGTAGTTCTTTGTGTATTGAAATAATTATCAAAAGCCCTTTCAAAGTATGGGGCCAATAAATTGCCTTTATCCTGAAGCAGTTCATCAAACTGACTCAAATGGGCTTTTATGATTGCTTTCCTGAATTTGTAATCATAGCCAACAGCCGCATTTAACTGCCTCTTGGGTTTCCATTCCATTTCGCGGCCACTGGATATTTGCGAAAAACCATCAAAGAAATTTCTTCCCGCAGTAAGGGTAACAGAATGTTTACCCAGTCTGAACCCTGCCATTCCGTCAAAATTATAAACCCCAACGGTTTCATAATAGCCATTAAGGTTTATAAACATTCGTTCATTCACGTTGTCCTTAGGAATGATATTGATCACACCTGCAAGTGCATTGCTTCCATAGATAACTGACATAGGCCCTTCAATCACTTCAACCTGTTGAGCCTGTTGCACATTGACCTGTCCCAGGTCAACTACTCCGTTCAGCCTTCCTATCACCGGAACGCCATCAATTAAAATCTTAACATTTTCGCCTGCAAGACCCTGCATACTCATTCCGGTACCTATGGCGCCGTCCTGTGAGAGCCTTACATTCATTTGTGTACGCAGAAGCCCTGCCAGGTCATAAGCAGCTTTTTTCTGCAACTGCATTGTATTGATCACTTTAACTTTGTACAGTGACCTGTCGGTACTGACAGGCTCGTACTGTGCAGTAACTACCACTTCATCGAAACTTATAATATCCGGTGTAAGTCTGACCTCCACAGACTTACCCGGATATAAAGTATCCAGATAGTTTTTGTACCCAACATAAGTAACTACTATCTCCACCGGCTTATCAGCATTAAATTTAGCAATGCCGGCGGTGTCGGTTACACAATACCTGACTGATTTATTTTTCAGGTCAGTAACCTTGAAATGGGCAAAAGGTACCGGAGAACCGGTATTGTGGTCAACTACACGAACAGAAGTTTCCTGTCCGTGTAGCTGAGTCACGATGAAACACAAAACAAAAACACTCGTTATGAAATGCTTAATCATTAACGATCACTATTTTCTTCGAATAAAATGTATTGTCGGTTTTAACTGAAACAATGTAAGTTCCGTTAATTAAACCGCTGATATTTATTGCATGTGAGTTCCCGTTGGTGAATGAAACCCTTGATAGTTCCTGTCCGGTAAGGTTACTGATGATAACGGTACCTTTTTGTCCTGCAGGAGTAACAATGTTAATCTGTTCACGTGCCGGATTAGGATATATTGTTGTTGGCTGGCTGCTGTTTTCAGGCACTGAAAGTGATGAAACAAGCTGCTGTGTAAAAGTTGTTGTTCCTGTAGCTGAACCACTGAAACTAGTGAAACTGATCTTGTAAATATTGCCGTTTTGGGCTTTTACAAAATAATACAGGGAATCTTCCATCAGGTAGGTGAAAGTTCCCATATCAAAAGTTTTCCAGTCGTGGCCAATTACATCGCTGCCGGTAGTATAATCAAGGTTTGCCCAGTCGTTGAAATCACTGGCAACGCCCCTGGCTTCCGCAGCTGTGTCAGCGGGATTCAATAAAACTCCAACCACCGGGTAAGGGGTATTCTGAACTGTTGCCAGGTAGCGGGTGAATAATAAATCCCAGCTGTCTTTATTTGGCTCACGGTCAACAAGTCCGGTGCTGAAAGAAAATGACATTGACACCTTTGATTCGTAGTTTGATGCATCAAGCGTTAATGTCTGTTCATTCTGGCCATCAAGGTCGGCAAAACGAATTTCGTACTGGTTGATGGTTGAACGCTTTTTAATGATGTCAAGCTTGCGGTATTTTCCATCAGCAGTTTTGATAAGGAAAAGCGAATCGCCTATTACATCATGTGTTGTAATGCTGTAAACACCCCATCCGTAATCGGGATGACCTTTTTGCAGGCGGTTAAAAGCGCCGTTTTCCCAGTCTGATACATCGTTGATTAATCTGGTCCAGCCAGCTTTGCCTGTGGTATCAAATGATGCCCAGCCTTCATTGGAAGCTTTGGGATACTGGTAAAGTTCAACGCCTGCACCATCGTTGATAATAATTCCGGCACTGAAAGCCATTGTGTTGAAAGCGATATCCCAGGTATTCCGGGGGGAAGTCATTACCACGCCATTTTGTAGTGAGTAGTACACTTCATTTGCATACGATGCACCCATAGTGACCGTTTTTTCTTCCTGCGCCTTTAGTATAAAAGAGGTCGACAGTAGTGCTGCAATGAAAAAGATTCTAGTAAAAGTCTTCATATGACAAAAATTGAGTTAATGAAAATAATATGGTGGTTCAGAAGGGAGTATTATAAGGACTATAATACTTTATTGCAGACTATTAGCTGCAAAACCTGTTCTGAATTACTTGATTATACTAACGGGGGAGCACGCAGTCCGGTGCCTGTAAGGAAATGCTGTGAATTAACAACGTAGTCAGTGATGATATTCTGCGGCAGCAGATATACAAAACTGCATTGTGGAACTACGGCTATTTCAGGGGTAATACCGTCATACGAGTGATCAGTTTGAGCTTTTATGATCCTGTCAACTGATTTTTCATCCTTTTTTACAAACAGTAACTCTGTTTTAAGCGGATTGCCGTATATGCGGTTTAAGTGAAAATTAACCAGTGATCCCAGAGAGAACCCAAATACCAAAAATGTCATTATGTATATAAGGACACGTTTTGATGATGTAGTTAATTGCCTGGTCTTCACTAATCAATTATTTTTTTACAAATGTACAAATTTGCATGTATATAGCAACCATGCAATAAAAAAAATTAAAATTGATTTAACCCTGTGAGTTCACTGTCTTGAATCCCTTGCCTGATATGGCTAAACCATCGTCAATGAGCTTTGTTAATGCTGTGTCTTTCAGCTTTAAGTTCTCAAGCGAAACTCTTAATTCATCAGCTATACTGCTTAAAAATGAGTTGCAGTCAGTCAATTCGAGTATTTCAAGTATTATCAGCCATTCACCTGGGTAATCACTTTTTACCTTGTTCCATATCTTGATTATGTCACTGGCAGCTTGTTCACCCGACACCTGGTCACTTTCGCGCACATCCCTTATTTTCTGGTAAAGAGAATGCAGTTTTTTGTCTGCTTCAGAGTAAGCAATCTTATGTGTGGTTTCAGATGGCGCTTTGTACGATAACTGAAACGCATCAGGATCAGCAGGTCCGGGATAAGCTGAGACTACTTCATTACCTGTTGCCATATCGTATTTACCCCACGAGGGGTCGAACAATACCTGGTCTTTATAAATAACATTGCAATTGTGAAAGCTGAATATCAGGTTCTTGCCATCTGCCCTGCGAATGCCGGTTAAACGGCCGGTTAATTTTACCCCGCTTTCAAAAATTAACTCACATTCTTTTCCATCTTCAATGCCCAATGCACTCAATTCGTCTTCTGACAAGTCATACAAAGGTTTCCTGCTGTTTGACAGGAGGCCAGCCGGTGTTCCGTAACCTTCTTTATGATACATCTTTCCATGTCCGGGCAGTTCCTTATTGTTATAGGCAAGGGCTGAATTTCCGGAAGTCTTAAGGTAAACTACGTTGTTCCCTTCATATATACAGTCCTTAAAAGTACCGCTTATCTGAAGGCCCGAATCGAGGACCACAGTTGCTGTTGCCCCTGAATTTTCTGCTTTCTTAACCGATTCTATTCCGCCTTTGCGCAGTGCCATTGAATCGGCAAACTCATTTAATACTATTGAGAGATGCGCAAAATCAGGCGTTACGAATAGTTGTGGTTGCTGAGTTGTGATGTCAAAATTGTAACCGGCTGCTTCAATCGTGTACGGTAGTTTCTTAACATGGGGTTGCAGGCAGTTATAGCTTTCGCCGATAGAGGAGAGTAGTCCTGCGCCATAAATCTTAGGGTTCTCCAAAGATCCGATAAGGCCGTACTCAACCGTCCACCAGTGGAGGTTTCTTATGCGCGCCATTTCTGACTGTTCGCCCATTGTTGAATCAATATAAGCCAGGTGCTCTTCGGCTTCCCTGATTTCAGCAGAAGGGGTATTCGGGTCCGCTTTCAGGATCGACAAGTGGCGCACGGCTTCATATAGCTCGTAATCACGCACCGAAGAAAAAGCTTTTGAACCTATTTCGCCAAATAATTTCAGATATGCTGAGTATTCTTCATCAGCAATAATAGGGGCATGGCCGGCAGCTTCATGTATAATATCGGGTGCAGGAGTGTATTCAATCTGGTTAACAGGCCTGATATCGGCAGCTATCACCAGTACATTGTAAGCCTGGAATTCCATGAATGCCGATGGTGGGATAAAGCCGTCAACAGCCACAGCTGCCCAGCCTATCTCCCTGAGTATGCGGTTCATGCCATACATATGGGGAATGGCATTAATGCTTATACCAGTCTTTTTCAGGCCTTCAGTATATGAGCCATGGGCGACCTTTGAGAGAAACCTTACGTTCTGACGCATTACATACCGCCAGACTGCATGGTCACGCGCGGTGTAATTGTTATAAGGCTGCTCAATCACAAGGCTTAGCAGATGATGGGGCAGTTTCTCAAGTACTTCGTTCATTTCCATGGCCTGATGTATTAAATTTGCCCTTTAAAATTTTAAGGGTTGAGTATTAACAGAGGATACAGGGTGAAAGTTTACGCTACATTGCCTGTTTTAAATGAAACAGATAACCTGCCATCAGTGATTGATGCAATTTTAAATCAGGAATATTCAGACATTCATCTTGTTGTGTGTGTGAATCAACCCGACGAATGGCATGCTGTGCCTGATAAGTCTCACATATGCCGCAACAATCTGGAAGCATTGCAATATCTGTATTCACTTGATGACCGGCGAATTACCATCATCGATAAATCAACTCCGGGCAATGGATGGATCGGACGGAAACATGGTGTAGGCTGGGCAAGAAAGACCGCCATGGATGCTGCCAATGAACTGGCACAACCCGAAGATATTATTCTCAGTATTGATGCCGATACCTGGTATACTCCCGAATATTTCAGTGCAGTGGTTAAAGCTTTTGATGAAAATCAGCAGGCTGCAGGTTTATCAGTACCTTATTATCATCCGTTAACAGGTGATGAAATCACTGACAGATGCGTATTGAGGTATGAAATTTATATGCGCAATTATGCACTTAACATGCTGCTCATAAATAACCCCTACAGCATTTCAGCTATTGGTTCCGGTATGGCCTGCACGGCAGCCATGTACCGGAAGGTGAGGGGTATTACCCCAAAAATGAGTGGTGAGGACTTCTATTTCATTCAGAAACTCAAGAAAGCCGGTAACATTATTATTGATTGTGATGAAGTGATATATCCCGCATCAAGATTCTCTGACAGGGTATACTTTGGCACCGGTCCTGCAATGATTAAAGGAAGGGCAGGCAGCTGGGAAAGCTATCCGGTTTATGATGAGGAGTTGTTTAAAGATGTAAAGCTAACATTCAACCTTTTCTGCGAATTGTATACTGGTGATGTCCCTACACCAATGGACGACTTCCTGCTCGACGCATTTCAAACAGATATGTCAGGTTTGTGGCGGCCATTGCGTGAAAATTGCCGCACAGCAGAACAATTCTTTAAAGCAGCCATGCAAAAGGTTGATGGATTGCGTATCTTGCAGTTCCTGAAGATAAAAGAGAAGGATGGAACCGATACCAGTGAAGAAAGGTTAGCAAGGTTCTTAAATAAAAATTTCAGCCCTCATGATGAAATGGAAGATGCCATAAATCAACTTCTCCTGCACGGATTTGATAAAATTGCAATCGGTTCACTTAATCTTATTCGCGATTTTATGTTTGTGCATGAGCGTTCGTTGCAGAAGGAGTATAGGGTGGTTTGAGTTTTTTAGTGAGGGAGTTTTTGATTGAGGGATTTTTGGGATAGGGATTTTGGGAGAGTTTTGGGAGATAGGGAGAGAGGGTGAGAGGGAGAGGGTGGGTGGTGATGGAGTTCGTGGTTGGTGGGTTGTTATTATAAATATTTGAAAGTCTGGAGTATGGCACTTATGGGTAGACCGATGATTTTAATTCTTGGACCGACGGCTTGTGGTAAAACACGGATTGCTGCTTTAGCTGCGGCTTCCCTCGGGGGGGAGATTATATCTGCCGATTCAAGGCAGGTATACCGGGGAATGGATATTGGTACCGGAAAAGACCTTGCTGATTATGTGGTGGATGGTGTGGAGATAAAAGCTCACCTGGTTGATGTTGCTGATGCTGGTGAAAAGTACAGCATCTTTGATTATAAGAGAGATTTCGACAAAGCGCTGGCCGATATTAACAGTAGAGGAAAAGTGCCCGTTGTTTGTGGCGGCAGCGGCATGTATCTTGAAACAGCGCTGGGACTGTATAATCTTAAAGAAGCCAAACCTGACGCACATTTACGCGCATCGCTCGAAAAGCTAACCAATCAGCAACTGGTTGATAAACTGCTCAGCCTGCGTTCTGTCCATAACACAACCGATATCCTCGACCGTGAACGGTTGATTCGTGCTATTGAAATTGCCACAGCTGAGAATAGCTATGCAGACCAAAATGAATCAACAGGCAACCTCCTTCAATCTTCTGGAAGCAAGAGAGATTCATACGATAATCAGCCGGTTACAAATTACATATATGGTATAAATACCCCGAGGGAGATTGTGAGAGCCCGTATAACTTCACGTCTTGAACGACGTTTGAATGAAGGAATGATTGATGAAGTACAAACACTCATCAGAAACGGTGTACCATACGAAACCCTTCATTACTATGGTCTGGAATATAAATATGTGTCAATGTACCTCCAGGGAGAACTGAGCTATACCGAAATGATCAGGTTACTAAATACGGCTATCCATCAGTTTGCCAAAAGACAAATGACCTGGTTCAGAAGAATGGAGAAACGTGGAATCAATATTACCTGGATCGACGCAGGAAAGGCAGTAGAAATGATAGTTACTCAGTTTGATCAGTGATAATGGATATGTTGGAGATTGATTGGAATCTCCCTTACCTTCACTTACCCCTGCCTATGGTCTGCCATTGCTTAGCTGAGGAAAGGTGGGGCATGGCTGGAGCAAAGTTACAGGTTGGCAAATGTATAGGCCCTTTCAATGTGTTAATTACATGAAGTCATTGCATTGCTAAAAAATGAGGGTTGTTGAACAAGTACAGCTGTTGCTTGTTTATTGAATCATTAAAAAAGTTAAACAAATGTCGAAGTATTTACTCCCGTTCCTGATTTTACTAGCATTCACTGTAAAAGGTCAGAATCATGCAATGAACGGTACCATTAAAGGCCGTGTATTTGATGCCGCCAGTAATGAGCCATTGCCTTTTACCAACCTTGTGGTTTATGGGACAACACAAGGTACAACTGCTGATTTGGATGGAAATTTTACCATCACCAATATTCACCCGGGCTTCATAAAGATTGCTGCTACGATTGTGGGGTTTGAGAATTTTATTAGTGAAGAAATTCAGGTTACCAATGCAAAAGTTGTTTACATGGATATTCCCATGGTAAAAGCTAATATCCAGCTGGATGAGATCGTGGTAAAGGCATCTCCTTTCAGGAAACCTGAAGAGAGCCCGGTTTCAATGCGTACACTTGGAATCAGAGAACTGGAGAGAAATCCGGGTGGCAATCGTGATGTGAGTAAGGTTATACAGGCGCTTCCCGGAGTTGCTTCAACGGTGTCATTCCGAAATGATGTGATTGTAAGGGGCGGTGGTCCCAGTGAAAACCGTTTTTACCTTGACGGGATTGAAATTCCCAATTTGAATCACTTTGCCACACAGGGTGCTTCGGGCGGACCTGTGGGAATGATCAACATCGACTTTGTCCGCGAGATAGATTTTTATTCGGGTGCTTTCCCGGCAAACAGGGGCAATGCTTTAAGTTCGGTGCTTGAAATGAAACAGATTGACGGTAATCCGGAAAGGATTGTTACCAAAGGTGCTGTGGGTGCAACCGACGTTTCACTGGCATTAAACGGGCCGATATCTGAGAAAACAACCTTTTTATTTTCTGCCAGGCGTTCGTACCTGAAATTCCTGTTCGATATTATCGGACTTCCATTTCTGCCAACCTATAATGATTTCCAGTTTAAGGTAAAAACCAAATTTAATCAGAAAAATGAACTTACCGTTCTCGGTCTGGGGGCTATTGACCAGTTCAAACTAAATACAGGCCTCGAAAATCCTGATGAAGGCCAGCAGTATATTCTCGATTACCTGCCGGTGTTTGAGCAGTGGAATTATGCCATTGGAGCGGTTTACAAACATTACCGCAAGAACTCTTTCGATACCTGGGTTTATAGTCGTAATATGCTTAATAATGAATCATACAAGTATCAGGATAACGATGAGAGCAAGCCATTTGTGAGCGATTATGTTTCACAGGAGATAGAGAACAAGGTGAGGTACGAAAATTCATGGCGCGTTAAAGGTTTTAAGATTATTTCAGGCGCCGGACTGGAATATGCGAAATACTCAAACTCAACATTCCAGAAGGTTTTTATTCCACGACCGGAGGATACCATACGTTCAATAAACTTTGCTTCTGATTTCGACTTGTTTAAATGGCATATATTCGGTCAGGCCAGTCGCGGTTTCTTTAACGAGAGGCTCATTGTATCGCTGGGTGTGCGTTCAGATGCCAATAATTATTCAAAGGAGTTCAGGCACATACAGCACAATTGGTCCCCGCGGTTATCAGCAGCATACCAGTTATCGCTGAAGTTTTATGTCAATATGAACTTAGGCCGTTATTTACAGCAGCCCGCATATACCACCCTGGGATACCGCGATAATTTCAACAACCTGGTAAATAAGGACAATAATCTTACATTTATAAAGGCTGATCATGCGGTTTTAGGTTTTGAATTCCGCAGAAATGAAAATGCACGTGTAACCCTTGAGGGTTTCTATAAAAACTACACTGATTATCCGGTTTCGGTAAACGATTCAATATCGCTGGCAAACAAGGGAGGTGATTTCGGCATATACGGAAATGAGGCTGTTACCTCTACAGGCACCGGAAGAGCTTTTGGTGCTGAGTTATACATCAGGGAGCGGTTATTTGACAAGCTTGACCTGATAGCATCATATACTCTGGTTAAAAGTGAATTCAAAGATAAAGCCGGCAAGTTTATCCCTTCAGCATGGGACAATGGCCAGATAGTGAACCTGACCCTCTCGCGTGAATTCTCAAACGACTGGTACATTGGCCTGAAATGGAGATTCGTTGGTGGAAGTCCTTACACACCTTATGACTTGGTGCGTTCATCACTTATTGAAGCTTATTCCGTGCAACCGAGGGGTTACCTGGATTATAACCGGTTTAATTCCAAGCGACTAGACTCATTCCATCAGCTTGACATAAGAATTGATAAGCAGTTTTACTTTAACAAATGGTCGCTGACGCTTTATACCGATATTCAGAATGCTTACAACTACCAAACTGCTGAACAGCCGTTTATAGTGGTTGAAACCGACTACCTGGGTAATAAACTTACAGTAGATGGTGACCCTGCCCGCTATCGACTTAAAGAGGTAGCAAGCACTGCCGGTACTGTTCTACCGACAATTGGGATAATAGTTGAATTCTGATAATATTTGAGGGTTGAGATTCTGAATATTGAATCTTAAATCTGGAATGTGGAATACAGAATCTCATTACTTTTGCTGAAATTTTTGAGTAATGAGAACTATTTCACTGCTATTGGCATCTAATATTTTTATGACTTTTGCCTGGTATGGTCACTTGAGGTTTAAGGAAACGGCACTTTGGAAAGTTATATTGGTAAGCTGGGGTATTGCACTGTTTGAGTATATGCTGATGGTTCCGGCAAACAGAATTGGGCATGGAACCTTTACCGTGGGACAATTAAAAACCATTCAGGAAGTTATAACGCTACTGGTATTTGCCGCCTTCTCAGTATTTTTCCTCAAAGAACCCCTCAAATGGAATTACATCGTTGGATTTGGGTTTATTGTTATAGCGGTATTCTTTATTTTTAAGGAGTGGTGATTTTGATTCCAGATTCCAGATTCCACCAACGCACAGGCTGCCAAACTACCCCTCACCCTCAGGCACCCTTGAAGAGCCAAACTACCCCTCACCCTCCGGCACCCTCGAAGAGCCAAACTACCTCTCACCCTCAGGCACCCTTGAAAAGCCAAACAACCCCTCACCCCCCGGCCCCCTCTCCCGGAGGGAGAGGGGGAGGAGTTAATTACAAATTTACTGGGTTGTATTTATATTCTCATTTTCTTGATTACTCATGGCATATTTAGGAAAATCAAAAGAGACTTCTTATTTCTTCAAATCTTCGAAAGCTAGTTTTGAAGATGCAAAAGAATTGCGAAAAATTCAGACTCCGGCAGAAGCTTTACTTTGGGAAGCTTTGCGAAGTAAGCAAGTAAATGGAATGAAATTCAGAAGGCAACACCCAATACGATCATTTATAGTTGATTTCTATTGTCATGAAGCTCAATTGATCATAGAATTAGATGGTTCCATTCATGATCAGCCTGAAGTAATTGAAAGAGATAACATCCGAACTGCTGTTTTTGAAGAATTAGAATTAAAAGTCATACGATTCAGCAATGAAGAAGTCTTAAATGATCTAAACTTAGTCATTTATAGAATAAAACAATCCCTATAATACTGACAATCAACTCCTCCCCCTCTCCCTCCGGGAGAGGGGGCCGGGGGTGAGGGGGTAGTTTGGCTTTTCAAGGGGGCCGGGGGGTGAGGGGTTGTTTGGCTTTTCGAGAGGGCTAGGGGGTGAGGGGTTAATTCCTCGCTGCCAAAACACTAATAGCACTATTAGCTGAAAACCACTGCTTTAATGTCTCTTTCTCATCAGCAGTTAATTTAGCATTGGGATGCAGCAAAACATATGGTTTAAGAGGCATCTCACCTTCATTGACCTCTTTCAGGCATTCTTTGAGTAAATCATGCCTGTCGTCAGCCGAATAATGTCCCCAGTCAGAAAAGTTAAGATGCTCCCTGCCTTCATTAATATCATGCTGCAGGAACCATGAAACAGGTGCAACGTTTGCATACCAGGGGTAAAAAGTATGGTTTGAGTGGCAGTCATAGCACGATTCTTTCAGAATCATCTGCACATTGTCAGGCACAGAAGCTACAACAGCAAATTCTGCCTGTGGATTACTTACCGGGTTAGTCTGGTCAATTCGCACGAATTGAATAGCTACCAGTAATACAACTACTACTATAAGTATTATCTTCTTTTTCATGGCTTGCTTTTTACAAAATTAATGAGAAATCACCATTCAGCAGTGATTACTTTTTACTTATGTTTGTTGTTTAAATTTTAAACTAACCGTTGATGGATTACGAAATTATAGCGTCATTACTGACACTTGTTGCCTTAGAAATAGTGCTTGGTATTGATAACGTTGTGTTTATATCGATTATTTCAGGCAAACTGCCAGAGCACAAACAAAAAAAGACCCGCCGGTTAGGCTTATTCCTTGCCATGTTCATGCGGTTGGGTCTGTTGTCTGTTATATCCCTGATTATGCAGTTGAAAGCCGACCTGTTTACAATATTCAATTATGGTTTTTCAGGTAAGGACCTTATTCTTATTGTTGGGGGTTTATTCCTTATGTATAAGAGTACCAGTGAGATATATCATAAAATGGAAGGAGAACCCGGTGACGTGTCACGAAATATAAAGGTAATTACCATGACCCAGGTGATCATTCAAATAATGATTATGGATATTGTGTTTTCTCTCGATTCTATAATAACTGCGGTTGGATTGGCCCGCGATCTCTGGATTATGTATGCTGCCATTGTAATTTCGGTTGGTATTATGATGTTTGCTGCTGAACCCATCAGTAAGTTCGTAAACACCCATCCTGCCTTTAAGATCCTGGCATTATCATTCCTTTTGCTAATAGGGTTCTCATTGATGGGAGAAGGTTTTGGACTGGAGATTCCGAAAGGTTATATCTATTTCGCCATGTTCTTCTCATTGATGGTTGACATTATTCAGATGCGTTTAACAAAAACTGAGGTTAAACCAGTTCAAACGCATGAGCATTATAAGAAGGATGAATTCAACAAATTAGAGGATTGATTTCAGATACCTGGCATTATAGATTGCCCAGGTGTTAAAGTCATTATTGAAGTAGACGTATACTTTGCGGATGTGCGGCGGATAATGGTCAATTTCATCTTTCAGCATATTAAGTTCCACATCAGTATATGATTTATTGCCATGGATTCTGATAAATACAAAGTCAGATGTAAACTCCTGATGCCTGTATTCAGGTGTACTTGGGAACACCAGGCAAACATTGTATTGGCGAAGAAGATTATAAGTTTCATTGGTGAACCAGCTAACATTGCGGAATTCAATACTGGTGGAAGGTTTGTAATCTAAATTGCTGATCTCAGCCGTGTACGTATCAAGGAACTTGTCGAGCCGTTGAATATCAATACCCTGACTGGGTTGCAACTGAAGGAGAATCACTGACAGCTTTTCTTTCAGGCCCTGGGTATCCCGGAGAAACGAATGCAGGGCATCGCGCGATACATCATCTATAATCAGCCGTTTGAGATGGGTGATAAGCCTGTTCATTTTTACCGTAAAATCAAAGCCCGCAGGAGATCTCTGATACCAATCGGTATACGCTTTGGGTCCGGGCATACGGTAAAAAGAGTAATTCAGCTCAACGGTATTAAACTCACGTGAATAGAAGATTAACTGGTTTTCTTTACCGGCTTCAGCATAAAATGTTTTATTCCAATGGCTGTACATCCATCCTGAAGTTCCAATTCTTATCTCTCTTTTCATCAAAAATAAAACATAGCATTTTAATGACTTGTTTATCTTAGTGCCATGGAAAATCATTCACACCACCATCCACATCATCATGCCGGAGATACTGGAAGTAAGAATATCAGCTTCGCTTTCTTCCTCAATCTTATTTTTTCGGTAATAGAGCTCATCGGAGGGCTTGTTACCAATAGTGTTGCTATTTTATCAGATGCCATACACGATTTTGGCGACAGTGTATCGTTAGGTTTATCGTGGTTCCTGCAAAAGAAATCACAGCAAAAAAGTGATGCTAATTACTCCTATGGTTATAAAAGGTTTTCACTTTTAGGGGCAATTTTCATATCGGTGGTATTGTTGATCAGCTCGTTCTTTATTTTAAATGAAAGTGTTAAAAGGCTTTTAGACCCTCAGCAAGCCGATGCCAGGGGGATGATGCTGCTGGCTGTGCTGGGGATAGCAGTAAATGGTTTTGCGGCATTCCGCTTAAAATCAGGACATTCACTTAATGAGCGGGCAGTGTCAATTCATTTGCTGGAAGATGTGTTTGGCTGGGTTGCAGTACTTATTGCCGGTGTGGTTATGCTGTTTGCTGATCTGCCTGTTATTGATCCAATCATGTCAATTGGCATCACCATTTGGGTACTTTATAATGTTTACAGAAATTTGAGGGATACCTTTAAAGTTCTTTTGCAGGAAGTTCCCCGCGATGTGGATGTAAATTCAATGCTTGCAAAAATTGAAGGACTCAATGCGGTGAAAAGCCTGCACGATTTTCATCTGTGGTCACTTGACGGAGAACGGAATATTATGACATTGCACGTGGTAACCGCCGATTCATCAAACACATCAGAAAACCTGCTGTCGTTAAAACAGGATATCAGGGAAATAGCTCACTCGTACCATGTGGAGCATGTTACACTTGAATTTGAAGGCGAATCAGAATCAGATGATTGCATGTTTAAGGATGGTTGTGAGTAAACAATTTCCAAAAAGCTCATGTTGGTTTTATATAGGCCTCCATTAATTGAAGATGGGTGTTACTATATATCGAAGCAAATTAAAACCAGAGATTATGAGCCACGGAAAGTATCAGAGTTGTATCAGGGCATGCTATGATTGCGCCATAGAGTGCGATCATTGTGCAATAGCATGTTTACAGGAAGAAAAAGTTAAAGAAATGGCACGTTGCATTGAATTGGATATGTATTGTGCTGATGCATGCAGGTTAGCAGCGTCATTTATGTCAAGAGGTGACGAGTTTGCCAGAAGGGTTTGCAGTTTTTGTGCGGAAATTTGCGAAGAATGCGGAAAAGAATGCAACATGCACCATATGGATCACTGTAAGATTTGCGCTGAGGCATGTTATAAATGTGCCATGGAATGCCGCTCTATGGCAGCATAAGAAATTTAATTAGTGTAGTGGGGGTTACGGCAGTTTAAGGGTATTCATTGAAATAACCTGGCGGGTAACGGCATAAATTGTGAGTCCGGCAAGAGACTTTATGCCGGTTTTATGAGAAATATTTTTGCGATGACTGATAACTGTATTAACACTGATATTCAGCTTATCACCAATTTCCTTTGCTGAAAAACCGGTTACAAGGAGTCGTAAAACCTCGGTTTCACGGTCACTCAAAGTTTCCGGCCTTTCAGTTATTCGCGGCTTTTTCACGCTCTCAACAGAAGTGCTGATCACATCTGTAATCTCATTTGCAGGTTGGTCAATAGTGATAACAGAATCAAACTGGGAAGATAAAGCTGCATTAACATACTGATATACAAGCAGTATAAGTTGTATTGCCGGATTGTTTTTACGGATCTGGTTAATTTTCTGCTGCGAATATGCTGCGACTGAACTGTCGATTATGGCTACTTCGCAATCATTCTTTATAATGTATTCCTGAAACATTTGCAGGTCACTGAATTTTTGTAACCTGAACCCTGGATTCCCAGAAAGGATATCTGCAAGGCCGCCTTTAAGAATATCTGATGCACTAATAACCGCCAATGTATATCTATTCTGATACATCACGACTTTGGTTGGTTATTTTTCTCAAAATTTTCTACAATCGGTATAAGAACATTCTCTTCAATGAGACTATGGATATGAAGGTCAAATTCAAGTTCGTCGAGGCTTAACAACAATTTGCGCCTGAAATGAATGTCGTTATGTGCAGGCAGGTACTTAATCAGCAGGTTCTTAAGATCGGCCAGTTTTTCTTCAATATCATCATGGTGCCTCCGGTATTCTGACATGCTGTATTCTTCAAGTGCCATACCAGCTGCAGGCAGTTTGTTGCCCGAAAGCGCCAGCACATATGGGAAAACCACTGTATTTTCGTATTTCAGATGCTCAGCTACTTCATCAAGGTAATCATCAAGAAATCTCTTAAGCAGCTCAACCTCAGGGTGGATATTAACTTTGCAGATATCGTTTATCAAAATAGTCAACAGCGGAAACTTCTCAGTTATATAATTCCTGTGGCTGTTTTCAAGATATCTGATTATGAGGGGGATATCACCATTTAATGCTTCCAGTTGCATTAAATTGGGATGAATACCATTAAAGAGCCTGGCAATGATGAGAAAAAGGTTAGCATCAATGCCTGTTTCCTGGCATACCTGCGCAATGGTTTTATCCTGAAGCCCCAAAGGAATCTCAAGGTGTTCAAACATCAGCAATAACCTGGGATTGCGGTCAATAGCTTCGGCTGCAACGGTGCCGGGTGTTATCAGAAGTGAATAATCTGTGAGCATGCTTAAATAATTAAGCCATTACAACAGACGGAGCGCGCAGAAGGTTTAAAGTTAGTTATATGTTGGCAAAAAAGAGTGGTTTTTTGAATAATCAAGCATCTGTTTGCTGTAGTCATCAGGGTATGATATCCTGATGTCAGTAATCTTACCATTGTCGGTAACAGGAACAAAAACCGGATTTACAAATCCACCGTAAGGTGCAACATTCAGTTTCTCAAAACGCTCCAGGACTTCTTTATGCAGAGCCTGGTTGACTTTAACACCATACTTTTCAACCAGGTTCATGCCTGCCTGATAGTCGCCGGTTGATTTAATACGCTGAATTTCAGCAAGCAGTTTGCCGAAAAGCACCCGCAGTTTAGCATAATCGTTTATAATGGTGTATGTTTTGCCGTTTTTAACCTCTATTGAGATAACATTGTCAGCTTTTCCCTGCTCATAACACCATGAAGCAATCAACTGCCTGTTGCGCATGTGAGCCTGTTCAATATCCTTGCCCGGTTGAATACGGGTAAGCTGAGTCATGAGCCCATTGCGGATATAGCTGTTATATTCGGTTTTGTATACGGCGTCGTTATCATACAGCCCAATCTCCTTCATTTTTGGATCAGCAATATAATAGAGTGCAAAAAGATCGGCGCGGGCTTCTTCAAGCGGAGAACCATAATTCTTCATGGCATTTGCACTAACACCCGGCAGTAATTGTCCTGAACCATGACCCAGGCATTCATGCAGGTCGGTATGCAGGTTTCCGGCAAGGAATCCGTATTTTTTTGCCCATTCAATTTCCTGAGGTGAAGCGGCAAACTCTTCAAGCATACCATTTCCGAGTGATGCCTGATCATATGCGTAAGTAATGTTTTCGAGCGTTACAGACTTTGAGCCAAATTCTTTGCGTATCCAGTCGGCATTTGGTAAATTGATTCCAATAGGAGTACTTGGATAGCAATCACCGCCCAGCTGGGCAGCATTTATAACCTTTGCTGAAACGCCTTTGACCTTTTCTTTCCTGAATTTAGGATCAACCGGAGAATGATCTTCGAACCACTGTGCATTAGAGCTGATAATCTCTGTACGTTTTGTGGCTTCAACATTCTTGAAATTTACATTGCTTTCCCAGGTGGCTTTTCTGCCAAGCGGATCACCATAATCTTCAATAAAACCATTCACAAAATCAACGTGTGAGTCAACATCCTGCACCCAAAGCACATTATACTGATCCCAGGTAGTGAGGTTTCCGGTTTCGTAATACTCAATCAGTTTACGTATTACCTGCTCCTGTTTGGGGTTCTCGGCAACCGTAGCTGCTTTGTCGAGCCAGTAAATGATCTGTTCAATTGCTTCAGTGTACAGGCCGTCCTTTTTATATACCTTTTCGGTTATAACACCATTTTCTTTAACCACTTTTGAATTCAGCCCAAGAGAGATAAGCGTATCTCCTCCATTTTTTATGATGTTTGATTTCAGCTTGGCATAATAATCATCCACTTCTTTTTCATTGACACCTTCATAGAAATTAGCGGCAGAATAAGTAATGAGGTCTTTCCCGGCTTCCTGGCTAACACCTTTTGGTGCAATGGTTGGGTCAAACATTACAGGTATAATCTCCTGCAAAAACTGATCAGTATTCTGGCCTTCCCTCAGCGGAAATTGACCACCGTCAGTATTCTTAACCAGTTCCCTGAAATAAGTTTCACTGAAATCAGGAATGAATTTATCTTTTGAATAATGATGGTGAATTCCGTTACTGAACCATACACGCTTGGTATACACCATAAATTTTTTGAAATCATCGGTATTTCTGTCGCCTTTATAGTTTTCCACAATATTTTCGAGAGTACGGCGAATGGCCAGGTTGTACTTGTAATTCTGATCGAAAAGTATATCCCTGCCGGCTAGTGCTGCCTGGCTCAAATAATAAACCAGTTCTTTTTGTTTGAGTGTGAGTTCATCAAAACCGGGTACCTGATAGCGCATGATCCTGAGGTCAGCAAACTGCTCAAGAAGATAATTGAAGTCATCTTTCTTTTCAGTTGATTCTGATGGCGACTGTTTACAGGAATTAGAAAGGAGTGATACTAACATAATTAAAGAGGCGATTAATTTTTTCATAGTAGCAACATGAGTTTAAATTAAATGTTGTGGTTTTACCGATAAATCAATAAGGCCATCATTATAAAACACTGGAATGGCAGAAGATCTCCCTGATTCAAGCGAATAATTTAATACGTTCTGGTAACCGAGTTTTAACAGGCGTTTGTAATGTGATGATTTTTTGATCAGAGGCTCTGGATTGCCATTGCAGCTCTGCCAGAGAAGTACAGCAGCATCAGTTGCATCACCTGAGGCAATAAAGGCTTTATCAGGCTCAGCTGTTTGATTATCAGCTGTGTTTTCTTGTTTCATCAATAATTCGGCTATAGCCCCTGCACATAAGGTATCTTCTATGCAAAAGTTATTCTTCCAGCCTGCACAGAGGAGAATAATATCTTCATTTCTTGTTTTGAGCCATCTGACCATTGCCTGGTAATTCAGGAAAGAAGCAACAGCCACTTTGCCTTTCTCCTTTGCCAGCATAATAGCCTCGGTGCCATTGGTAGTAGTATAGTAGATTGTTTTACCGCGGATGGCATCAGTCATATAATCAAATGCAGAATTACTGAAATCGGCAAATTCAGGCTTTAACCCATCACGTTCTGCCGCTACAAGGTGGCCTTGTTTTTTGCATTCAAAGGCTTGCTGCAATGAATTAAGGGGAATAATCTTTTCAACTCCGTAATCAAAGGCAGTGCAAAAAGAAGTGGTGGCCCTGAGGATGTCAATGACAACAGTTAAGGTATTACCTGTTTGGGGTATAAAAGGAAATAATGCAGGTGAGAAACAAACTTCAACTAATGCCATAATTGAATATGCCGGTAATTTTATAATTATAACATAAAACACAACCGGACAATTGGATTGTCCGGTTGTAGGTTAAACGTTTAATCTTATCCTTTGTAGAAAGGGGTCTTAACAACCTTTGCTTTCAGTGCTTTATCCCTGATTACAATATAAATTTCGGTGTCGTTTTTAGAAAATTCGGTATTCACATACCCCATTCCGATAGCTATTTTCAGTGAAGGGGACTGCGTACCTGAAGTAACTTCGCCAATAACATTGCCATTTGCATCCTGAATAGCATAATGCTGGCGTGGAATACCCTTGTCGATCATCTCAAAGCCAACAAGCTTCCTGCTCACACCTTCAGTCTTTTGTTTCAGTAAAGCAGCCTTATTAATGAAATCCTTGCTGTCAGTAAATTTGGTGATCCATCCCAGACCGGCTTCAATAGGCGAGGTGGTATCATTGATATCATTACCATAGAGGCAGAATCCCATCTCAAGGCGCAGGGTATCACGTGCACCAAGTCCAATAGGTTTAATGCCGAATTCAGCACCAGCTTCAAAAACAGCTTTCCAGATTTTTTCAGCATCTTCATTTGCGAAATAGATCTCACATCCACCGGCACCTGTGTATCCGTTAATTGACAGGATAACATCCTTAACGCCTGCAAAGTCAAGCTTTTTGAAGGTATAATATTCCATATCAAGTATTGGGGTATCAGTTAATTTCTGCATTGCTTTAAGAGCAAGCGGCCCCTGCACTGCCAGCTGTGAAATTTCGTCGGAGGCATTATACAAGGTAGCACCAAATTTATTCTGAGCATTAATCCAGTTCCAGTCTTTCTCAGTATTTGAAGCATTTACAACAAGCAGGTATGTTTCGGCGTCAATGCGGTAAGTAAGGAAATCATCAACAATGCCGCCTTCATTATTCGGGAAACAGCAATACTGAACTTTGCCGTCGGTAAGTTTAGATGCATCATTAGAACTCACCCATTGAATAAGATCCAGTGCCTTAGGTCCTTTAACCCATATTTGCCCCATATGTGAAACATCAAAAACGCCCACGCGATTTCGAACGGTCTCATGTTCAACAAGTAAACCTTCATATTGAACAGGCATATAAAAGCCTGCAAAGGGAACCATTTTTGCGCCCAGTGATTCATGAATCTTAGTAAATGCAGTGTTTTTCATTTCAATAGATCTGTTTAAAAATTTAGAACAAACCTACGCAGATTTGAGAAATAATATGGAAAAAAGGTGAGAAAAAAACTGAACAATTTACCTTTTCAATCCTTTCAGATGATGTAAGTGTACCGGAATATTTAATTTTAGCGTCAGTTAGAGTAAATAAGGAAATAATTTGTTATATTTGCAACTTCGTAAGTAATTAGATTCCACTCTCATTATTTCAATCTGTTAATCAAGTAGTACCCGTGAAAGCGGTGTGCGAAATTAACTTCACAATTATTCTGATCAATTTCTGATTAAAAACACAATCAATCTTTTATGTACGATATTATAGAGCTTAACAACAAGTTACTCGAGGAGCTCAAAGACATCGCAAAGTCATTAAACATTCCAAAGTATGATGCGATGAAAAAGCAAGACCTGGTATATCAGATCCTCGACCATCAAGCGCTTAATCCCTCCAAAGAAATGCTCGAAAGAGAAAAAGAAAACAGGCAGAACAAGTTCAAAAGACAGCGTATTTCAAACGAAAAGTTCACCAAACCACGGCCACAAGACTTTAACAAGCTACCAAAAGGGGCACCAATCGCTTCCTCGAATCCTGTGACAGCACAGGCCAAAAACGAAAATAAACCAAAGGAAGAAATGAAAAAAGAACAGGCCCCGGTCAATGAAAATACAGAAACCAACCAGCCAATCCCATTGCCGGTTGATGATAAGTCAGCTAATATTAAACGTGGCAGACCTAAAAGGGAATTAAATCTCCCTAAACCTAAAGGCCAAACTGCCATTGCTCTCGATACAGAGGATAAACCCCTTGCAGTAGTTGATGCTGAGCAACCTGTGGCAGTAAGCAATGTTGACAGGCCAGCAGCTTTTAACAGCAATGACAGGCCTTCAGCTAATAATGGTGACAGACCTGCCAACAATGGTGACAGACCAGCAAGTAACGGAGACAGAAAGGGCCCCCATAATACAAACAGGCCAGGCGCTAACAATAACCGCCATAAACCCTCAGGAAATAACAACAGGCCTGACCGCCCGAGAACCGATAAGCCTGAATATATTACTTCATCAAAATCAGATCACATCGACACCGAAGCGCTTCTTTTGAGTAGTGTGCCCGATGATGAACCGGAAATTGAAGCAATTGAAAATGATGAAATGCCTTTAACTCCCGTTGAAAGCAAACCTGAAGTTCAGGATAGTGAAATTGCAGCTCAGCCTCCTATTCATACTGCAGAGAAAAATAATACCGAACCTGAACCTTACAGGCCAACCGAACGCTTTAACAGGGATTACCCTAATCCACGGCAGCGCTTCCCCGACCGTCAGGACAGGCCTGAGCGCACTGAACGGAACGATCGTCCCGAAAGGAAACGCGATGAGTACTCATGGGAGTTTGATGGTTTTATCTCAAGCGATGGTGTCCTTGAAATTATGCCTGATGGTTATGGCTTTTTAAGGTCATCTGACTACCACTACCTTAATTCACCTGATGATGTTTACGTTTCACAGTCACAGATTAAGTTATTTGGTCTGAAAACCGGTGATACCGTAAGAGGAACAATCAGGCCTCCGAAAGATGGCGAGAAATATTTCCCGCTGATTAAAGTTGAGCAGATAAATGGACGCACACCTGATGAGGTAAGAGACAGGATTCCTTTCGATTACTTAACACCGCTTTTCCCTGAGAAGAAATTCAGGTTAACAGGCCATCCCGGTTCAAATCTTTCAACACGGGTAATTGACTTGTTTGCACCTATTGGTAAGGGACAGCGCGGATTGATTGTTGCACAGCCAAAAACAGGTAAAACGGTATTGCTGAAGGAGATTGCAAATGCCATAGCATACAACCACCCGGAAGCTTACCTTATAGTCCTGCTTATTGACGAACGCCCTGAAGAGGTTACTGACATGGCTCGCAGCGTAAAAGCTGAGGTTATTGCCTCAACCTTTGATGAACCGGCTGAACGGCATGTGAAGATTGCCAACATTGTGCTTGAGAAAGCCAAGAGAATGACCGAATGCGGTCATGATGTGGTAATTCTGCTCGATTCAATTACCAGGCTGGCAAGGGCTTACAATACAGTATCACCTGCATCGGGCAAAGTTCTGTCGGGCGGTGTTGAAGCCAATGCTTTACAAAAACCTAAACGTTTCTTCGGTGCAGCGCGTCAGATTGAAAATGGCGGCTCACTCACCATTATTGCAACCGCTCTGATTGATACCGGTTCTAAGATGGATGAAGTGATCTTCGAAGAATTCAAAGGCACCGGTAACATGGAGCTGCAACTCGACAGGAAACTTTCAAACAAGCGTATTTATCCTGCTATCGATATTGTTGCTTCAAGTACCCGTCGCGAAGACCTGTTGCTTGACAAAGAAACACTGCAGAGAATCTGGGTATTAAGGAATCACCTCGCCGATATGAATCCGCTTGAAGCTATGGAATTCCTGAAAGACAAGATGAAATATACCCAAAGCAACGAAGAGTTCCTTATTTCAATGAATGGGTAATTTATTTGAAATTTGAGATTTGAGAATTGAATTCAAATTCAAATTCAGATTTAAAATTTGATTTGAGATTTGAAATTTGAGATTTATTCAAAATACTCTTCAACACATAATATTAAAAGAGGCTGTCTCTATTGAGATGGCCTCTTTTGAGTTTCGTTATTAACTACGCTTTTTAGGGCGGTGATGAACAGTATCTCCTGGTATCTCCGCCCTTTAGGGCGGTGATGAACAGTATCTCACTAATTATTGGGGCTTTAGCCCCAGACATGAGTATTAAAAAAAAAGAGGCTGTCTCAGTTGAGACAGCCTCTTTTGCGTTTCTTTTTTGGATTAACTCCGCCATTAGGGCGGTGATGAACAGTATCTCCTGGTAACTCCGCCCTTTAGGGCGGAGATGAACAGTTTCTTACTCATTATTGGGGCTTTAGCCCCAGACTCCTATTCGTAAAGCGCTCTGTGGCAATCAGAACACATGGCAGTTTTCCATGCATCCCTTATATCAACAGGGTGCACAAATTCCATGGTGTTCATCAGGTTAACAGTTTGCAGGCTGTTGGTTTTACCCTGAGCCAGGATGCTGTGACAATTGTCGCAGGTTTTTGAAATAACTTCTCCCTTGGCAGTTTTGTGCCTGTCGGAGTGGCAACGGAAACATCCCTGTGATTCAAGGTGGCCAATGTGATTCAGATACTGTGATGATTCAGCTCTCATGTACGGGAAAACATTGTCATCATATTCCTGTTTAATGGCGCGGATTGCTATCTGAATCTTGTTGAAGTTTTTCAGGTAAACATCAGGGTGCTCATCTTTATAATAATTCACAACCGTGGTGTAGATTTCCTTGTGGGCATGGGCCTTTGTTTCATAAGGTACCTTCAAAGCTTCCATTGCAGCATATTTGATGTATGGAATATCTTTGGGAATTTTGCCGCCTGTTATTGCCTGGTCAATATAATTGGGTGCTGACTTGTATACATGCGACGGTCGGTTGTGACAGTCCATGCAGTCCATTTTTCTCATTTCCAGTGTGTCAAGTGCAGCCTTGTCAATTGGATTCTCTTCGTCAGTAAAGATCTTAACTTCACCGGTTTTAACATTGGTCATCCTTACCCATGGGATATTTTCCCTGTCGGTAGTGCTAGCTACGTATTCAATTTTGAAATCTTTATTGATGTGCCAGTGAATACCTTCTGAAAGACCGTTGGCACTGTGGTCAGGACCTATCTTCATTAACAATGAGATATCCCACTCTGAATTGCTGGAATCAGCCAGGTAAGAACGCTGGTTTCTGAGTTTCTGTGAATAAAACTTCTCAGGCCAGTGACATTTTTCACAAGTTTCACTTGCCGGGCGCAAATTATGCAGCGGAGTGGCAATAGGACGGGCATACTTTTTAAAAGTAACCGAATAAACCTGGTACAAACCCGATAGTTTTGACTTTACATACCAACCGGCACCTTCACCAACATGGCATTCAACGCATTTAACCTGGGCATGAGCCGAGTGCTGGTAAGTCACATACTCAGGTTCCATAACCTGGTGACACAAAGTGCCGCAGAACTCAACTGACTCCGAGTAGTGAAAGGCCTGATAACTTCCAATGGATGATATGATCAGCAATACAACAGTAATAATTGAAATTCGGAGTACAGCTTTCCTTGTAAAATTCTGGTTCAGGTCGAGCACAGGCCATTTGCCGGCAGTTTCAACACCTGTTGATATCTTCTTCCTCTTGAAAAACATTCCGATTGGAATGAGAAGGAGTCCGATCACCAGGAAAATTGGAACAACTATATAGGTAAATAATCCCAGGTACGTGTTGTTCTCCTGTGCGAAGAGTGAAAAAAGAAAAAGGACAAAAATAATAACCAGTGCATTTACAGCAAGTATAAAGCCACTGATGCTGATCCAGTTATAAATTGATTTAGGTAATTTCATGATCTTGGAAGTTTAGGAGCAAAAAAACAGGTACCCGAATAAGCTTCGGGCACCTGTGTATGAATTTGTGATATTATTTCAAAGAGCGAACATAACCAACAAGTGCCCACCTGTCAGCTTCATCAACTATCTTCTTTTCGAAGTTAGGCATTTCATCGCGACCAACGATTGATTGGTAGTATATTTCACCATCAGTTTCAGCTTTAAATTTTGGATCAGCGAATGAAGGCATTTTAGTCTTCATCATTGCAGATTTTGGTCCGTCACCAAGGCCTTTGGTACCATGGCATGATTTGCAGTGTTTATTGAATAATTCTTTACCTGTGGTATTTATTGAGGCATCACCTGCTTTTACAGTACTTTTCATTGTCTTGTATTTAGCAGGAATCTCCCATGGACCACCAGCTTTCTGAGCCATTACAGTTGCTGTGGCGAACATCATAGTGATTGTAAGAATTGCAATTAGTCTAACCTTGTTTTTCATTTTTCTCTGGATTTTAGTGTTTATGCTTATTGTAATTTGCCTATTTTTCGCTTAACTAATCACTTACAACGAAATTCCGTACGCCTTTTTTCTAAGGCAGGAACCTTTGTTGTTCTGCAATTACCCCGGTTCCATAATATATTGAATATGCCTAAATGAATCATTCTCAAGTACATTCATTGCCGGTTTTCAAACAATTGTTCGCGATTGACAAATATAGTCAGAATCTTAGATATATTGATGCATCGATACGAGAATTAATAACCCTTGTTGAAATATATTAATCAATCGATTGATTTACATCACTTTTAATTGCTTTCGCACTAAAAATCAGGCTCAGGAGGTTAAATCTGTCAAAATAATTTCAGGATCAGTGTCAGAGAAGCATCAAAAAGGCTAATGTACCTTTCATCGGTCCGTAATGTATTGCCTGAATAAAAGTCAAACGCTGCTTTTGATCTTTTAAAGCTTGCCGATAATGCAATCTGGTACCACGGATTTGTTTCATAAATAGCCCTTAAGCCTGCTGTATAAGCAAAACTAATATCCTTTGAAGGGGTAATTTCAAAATAGGGGGGACCAAACGGAAAATACTCCGGTTTGTACAACTGGTACGGTGTAGAAGAAAAGAATACTCCGGCACCCAGTTGTCCCTGCAGGTTAACTTTCGTAAACAACGGGTAATTATAAGAAACTCCTCCAAGCAGATGAATTACTTTGAAAGGTTCACTTCTGATAAACAGTTTGGTGATAAACGGATCTGCCTGCATCTTTTCGTACCCCAGGTATCCAACATCTATAGGATTCAGGGTAAGGCCCGATTGAACGAATATGCCTGTATTATTATTTCCGTTTGCACTTTTTTCACCTCCGTTAAAGCGCAGATTTGTACTCAGCTCACCAGCAACCGTATAGCCCGGCATTGCAAAGCTGCCATCCTGCAGGTTTTTTGCTGCATATTCAAAGAGTGGAATACTCAGTCCTGATTGAAGAGACAGGTCAATTTTAGAAAAAGACTGGGCAAAAAGAGAAGAGGTTAAGAGCGCAAAGAGAGAAATGTATATAAGGCGATGCATATTTATGTTATTAATTTTCACGAAATTAGTAAAAAGAGAAGCCGCTTTTGAATAAGCGGCTTCTCCACAACTAAATTTAATATAGGTCAATCAGCAACAATTAGATAGCTGCGATTGAGTTCTGTAATAAAGTTTTAGTGTATTTGTAATTGTGAATACCAAGGCTATAATCCCTTAAGCATAACTGGAAGTTAATGATAGCGCCCATTTGTGCATTGGTTATAGTAATGGTTGGTAAAGTTGCATTGAAATCTTTCTGAGCCTGGCTCCATGAGCTTGAAGGAGAAGGATTACGGAATACACCTGTAGGGTTGTTGTCTGGTCCTGCAGGATTGTTGATAGGATCATAGATGTTCAGATAACCATCATATTTGTTGGTTGAATTGGCAACCCACATGTTGGCTTCAGCATCAGGATTCCTGTTAAGCATATCAACACCATTGATGTTCAGTTTAGCAGCAAGCTGATCAAGTAAATTCTTGATATCAGTGCGTGGGCCAGTCCAGAAACTTGCAGAAGTAGCATCAACTCCGGTATGGCAACCATCCTGGTTACATCCTTTGAAATTGCCGGCAGCAAAGAAGGTATGTCCACCTGACTTACCATTCATTTCAGCCATATGGCAATCCTGACAGGAAGCAATAGAAGTATGGATTGAATTGGTATAACCTGAACCAAATTCAACGCCACCCTTACCAGCAAATACAGCACCAGCGGTACCATAATGGGTGTGGGTTCTGTAAGCTGGTTTCAGCTTAATAGTAGCACCTGCGGTTGGTTCGTAAACAATACCGGTTGGGTTTGAAACCAACTCATCATAGTTAAGAACATTACCGTCAATAGCTGACTGTGTGAAAGGACGTGGCTGATGACATTTAACGCAAAGATTACTTCTGCCACCATCAGCAGGCAGGTCAATGGTTTTAGCACCACCCCACATGGTCATAGAAACAGGAGCAACAGTTGTTAAAGCTAAGTCGCCCTCAGTATATGTAGTATGAATTGCTGCATGGCAAGTTGAGCAGGTGATTTCACCATATGCTGCTGTTGCTACTGAAGAATAATCATTTACATACTTGTTTGTGGTAGCATTCAAAGTGAATGATGAAGGAATGTTATTTGCACAAACATATTTGAAAGCCTCTGATAAATGGCAAGGACCGCATGATGCGTTACCTGCTTCTTCAAAAGCTGCTTCACCATAACTATGTTTTGATAACTCATACTGTGTAGCTACAATTCCTACCTTCTCAGGGCTGTGGCATTTGATACATTCAGTTGTTCCGTCAGCACCATCAGCTCCGTTAGCTCCGTTTTGTCCGTTTAGTCCGTCTTTTCCTGCAGGACCTTCTTTGGTACATCCTGCAAATAACATACCGGTTAAAAATAAGCCGGTAGCCAGAAAAGTAATTAACTTGTTTTTCTTCATAAGCATTTGTGTTTTTGTTTGTGTGTAAAATTTAGTTGTGTGTTTCATGATATCCATTGACCATACTTTTAAAATTGGAGGTTGCTGTATGGCCTACAGTACAGAAATAAATATGAATTACTAAAAAAAGCAGTACAAAAAATCCAATCACAGAGTGAAGTATACTTGTGGCTGATATGCCACTGAAGAATAATACCCTGGTTGGTATGGTTTCAGGGAAAAGCAATGACCATCCCGTTATAAACATGAACGGCAGGAAGATGTACATTACTGTAACGTACGACAACTTCTGTATGGGATTGAATTTCCGGGTTTCATTAATCTTAAATGGTGCAGGTTCGCCTTTAAACATTCCATATGAATAATACCTCACCTGTTTCATAATCTCTACTGAAAATCCCCTGAGTTTCTGTGTATAATATCTTCCGTTTGAGGTGGTAAGATTGCCTATTACAAAAACCGAATAGAATATTGTCAGCAGTATTCCACTGATATTGTGAATTGAAACAGCGGTATTGAATGGAATCATTGATCTTTCAGGACTTGCAAACTGCATACTTATTCCTGAAACGAGGAGCAAAAGACAGAGTATTGCATTAGAAGCATGCCATAGCCTGATCCACACAGGATACAAATAAATCTTATCAGATTGCATTTCTTTTTGTTTTTCGAGTTCTAAAAAAAGCATGAATAGCAATACCAATAAGGGTTAAGCCCAGTAGAACGGCACTTGCAATATTCACATAATAATTTCTGTTTGCGCCTATCACATAAGCCTGGTTCATGATAACTCCATTGTAGAAACCTGAGGTACTTCTCTGCTGGCTGACTTCGTGTTTATAGAGCGATGCCATTAATATTGAATTAGTGGAATGGCACTCAACGCAATTCTTAACTGCCTGTGAACCCGGTTTAATAAGGTGGGCTACCATAATGCTGTCATTTTGCTTGGCATGGCAGTCAATACACCTAACTTTCTTGAAATGAAGCGCCTGGTTTGGCAACCAGTCGTGTTTCTCAATAAGGTTAGGTATTTTAAGGCTGGTGAGGTCACTGAACTTAATTTCGTTACCATGACACTGCAGGCACATCTCATTATTATATGCTACCCTGTCGTCAATTGATATTTTCCCAGTAAGTTTATAAACGTGAGGGTTATGGCAACTCCAGCAACTGAAACCATCGCCAAGTTTTTTTGCATGTACGCTTTCGCTGTACTCTTCATCAATAGTTTCAAATTTAAAACTGGCATAAGCTTCGTCACCACCATGGCAGTCGAGGCAAACATATTTGGTTTCAAATTTTACACTTACAGGATGCGGAAGGGTTTCATAGTCTGAAGAATGGCAGTCGGTACATTTAAAACCACCATGAGTAGCATTGTTATATTTAACAGGATCAATGCGCAGCTCACGATACATGGTAAGATTAACCTTATCACCCGAAGCAGAGTCAGTCATTGTAAAATGGGTGCCGCCATGACAATTGAGGCACTTCTGGCTATCTTCAGAGATTTGACGTTTTGGTTCCTGAGACGATGCTGAAAAGATCATGAAAAACAACAATACCACGCCTGTAAACAGGGTGAATACTGTATGTTTCCCTTTTAGTATTTTTTCAATCATTTTGTCGGTGTTAGATTGCAAACCAGAAAACCTTCACATTGGAAGGTTTTCTGTGCAAAGCATTTATTATTTTTTCAAAGTACGGATGTAGCCAACAACTGCCCACCTGTCGTTTTCATCAGTAATCTTCTTTTCGAAGTTTGGCATTTCACCGCGGCCAACTATCGACTGGTAATAAATCTCACCGTCAGTTTGTGCCTGGAAAGCTTTTGATGAAAAATCGCCTGTGCTGGTTTTCATGCTTGCAGCTTTTGGACCGTCGCCTAAACCTTTAGCACCATGGCATGATTTGCAATGTTTGTTGAATAATTCCTTACCTTCAGCATTAATACTGGCGTCACCTGCTTTTACTGTACTTTTCATTGATTTGTACTTTGCAGGAACATTCCATGGTTCGCCGGGTTTTTGTGTCATTGACATGGTAGTGAAAACAAAAGCTACTACACTAGCCAGTAATACCAGAGATTTTATTGCTTTTTTCATTATAGTGTATTGTTTGATTAGTTTATTTCAAGTTAGAAGCTCCACAAACGGGTTATGTTTAATCCCAGTAGTATTCCGCCATCGAAGAAATCATTCTTGTTGAACATCATGTTTTCCTGTGGAAGGATATTCTGAGCTGAGCCAAGGTAGATATGGAAAGCATGTGTGCTGGTCGACACTTCATATCCTATGCAGATATTTGGTTTAACAAGCGCGTCATTTTCTTTCTGAAGATCATTGAATTCAACGTTATGTTCTGAAATTCCCTGAATCTGCAAAGGGAAATCACCTGAAATGATGATTGAGCTCTGTGGTGAGAATTTGAACCTGGCAGCTGCTGATATAGCAATCCTGTCGTGATCCATCGTAGAATCTAGCGAATTGTAATGTGTAAAAGAAGGAGCTACCTGTGCTGAGAATTTATCGTTAAACCTGCGTGATAAAATAACCTGTGTAAAATATGACATCCTGTTGCTGAATTTGTATTCAGTTCCGAAATTGTCATCAGCAGTTCCGTTAATACCAACTACCTCATAAATGGTAACTGTTAAAGGGATTTTATTTGAGCGGGTTTGTCTGATTGGGTTGTACTTTAACTGTATATCCTGCATTTTATTGAATTTGGTCGTTCCAATTCCAATATTCAGGTTATCAAGTAAGCTGAAATTAAGTCCTAAACGGATATTTGACGGAGCCCAGATACCATAAAGGTCGGTAATGCCATTATTTGTTGTGCCAAACCTGTGCTGAATAACCATTTCAAGTGTTTTTGCCGTAGGAATGGTTGAAGTGGCATTGTCAAATAATAAGCCACTTTCAAAAGCAGCGCGTGCAGGTCTTTCTTTCTCAGGGGCTGCGGTAGTATCAGCTTCTTCCTGGGCGAACACCGGCAGTGATGTAAATAAGAATGATGCACTTAGCATGATCATCATTCCGGATATACGTATGATTCTTTTCATTTTGTTTCGTTTAATAATGGTCTTTGATTAATTGTTCTTAGCACCTTGTTCAATCCAGGTCAGTATCTTCTGGTTATACTCAGCAGTTGAGAATGACTTCATACTTCCTGTTGTGATAACGTGATAAAGCACACTGCCTGATGGATCTTCGGTTGAAACATAACCACCGGTCATTAAAGAATTGTAAGCATTTGCCGGAGAAAGGTCAGGTGCAATACCGCCTGTTGCATGGCATCCGCTGGTGTTGCACTTCTCGTTGAATATTGGCAGAATCTCGGTCGAAAACTTTAATTCCGTCGTAATCGGCGGAAGTACCGGTTCCTGGATGTACTCGTACTCACATCCTGATAATAAGGCCATTAATAGGGCTCCTGAGAGAGCTAACCTTGTTACTTTTCTATGCTTAAAAAGTTTCATCATTTGGTTTAATTTGGTAGATCAAAGAAAGTAATTATATACTTTACTGTATGTGACTGAAAATTGATATTTTTGTAGTCCAAAAGAGACAATTCACAATCCCGGCATTGATTTAAATCAACGCCGGGTTAAAGTAACCACATCATGATCAAACCAGTAGTAACGCATTGCTTACACTGTAAAAATAAGGCTGATATCTTCACCGACCTCAATGATTTTGAGTTGGGCAGAATCAATGATTGCAGGGTTACCATGAATTATTCACCCGGCGAGATCATCTTTAAACAGGGCTCGCCATGCCACGACTTTGTATGCGTGACATCCGGACTGGTGAAATGCTTCATTGAAGGTGAGGATGACAAGAAAATTATCATCGGCTTTGTTCGTCCCATAGAATATATCTTCTCACCCGGCGCCTATACTGATAAACGTCACCATTTTACAGCCATTGCCTGCGAACCCACCAGCGTATGCCTTGTATCATCTGATGTTTTTCAGGAACTGGTTAAAACCAACAATCAGTTTGCACACGATTTTATTGGCAAGATCAGCAGCCAGGCCATAGAATTATGCAATCAGCTAACCAACATAACCCACAAACAGATACCCGGCAGAATGGCCGATGTACTGCTCCGCTTATCACAGGTAGTCTATAAAACAAACCCCTTTACATCATGCCTTTCGCGCCAGGATATGGCTGATATGTGTGGAATGACGAAGGAAAGCGTTGTAAGGGCGCTTAAGACCTTCAAGGATGAAAATATTATTTCAGTTGAAGGCAATACCATTCACCTGCTCAATATTCCAATGCTGGAGACTATCAGTAAGATTGGGTGATCTTTTTGAGTAATTATTTCCTTGAAATGACTTTCAGGGCTTTTTCTACGATGTTTTTAGCGGTTAAGCCATATTTTTCCATCAGTTGCTCGGGGGTGCCGCTTTCGCCGAAACTGTCGTTAACGGCAACCATTTCCAGCGGTGAGGGCAGATGGCGTGAAAGGGTCTGGCTTACACTGTCACCCAGGCCGCCATTCATTTGATGCTCTTCAGCACTTACTGCACATCCGGTTTTTGTAACTGACTTTATAATGGCTTCAACATCAAGCGGTTTAATTGTATGAATGTTGATGATCTCGGCATCAATGCCCTGCTCAGCCAGCATTTTACCTGCCACTACGGCTTCCCATACAAGATGTCCGGTTGCAAAGATCGACACATCTTTTCCCTCGTTAAGCATTATAGCTTTACCAATTTCAAAAGGAAAATCAGCAGGTGTAAAGTTTGGAACTTTCGGGCGGCCAAAACGCAGGTAAACCGGCCCTGTATGCTTTTCAATGGCGAGCGTTGCCAGCCTCGTCTGGTTAAAATCACACGGATTGATCACCACCATATTGGGCAGCATCTTCATAAGCCCGATGTCTTCAAGTATCTGGTGGGTTGCACCATCTTCACCCAAAGTAAGCCCGGCATGTGAGGCACAAATCTTCACGTTCTTATTACTGTATGCAATCGATTGCCTTATCTGGTCATAAACGCGCCCTGTAGAGAAGTTGGCAAAAGTCCCCGTGAAAGGAATCTTTCCCCCGATGGCCAGACCTGCGGCTATACCCATCATATTGGCTTCAGCAATACCTACCTGGAAAAACCTGTCGGGAAACTCCTTTTCAAAAGCATCCATCTTCAACGAACCTGTTAAGTCGGCACACAAGGCAACTACCAGCGGGTTACTGCGTCCCAATTCAAGGAGTCCCTGTCCAAAGCCTGAGCGTGTATCTTTCTTTTCTGAAAAGGTATATTCTTTCATATCGTGTATTTTGATCTTCTTTGTGTATTTTAACTTTCTAATTACAGCCTTGTCAACTGAATAACAATCTTTTCAACTGTTCAACTCAATAGGTAAACAGATTGATATTGCTGGTACCACCGGGATAGATGGTAAAATCATTATCAATTGTATACATTGATTTGTCAGCCTGTACTGAACGGAATACAACCTTATAATTACCGGGTTGCAGCACCAGGGTTTCCTGAAGCTGTCCTTCCCTGAGGTCGTATACCCATTCCATTTTCCCATTCCTGTTAAGGTATAAACTGCCAAAACCGGAAACACTCTTTTTAATAACAGCAATACCCGGCAACGGGATATCAATTGTGGTGGTTGTACTTTGCGAAATAACCACATCATTAATATACAGCCGGGGCAGTGTTAGTATTTCAAGCTCATAAGTACCGCAGAGGTATTTTTTGGTATCGCCGAAACTCTGCACATTCAGGGTTTCAGCATGGCCTTTTTGTCGCACAATAGCCTGCAGGTTCTTTACAATGCGTTCGTTGGTGCCCATCTTCAGATTCAGGTATCCCTGCGGCGCACTCACTTCAACTGTCACATGTCCGCTCTGAAGCAGTGATACGCTGTCAATTCGCACGGGTGGCACAGTATTGACCACAATATCATACATAATCTGCGGATCAACCACCAGTGTGTCGGGTATTCCGTGGTGATTAAGCGTATGCATCAGGTTGTACTTCATTTTGCCGGTGCCATGCTCGTAAAAAGTCATGTTTACATTAGTCTCCAAAGGCTTATTGTTGATATTCAACAAATTCACCTGCAGGGTAGTGGCACTTAATGCCCTTGTAATTACCGTATTCAGCGCATGCTGGAATGCGGTTTCACTGCTGGCATCATAATACGTACCCACACAATTGAAGGCCTGTTTGAAATCCCTTCCGATTCCAATAATAAAAGGTTTCATAGTCACCCTGCGTTTTTGAAGGGCTACTGAAACCGCACACGGGTCACCATCGCATTCCTCAATTCCATCCGTTATAAGGATTATAATATTCCTGCAATGGTCGCATGGCGGAAAATCATCGGCTGTTTGCGACAGGGCATAGGCAAGGGGGGTAGTGCCCCGGGGAATAATGCCCTGTATGGTATTTTTGATCTTATTTATATTTCCGAATGAAAAAGGTACTTCAAGTTTGGTATCGTTGCAGTCGGCTGGCGGGAATTGCTTCTGATGACCGTAAACCCTCAGTGCAAGCTGCAGATTTTTGAAATTGGAAAGACTGTCGAGCAGGTTTAGCATGAGTTTCTTGGCAATGTTGATTTTCACATCACTCTGCCAGGTGCCGTACATACTTTGCGAGCCATCAAATACAAACAGTATTCTTGTCAGTGGTTCTTCGGCCGGCTTTACCCCGCCATTCTGACCAATGCAAAAAACAGGCAATAAAAGAAGGAGTAAGAGAGTTTTCCTCAACACCCTATATATGTATTTAATAATCTGCCAGTGTAACAGGTAATTGATCCAAAGCTTTCAGCAACTGCTCATCGTTGGGTGCAATACCATGCCAGTGATACTTGCCTTTCATGAAATCAACCCCATAACCCATATCGGTATGCATGATAATCACAATAGGTTTTGCCTTGAAGCATTTTTGTTTGGCCAGCTGAAGGCCATTCAGCACGGCCTGCATATCATTGCCGGCCATTTCAATTACTTCCCAGCCAAACGATTCCCATTTGTCTTTCAAACTACCCAATGCCAGTACTTTCTCGGTTGGCCCGTCAATCTGCTGACCGTTGTGGTCAATGGTTGCTATAATATTGTCAATTTTATTGGCAGCAGCAAACATAGCGGCTTCCCATATCTGCCCTTCATCCAGTTCACCGTCACCGTGCAGCGAATACACGATGGTTTTATCAACATCCAGCCGCTTTGCCATGGCTGCACCTATGGCAACTGACAGTCCCTGACCTAGTGAACCTGAAGCTACCCTTATTCCGGGTAATCCTTCGGCCGTTGCCGGATGTCCCTGTAAGCGGCTGTCAATCTTTCTGAAAGTAGCCAGTTCAGCCAATGGGAAATAACCCCTTCGCGCAAGCACACTGTACCATAGCGCCGATAAATGTCCGTTACTAAGGAAGAACATATCTTCACCCTTACCTTCCATGGTAAACTTTTCAGGGTCAAGACGCATAATAGCAAAATACAATGCTACCATATATTCAGTGCTTCCCAGCGCACCTCCGGGATGCCCCGATTGTGCCGAATGCACCATGCGCAGTATATCACGGCGCACCTGAACAGCTATATTCTCAAGGTTAGTAAGATTGTGCATAAACCATTTTTTGGCAAATTTATACCTTTTTCTATGCTTTTTTAGTATTGTTAACTAAAATATGAAACTGTTGATAACTTTTAGCTAAACTTAATTTCTTCTTATTCAATAACGGTATAATCGGCAAAATAATATTCTATTATCTTTGACAACCAGTAATCTAACCGTCCAAGTAACTAATAACCTGCGCTTTTCATGTTTCGCCTGACAACCATTTTCAGATTTTTTATCTTTATTATCATATTTTCAGTCAACTCACTGACTTTACCGGCACAAACACTGCCAAAAGAAGCCTGGGTTGATTCGGTTTTCAATACCCTTACCCCCGATATGCGTATTGCCCAGCTCCTCATGATCAGGGGATACTCAAACCGCGATTCTTTGTACAATGAGGAACTCATCAGGGTGATTAAGGATTTCAATATTGGTGGCGTTTGTTTCTTCCAGGGCGGACCGGTTAGGCAGGCCATTCTTACAAACCGTATCCAGGATAGCACCGATGTGCCTGTATTTGTGGCTATTGATGCCGAATGGGGTTTAGGCATGCGGCTCGACAGTACCATTTCTTTCCCCAAGCAAATGACCCTTGGTGCCGTTGAAAATGAGCAGTATATTTATGAAATGGGTGTTGAAGTAGCCCACCAGCTCCTCAGGCTGGGCATTCATATGAACTTCGCCCCCGTGGCTGATATCAACAGCAACCAGTTTAACCCGGTTATCAATGCCCGCTCTTTCGGAGAAGACCGGTTAAGGGTAGCTGAAAGGGCCTATTTTTATATGCAGGGAATGCAGGATAACGGCATAATTGCGGTCGCCAAGCACTTTCCGGGGCACGGTGATACTGATACCGATTCACATTTCAGCCTGCCTGTTATAGATAAACCGCGGCATGTTATTGATTCACTCGAGCTTTTTCCCTTCAAATTTCTCATCAACCGCGGTATAAAAGGCGTAATGGTTTCGCATTTACGGGTCCCGCAACTCGATACGGCCCGTAAATCAATTGCAACCCTCTCAGAACCAATCCTCAAAGACCTTTTACGAGATCAGATGGGCTTTAAAGGAATGATTATAACCGATGGTATGGATATGAAGGGACTGGTTGATTTTTCTGATATCGGAAAAGTGGAGGCTGATGCCCTTAAAGCCGGCAACGACATACTGCTGCTGCCCGTTGATGCCCGTAAAGCAATATTTAACATATGCCAGGCCATTGATGAAGGGTACATTTCGCAGGAGCTTATTGATGAAAAATGCAAGCGGGTACTTACGTGGAAATATGAATCGGGCTTAGCCACACAAAAAAGAATTAAGCTTGAAGGTTTGATGGATGACCTCAATAATCCGCAGGCCCGGCTGATTTCATACAGGGCCAACTCGAGGTCTGTCACACTTCTTAAAAACCCTCACTCCTTTATTCCGCTGAAGAGCCTCGACACCTTGAATATTTGCACACTGGTAATCGGCGATACGGCAATTTCTCCCTTCCAGTCCATGCTGTCGAATTACGCACCTGTTACCCATTTCAACCTCTTAAAGGATTTCAGCAAAAGGCAGGCCGATTCCATCACCAACCTCCTGCAGCCTTACGACCTGGTAATAGTGGGATTCATCAAATCGAGCGACCTGCCCGTAAAGCGCTTCAACATCACCGAACGCGCAGCCGCCTTTGTTGACTCACTGGCAGCGGTAAAACATACCATGCTCAACCTCTTCGCAAGTCCGTATTCGCTTGGCTTTTTCAGGAACACCGATAAACTTGAAAGCCTGATTGTTGCCTACCAGGATAATGCCGTAATGCAGGAAATAACTGCTCAAACCATATTTGGAGGCAGGACTATTGATGGAAAATTACCGGTATCAGCAAACGGAGTTTTCAAAACCGGTGACGGAATAAACAGCGATGTGGTAAACAGAATTGCTTTTGCGTTGCCTGAAGAAGTGGGAGTCTCCTCTAAAGATCTCATGCCTGTTGATTCAATCATGTATAATGCCATTGATAACAAGGTTTTCCCGGGTGCACAGATTGTAGTGATCAGGAATGGCAAAGTGATTATCAATAAAGCATACGGAACCCAGATGTACGAAAGCTACACCCCTTTGCGTACCGATGATATTTTTGATCTTGCTTCGCTTACCAAAGTTCTCGGCACTACCATGATGGCTATGAAAATGCATGATGATAAATATCTCAATCTTGATAAGAAACTGAGCTACTACAATTGCAAGGTTAAAAAATCGAACAAGAAAGATTTTACCATCAGGGATATCATGGCCCACCAGGCCCGGCTGCAGTCGTTCATACCTTTCTATCAGAAGTTTAATACCGATACAACCCGGCCATTAAACGAAATGCTGGCCCGGCACTACAGCATAAACTACCACCATCGTGTGGCTGATGGCTTATATGCACGTAAAGATATGCCTGAATACATTATAGACTCAATCATTGAGTCAGACCTACTTGTAACAAAAGGGTACAAATACAGTGATTTAGGCTTTATTTTACTGGCCAGTACCTTCGAAAATATGGTCAATAAACCAATGAACACTTATTTGAGGGAGAATTTCTACAACAAGCTCGGATTAACCACATTGGGCTTCTTCCCGCTGGAAAGGTTCAATATTTCACGTATTGCACCAACAGAGCTCGACCGCACCTTCAGGCGGCAGTTAGTACATGGTGATGTTCATGACCAAACGGCTGCGTTAATGGGTGGTATGGCCGGTAATGCGGGTTTGTTTTCAAATGCACTTGATGTTGGAATCATGATGCAGATGCTGCTGCAGAATGGCACCTATGGCGGAGAACGTTTTCTCGATTCAACCACTGTTGCTGAATTTACCGGCTACCAGTTCCCCGCAAGGGGAAACCGCCGGGGTGCAGGCTTCGACAAACCCCCGTTAGATCCCAACGATCCCAGTCCGGCCTGTAAATCAGTCTCGCCGTCAAGTTACGGGCACAGCGGATTTACCGGCACCTATTTCTGGGTAGATCCCGCTGAAAAACTTATTTATGTCTTTTTAAGCAACCGTGTATATCCCGATGCCGAAAACACCAAGCTCGCAAAATTGAACATCCGAACAGATATCCATGAAATAATATATAAAGCAATCAGAAAAAGCTACCCTCCCGAAATCACCCTTCAATCACATTAAAGAACACCTAAACCCTGAACCACCTTTGAACAATTTGAACAATTTGAACCCCTTGAACCCCTTGAACCCCTTGAACCCCTTGAACCCCTTGAACCACATTGAACAAAATTGAACCACATTTGAACCACCTTTGAACCATTTTTGAACTATTTGAACAATTTGAACCCCTTGAACCCCTTGAACCCCTTGAACCTTGAACCACATTGAACCACTTTTGAACAACCTTTGAACCACCTTTGAACCACTTTTGAACAATTTGAACCCCTTGAACCCCTTGAACTAAAATTGAATAATGATTCGCTTAGCTTTATTTCTTTTATTGGTAATAACACCACAGCATGTTATTGATTCACAGGAGGATTGTGATAAAATAATTTTGCTGGGCGTTGAAGCCATGAATAATAAAGACCACGTTAAATCACTCGAACTTCTAACACAGGTTAAGACAGTCGCCGAGGAGCACCAATGGTACCAGCAGCTCTTTCTTGCGGTTAACAATATTGGAGTTAATTATTACTCAATGCTTGATTATGGCGAAGCTCTCAATAACTACCTGAGCGCATATACCATAGCAATCAAACACCTGTCAGAAGATCAGGAGATGATAGTATTGAATAATATAGCCGTGTTGTACCTGAAAGACCGGCAGTTTGCAAAAGCTGAGGAGTATGTGCGTAAAGCTTATCAGATAGCCAAAAGTACCAACACAAAATCAAGGATTGGTATGTATGCCATAAATGTTGGTATTGTCGCCAATGAGCAGGGGAATGCAAGGGAAGCCCGCAAATACATTGACGAAGCAATAGAACTTGTTAAGGATAATCCTGAATTGCTTGAGCATGCCGACATGGCCCTTGCTGAAAATCACCTTTTGAGCAAAAACTACAAAGAAGCGGCCGGTATAGCTCAACACATTATTAATGAGGGTACTTACAGCTGGAATAAGATACCTGCATTTATCATACTGTCAAAAGTAGATGAAGCCGACGGGCATCTTGATAAAGCTATTTACCATTGCAGGATGGCATTAACTGCTAATCCAACCACCGAAGATAAAATAACAATTTACGAGCGGCTCTCATACCTTTATCAAAAGACAAATCTGCTACACCAGGCTTTGGTTTCCAAAGACTCGGTGCTGAAATCAAGTGCACAGTTAAACGATATCAGGAATGGCAGGTTATTTGAAACAAACAGGGTAAAGTTTGAAATTCAGAATTACCAGAAGGAATCGCAAAAAAACCTTGAAAAGATAAAATCTGAACGAAGGACATTCTACATCATTATCAGCGTTGCCTTATTGATTATTCTGATCATAACCTGGGCATTGCGCAGCAGTTCAACAAAAAACAAACAGAAAAAAGAAATTCTGCGGCTTGAACTTGAAAAGAGAAATTCCGATAATTTACTTCTCGAAAAGCAACTGCGTGAAAAAGAAACCATTGCCTTGTTAGAGGAAGAACGGTTAAAAAATGAAATAGAAATAAGGAACCGAAAGCTTGCGGTAAAGGCCCTGAACCTGTCGCACAGAAATGAAGTGATTGAAGATATAATTGAATCTCTCGGAAAACTTCCTGAAATTTCCGGTAATACGAAGTTAATGGCACATCTTCAGGAACTTAAAGGCCAGTTGAAGAGTGATGCTGAACTGAAGGACTTTTTTACCCATTTTGAAGAAGTCAACAGTGGAATACTGACCATCCTAAAGCAAAAGCACCCTGTACTTAATTCAAATGATATAAGGTTTTTATCGTACATCTATATCAACCTCAGCACTAAAGAGATTTCTTCTTTACTCAATATCACGCCTGAGGCATGCAGGAAAAGAAAAGAACGAATACTCCGCAAACTGGAACTTCCCGATGATACTGAACTGTTTGACTACATTTCAGGTTTCGTAAATTAATTGATGTCACACTTTTTCCGTACTACTGTCATAGTATTTCCTCAACAATTTTACTGGTTTACTGTCATAAATACAGAATATTGTGTTTTCAAACCAAAAATAACTGAAATGAAAAAATTACTACTTAGCTTCTTGTTATGTTTTCCACTTTTGGTGACTGAACTTTATGCCCAAATGGAAATCGTTGGTTCTTCTGAATACGGGAGGATTTTCGACATCAATTATGATCCCCTCGTAGAAAATAAACTTTACGCTGTAACGCTTGGTAATCATATTCTGCAATCAACCGATAATGGAGTTACCTGGCAAATTCTCTATTCATATCCTGAAACAAATGTTTCAATAAAGTCGCTTCGCATGCTGCCCGGTAACCAGGCCAGCTTCTATATTACGTATGGCGAAGTCGATAAAATAATTATTCTCGATCTTGCTTCACTGGAAGTATTAAGGGAATACGTGTTACCCAAACCTGCTGATTCAGAGAAAGAATGGATTTCAGCCTACAGCCTGTGGAAGAATAATCCTGATACCGCCATGGTTTTGCAGGGCTTTAAAATTGGCTTTGCCAATTTTGCTAAAGTCTATTACACAACTGATGGTGGTAAAACCTGGGATGAAATTTATTACAATGTCGATTACAACGAAGTCTTTCCAAATAATGTTGCCATAAGTGCTTCTGATCCTCAGAAATTATTCATTATGAGAGGAATGGGACCAACTGATGTGGATGGAGGACTGTTTGTGTCAAACGATGCCGGTGCAACCTGGAACGAGATGCTTCAGGGAAATGCACTCTTTGCCATTTCATTCAATCCTGCTAATCCTGATGAAGTGCTCCTTGGTACTTTTATCCAGAACGAGGATCAGGATGAAAACCTTTACAGGTCAACTGACGGTGGGGATACATGGGATATTATACCTGTAAACTGGACCAACCAGATTCAGGACAATATCAATGCGATCGTTTACAATCCCCTCGATCCCAATAATATTATCATTCTTGAAGAGAATGAAATGGTTATTACCCATGACAATTTTGCCACTCATGAAATATTCGTTTATCCTGATTTTGATACTTACACTTACTATTATGGCTTAACAGCTTCTTTTAACCCATTCAATGTAAATGAAATATTCGTAAATGGGGATTATTACCCATTCTTTTCAACAAACGGTGGTGAAACCCTCACAAGGGTACTTAACCCTTATTTTGTAACAACAGGCAATGTTGATATTTCTGATACTGACGAAGCCCATCTTTATTACAGTGTTCAATACGGATATGTACACCGTGACCTTTCAACAGGTATTGACACCCCTTACGGAGTTATGCCTCTTGATTATATGACAATCTCCGGAACTTCACCGGTTATTGCTGATCCCCTGCTTGCCGGAAGGGTTTATACCTACCAGTCATCTTTTATGGGAAACGACCTGAAGGTAAGTAACGATCACGGAAATACCACTTTTCCGGTACTTAACGGATTTAGTCCCACCCTTCATACAGTTGTCAGTGATCCTGCAAATCCTGATATTATCTGGGCCTCGCTTTCGTATTATGGTGAAACTCCTGAAGTTTATAAAATTGATTTTACCGATCAGTCAAACGTTCAGAGTGTGTTGATTACCCTGCCGTACCAGGATATGGTGACAGGTATTTACATTGACCGGGCCAATTCACTGAATATTACAATGGCTGTCGGAACAAAGGTGTTTAAATCAGCCGATGGTGGTAATACCTGGGTTGAATCAACCGGATTAGATGAATTGGTTGCTTACCAGGATCTTATTATGAAGTTGGCAAATAACCCAATTAATGAACAGCAGTTAACTATCGCTACCAATAAAGGCATTTTTACATCAATGGATGCCGGTGCAACATGGACAAAAATATTGGACGGCCTTTTCCACAATGTAGTCCACTCAACTGATGTTGATGGTCATATTGTTGCTGTCACCAATGTTTCACAAATTTCGGAATCTTCTTTTGCCTTTACCAATGACAACGGGCTAACCTGGGCACAGGTTTCAAACGCTGGCCTCATGTATTTGCAGGCTACCACTTCGGCAGTGAAATTTGACGGACAAATGGCTGATATCTATCTGGGAACCGACGATATCGGACTGGTTAAGTACACCGTCGATATTAATACAGTTGGAACAACCAATGTGCCTGTTACCAACGAAATCAGCGTTTATCCGAACCCAACAACAAAAAACCTGACAATTTCAGGAATTGAAATTGGTACACCTGTGGCGATATTCGACTTATCGGGCCGCTTACTGATGACAATCAACAATCAGCCGCTGCTTGATCTGTCTGATTTAGAAACCGGAGCATACATACTTAAATCAACCGGCCAGAACGGTAAAAGTGTTCATGCTAAATTCATTAAGAGATAGGGCTGGGATTAAACATTAATTAAGATTAACGTGTTATTCGCCCTCACTTCTTCCCGGCAAGGGACGGGGTGAGGGCGATTGATTTATTTCTTCCCCTGCAAGGGACTGGGTGAGGGCGATCGATCTCTTCTTCCCCTGCAATGGATTGGGTGAGGGCGATTGATTTACTTCTTCCAGGCAAGAGACGGGGTGAGGGCGATTGATTTCTAAGCATGATGCGATTGCCCCGGCAGCTGAAACATACAAGCGCTTCATAGCGTTTAAGTTATATCTAAATAACGTAACCGAAACTGAAAAAATGAAAGCCAGGATAATTTTCGTAGTTCTATTCTTCCTATCTATTGCTTCCTATGCCCAAAGCACTCTTTACAAACCCTTTGAAGTCGACCTGGGACTGGTATTTGCCTTTCCCACCAACAACGACCTCAAACTCGGGGCTGGTGCTTATATTGAGCCCAAATACAATGTAACCGACAATATTTCGGTGGGCTTTAAATCGGAGGTGGTGATTATTTCCTCCCGCGAAATACTCATTGATGGCGATGTGGTTGAAGTCAGCGCCACAGGGGTAACCAGCTTTCTGCTCACAGGCGATTATTACTTCACCACCACAACCATCCGCCCGTTTGTTGGGCTTGGTACCGGTGTTTATATCCTGGGCGATATAGATTATGTGAGTGATGCCATTTCAACCGCCCACCTCGGCAACCGGTTCGGCCTGGCACCAAGGGCAGGAGTGGTGGCCGGCCACTTCAGGCTGGGCCTTGAATACAACATCATCCCCGGTGTCGAAAAAATCAAATCCAAAGATTATGTAGGATTAAAAATCGGATTTGAAATAGGGGGAGGGAAGAAGTAGATACTTTTTCCTTCGGTCACTGAGCAAACGCAGTGCGTCGAAGTGTGTTACTTTTTCCTTCGGTCACTGAGCAAACGCAGTGCGTCGAAGTGTTCCTTCACTTTAGCCTTTAGCCTTTAGCCTTTAGCCTTTGAGCTTGTCTAAGCTTTTAGCCATTAATCCGATGAATCTCAATAATCTTATCATCCCCTGTTTTCGGGTCACCGCGGCCGTCTTTGTTGGAGGTTGAAATGAATACCCGGCCATCTTTTGACACACATACATCGCGCAATCTCCCATAGTCGCCATCGTAAATGGTGGTGGTTTTGGTAACCGACATCCCATCGGCCGAAAGGTGGTGTATGATGAGTCTGCCGGCTTTCAGCGAAGTCACAATCAGTGAATTCTTCCAGTCGGGGAACTTATCGCTGTTGTAGTAAGCAATTCCGGCCAATGCCAGGGTAGGGGTGTAGGCGTAAATGGGCTCACGCACATTCTTCGACTGGCAAAATGCAGTTTCTTCCGGGGTGTCACATTTGCCTTTCACATCAGGCCAGCCATAATTGCGGCCCCTTTCAATGATGTTGATCTCATCGTCTGATTCAGGCCCATGCTCTGAAGAATACAATATACCTGAAGGCGAAAAGTCCAACCCCTGAGCATTCCTCGATCCCAGGGCATAAACATAACTTCCGGTAAACGGATTATCGGTCGGAATACTTCCATCATCATTTATCCGCAAAATCTTACCGTTCAGCGAATTCAAATCCTGAGCCCGGGGCATCTCACCACCGTCACCCATCGTCATATACAACTTCCCGTCAGGACCAAACAGCAACCGCGAGCCATCATGGTAAGTATTGCCCGGTATATTGTCAATCAGCGTCACAGGCTGGGTCAACTTGTCATTGGCATAATTATACCGCACCAGCCTTTCCCTGATTGCCATACCCGATGTGTAGTTGTAACTCACGTACACATAAGGATTTGACTGAAAATCGGGGTGCAGCGCCATTCCCAGCAACCCCGATTCACCCTGGTTGGTGACGTTTATCTCAAGTAAAACGGTTATTTTCTTCGTTTCAGGATTTACCCTGCTGATTCTGCCGGTACGCTCAGTCATCCAAATGCAATTATCAGGCCCCCATAAAATCTCCCACGGCACTTCCAGTCCCCTGGCTATTACAGTGGTATCCTTATCCTGGTTATTGTCATTATTCTGGCTCTCAAGCCGTTTATTGCATGCTATTAACAAAAAAGCAGGCAAAACAATCAGCAGCAGATTGAAAGGCTTATGCGGAAGGATAGATTTTGACAGACGGTGGATTTCCATATTTACTTTAATTTATAGGCGAGTACGCTGTTTTTATTGAATGTAGGGATGTACAGAATGCGGTCGTAAGGGTCAAACTCAATATCGGCAGCATTTGTTTCAAGCGGGGTACCATCAAACAAAAGCAACTTAGGCTGGCCCTGCTGCAACAAATACACATGCCCGCTCCAGTCCGAAATCAGGTACGTGCTGTCGCCAACACCCTTAAGCCCATCAATAGGACCTGTACTGTCAATAAAAGTTGTCATCGTCTTTGTAGTCAGGTCAAGCGCTGCCAGCCGGTTATCCTGTCCGCACAGCAGCCTGCCTGTTTCATAAAACAAGCCATTGGTTGGCCCTGCATCCGACTGGTAGAGAATATCCATAACCCCGTTAAAGATTTCAAATAAGTAGTTCCCTTTACTGTCAGATACGAATATTCGACCATCAGCCCCGATAGCTATATCATTCAGGTTCTCAGCTTTAGGATGTTTATACCGGTGGGTGATTTTGGCAGAAGTCACATCAATCTCCACCACCTCGTCAATATTGGTCACATACAGTTTACCCTGCACCATCCCCATCCCCTTGGGCGCGCTCATATCCTCCACCCAGTTATAATTAACAATATCACCATCCGGTTTATGCCGTGTAATATAACCGTTATTGTCCTTCTCCCAGGGATGCTCATTAATACTCGAAACATAAAGCATCTTTTCAGAAGGATCATACAACACCGACTCAGGCGTATGCAGTCCCGCCTTTGTTTCCCAGAGTTTCTCCAGGCGTTCATTTAAATAAATCTCCTGCGCATCTCCATTTGGGAGGTTTAGTAACAGGGCGAAAAGTGATAAGAGGATGAGTTTCATTTTGTTATATTTTGGTTTTAAGTATTCAGCATTCAGCATTCAGGATAAGCTCAAAGGCTAAAGGCTAAAGGCTAAAGGCTAAAGGCTAAAGGCTAAAGTGGCTTTTTGGAAGCCTTTGGCAGCATTTAGAAGTCAGCATCGGCGCTTAGCGCTTAGCACTCAGCATTCAGAACTCAGAACTCAGAACTCAGAACCCAGAACTCAGAACTCAGAACTCAGAACTCAGAACCGAGAACTGAGAACCGGGAACCCTTCGCCCTCAGCCCTCCGCGCTTAGCTCTTCGCTCTAAAAAACAAACGTTTCACATGTAGAAAAGTTAAATTGAAACAGCCAGGTGTAATTGGTAGTGAAAAAGTATTATCTTTGCGCCTCTTAAATGCGGATATGGCGTAATTGGTAGCCGCGCCAGACTTAGGATCTGGTGCCGAGAGGCGTAGGAGTTCGAGTCTCCTTATCCGCACAACCCTTCGGGGAATAAATTTGAAATTTGAGATTTGAGATTTGAAATTTGAGATTTGAGATTTGAGATTTGAGATTTGAAATTCAGATTCAGATTCATATTCAGATTCAAGATTCAGATTCAAATTTACAGATTCTGGTTTCAAAATTCAAGATTCAAAAATTCCAAAGTTTTACTTCCTTTATTTCATTTCCTTGTGTTTTTTTCATTATTGCTGCTTCGCTTGTGTTGCTGTTTATAGCATTTAGCTTATTTGGCTGAATTCTGATTGGGTATTTTGAATCTATATTAATTTGCCATACATTCGTTCCGTTTATGCACCTATCTGCTTTTCCAGTGGCTGAACACTGAAGGCTGAGTGCTGACAGCCTGAATACTCTGAAAAACAATTAACCTGAAATGAAGAGGATAATTTTATATATCGCTTTGATAATTTCTTTAACCGGATTATTTTCAGTTTATTCTTTCGGGCAAAAATCTCAAGGCATCTCTTTCGATAAAAACTACCCTTTTGTGCAAGATGGTATCAATGGCATAGTGTCCTTCCCACAGGATGACGGTTATATCATGGCAATGGCTGCACGTCATTACGATGTTTTTTATCTGACACTCATCAGGACCAATCTGTATGGTGACACCTTGTGGGTAAAATATATGGATATTGGTATGGAGACCAATGTGCCCGAAGTGAAATATGGCGTATCAGATCCTGATGGAAACATCTATATTACAGTCACTCATGCTGATTACAGTCTGTTAAAGATTGATCCGGATGGGAATTTTTTATGGGGCAGAGGAATCCAGAATATCAACATGCCACCCGTATTTGCAAATGGTTCTCTCTGGCTTTGTATAAAAATTTCATCCAACTGTTACATGGTTAAATTAAACCCGGTCGATGGTGAAAATGAAGAAATGAACCTGCTTTTCTCAAATCCTGACTGGTGGCCTTCCTCACTTTCCGTGAACGATAACGGAGATGTGGTTATTGCTGTTCTTGATGAATTTCCTTTCATGTTACATTATGTCACTAACATGATATTCTCAAAACCTGCTGATTCTACCACATTCTCATATACAATTCTCGATCTCCAAAACAATTTCATTTATCTTGATAAGATGAAAAACAGCGGCAGCGACCTGCTGGGTATAGCGCACTTTCCGGTAGCATACAGCTATTCTTTCGATGAGAATTTTATCGTGAGATTTACTGCTTCAGGTATGGTTCTGCTTGATCAGGAATTGTCATTTTCAGCCGACTCTTCATTTGTCATTGATTTTGTTATAAATAGCGAAGAACAAGCTGTATTGCTATGCTGGGTAAACGACAATTCATCAAGAAGGTATGAATTGCTTTGTATGGATACAACCGGAACTATTGCCTGGAGTAAAACACTCCCTGATCATGTTTATCAAAGTATAAATAACTGTAATGACGGAGGGTATATTATTACGGGCGAAGACTCATCCGCAAATGATTATCCCTTTCTTTTGAAAACTGATTCACAAGGCATTGTGAGTGTTGACCATACCAGGCCTCCGTTAGCGGCAATCAATACATTCCCTGTTCCCGCCACCAAAAGTGTCACTTTTGATGTGCCGGGAATGCAGCATAGTTTGCTGACGATATGCGATGTTTATGGAAAGCCGGTTACTTACGTTGAAATACGCAATGGTCAGGGCAAACTGAATACCCTTTCACTCAAACCCGGAGTCTATTTTTGTACATCTGATGCGGGTGTCTCATGCAAAATCATCATCACCAAATAGCCAAAACCAATAACCAATGAACCACAACCAATCAAACAACACCAATCACTGCCTGCTTCATTCAGTTTTAAAACGATCTGCAATTGTTCTTGTACTTTTATGGATGACTGTAAGTTCTGCATTCAGCCAGGTTGATGAAACCAGGAACTATGTGTATTTCTTCTCTGATTCAGTACTTTATGGACGGATTGTTGAGTTGAGATCACCCATGTTTGGCGGCAGCTTTCTGATGTGCGATTCAATTAAAGTCTCAAAGGATTTCGTTAAATTCTTCAAAGGCGAGACCGGCTTCTATGCAAATACCATAAACATTAACAGTTCAGGAACATCCACTTTTTGCCAGAGGATCCGCAAAGGAAAAATAAATCTCTATGAAAGAGATGTAACATCATACAGTCCGGGATTTTACAGCCCCGGATTCGGGGGACCGGGTATGTACTCATCAGGAATGGTAACCAGGAATATCAAAAATTACTACAATATAGGATTTGGCGATTTAAAGAAGGCGAAATACAAAAACCTGTTGGTTGACCTTTCCGATAATCCTGAAAGCATGATGCACTTAACAAAGTATAAGTCAGTCAGGAAAACGGAAACCATTCTTGGCGTAGTAGGGGGAGTTGCTGTCGCTACAGGCCTGGTTGCAGTAATCGCCACCACCAACCACGATAACGGTTTATCAAAATCCAACACCACCCCAGGTGTAGTTACAATGCTTGCTGGTGCCGGATGTATGTGGGTCAGTTATTTTTATTCGCTTTCGAAGCCTAAGCACTTGAGACAGGCGATTGATGCTTACAATAAGTAGACAGGGACAAGCTCAAAGGCAATGGTTCGACAAGCTCCATAACCGGGTTAAAGGCAATGGTTGGACAAGCTCACCAACGGGAGCTAAAAAACCAGGCCCGGCATCGTAGAGATGCGGGCATGGCTTGAAAGAATTCCCAATAAAATTAAAGCGATAGGATGGAGGCTGAAACTACTTTTTAGGCTTTTTGAAAGTGCCGCTTTTAGGATCCCATACTTCACCTGCTTTAGCACCTTTAGCAGCTTCTTTCTTAGCTGCACGCTTAGCACGACGCTCCCATTGTTTCTGAAGATAATGTTCAACTACCATACGGGTCTCGTCGGTAACTGTTATCTGAGCTTTGCTGTCTTTTTCCATTGTTTCAAAATTTAAGCGCGCAAATGTATTAAAAAACATTCACTTTATCGCAATAATTGAATAACATAACACCTCCGACGGTCCCAACCAAAAACACGACACATGCGACGGCCCCCGAGTGAAGCTCTGCGCCTGAAAATCAATTGAGCGAAGCTCAAATTGATTAAGGCGCCCGAGCGCAATCGAGGGGAGGTTGGATTAAGCGAGGGAGTAAAATAGACCGAACCTCCCCCATCGGGTAAAAACTCCCTTCAAAGTTTTTTTTGTATGAGATACATTTTCTATCTTTGTTAAAACTTAACTCAAACTTTTGAGAACCATGGCGCAGTATTTAATTACTATGTTTGATCACTGGAAAACCTCCACAGCCAAAGTACTCACCGTAATCTCAGCGCTTATATTTCTTGCATCATTTTTCCTGCCATCCAGATTAGATGAAGTAGGTTGGGCATTCTTTTTCAATCATATTAATATTGCTTATCATTTTTTAGCGCTATCACTATTCCCAATCATTGTCATTCTTTTCTTTTTAAAAAGGCGTCTGATTGCTTTTTATTTATCGGCATTTCTTATTCTGACACAAATCAAATGGTTTGAATACACAATCTCATATTTAATATCCGGCGAACCATTAAACATGTTGTCATCCTGGTGGTTTCAGAAATTCTTAATTTACTTATTATTTGCCTTCTGGTTAATCTTTCAGGCAACTCGGAATAAGTCATGGAAATGGTACACTTATTTCTTATCAATTGTACTTTTCGGCCTCTTTTTCATCACTGAAAATAATTGCAGAGTTCAGTTTTACGGCGATGTGGGCATTGTGAAGAATAACCTAAGAGTATGGTTTGAAAACTGCGCCATGGTTTATGCCTGGTACACTTCACTTATCATGGTCAATTTTGCAATTTTCTATGAAATTAAAAGCAGGGATGAAGAGGTTTCTCGCTTCGCTCGAAATGACGGCTTTGTATCAGGTTTTTAGTGGAAAAAGCAGTTAGTGCCGGTAAAGCCGGCACTAACTGCTTTTTCCTTCCACTCATCCAAAGAATGCTCGTCATTTCGAGCGCAGCGAGAAACCTTTTCGATCAACCAAGCATATCTTTTTTGTATGAGATACATTTCTTATATTTGTTAAATCTTAACTCAACCTCATGAAAAAACTCATTCTTGCGCTTTTAGTAATTGTTCTGGTATCATGTTCAAAAGAAGAAAATAAACCGGCTTCTGCCAAAGAACTTATTACCGGTAAAACCTGGACTCATCAGGGCTTTATTAATGATTTGAATATGAACCAGCTACCCGACGATACATTAACCGGCAGGTTGAACTTATCCTTGAAGTTCGGCACTGATAACCATCTGATGTATACCCTTAACGGAGAATCGCAAGACGTTACCTGGGCCTTTATACTCAACGAAACAGCAATAGAAATTACCGGCCTCCAATTTGACTCAACAATTGTTCACGGACAACCGGTTAGTGACCTGATGATCAAAACGCTCAATCAGGACAGCCTTGTTTTTTACGGCACGACAGAGCAATACCCTGAGATGATTACGTTCAACGTTTTTAAGTAAGGGAAACGCAAGCTTTCTCGCATGACGATTTAAAACGAAAACGTTGTTAAGAGAGTTACCTTAAGGTGGAAGATTCGCCCTGCCTGCCCTCTTTCGCTTAATCCCACCGCCCCTCGATTGCGCTTTGGCATTGTAACTTGCAGCTTCGCTGCTGTTACAACACCAGCTCCACTCGGGGACCGTCGCACGGAACATGTTTTTTTTGGAACCGAGGTTTCACAAAGCATGTACTGGGCGACAGTCCCAAAACATGACGCTTCCGACGGTCCCCGAGTGAAGCTCTGCGCCTGAAAATCAATTGAGCGAAGCTCAAATTGATTAAGGCGCCCGAGCACAATCGAGGGGCGGCCGGATTAAGCGAAGGAGCAAAATAGACCGAACCTCCCATTAGGTAAAAACTCCCTTCAAAGTTTTTTTTGTATGAGAGGCATTTCCTATATTTGTTAAATCTTAACTCAAACTCATGACAAGACATATTCTTGCACTTCTGGTGATGATTCTGGTCTTATGTTCATGAAAATAAAATGTTTCCATTCTTAACAATATAAGAAGATATGTTCAGCAAACCATTCTCCTTTAAAGGCCGTATACGCAGGCAGGAATTCGGAATTACTATCATCATTTACTTTTTAGCGTTAGTAATCATCCAAAACATTATTGACACGAGTGAAGGGCCTATGGACTTTATAATATTGGCATTCTTCATCCCTTTATACTGGTTTCTGATAGCCCAGGGAGCTAAACGGTCGCATGATATTGGCGATAGTGGATGGTATCAGCTTATTCCCTTTTATATTTTTTGGATGCTTCTCTCTGACAGTGATCACGGTGCAAATCATTATGGCCCAAATCCGAAAGGCGTGGGAAACGAGGACACTCAATAGGTATTTGCTATTTGCAAGAAGATACGCAGGCGAGCGAAGCTCAACTGCTATAAGGAGCCCTGGAATTTTCTCCAAGTAAATCATAAAATAGTACATCATCCGGGTCAGTACCAAATATAACCCCAGCCCACATCACACCGTACCCAAATGCAAAAAAGGCATATGGAATTAATAATAGCCAATTGAAATCACGTTTAAGAATTGCTTCAAATGTTGTGTAAATGCAAGCCAAACCGGCAAAAGCCAACCAGACACCCATGAAGGCTTTAATTAACAAGGTGGGAGTTACTACCAGGGAAATTTTACAACCATCTGCCTGATCTTGTACAATACCTTTAATTTCAGGGTTTGCAATTTGAATGCCTGAGTATTGTTTCCTTATCAGGAATTTGTTTTCATCTATGAATCCCGAATAAGGCTTATCAGCGATTGGGCTAAAACCTCGTTTGTCTATGACCACAATCCGGCTTTTAATCCTGTCAATAACTTCTGATGGAGTTAACGAAGATTGATATTCAATTTTCAGGGATGGATAAATATTCATGGCTTTCTGTCTTTTAAGTTGGCGCAGAAACACTCAACGTTTTAGCGATTCAAACTTAAGGAAAAAACGCCATTAAGAGAGTTACCTTAACTGGAAGATTCGCTCTGCCTGCCCGTCTCTCCTAATCCAACCGCCCCTCGATTGCGCTTTGGCATTGTAACTTGCAGCTTCGCTGCTGTTACAACACCAGCTTCACTCGGGGACCGTCGCACGGAAGATGTTTTGTGGAACTCCGGTCCCAACCCAAAACACGACCCATGCGACGGTCCCCGAGTGAAGCTCTGCGCCTGAAAATCAATTGAGCGAAGCTCAAATTGATTTAAGGCGCCCGAGCGAAATCGAGGGGCGGCTGGATTAAGAGAAGAAGTCAAATAGACCGAACCTCCCCATTGGCCAAAAACTCCCTTCAAAGCCCTTTCCCAAATAAAGAATCTTAATACCTTTACAATTCTATTTAATTATAATGAAAGCATACATGTATATTTTGCTTTGCAGCAATAATACTTACTATACCGGAAGTACCAGAGATCTCAAAAAACGAATTACTGAGCATGAAGAAGGAATCGGCAGCAACTATACTGCCAAACATTTACCGGTTAAACTAGTATATTTCGAAGAATTTGGCCGGATTGACCACGCCTTTGAAAGAGAAAAGCAGATCCAGAACTGGAGCCAGAAGAAGAAAGAAGCTTTAATCAATGGCAGACCCATGGAATTGAAAAAGTATTCACGGAAAAATGAAGAAGGGTATTCCCTTAAAGGAAAACGCCATTAAGAGAGTTACCTTAAACTGGAAGATTCGCTCTGCCTGCCCTCTTTTGCCGAAGGCTGCCATAAACCGGATCGTGATCATAGTTGTTGGTATCATGACCGGGGGTGTGGGAAAGTGGGGTTTTCGGGAGAAAGTAGAACTTAAGAAAAAAATGAAAATAAAGGCGAATTATGCTAACAGATATCAACCCTAAATTACCGATGCGTGACAAAAATGTTACGAAGGAATTTTACTCAAATCAATTAGGATTCAAGGAGTTTGGAACTACCGGCTTTGATGGCTATCTGATGATGGAATGTGACCAAATTCAAATTCATTTCTTTGAATTTAAGGAACTTGAACCCAATGATAACTACGGTCAGGTATATATCAGAACCGACAATATTGAGAAGTTATACGCGTCATTCAGGGATAAACAGACATTAATTCATCCAAATGGAAAATTAGAAAACAAACCCTGGGGACAAAAGGAATTTTCAGTTCTTGACCCCGATAATAATCTATTGACATTTGGACAAAATATTTAGAGGAACCGGGTAAAAAAAAGGTCATTAAGAGAGTTACTCTCAGATGGAAGATTCGCTCTGCCTGCCCTCTTTCGCTTAATCCCACCGCCCCTCGATTACGCTTTGGTGCAGTAACTTGCAGCTTCGCTGCTGTTACAACACCAGCTCCACTCGGGGACCGTCGCACGGAAGATGTTTTTTTTGGAACCGAGGTTTCACAAAGCCTGTACTGGGCGACAGTCCCAAAACATGACGCTTCCGACGGTCCCAACCCAAAACACGACCCATGCGACAGTCCCAAAACATGACGCCTCCGACGGTCCCCGAGTGAAGCTCTGCGCCTGAAAATCAATTGAGCGAAGCTCAAATTGATTAAGGCGCCCGAGCGAAATCGAGGGGCGGCCGGATTAAGCGAAAAAGCAAAATAGACCGAACCTCCCCAATGGCCAAAAACTATCTTCAAAGTATTTTTTGTATGAGAGGCTTTTTCTATATTTGTTGTTCAAAGTGAATATAGGTGAGAATAACAATCGCAAACCTAACCAACAGAATGGAAAGCTGCTGATAAGAGAAACTATCATTTTTAAAATATGGAAAACAATGATTTACGCAGTAATTACCTGAAATTTGGGGTTTATTCGTCATTTATTCTGTCAATACTAACCTTATTGACCTTTGGTTTTGCAATGACAGCAGTTCCGCCTGCCGGTCCTTACTGTGCTGAAAATTGTATGGAGTACCCTTTCTCTGAGTTGCTTAAGTATTACCCCAGAGATTATTACTGGATCTATTTATCGGTGTTCCAGCTATTCTCCTTTGTAATATTCATGGCCACCAATCATTTTATTGCCAGGCGTGAGAGAAAGCTGTATACTTTTCTCAGCATATCATTTACCCTGATTTCAAGTACGGTGTTGCTGATTGTATATTTCACCCAGTTTTCGGTCGTTCCTGTCAGTGCACTGAAGGGTGAAGCCGAGGGAATAGCCCTCATTACGCAGTACAACGACCATGGATTGTTTATCGCCATGGAGGAATTGGGGTATATTACCATGTCCATTGCATTATTTTTCCTTGCGTTCGCTTTTAGTAACAGAAGCCGTTTGCAAAAAATACTCCGTGGAATACTTATTTCCCAGCTGTTCCTGAATATCCTGGTATTCACCTTATACGTACTGATCTTCGGCATTAACAGGAGTTACAGGTTTGAAGTGGCAACCATTTCAATCAACTGGATTGTATTGATTACTGCCGGCATTATGACAGGAATTCATTTCCGGAAGAAACTAAAATCACGTGAGCGTCATTGAAAGGCATCTACAGAAGCTAAAGGTAAGGTTATACATCCAGAATGGAGTTGTAACAATACTTTGGTAAGGTTATAAAAAAGTTATGCCCTATTTTAAAAACCTACATATGAACAAGTTGATAACGATTTTTTTAGTTTTTACAACCAATTTACTTTGTGGACAAAGTTTTCTTGACAAAGAGCTGAAATTTGTTGGAAATGTAAAGGCTGTATATTACCTTGAATTTAAAGTCATAGAGAAAGACGATAAAATCTTAAAAGGAGACACTATTGAATGCTCATATCTAAAATATGAATTTGATAATAAAAACAGACTTCTATCTGAAGAGTATTGCTTATTAGACCTTTTTACTTCCTATAAATACAAGTATGACCGAAACGGAAGACTCATTGATAGAACGAACTTTAATCACCTTGACCGTAAATATGTATATGATTCTACAGGCAATCAAGTGAAAGAGTTAATGTATGACAGTGAAGGACTAATGGGTTATTGGTCTTATAAGTATGACAATAATGGAAATAAGATTGAAAGAACAGGATATTTGGGTGATGATTTTGTCGAACGATGGAAATACGAATATGACCAAGACTATAAGAAAATAATAGAATTTATGGTTGGGGCGGAGCCATATAATAATCCATCTGATATGGTAAAAACTTATGAATATGACAACGATGGCAGACTTATTTCAAGCGTATGGACAGACCCAAAGACAAAAACAACCTCAGTAGATAAATATAAATACAACGTTAAAGGCGACATAATTGAGCATTACAATAAGAATGACTTTCAACGTGGCATTGAAGAACTAAAAACTTTTAATTACCAGTATGATCAGAATGGAAATTGGATACAAAGAATAGAATACATAAACGCAAGACCAATCACTATAACCGAAAGAAAAATTGAATACAATTAAAAAACAGGGCATAACACGCGGTATAAAAAATTGCCGGGACAGTAGGTTATTCAAGGGTTGTAGCCCGCTCCAACTTTTGTGTAACTTGACAGGAAATCGCACGCAATCGGCAACTTTTCATACCGCCACCGTTAGTCACCAATTTTAAGAAAGCCGACACTTATGAACAGGATTAGGATAACAAAAGAGAATATTAAGGATTGGCCGAAATTTGACGATTTACTTAATGACGGTAAATTAAAATTTGATTCAAAGGGACGATTAAGATATTTACACGGTGCGCCTGTTGGAGATTTAATCCAGACAAGGATTGATAAAAATGGGAATCCCATTTATAAAGAAATTGCTGAAGAATGGTTTGATCCAGATTCTCCTAAAGCAAATGATTTTATATGGCCATAAATCAAAAATTGAATATGACAAAATCCAGCACGCTGCATACCGCCGACCGTTAGCGGTCATTGTAAAAAACAAAATACACTAAAGATTTATGATAAAAACTTGCATGATAAAGGTTTTTGTAACCATTTTGATAATTCTTGGTTTTGTAGGTTGCAAAACTTATTATATTCCTATTGAAAGTTTTAAAGCTCAATTTGAAGGGATTGATTCAACAAAACTTAGATTAGTTCACACTCGTGGACCAGCTGGAGATGTTGTAGATTATTTGGCAAATCCGATAGATTATATAAAATGTATTGATAAGGATAATAATCCCTTTGAACTAAAGAATGGTCCTTCAATTGAGATTCGCTTTACAGAAAACAATAATAAAAGGACTATTTATTATTTTGACAGAGTTTATCTTCAGGATACATTAATTATAGGCGACATGTCGAGATTTATCCGATATAGAAAGGGTATTTCGATTAATAATTTAAAATTAATTGAAGTACAGGATGGACATAAGAACTTTAAATATGTGGACAAGAGGAAATAAACAACGAACCACCAACCGGGCATTTATTTTATTGGGGGTTGAATGAATTCATTTTGGAACAGAAAAAGAAATAAATTTTGAATTAGTAACTAACCTTCTATGAAGAACGTTTTACCAGTGATTATTTTGCTCGTTATCATCTTGATAAAACCTTTCCTAAGCATAGCACAGAATGCAGAAGAAAGAGAAATGTCAGTTAAAAATACCTTGTGTTCCCAATATGATGCAGGGTTTGGTATGGTATCCATAAATTACGAAAGAAAACTATTCTCTATAAAGGAAACTATACCGTGTTTAGTAAGCATCGGCACTTCACATACCACTCCAGGCTATAATAGTTTGGGGTACAATTGGTATGGAATTCCGGTTTGGGTTTCAACATTTTTTGGACAGAATAAAAGCCACCTTGAAACAGGGTTTGGTTACTGGTGGACGAAATCATATAACAATACTGAATTCAATAACGATCATATAACAGAAAATACATTTTTGCTAAAAGCAGCTTATCGGTTCCAAAAGCCAGGAGTCAGTGGCCTGAATTTAAGATTGGGTGCTGAATTTGGATTTTATCGCTCCTTCGACACAGACTACCGGGACTCTGATTTAACCGGTGGGCTGTTTTTGAGTGTGGGATATTCATTTTGAGCGACAGTCGGCAGTCAACGACTGATCATTGCCAAGTCAGGAATCCGAAATGTGTGACGTTACTTTTCGTGTATATCTTGAATGATAAACCTTTAAATGAAGATTCTGAAGGTGAACTCTATTTTATTGATAATCATAACTTCCTTGATTTGAAAGTAATTGACAGAAAACAACTGCAAAAAGAATATCATATTAAGAAGATGAAATGGGGAATTAGTATCAAAACCAGGTAACTCACAAAAAAGTTACAGATTTGAAGTGGCAACAATTGGAAAGTGGACTGATTTTTC
>DATGXS010000046.1:0-95242 GCA_035298745.1 Lentimicrobium sp. | reverse complement strand
CCGTTATTTAGCAAAACCACCTCTCATGAAAAAGTATGTTCCCCTGATGCCAATGGTATTTGCAATATTGTTTCCCTTGTTGTTGAATAACCAGCGGGCAGGGTTGAATGTGCTGCTGCTGAATACCGCTATACTCAGTTTGCTGTGGTGGGGCGGACGGCTTACCTTCAGGAATTCACTGGTAACTCTTACCGTTGCGGGCACTATAGTGTCGTCAGTTATGTGCCTGCTGAACGGGTCGGTGCCGGCGGTATCGGTTTATGTAATTTCACTTATTTTACTGAGTGGTTTGCTGGCGGCACCTTACCTTTCGGTGTTGTTAAATGGTTTCCTCACCACTTTTATTTCACTCTTTACGGCCCCATTCAACTACCTGAAGAATACAGGGTCAGTTTATGGCGGAGGCGCAAAAACGAGGAGGGTGGGCAGATACCTGGGGTACATAATAATACCGGTTTTTGTATTGCTGATTTTCGTTTCACTTTATTCGGCGGCAAGCCCTTACTTTAAGGACCTGACCGGCGACTTTATGCTGTACGTTGAAAGGTTTTTCAACAGCCTTTTCAGGAATATATCACCACAGGCATTTGCCATAGGCGTTGGTGGTTTTATTACGGGTGTAATATTGCTGTTTGGCAAAATGACCGGCATATTTGACTTACCCGGTGAAACGGGTGTAATGGATTTGCAAAGGATTAAGAAATGGTATAAAGGATCGATGATTGGTCTGAGGGCTGAAGCCAGGATAGCAACGCTACTCTTTGTTTTACTGAATGCGGCCCTGGCTGTGATGAATGTTCTTGATTTCTGGCATGTATGGATAAATTTCAGGTGGGACGGAGGTTTCCTGAAACAGTTTGTGCACGAAGGCACCTGGTTGCTGATTTTATCAATAGTCATTTCAATGGCGCTGGTTCTGTGGTATTTCAGGGGTAACCTCAATTTTTACAGAAGAAACAAGGGGTTGAAGATACTCGCCAGGGTATGGCTGGCACAGAATATTTTCCTTGCCTTTTCAGTGGCAGTGAGGAACTTTTGGTACCTGCACTATTTTAACCTTGCGTATAAACGCATCTGGGTATTTGCATTCCTTATCATGGTTATTGCAGGGCTTATAACGGTGATCATAAAAGTTGAGCAGCGCAAAACACTCAAATACCTTCTGGTGAGAAACAGTGTTTACGTTTACATTATTTTCGTGATAATGGGAATGTTTAACTGGGATGTTATTATTGCGAAGTTTAATGTCAGCCGGGCTGATAAGGCTTTCTACCATACCGATTTTATGGTAACACTTAATGAATCGGCATTGCCTTACCTTATGATGGATAAGCAAAGATACCAGGTAGTGGAAAAAGCGCAGGCCGGAATGTTTACCTACTCAAAAAACTATCTCTCATTTGCTGATTACGACACTATTGTGATGCATCGTAAAGAATTGTTTATTAATGAATTTCAAAAGAGGCACTGGTTGAGTTGGAATGCTGCCGACTGGAGATCGTACAGGAAATTGCTACATTTGATGCCATAATCACTTTTATACTTCCGTAGGAGCTAAACTTGAGATATACAATGGGCACGATTAACAAATTAATATCCATATTATTACTTTTCACTTTAGGGAACTGTAATTCAAGTAGCCCTGACTATTCCTTCTACATACTGCATGATCCTGAAATAAAGGTTGATGTAGTTGGTAGTATAAAAAATGGAAAAGAATATGGATTTTGGTCAATTTCAAGAAGAGATGGAAATCTAATGGCTCAAGGATTTTATGATCATGGCCTAAAAATTGGAAAATGGAATTACCCTATATTTTCTGATAGCTTATATTGGAAAATTCTTGACATAGGAGAATTAAAAATAAACTTGCCTTACGATATGGTGATCTTTGAGGACAACTTCTTTCATACATATACCGATAATTATAATTTTATGATTGAGAAAGATACAAGTATGACTCCCTATGATTATCATCTATTTAATAAGAACCAAGTATTAAACTATAATAATCCAACTAACTTTGTTGAATATCAATTAATTCAACAAACAGATACCAGCTATTTTTCAAGTTTTGAAGTTAAAAATGATTCATTGAATTATTTCGTTTTTTGCTTGATGAAGAGTATAAAGGAAACTACCTATGTGTTTGGTCTCAAAGCCCCTAATGATAATTTAGCTTTAGAGCAAAAAATATTTTTTGACATTCTTGAAGGATGTTATATTCGTAAAGAAAGGGTTATAAGCCCATTATTAAATACACAAGTTAAACAAATACATTCAATCTAATTGAAGCTTGGATATTTACTTAACCATGTGCAACGGCAATAATATGTTTCAAGTGCAGTATTTCTATAATGAACGGTTTGCTTTATTTGAAGTTTAACTTTCACTTATGCTGTTTTGCCTTTCAATAAGAAGTATCCTGGCGACTTTAAATTCTTCATACGGAAAATCATTTTTATTCTCTACAATTTCTTTTAACCTTTCATCAGAAAGCTGTTTGAGTTCATTATAATAATGCTTCTCTATCTCTTTTTGTCTATCTTGTACCACCCTGGGATCTACTGAAAATATATCTAAAATTCTCCCGAAAAAATATGAAAAGTTAGCCAAGACAAGAAAAATAAGGAGCAACAAACTGAGAGGCTGAAACCCAACCTTAAATTCTTGCCCAAAAGGAATCAAGGATAATCCTGCAGTTACAGTTGAGTATGTAAATTGAATTAGGTTAAATGAACCTAGCATCAGGAAAACGCCTATAGCTGTCCTCATCTTCCTGAATTTCAGGATGCGCAATATTACAAGAAAGACTAGCAGACTATATCCAACATAGTTTTGAATTCCAATTATATGCTTTTCTATAACTACCATGATTATGGCGTTAATAGAGACAAGCAAAAGGATGGAGATAATTATCAGGTCACAGTTTCTCTTGATCATACTTGAGTGACATTGTTTTATAATAACTTCAAATTAAAGCAAATGTACCATCATAATTGGTTTGTCAATAGCATTTGACTTTAGTAGTTCAATTTTTATTACTCACAAGAATAGGGTTTGTGTCAAATAACAATTCTAAATCCTCCCATCCTGAAGAATTGTTAATTACTTGTTAATCCGGTAAGCTATCTATTCAAATTCAAAAACTTCCTCCTTACATTTGATGCCATTCTTATAATTACAAAGCATGGCAAAGAAAACGAAGTTAAATCCTTACCGTATTACACTGCAGCTGATAATTGCTCTGTTGCTGGTTTACCTTGTTGTAAGGCCTTATGTTGACAAAACATACACTGCCGATTTTGAGGCATATTGTCCGTTTGGCGGCTTGCAGGCTTTCTCTTCTTTTCTTGTAAGCAATTCGCTGGCCTGCTCAATGACCACCACCCAGATTTTTATGGGCTTTGCACTGGTTGCCGCCGTTATATTAATGAGTAAGCTCTTCTGCAGCCATGTTTGCCCGGTGGGTTCGTTTACCGAATGGCTTGGCCGGAGAGGGAGGAAACTGAAAATGAATTTTGAAATTAAGGGGACGGCCGACAGATTATTGAGGATTGTAAAATATGCACTGCTTTTTGCCACATTGTATTTTTCAGTTACCAGCAGCGAGCTTTTCTGCAAGACCTTTGATCCCTATTATGCCGTATTTTCAGGGTTTAGTTCTGACGTGGTTGTTTCGTATGCGGCAATGGCGTTGTTGCTCGCTATACCGGGTTCATTCTTCATACGGCAGTTCTGGTGCAGGTACGCCTGTCCGCTGGGCGCTGCATCCAACATATTCACCCATAGTTATGTCTTTATTGCCATAGTGGCACTGTATGTACTTTTTACCGTGGTTTTTAATGTAACAGTCAGCTGGTTGTGGCTGCTGGGGGCACTTGCATTGGCCGGTGTTTTGACCGAAGTACTCAACGTGAAGGTGAAAGGCTTTTCTTTCTTCAGGATTACACGCAATGCGGAAACATGCACCAGCTGCAGGTTATGCGATAAAGTTTGCCCGATGGCACTTAAAGTGTCAGAAACTGATAAAGTACAGGATGTTGATTGTCATTTATGCGGCGATTGTGTTGCCAGTTGTCCTGAAGAGAATACGTTGCGGATAACAGGCCTGAATGCGGGAACGGTCGACCATCCCGCAAGGAGAAACAGGCTTTTATGGATACCGGCAGCCACGGTGGTGGTGCTTATTGCGATGGGGCTTGCTTTCGCCGAAAAGGTGCACATACCTACCATTAGCCAGCTGTGGGCGGACAGCGACAGGATTGCCACGGCAGGTATTTACGAGCAGGAAGGACTGAAAAGTATAAAGTGTTTTGGCAGCTCGATGTCGTTTGCCAATCACATGAAAGAAGTGCCGGGTGTGCTGGGCGTTGAAACTTACGTTGGATCGCATGGCATAAAAGTGTGGTACGACAAGTCGGTTTTGACGGGTAATGATATAAGGCGCGCCGTGTTTACCCCGGTTAAGCAGTTATTTGCCGCACCGCAGGCGGGATTGCAGTCAGTGGCAGTTTGCGAGGTTGCCATTGATAATTTCTTTGACCCGAATGACGCGGGACTGCTGAGTACCCGTTTTTCGCAGCACAAGGGGATACTTGCCATGCAAACCCGGTTTGGAGAGCCGGTACACACGCTGGTTTATTATAACCCGGTGATGATTAATGCAGCGAAGATCAGTGCACTGATAGAAGAAAAGAGCGTGAGCTGGAAGGCTGATGGTGAAGAATACATGGCGAAAACTGATTTTAAGGTAGCATCTTCGGGTGGCGTGCAAAAGATGACGGTAAAAGAGTACCTCGGTAAGTTATACGATCCGGTATCGCTGACCTTTAACAGCTATGAAGATTATTCATCAGCTCAGCTTGAAACGATAGAGTTTGATTTCGCGGCAGCTGCTGATCCCGGTTTAACCGATATGCCCTGGTATCTGCTGAGCCACATGAGCAACAACAGGGGAGTGGTAAAATTTGAGACCATTCCTGAAGATGGAGGATTCAAACTGCAGCTCGGCATAGTAAAAGGCAAAGTCACCAGGGATGAGCTTTTAGGCATGATGAATGCCGACAGCCTTAATGTGCATTTAAGTGATGGAACCATGCAGGTGTTGAAGAATCCTTATAAGTTTTAAAAGTTTCAAGGGGTTCAAGGGGTTCTAGTCACTAGTCACTGGTCACTAGTCACTAGTCACTAGTCACTAGTCACTAGTCACTAGTCACTTTTTTGTACTTTGAAGATAATTTTATACATTTGCATACCCGGGATGTTAGCTCAGTTGGTTCAGAGCATCGCCTTGACAGGGCGGGGGTCACTGGTTCGAGTCCAGTACATCTCACAAAGAGGCTATCATAAAATGATGGTCTTTTTTTTTAAAAAATTAATCAGCGCAAATCAGCTTAATCAGTCAAATCAGCGTTCTATTAAAATACTCACTGCAATGACATTAGAAGATTTAGGATTTAATAGTGCATTAGAAAAATTCCGAAAGGATAATTCTCTTGAAGTATTTGAAGCGGGCAGGATTACTGCTGAGCATAAAGAACGGTATATAGTAAAAACTTCCGGCGGTGAATACGAGGCTGAGATTACCGGTAACATGAGGTTCTCGGCAAGAAGCAGGGAAGATTTTCCTGCTGTTGGCGACTGGGTTGCATTGTCGGTGTTTGATCACGACACTGCCCTGATACAAAGGATATATCCGCGTCAATCAGTGATTGTCAGGACCGCAGTCGGTAAAACAGGCGAACGTCAGGTAATAGCCGCCAATATTGACCTTGCGTTTATAATGCAGGCGGCCGACAGGGATTATAACATCAACAGACTTGAGCGGTACCTGACTATCAGTTATGAATCGGGGGTAACACCTGTAATAGTGCTCACCAAGACTGACCTGACTGGTGAAGGGAATGTTGCGAACATTATTGAAGGTATAAAGCAAAGAATCAGCGGAGTGCAGGTCATTCCCATCAGCAACATTTCAGGCAGTGGATATGATGAAATAAGGGAACTGGTGACAAAAGGGAAAACGTGTTGCATGCTGGGTTCATCGGGAGTAGGCAAATCATCCCTGATGAACAACCTTGCCGGGCGTTCAATAATGCAAACCGGCTCAATCAGTGAAAGTACCAATAAAGGTCGTCATATTACGAGTCACCGTGAACTTGTGATTCTTGAAAATGGAGGAATGCTGATAGATAACCCGGGCATCAGGGAAGTAGGCATAGCAGATTCAGACAGCGGCCTGGAAATCACATTCAATCAGATATATGACCTGGCAAAGGGTTGTAAGTTTGATGATTGCACACATACAAACGAAACAGGGTGCAGGGTAATTGAGGCTGTTGAGGAAGGTACCCTGGATAATTCCTCATACCAGAATTATTTAAAGATGGAGCGTGAAAAAGCCCACTTTGAAGAAACAGCCTTTGAGAAGCGAAAAAAGGAAAAAGCCTTCGGTAAGATTATGAAGGATTACAAGAAGTTACAGCCAAAGGAAGTAGGGAGTAGGCAAGGAAAAAGGAAAAAGTAAAAAGGAAAAAGTGTTTTGGGTGATTAGGTTTTAGGTATTAGGTAGTAGTGAGTAGTGAGTATTGAGTATTGAGTTGTGAGTAGTGAGTAGTGACTAGTGGTGAATTTGAGATTTGAGATTTGAGATTTGAAATTGGAATATGGAATTTTGGAATCTGGAATTTAGAATTTGAGAATTGAACTTTGAACATTGAACCTTGAACCTTGAACTGAATCTGGAATTTAGAATTTGAGAACTGAACTTTGAACCTTGAACCTTGAACATTGAACTGAATCTGGAATCTGGAATTTGAGATCTGAACTTTGAACATTGAACATTGAACCTTGAACTGAATCTGGAATCTGGAATTTGGAATCTGAACTTTGAACAGAATTGATGAATCTCAAATTTCAAATTTCAAATCTCAAATTTCAAATCGATTACACGAAAAGAATCGAATAGATCAACTCATCAAGATACTCGCCATTTTTATACAGTGCTTTCTTTAACGTAGCTTCAAGGGTAAAACCCGCTTTTTCAAGTACGCGCTGTGATGCGGGATTATTGCTAAAGGGAACGGCGTAAATACGGTTTATGTCGAAAGTATTTTTGCCATATTCAACTATAAGCTTAATTGCTTGCACAATAATTCCTCTTCCCCAGAAGGGCTCGGCAAGCCAGTAACCTATTTCAGCATTCTTGCGGTGAACATCTTCTTTTTGGAAGATACCTATAGAACCAACAGGTTCACCATCTACCATTATTGCAAACACTTTTTGAGGAATATCTGATGAAATTTTCCTGATAAAGGCTAATCCGTCATTTCTTGTATAAGGATGCGGAAAGGCATCGGTTAGTTTATCGGCAATCTTTTTATTGTCAGCATATTTCACTAACAGGTCAATATCTTCAGGTTTCCAGCTTCCGAGTGTTATATTCATGTTATTTTCCTTTATTCAATGATGCCCATAACGATGGCAGTTTTTATTAAAGTGGCAGTATTCTTTGTCTTGAATTTTGAAAGAAGGTTTTTTCGGTGACTATCAACGGTGAAATGACTGATGAATAGTTTCTTGCTGATTTCGGGGTTTGTATGACCTTCAGCTATAAGGAGCAATACTTCTTTCTCGCGTTTGGTGAGTGTGGGATGGTTATTCAATTTTAATCCGTTCAAAATATCGGCAATGCCATTCCCCATATACCTGCCACCTGACATAACCTCATTCACGGCATCAGCAAGTTCTGATGTGTAATGGGATTTTACCAGCAACCCGTCAATTGGAGAATGGAAAAGTTGTTCCATTACGGTTTTTCGGGAAGTGGATGTTATAAGTATCGTTTTTACTGATTGATTGAGGTCTTTTGCATTCCTGAAAAACGATTTGATATCAGTTTCAGTCAGGTTAAGTGCAAAGATTACAAGGTCGGTTTTTATTTCACTCAAAACCTGCTGAGCCCTATGCATGGAATGTACAGGTATAAAAGAGAATTCAAGCCCTGCATCACTAAGTATCCAGGCAATGCTGTCGCTTACAATGTGATGTTCTTCAACAATAATTACATTCCTGAACATAAGGTGTAGTTATTTTCATGCTAATTTATTAAAAATAGTACAGAAAAAATCACCTTTTTAAGGGATAAAATGCAATATCCCAATAAAGTAAATTTACGCTAATTTAAGTATAGGTCAAAAATCAAACTAACAAGTCCTTTCTTATGAAAAAAATTATCTGTTTACTATTAGCTTCCTTTGTGTTTTCAATTTCTTTTGCACAGATCAATATTGGGAAAAGGGTTGAAAGGAAAGTAATCAACCGCACGAACACAAGAATTGACCAGGGAATTGACAAAGGGCTGGATGCGATTGAGGATGGCATTAAAGGCGATAATAAAGATAAAAATCAGGATAAGCCAAAAGAAGCCCGCGATGAAAAGAATAAAACTCAAGACGAGAAAGAGGTAAAAGACGATAAAACCGCTAAGACTGATAATCCCGCCTTAATGTCGTATTCTAAATATGATTTTGTTCCGGGTGAGAAGGTGATTTTTTATGATGATTTCAGTTCTGACAATGTTGGAGATTTTCCGGCCGCATGGAATACCGATGGATCTGCCGAAGTAATGACTACCAATCTTTTCCCCGGAAAGTGGATGAAGATAACCAGTGACAGGTGCGCAGTGAGTCCGTACGATCCGTTAGACCTGCCCGAAAACTTCACCGTTGAGTTTGACGTGATTCCGCAGAAAAGCCAGGGTGGCAATTCAAAGTTCAGGTTTGGACTTATAAGCACTACCAAACCGAAGGACTTAAAATACGGGCTGGCAATTCCGGGCGAAAATGGTATACGGTTCTCATTTGATTATGAGTCGAAGATATATTATAATACCTGGTTTAAAGATGATGCCATTCCCGATATGAGCGGAATGAAGGACGGGCTGAAGTTCCCCGCTGACAAGAAATACAGGGTTTCGATGTGGGTGCAGAAAGAAAGGGTAAGGTTATACCTCGATGACCAGAAGGTATACGACCTGCCAAGGGCACTTTCTAAAGGAATAAAATATAACATGATTCGCTTTGACAGTGGAACGCCACTCTTTACAAACCTGCGTGTAGCCGTTGGTGCACCCGATATGAGGAATAAGCTTCTTACTGAAGGAAAACTGGTTACTTATGGCATTTATTTCGATGTAAATAAGGATGTTGTAAAGCCTGAATCGTATGGCACCCTCAAGAGTATTGCCGATGTTTTGACTGAAAATCCTGATGTTAAGGTGAAAATTCTGGGACATACCGATGCTGACGGGGCTGATGCTGCAAACCTTGATTTATCAAAACGCAGGGCTGCATCAGTAAAGAACGAACTGGTTAAGAATTTCAATATTGATGCATCGAGGTTTGAGACCGATGGTATGGGAGAGACCCAACCTGTTGCTGCAAATGATACTCCTTCGAATAAAGCGCTGAACAGAAGAGTGGAATTTATTAAGTTATAAGCCAGGTTCACTTAACAATCAGTTGACATGAAAAAGATATATTTCCTGTTATTTGTGATGGGTTTTTATTTTCCTGTAAAAGCACAGCTTTCGCCTGAAACAATGTTTCCTAAGATTCCTGATATCCAGTCGGTATGCGGCATGAGGATGGAAGATAAGGACAGGTATAAGGCCGAAATTCGTGATGCTTCAAAAATACTGGATGAAGAACTCTATGCCCGGATGAAGGACCGTAATGCCAATGAGAAGAAATACGAGCAGCAGGCAAAAGCGAATACCGCCCAGCAGTACGGCCTCTCTGCAGCCGATATGGCTAAAATGGAGAACATGAAGAATATGAGCAAGGAGGAGAGAGACAGGACCAGGCGCGAGATGGCAAATAAGATGGCCGAAAATACAGGCGGGATAACGATGAATGAGGTGGAGAGTATTAAAGGTGATACTGCAGCACAAAGGGCATGGGGACAGGCCTATGGTACCCAGAAAATGGCAGAGGCATCAGTTGATCCACAGGGCGCTCAAAAAGAACAACAGAAGAATAAGAACACGTACGAGTTGGTTTCTTTACAAAAGAAACTGGTTGACAGCCTTAATTCTGCTGAAGGAAAGTACTTCAGGAAATTTGATGAACTTGAACAGGATCCCCTCATTATATCCCTCAGAAAAGAAATTGACTCCCTGAGAGGTGAGATGAACAGCTTAATGGGTGTTGATGCAGGCCAGGGTGATGAGATTGAAGCACTGTTTGAAAGTGTAAAGTCGAAGAGCATTACCTACTGCGGCCGCTTTTCATCGCCATATCTTGATGTACTTGCCGACTATTACCATTTTGTGAAAGCTTCCATGCCTGCCTGGAAAAGGCTTCAGACAATAAACCTGAGGATTGCCGAACTGCAGACAGGGGTTAAGATGCAGGAGAAAGAAGGAACACTGGCCCTTGAATGTATCCAGCGCTATATGAAGAAACTGGATGATGTGGACCAGTATTACCTGATGCCTTTTGATGCTGAGTTATAAAATCAACGGCTTATAATAAACCGTGTAATGAGAAAATTTGCTTTACTTATCCTGGCTTTCTTTTCGGTTTGTATCCTCATTGCCCAGAATCCTGATGCTGATGCAATAAGGAAAAAAATGGCCGCAATAAGGCAGACAACCAACTGGAAGAATAAGGAGGAGGCTGCAAAGGCCAATGCTGAAATCAACAAGCTGGCCAAAGAGCTGATGATGACTAAAAGCGTAACCCGCGACCAGGTTGGTGAGGATGGTCCCGAACCGGGCTATATGCTGGAGGAGGATATTGATTTCAAGCTCAGGTTATGGAATGAGTTATGGGGTGCCTTTAAAAGGGATGACAAGCAGGTTGACCTTGCCGGGACACTGCGGAAGGATATAGTGGAGGATTACAACGAAGACAGTGATCATACGGTTAAAAGCCAGGAACTGCTCGACAATGTATCCATACTCACATTAAACATGTCGATGCCGGGTATTGATGCTGTGATCAACCAGATGCCCTATTTTAAGAACATACGAACGCTGGTAATCGTATGTCAGCAGCCTGTACCTGTTGACCTGCAGGATATTCTCGATAAAGCATCCGGTTATCCGCTGGAACAGCTTTTTGTATTTAACTTCGGGCCGATGGTAACAGACATCCCTGAAACAATAGGCAATTTCAGGAAACTTAATGAGATATCGCTGATTGGAAACCATATAACCTCGTTGCCGCCAACAATGGTTCAGTTACCAAACCTTAGGAAATTATATGTTAGCCTGAACCCGGTGTCAACTATTGTATCAGCTTTAAGCCCGGGACAAAAAATGAGTGAGATAGCCCTGCAGAACACGAATGTAACAGAGGAGGAGAAAGATACACTCAGGCAAATGTTTCCCGGCTGCACAATTTTAGAATGATGAAGAAGTTAACGCTGCTCATATGTTTGATCATCCCGGCAATGGGTTTCGGACAGAAAAATCCGCAGTTCAATATTGAATGCAAGGAAAACGGTGAACTGACAAAGGTTTACGGGGATGGTTTTGAAAGAATAGTAGAATACTACCTTGATGACCAGTTTTCATGTTGCAAAACAGTTACTAAAGGCGACATAATCGGCAAACTGGCTTACGATAAAATGATGCAGCTCTCCATGGGGACGGACATGATGTCGTATTGTAAGGAGCTGGCCTGCGATTACTATATGATTCTTTACCTTGAAGAGGGCATGGGAAAAACATTTGCAACAGCCAGCTGCTACCGGTGGAAAGGGAAAGAACCCTTATCGAGATTAACCTATTACCAGCCTGAAGGCGGAGATATTGTGGGCCTTATGAAACAGGTAGGGCAGGATATTGCCAAGGCTCTGGCCAAATATGAAATTTGTGCCTTTGAAGGGCCGGTTAACTTTGAAGTAACAAGTACCAAGGACACAACAATTACAGAGGAACGCAGCGTTTACTGCAATGGTATAGACAATACCTACAAGAAAGTATCAAAAGTATCAGGTACTTCGCACAGTGTTTGGGAATTGCAGAAGAAAGATAAGGAACATGCGGAAGGAAATGTTTCGTTCACCATAAATGAATCTGGTTCTGTAAATGAAGATGACGGCTGCCATAAGTGCTCAACCAGTGAGCGGGAGGGCGGATGGTCGTTCAACTCATCCCTGAAACTTGATTACTCAAGCAGCGGCCTGTCGGAAGAAAGTAAACTTGATGGCGAGGTCCATGTGGATGCCAGGATAATACTTGATTTCCGATCAGACGATACCTATACAATAACCATTAAGGCAACTACAAAATTATATCCTGCAGTGGAACAGGGATATATGGAAGCTGTGGGCACCTGCGACGGCATACCCCGCAAACCCATTGATAATACAAGGAATGTAAGTGCTTTTGCTTATCCACGCTTTGGACCTTATAAAGGCAAGGCAACCGACAGAACCCTCTCAATGAAAGACTCTATAACTTACTATGAGCCTCAAACTCATGAAAAGACAACCATTACCATTGATTATACATTGACCAGAAACTAAGGTTTCCATTATCTTTCTTTTACACAGATGAGGTCCATAATATGGTATTGATGCGAAAGTAATGCGCTGAACAATCTGATATACTGTCGGTTAGACTAATGAGTATGCCTTTTTTCTTATTCATGACTGTAAAACTAAAACCGACTATTATGAGACGATTACTCTTTTTATCCTTTTTTATAATATCAACTATTGCTGGTTTCACCGATGACCTGCATAGTCATTCCAATGCAGCCAGTGTATCAAACGAAAGTAATTCAGCAAGTGGCTGGAGCGGACAAGCGAACATACAATCAACCAATGAAGCTCCTAAAGCGGGACAGTATTGCCTTAAAATTACTTCTCACCAGACTCAACATGCCCAATATGTTTTTAATGCTACACCGGGAGCCCAATACTCGATTACCATTTGGGCAAAGAGAGGCCAAAGCAGCAATGCAGAGTTTGATGAATGGGAGGGTTTTGCCGGATTTGATAAACGAAATATCACTGGGCAGGGTTGGAAAGAGTACGTATTTGTTCTCACTGCAGCAACTGACCATCCGGTTATAAAAGTATTTGCATCAAAAAATGGCCAAAACGACAGGCAGGTATTTATTGATGCTGTTACTATATTCTTAAATAGTAGTGGTAGTAATGGCGGCAGCGGAGGTGGAACTGGCGGATCAGGAGGAAGCAGCGGAGGAACCGGTGGTTCCATTGATTCAACTGTTTATAACTTTGGGAATGCTAATTTGCCAACTGTAAACTGGCAGGCACTTAATTTTTACAGTGCCGGTAGTGTAGGAATTGGAACTGCGCCTGTTAATCAATTCCGGTTATCAGTAAACGGTAAAATAAGGACCAAAGAAGTGGTGGTTGAATCAGGCTGGTCAGATTTCGTATTCGAACCGGGTTATCAACTACCATCATTGAAAGAAGTTGAGAATCACATTAATTTATATGGACACCTTAAAGATATCCCGGCGGCTGCAACAATTGAAAAAGAAGGAGTTTCGGTTGGGGAGATGAATAAATTACTTCTTCAAAAAATTGAAGAACTCACCCTGTACATGATTGATGCCCATAAAGCGATCACGACCCTCAAGGAAGAAAATGCTATTCTGAAAAGCCGTATTGATTCAATAGAACGCTAATCACACTGATTAAGCTGATTGAAACAGATGCTGACCAGCGAAATCAGCTCTGTTTACTATTTGGATTACCAGGAAATCTCTTTCATGTCGCGCAAGAATTTGCATGTCAATGACTGAGGTGCTGAAGATGCCAGCCACACTGGTGTTTCAGCACCTTTTTCAACAGGGCGCGTTGCACCCGGGCCTCCCATATCTGTTTTAACCCAGCCCGGACAAACCGCATTGACTGCAATCTGTTCTTTTTCAAGTTCAGCAGATATCTGTTTTGTAAAAGCATTCAATAGTGTCTTTGACACGCAATAGGCAGGAGACCAGCCGGGCACCGGGCCATTCAAAACACCCCCACTGCTAGACATCATAATTATTCTTCCCGGTCGCTTCATGAATGGCAAAAACCCGCGGGTAACATTTAACGGTCCAAAGCTGTTGGTGTCAAGTATTTGCTGAGTCAGTTCAAGAGAATTTGTAAGAATACTTTTATCGCCATTTGGTCCAATGCCAGCATTATTGACCAGTACATCAATCTTCAAATTCATTCTTTGAAACCGAGAAACAGCTTCTTTTATGTTTTCAGCACGACTTACATCCATTACCAGAGAATCAGCATGAATACCCATATCGGTTAAATTTTTCAGGGATTTGCTTAACCGCTCTTCACTCCTTGCCGATAAAATGACATGAAACCCAAGTGATCCGCATTGTCTGGCAATCTCAAATCCAATACCCTTATTGGCGCCGGTGATTAAAATTACTTTTTCCATGTTTTTTAATTCCAAATTCCACATTCAAAATTCCAGATTCACTTTTCACTTTTTACTTTTTACTTTTTCCTTCAAATCACCGTTTCCCCGTCTCCCCTGTCACCGTTTCTCCCACTCACCGTTTCCCCGTTTCCCCTCTCACCGTTTCTCCGTTTCTCCACTTTAGCCTTTAGCCGTTAGCCCTTAGCCTTTATACTTTTTTTAAAGATTCAGCCCCCTTAACCTCAATCCGTTGCGCATTAACCCAGCGGGCCTCGTCAGAACAAAGAAATGCAACCACACCACCAATATCATCGGCATTGTCAATCCTGCCTAAGGCTGTTTGTGTGGCCAGAAACTCCCTTCTTTCTGCATTATTCTTGGAATCTTGAATCTGGAATTTCCTAAGATAATAACTTAATTTAATACATTTGCACTCCTCCAATTACAAAAATTTATGAAAAAACCGATGCTGGTTGCCAGCTTACTCTATTGTTTTACAATATCATTTAATGCGTTTTCACAAAACGGCACAAAAAATTTTACCATTGAGGATGTTTATAAAAGCAGAACTTTCAGGCCACAGGGTATTAATGAACTGAGGTCGATGAGCGACGGTATGCACTATACCATTTTATCGGACGATTACACCAGGGTTATTAAATACTCTTACAAAACCGGTGACAGCCTGATGACCTTGGTTGATATGAAGGATGCGGGAAATAAGGATCTGAACAGGATTATTGACTATGAGTTTTCGGGTGATGAAACAAAGCTGCTCATTCAAACAAGCTATGAGCCTATTTACCGAAGGTCATTTAAAGCAGATTATTATATCTATTCCATTAAGGACAAATCCTTTAAACCTCTGTCGAACAATGGCATGCAACAGTTGGCTACCTTTTCACCGGATGGTAAAAAAGTGGCATTTGTCAGGGATAATAATTTGTTTGTTGCTAATCTTGAAACAGGCAGGGAAATTCAGGTTACCTCCGATGGGAAATTCAATGAAATAATAAATGGTGCCCCGGACTGGGTTTATGAAGAGGAATTTGAATTTAATAAGGCATTTAGCTGGTCGCCCGACAGCAGAAGGCTTGCTTTCATGAAATTTGATGAGCGCGGTGTTAAGATGTTTAACATGACGATGTTCCAGGGAGCAAAACCGGCGATTGATGAAAATGCACTTTATCCTTCAAACAGCCAATTCAAGTATCCAAAAGCCGGAGAAGATAATTCTATAGTCACAGTGATGGTTTATGATGTAATTTCTGGAAATACCATCAGGGTGAATGTTGGTGCTGAAAAAGACCAGTATATTCCCAGGATATTGTTTTCAAATGATCCAATGATGCTTGCAGTCTTAAGGCTGAACCGCTTACAAAATAAGCTGGATGTATTAGGGGTTAATGCTGCAACAGGTGAAAGTCGCACTATTTATACCGAATCGAACAAGTGTTATATTGATGAAGGAAATTTTGATAATATACAATTCATGCCTGATGGTGCTTCTTTCGTTATTACCAGTGAACAGGATGGATGGTCACATCTGTACAAATGTGATTATAAATCCGGATTAACCACCCAGATAACTAAAGGGGAATTTGATGTGACCGCTTATTATGGTTTTGATGCTGCAAAGAAGGTCTTTTATTACCAGGCTGCCGGTGTTAGTCCGTTGCAGAGGGAAGTCTATTCTATTACAGCTGACGGTCAGACGGCCAAAGTATTAACAACAACTGTTGGAACTAATAGTGCCCAGTTCAGCAAGTCATTCAAATACTTCATTCATTCATATTCATCTGCTACCACACCACCGGTTTATACTTTAAGGGAATCATCAGGAAAACAGATACGGGTGCTTGAAGACAATAGTGAGCTGGTTAAAAGACTTTCAGGTTATAAGTTTAATTATAGGAAATTCTTCACAATCACTACTAAAGATGGAGTTCATTTAAATGCTTACGCCATATATCCCCCTAACTTTAATGAGAGCATCAAGTATCCGGTAATAATGGATCAATATAGTGGACCTAACTCACAACAAGTACTCGACAGCTGGGGTAATTTTGATTTTGACGACTGTATGGCACAACAGGGATTCATAATTGTTTGTGTTGATCCCCGCGGAACAGGCGCAAGGGGAGAAGCTTTCAGGAAAGTAACCTACATGGAGCTTGGAAAGTTTGAAACCATTGACCAGGTTGAAAGTGCACGGTACCTCTCATCATTGCCATATGTTGATGGAAATAAAATTGGTATCTGGGGATGGAGTTATGGTGGTTTCATTTCTTCATCATGCATGCTTAAAGGTGACGGAGTGTTTGCTGCAGGAGTAGCCGTAGCGCCTGTTACCAACTGGAGGTATTATGACAATATATATACTGAGCGGTTTATGAGAACACCGAAAGAAAATCCAAATGGTTATGATCAGAATTCACCTCTCTTTTTTGCTGATAAATTAAAAGGTGACTTGCTGCTAATACATGGGACTGCCGATGATAATGTACATGTTCAAAACACTCTTGAATTATCAGAAAGGCTTGTCCAGGCAAACAAGAAGTTCGACATGATGGTTTACACTAACCGGAATCATTCAATATATGGTGGTAATACAAGAATTCATCTTTTTACAAAAATTGCCGACTTTTTTATAGAAAAGATGAAGGTAGAGAATGAACCGATGTTGAATAATTAAGGAAAAAATAAAATATTTTTTGCAAAAAGATTGTAAGGGTCTGAAATTGTTTATACTTTTGCAACCCTTTAAAGAAAATTGAATTCAATTTACAAACTAAAAGAAAGAGAGCGTATTTAAATGATTATCGTACCCGTCAAAGAAGGCGAAAACATAGACAGGGCCTTAAAGAAACTGAAGAGAAAATTTGAAAAAACCGGAGTTGTAAAAGAACTCCGCGAAAGACAAAAGTTCACCAAACCTTCTGTTAAGAGCAGAGAAGCTAAGTTGCATGCAATTTATGTACAGCAACTTCAGCAGGCTGCCGAACAATAAGCCTTTTTTAAGTGCGATTTAAGGAAGAAAGTTTTGCTTTCTTGTAATAATGCATTAAATTTATGCGTTATTACTATGAAGCTTAACTTTTTTTTCTTTTATTCTGTTGCATGATAAGAGAATCTTTCTTTGATCACTTACTCTACGAAAAGCGCTATTCTCACCATACAATAGAAGCCTACCGATGTGACCTCAGGCAATTTGAGGAGTATCTCAATTTTAATTACGAAGTCGTAAACGATAATCATGTTGTTTACGCCATGGTGCGTTCCTGGTTAGCCTCGTTAATAGAGGCTGGCATTTCTCCCAGAAGTGTTAACAGGAAAATGTCGTCACTTAAAACTTACTATAAATACTTATTAAGACTTGGATATATTCAATCCAATCCGGTAAGATCAACTTCATCACTTAAAATTCCTGAAAGACTTCCTTCTTTTGCAACCAAAAAAGAAATGGAGAAGGTGCTGAATGCAACTTCAACTGAAACATCATTTTCATCAGTAAGAGACTTAATGGTACTTGAACTGTTTTACAGTACAGGAATACGTCTTGCTGAACTGGAAAATTTGAAAGAACTTGATATAGATTTCTACACAAAAACAATAAAAGTCACAGGAAAACGAAACAAACAGCGCATTATTCCTGTTAGCGACTTATTATTAGGCAAGTTAAAAGCATACTTAAAAATGAGGGAGAGTGTTGCTTTGCAGGGTGTGGAAGAACTTTTTATAAATGATAAAGGCTTGAAAGCCACTCGAGGTACCATTTATAGTATGGTAAAAGAATATCTCACGCTAGCGGGAGTCACGGGTAAAAAAAGTCCACATGTTTTACGTCATACGTTTGCCACGCTCATGTTAAATGAAGGTGCTGATTTGAATGCCATAAAGGAAATACTTGGTCATTCAAGTCTTGCTTCTACACAAGTATATACTCATACAAGTGTTGAAAAATTGAAATCAATATATAACCAGGCTCATCCTTGGGCCAAAAAAAAGGAGGAATCATGAAAGTTAATATCACCTCAGTAAAGTTTAAGACTGATCGGAAATTAGAAGAATTCATTAACAGTAAAGTAGAGAAACTTTCAGGTGTTTACGATGGAATTTTGGGTAGTGACGTTACGCTTAAGTTAGAAAATGTTGAAACACAGGACAATAAAGTAGCTGAAATACGTTTACAAATAAAGGGGAATGACTTGTTTGCAAGGAAGCAATCGACTACTTTTGAGGAGGCAACCGATACCGCTGTTGATGCTTTACGTAAGCAACTCGACAGGCATAAAGAGAAGTTGAGAAAATAAAATGAAGTTTTACCAAAAAAAAGCAAAAAACTTTTTGTTGGTGTCGAAATAGTTTATACATTTGCAGTCCTTTTGAAAAGAAGGACTGCTCTTTTTTAATGAGGCATCCAAATAGATAAAAGGTAGAGCCATCAGTAGTTTCAGGAAACTTAAAACATTGATGTAAATAAAATGCCGATGTAGCTCAGTTGGCCAGAGCAGCTGATTTGTAATCAGCTGGTCGGGGGTTCGAATCCCTCCATCGGCTCAGTTCTTTGAATACTAAATTTTTTTCCGGGGAGATTCCAGAGCGGTTAAATGGGGCAGACTGTAAATCTGTTGGCGCAGCCTTCGGAGGTTCGAATCCTCCTCTCCCCACTCAATGACATATAATCAGAAAACTGATTATTATGGCAATGCGGAAATAGCTCATTTGGTAGAGCGACAGCCTTCCAAGCTGTAGGTGGCGGGTTCGAGCCCCGTTTTCCGCTCAAACTGACTGATGCTGATATTATTGATTACGTCGGCAGCAGTTGCAATAAGCCGACGTAGCTCAGTGGTAGAGCACTTCCTTGGTAAGGAAGGGGTCACGAGTTCAAGTCTCGTCGTTGGCTCAGATTTTTTTTGTATAACGGTAAGTTTTTAAGAATTTACAAAAATTAACACATCTATTTAATATGGCAAAAGAAAAATTCGATCGTTCCAAACCGCACGTTAACGTTGGTACCATCGGTCACGTTGACCATGGAAAGACTACTTTAACTGCTGCTATTACTCTTTGTCTAGCCGATAGAGGTTGGTCAGAGTTCAGGTCATTCGATTCAATCGATAATGCACCAGAAGAAAAAGAGAGAGGTATTACTATTAATACAGCTCATATTGAGTATCAAACCGCTACTCGTCACTATGCACATGTTGACTGTCCAGGTCACGCTGACTATGTAAAGAACATGGTTACAGGTGCTGCTCAGATGGACGGCGCTATCCTTGTAGTTGCTGCAACTGACGGTCCAATGCCTCAAACCCGTGAGCATATTCTTTTAGCTCGCCAGGTTGGTGTTCCTCGTCTCGTTGTTTTTATGAATAAAGTTGACCTTGTTGATGATCCTGAACTTCTTGACCTCGTTGAGATGGAAATTCGCGATCTTCTTACTTTCTACGGTTTTGATGGTGACAATTCACCTATTATCCGTGGTTCAGCTCTCGGTGGACTTAATAAAGAGCCGAAATGGGTTGAAAAAATTATTGAACTGATGGATGCAGTTGACTCATGGATTCCATTGCCTCCGCGTGATGTTGATAAGGACTTCCTGATGCCGGTTGAAGACGTATTCTCAATTACTGGTCGTGGTACTGTTGCTACCGGCCGTATTGAAACTGGTGTTATCCATACTGGTGATCCTGTTGAAATCATTGGTCTTGACGCAGAAAAACTGAAATCAGTTGTTACCGGTGTTGAAATGTTCCGTAAGATCCTTGACACAGGTGAAGCTGGTGATAACGCAGGTTTGTTGCTCCGTGGTATTGATAAAGAAGCCATCCGTCGTGGTATGGTTATCGCAAAACCAGGTTCAGTTAAACCTCATAAAGAATTTAAGGCTGAAGTTTATATCCTCAAGAAAGAAGAAGGTGGACGTCACACTCCATTCCACAACAAGTATCGTCCTCAGTTCTATTTCAGAACTACTGACGTAACTGGTGAGGTTATTCTTGGAGAAGGAGTTGAAATGGTAATGCCGGGTGACAACCTTACAATTACTGTTAAACTTATCCAACCGATTGCTATGTCAAAGAACTTACGTTTCGCTATCCGTGAAGGTGGTAGGACCGTAGGTGCAGGACAGGTAACCGAGATTTTAGATCTGTAAATAAATAAAGAGATAAAGGTATCCGAAAGAGATACCTTTATCTCTGCCATATTGAATAGATAGATTATGGCAGAGAGTAATCTCTGAGAGCATAAAAACTCAAACGGGTGTAGCTCAATTGGTAGAGTAGCGGTCTCCAAAACCGTTGGTTGGGAGTTCGAGTCTCTCCACCCGTGCAAAAAATAATGGTTAAATGGCAAAGACTAAATTTCAGGAATACATCAATGAAAGTTACGACGAGTTGGTGCATAAAACATCCTGGCCTTCATGGAGTGAACTCCAAAACAGTGCAATAGTAGTATCCGTCGCTTCCCTTATAATCGCTTTAGTCGTTTATTTGATGGATATGTCTTTCCAAACTCTGTTGAAACAGTTCTACCTGCTGTTTTAATAGTAACCTGCTTTTTCTACAATAAAACTCAGTTATTTGAGATTCAATCTTAACCGGTGTCTGTATGAGTGATCAAGTTAAAAAGTGGTATGTAATAAGGGCGATCAGCGGCAACGAAAAAAAGGTAAAGCAATACCTTGAAAGCGAAATTAGCCGCCTTGGTCTTCAGGATTCCATATCCCAGGTACTGATCCCAACTGAAAAAGTTTATCAGGTCCACAAGGGTAAGAAAATTAGTAAAGAACGGAATTACCTTCCGGGATATATACTAATTGAAGCAATTTTAACCGGAGAAATCCCACACATTATAAAAAATGTACCGGGAGTATTAGGCTTCCTGGGATCTAAGGGTGAACCCGTTCCCCTCAGACCTGCAGAAGTGAATCGCATATTAGGTAAAGTTGATGAACTTACAGAACAGGGCGAAGAAGTCAGTGTTCCGTTTATCGTTGGCGAAACCGTAACAGTAATCGATGGGCCTTTCAACAGTTTCACCGGAGTGATTGAAGAAATCAACGAGGAGAAAAAGAAATTGAAAGTTATGGTTAAAATCTTTGGCCGTAAAACTCCATTAGAACTGGGATTTATGCAAGTAGAAAAAGATTAGAGAACGGGAAGTGTGAAATAACTCACTAATAATCAACAATGGCAAAAGAAATAAGCGGTTTAATTAAACTGCAAATTAAAGGTGCTGCAGCTAATCCGTCACCACCTGTTGGACCCGCATTGGGCTCAAAGGGAGTGAACATCATGGAGTTTTGTAAGCAATTCAATGCACGTACGCAGGATTCAGCAGGTAAGCTTTTACCTGTTATTATCACTGTATACAAAGATAAGTCATTTGATTTTGTTATCAAGACCCCGCCTGTAGCAGTTCAGTTGTTGGAAGTAAGCAAATTGAAGAGTGGTTCAGCAGAGCCTAACCGTAAAAAGGTAGCATCAGTTACCTGGGATCAGGTACAGGCTATTGCAGAAGGTAAAATGGTTGACCTGAATGCATTTACGCTGGAATCAGCAATGCGTATGGTTGCCGGTACTGCCAGAAGCATGGGTATAACCGTGTCAGGCACTCCACCGTTTGCTTATGAAAGTAACTAACTGTCGGAAACAGTTGTAAATTGTTAAAAACAAATAATTAACAATGGCTAAATTGACAAAAAAAAGGAAAGAGGCACTTGCCAAGTTCGATAAGAATGGCACTTATTCCCTGACTGAAGCCATAAAAGTGGTCAAGCAGATAACAAATACTACATTCGACAGCTCTGTAGATGTTGATGTACGTTTGGGAGTTGACCCTAGAAAAGCTAACCAGATGGTCAGAGGTACAGTTATGCTGCCACATGGAACTGGTAAAACTGTCAGGGTCTTGGTTCTCTGCACACCTGAGAAGGAAGCAGAAGCTAAAGCAGCCGGTGCAGATTATTATGGGCTGGATGATTATATCCAAAAAATCAAGGAAGGTTGGACTGATGTTGACGTTGTGATCACTATGCCTAGCATTATGCCTAAGGTTGGTGCACTCGGAAAAATATTAGGTCCCCGTGGCTTGATGCCAAATCCAAAAACCGGAACTGTAACCATGGAAGTGGGTAGAGCAGTTACCGAAGCGAAAGCCGGTAAAATCGATTTTAAGGTAGATAAGTTCGGAATTATCCATGCAGCTATTGGCAAAGTCTCTTTTGACGAAGGCCAACTCATGGAAAATGCGAAAGAACTGCTTCAAACTATCATCAAACTGAAGCCGGCCGCTGCTAAGGGTACATACATGAAATCATTGTTCATGTCCAGTACTATGAGTCCGGGTATTCGTGTTGATCAAAAATCAATCACAGCGTAAGTTTATCTGTAAACTTTCCTCGTAAAACAACGAAAAGAACATGAGAAAAGAAGAAAAGAGTCAACTGATCGACACCCTGACTGAGCAGCTGCAAACCAGCGCCAATCTATATATTACTGATATTTCTAATTTAAATTCAGAAGTAACCAGTAAATTAAGAAGATTGTGTTTTAAGAAGGATGTAAAGTTGATCGTAGTTAAAAACACATTATTACGTAAAGCAATGGATCGTACCGATAAGGACTTTTCAGGACTTTACGAAGCGCTCAAAGGTGCTACTTCCATAATGTTATCGGAAGTTAATAATGAGCCTGCTAAGCTGATCAAGGAGTTTCGTAAAACAAGTGACAAACCAATCCTTAAAGGTGCATTTGTTGAAGAAATGTCATTCCTTGGCGACAAGAGTCTTGATATGCTTATCAGCATCAAATCGAAAAACGAACTTATCGGAGACATCATTCTTGCACTCAAATCACCTGCTAACAATGTTATTTCAGCATTACAGTCGGGTGGACATAAATTGAGTGGTGTACTCAAAACCCTGTCTGACAGGTAAATCTTAAGCTTCATTAAGAAGTAAAAAATCAAATACCAGTAAGTAACTTTCATTGTAAACATCTAAAAACATCAATAAAAATGGCAGACTTAAAAGCTTTTGCAGAACAATTGGTTAACCTGACTGTTAAAGAAGTTAATGAATTAGCCCAAATCTTAAAAGACGAATATGGTATCGAGCCAGCAGCCGCAGCTCCTGTTATGATGGCAGGTAATGCAGGTGGTGGAGAAGCAGCTGTTGCTGAAGAAAAAACCGCATTCGACGTAATCCTTAAATCTGCTGGTCAGGCTAAGCTTGCAGTTGTTAAGCTTGTTAAGGAACTCACAAGTCTTGGACTTAAAGAAGCTAAAGAACTTGTAGACGCAGCTCCTAAAGCAATCAAAGAAGGCGTATCGAAAGATGAAGCTGAAGCATTGAAGAAACAACTAGAAGAAGCTGGCGCAGAGGTTGAAGTAAAATAAGTAGACGGGAATAGCTCGCAATTATACACTCCAGGTTCTGTTGCTAAGCTTACGCATAGCGACAGAACCTGTTGTTCCCCGATTCATATCGGGTTTAATTGTTTTAATTCTTGAGTAGTTATTTACTTAAAATTTCACAACCTTGGCTTCAAAAAAAATAGAACGTATAAGTTTCGGAACCGCTAAAGTACAAACCGATTATCCTGATTTCCTTGATATACAAATCAAGTCATTTCAGGATTTTTTCCAATTAGAGACCAACCCTGAGAACAGGGCCTCAGAAGGTTTATACAAGGTTTTCGCTGAAAATTTCCCGATTACTGATGCTAGGAACAATTTTGTACTCGAGTTTCTCGATTACTTTATTGATCCCCCTCGATATTCTATTGAAGAATGTATTGAAAGGGGGCTCACGTATAGTGTTCCGTTAAAAGCAAAATTAAAACTTTATTGTACCGACCCGGAGCATGAAGATTTTGAGACCATTATACAGGATGTTTATCTTGGTATGATCCCATACATGACTCCTAAAGGTACTTTTGTCGTGAATGGTGCTGAGCGCGTTGTCGTTTCTCAGCTCCACCGATCACCTGGTGTGTTTTTCGGCACCAGTTTCCATGCTAATGGATCACAACTATTCTCAGCCCGCATCATCCCTTTCAAAGGATCGTGGATGGAATTTACTACCGATATTAACAATGTCATGTATGCGTACATCGACAGAAAGAAAAAGTTACCTGTAACTACTCTTCTTCGTGCTATCGGTTATGAAACAGATAAAGATATCCTTGAGATATTCAATCTGGCTGAAGAAGTTAAAGTATCCAAGGCTGGCCTTAAGAAAGTTGTTGGCCGTCGTTTGGCAGCCCGCGTTCTTAAGAATTGGATTGAAGATTTCGTTGATGAAGATACCGGAGAAGTCGTTTCAATTGAACGTACCGAGGTTGTCGTTGAACGCGAAGTCACAATTGAAAATCAACATATAGATCTTATCGTTGATTCAGGTGCAAAGACTATTCTTTTGCATCGTGAAGATCCTGATAATATCGACTATTCTATTATTTTCAACACGCTTCAGAAAGATACAGCAAATTCTGAAAAAGAGGCTGTAGAATATATATACAGACAATTACGTAATGCTGAACCACCTGACGAAGAAACAGCCCGTGGAATTATTGAAAAACTGTTCTTTTCAGATAAACGTTACGATCTTGGAGATGTTGGAAGGTACAGGATCAATAAGAAACTGAACCTTGATATACCTATTGATACTAAAGTACTTACTAAACAGGATATAATTTCCATTATTAAGTACCTCATTGGTATGATCAACCTCCGCACTGATGTTGACGACATTGACCACTTAAGTAATCGTAGGGTTCGTACAGTTGGTGAACAGTTGTACAATCAGTTTGGTGTAGGTTTGGCACGTATGGCCCGTACTATTCGCGAACGTATGAATGTTCGTGATAATGAGGTCTTTACTCCAATGGATCTTATCAATGCCAAAACTCTTTCTTCTGTTATTAATTCATTCTTCGGTACTAACCAGTTATCACAGTTCATGGATCAAACAAATCCACTGGCTGAGTTAACTCACAAGAGAAGGGTTTCAGCACTCGGACCAGGTGGTCTTTCACGTGAACGTGCAGGATTCGAAGTCCGTGACGTGCATTATACCCACTATGGCCGTTTATGTACTATTGAAACTCCTGAAGGTCCGAATATTGGTCTTATTTCTTCACTTTGCGTTTATGCAAAGATTAACAGGCTCGGCTTCATTGAAACCCCGTACAAAAGGGTTATTGATGGTAAGGTAGATCTCTCTGAAGATCCTATCTTCCTGAGTGCTGAAGAGGAAGAAAACAAGATTATCGCGCAGGCAACGACAGACATGGATGATAATGGTAATTTCACCCATGACCGTGTTAAGGTTCGTTATCTTGCTGATTATCCTATTATTGAAAAGGAAAAAGTTGACCTAATAGACATTGCTCCAAACCAGATAGCTTCAATTGCTGCCTCTTTGATTCCGTTCCTTGAGCATGATGATGCCAACAGGGCGCTTATGGGATCAAACATGATGCGTCAGGCTGTTCCTCTTTTAAATCCTGAAGCTCCTATTGTTGGAACTGGTATTGAAAAAAATGTTGCTCTCGACTCACGTGTCCTCATTACTGCAGAATCTGATGGTATAGTTGAAGCAGTTGATGCTGCAGAGATTGTTATTCGTCATACAAGACTTGAAGACGAAAAGCTTGTAAGTTTTGACGATGATGTTAAATCATACAGGCTCACAAAATTTGCCCGTACAAACCAGAACACCTGTATAAACCTTCGTCCAATTGTTCGCAAAGGTGATAAGGTTAAAAAAGGTCAGGTACTTTGTGAAGGTTATGGTACCAGCATGGGTGACCTTGCACTTGGAAGAAACCTTATGGTTGCTTTCATGCCATGGAAAGGTTACAATTTTGAGGATGCTATCGTAATTTCAGAGAAGGTTGTTAAGGAAGACATTTTTACTTCCATACATATTGAAGAGTTCATTCTGGAAGTTCGCGATACCAAGCGTGGTGTTGAGGAATTAACTAATGATATACCTAACGTAAGTACTGAGGCTACCAAAGACCTTGATGAGAATGGTCTGATCAGGATTGGTGCTGAAGTTAATGAAGGTGATATTCTCATTGGTAAAATAACACCCAAAGGTGAAAGTGATCCTACTCCTGAAGAGAAACTGTTAAGGGCAATCTTCGGTGATAAAGCTGGCGATGTGAAGGATGCTTCTTTAAAGGCCCCTCCTTCGATGAAAGGTGTTGTGGTGGATAAGAAATTATTCTCACGCATGATCAAGGATAGAAAAGTTAAAGCTAAAGAAAAGGATGTTGTTAAAGTTCTTGACGATGAGTTTGCAAAGAATTCGCAAGACCTTAAAAATAAACTGGTTGATAAACTAACTATTCTTGTATCGGGTAAAACTTCTCAGGGTGTTAATAACAACTTTAAAGAAGAAATTATACCTAAAAAGGTTAAGTTCACTCAGAAGATGTTATTAGGTATTGACTATTTAAATGTCAATCCTGGCAAATGGACTACTGATAAGGATGTTAATGAACTTGTGAAAATCCTTATTAACAATTATATAATAAAGTATAAGGAAATTCTTGGTGTTTATAACCGCAAGAAATTTGTGGCTACCGTTGGTGATGATTTACCAAATGGTATTGTTCAGATGGCAAAAGTATATGTTGCCAAGAAGCGCAAATTGAAAGTTGGGGATAAAATGGCAGGGCGTCATGGTAACAAGGGTATCGTAGCTCGTATTGTCCGTGAAGAAGATATGCCATTCCTTGCAGATGGAACGCCTGTTGATATTGTTCTAAATCCATTAGGTGTACCTTCCCGTATGAACCTTGGACAGATTTATGAAACTGTCTTAGGATGGGCAGGTAAGAAACTTGGTCTAAGCTTTGCAACGCCAATTTTTGATGGTGCAAGTGATACTCTAATCAATGAGTATATGAAAAAGGCCGGCTTACCTGAAAATGGCAGAGTTTACCTCTGTGATGGTGGTACTGGTGAACAATTTGACCAACCTGCAACCGTTGGATATATCTATATGCTGAAATTACACCATATGGTAGATGATAAGATGCATGCCCGTTCAATCGGACCATACTCACTTATCACTCAGCAACCTCTTGGTGGTAAAGCTCAGTTTGGAGGTCAGCGTTTTGGAGAAATGGAAGTTTGGGCACTTGAAGCATTCGGTGCATCGCATATTCTTCAGGAAATCCTGACAGTAAAATCTGACGATGTTATGGGTCGTGCAAAGGCTTATGAAGCAATCGTTAAGGGTGAGAACATGCCAATACCTGGTATTCCTGAATCATTTAATGTACTTGTACACGAGTTGAGAGGCCTTGGCCTTAACATTACTTTCGATTAACAGATTATTTGTAACCGGCTGATATTGACATTATGGGTGTCGGCCGGTTACAAAATTTGATTACAGGTAAATAAGTAATTACTTTATTCATCAACATATGGCTTTCAGAAAAGACAGCACTATTTCCAGCAATTTTTCCAAGATCACAATAAGCCTTGCCTCTCCAGAAATGATACTGGAGCGTTCAAGCGGTGAAGTTCTGAAACCGGAGACAATTAACTACCGTACTTACAAACCTGAAAGAGATGGTTTGTTCTGCGAGAGAATATTCGGACCGGTGAAGGATTGGGAGTGCCATTGTGGGAAATACAAAAGAATTCGTTACAAGGGTATCGTATGCGACCGTTGCGGTGTAGAAGTTACGGAAAAGAAAGTACGTCGTGAGAGAATGGGACATATTCAGTTAGTTGTTCCTGTGGCTCATATTTGGTTCTTCCGTTCTTTACCGAATAAGATCGGCGCCCTACTTAACCTCAATACGAAAAAGCTTGACTCCATTATATATTATGAGCGCTACGTAGTAGTGCATCCAGGTATTATGGAAGGGGTTATGCTTAAAGAAGAAGTTAAAATAGAAAAAATGGCATTGCTTACCGAAGAACAATACTTTGAAGTTCTCGACGCTTTGCCAAAAGAGAATCAGTATCTTGATGATAGTGATCCACAGAAGTTTGTTGCAAAAATGGGTGCTGAAGCATTATATGAATTGCTTAAAACCCTTGATTTGGACCGTGAATCATTCGACCTCAGGCATAAAGCCAACAATGAAACTTCACAACAGCGTAAAGCTGACGCTTTGAAGCGTCTGCAAGTTTTCGAAGCTTTCCGTGATGCACAGAAACGTATCGAAAACCGCCCTGAATGGATGATCGTTAAGGTTGTTCCGGTAATACCACCTGAACTCAGGCCTTTGGTTCCTCTGGATGGTGGACGATTTGCAACAAGTGACCTTAATGACTTATACAGGCGTGTTATTATCCGTAATAACCGTTTGAAAAGGCTTATTGAAATCAAGGCTCCTGATGTAATTATGCGTAATGAAAAACGTATGTTACAGGAAGCTGTTGATTCTTTGTTTGATAACTCACGTAAAGCCAATTCTGTTAAAACAGAATCAAACAGGGCTCTTAAATCACTTAGTGATAGCTTAAAAGGTAAACAAGGACGTTTTCGTCAGAACCTTCTTGGAAAACGTGTTGACTATTCAGGTCGTTCAGTTATCGTTGTTGGTCCCGAACTAAAGTTAAATGAGTGCGGGCTTCCAAAAGATATGGCATCTGAACTCTTCAAGCCATTTATCATTAGAAAAATGCTTGAAAGAGGTATCGTCAAGACGGTGAAATCAGCCAAGAAAATCGTTGATAGAAAAGATCCTGTAGTATGGGATATACTTGAAAATATCCTGAAGGGGCATCCGGTTATGCTTAACCGTGCTCCGACACTTCACAGGTTGGGTATTCAGGCTTTCCAGCCTAAACTTATTGAAGGTAAGGCTATTCAGTTACATCCCCTCGTTTGTACTGCGTTCAACGCTGACTTCGACGGTGACCAGATGGCTGTTCACGTTCCACTTGGAAACGCCGCAGTTCTGGAAGCTCAACTTCTGATGCTTGCCTCACATAACATTCTTAACCCTGCAAATGGCGCTCCAATTACCGTTCCATCACAGGACATGGTACTTGGTCTGTATTATATGACCAAGGGACGTAAATCAATTCCTGACAATCCAGTTAAGGGTGAGGGTATGATTTTTTATTCACCTGAAGAAGTTATTATTGCTTATAATGAGCGTGTTATTGACCTACACGCCTACATTAAAGTAAAATATCCTATCAAGGAAGAAGATTATTGGGTTGAGAAAATGATTGAGACTACTGTGGGCAGGGTTCTGTTCAACCAGGTAGTTCCACCAGAATATGGCTATATCAATCAATTGCTCACCAAAAAATCACTCCGTGATATTATTGGTGATGTTTTGAAGAAAACCGGAACAGCTAAGACCGCTCAGTTCCTTGATGATATCAAGAACCTTGGTTATACAATGGCTTTCCATGGAGGTTTGTCATTTACTTTGAGTGACGTAATTGTCCCTGAAGTAAAGGAAACACTTGTTGCTTCAGCAAACGAAGAAGTGGAAGAAGTAATGAGCAACTACAACATGGGTTTCATTACGAACAATGAACGTTATAATCAGATTATTGATATCTGGACACATACCAACTCAAGGTTAACCTTCACTCTGATGGAAAACCTGGCAAAAGACAAGCAGGGTTTCAATCCTGTTTATATGATGCTTGACTCAGGTGCCCGTGGTTCAAAAGAACAGATTCGTCAGCTCTCAGGAATGAGGGGTCTAATGGCGAAACCACAGAAATCAGGTGCAACCGGTGGTGAAATTATTGAAAACCCGATCCTTTCCAACTTTAAGGAAGGCCTTTCGGTTTTGGAATACTTCATTTCAACTCACGGTGCCCGTAAGGGTCTTGCGGATACAGCTCTTAAGACTGCTGACGCAGGTTACCTTACACGTAGGCTTGTTGACGTTGCTCAGGATGTGGTTATTACTGAACATGACTGCGGTACTTTAAGAGGTTTGACCACTACTGCACTCAAGAAAAATGAGGAAGTAGTAGAAACATTATACGACAGGATCTTAGGCAGGGTTTCATTACATGATATTTATCATCCTCAAACGGGTGAACTTATTGTTGAGGCAGGCGAAGAGATTACTGAAGAAGTTTCCCAGGTGATCGAAGATTCCCCAATTGAAGGAGTAGAAATTCGTTCGGTACTTACTTGTGAATCGAAACAAGGTGTATGTGCTAAGTGTTACGGTCGTAACCTTGCAACAGCACGAATGGTTCAAAAGGGTGAATCAGTGGGTGTTATTGCTGCTCAATCAATTGGTGAGCCAGGTACACAGCTTACACTTCGTACCTTCCACGTTGGGGGTATTGCATCCAACCTTTCTATCTCATCAAAGATAGAAGCCAAATACGATGGTGTTCTTGAAATGGATGAACTTCGTTATGTTGAGTATGAGAACATAGAAGGTAAGAAATACGATATCGTTATCGGCCGTTCTGCAGAAATGCGTATTGTTGATAAAAATACAAGTATTGTTCTCGCATCAGCTCATATTCCTTATGGCGCTAACCTGTATTTCCGCCAGGGAGCTCAACTTAAGAAAGGTGATCTTGTTAGTGATTGGGATCCATACAATGCAGTTATTCTATCAGAAGTTGCCGGTAAAGTGGTTTTCGATAATATCATAGAAGGAACTACCTATCGTGTTGAATCTGATGAACAGACCGGTTATCATGATAAAGTTATTATTGAAACCCGTCAGAAAGCTAAAAACCCAAGTATCAGGATCGTTGCAAACGACAATTCTGACCTCAGGGTTTATGACATTCCTGTAGGCGCGCATATCGTTGTAGAAGAGGGCCGCAAGATAAGGGCTGGTGAAATACTTGTTAAGATACCTCGTGCAATTGGTAAATCGGGTGACATCACCGGTGGTTTGCCACGAGTAACTGAGTTATTCGAGGCACGTAATCCATCTGATCCGGCAATTGTTGCTGAAATCGATGGTGTTGTTTCATTCGGTAAGAAGCTTAAGAGAGGTAACCGTGAAGTAATTATTACTTCAAAAACAGGGGAAGAAAAGTCTTATCTAGTTCCAACCTCCAAGCAGATCCTTGCTCAGGAAAATGATTATGTTAAGGCAGGCACTCCGCTTTCAGAAGGTGCAATGACACCAAGTGATATTCTTGCAATTAAGGGACCTATGAAGGTTCAAGAGTATATTGTTAACGAAATTCAGGAAGTTTATCGTCTTCAGGGTGTTAAGATCAACGACAAACATTATGAGGTAATAGTTCGCCAAATGATGCGTAAAGTTGAAGTTGCTGATCCAGGAGATACAAAGTTCCTTGAAGGTGAATTGGTTAACAAGATTGATTTCCACGACGAAAATGATAGTATTTACGGAAAGAAAGTGGTTGTCGATCCGGGTGATTCTGCAGTAATGAAACCAGGACAGATTGTTACAGCTCGTAAACTCAGGGATGAAAATTCAATGTTAAAGCGCCGCGATAAGAAACTCGTTGATGCACGTGATGCTCAACCTGCAACTGCTAAGCAGATATTGCAAGGTATAACAAGAGCATCTCTGCAAACAAAGAGCTTTATTTCGGCTGCATCGTTCCAGGAAACAACCAAGGTGCTCACAGTTGCCGCCATCAATGCCAAGAGTGATGAATTGCTCGGTTTGAAGGAGAATGTAATTGTTGGTCACCTGATTCCTGCCGGTACCGGTTTACGTGAATACGATGATCTTATTGTTGGGTCAAAAGAAGAATTCGAAAAACTGGAAGCTTCAAAAGCTGAAGAGTTTTAGTAAATAGTAAAAATGTTGAAGCCATGATGTTGCACTAATTAGTGCATGTCATGGTTTCAATGCTTTAAAGCAAAAAAAAACTCAAAAATCATGAATGAAACAAAGCAGAATCAGATCAATATTGAGTTAAGTGATGAGATGGCAGAAGGTATTTACTCAAATCTTGCCGTAATAACTCATTCCAATGCTGAATTTATTATTGACTTCGTAAAAATGATGCCTGGTGTTCCTAAAGCAAAAGTGAAAGCCCGCATCATTCTCACCCCTCAGCATGCTAAACGTTTATTAAATGCCTTACGGGAAAATATTGGCAAATTTGAACAAACACACGGTCCTATTAAAGATAGTGAACCAGTGTTGCCATTTACTTTAGGTGGACCGACAGCACAGGCATAGTCGAATTTTCGTAAAAACAAAAACAAAGGGTTGTTGCAAAGCATCAACCCTTATTTTTTGTTGTTCTTTTATGAAGGTCAACTGAAGATCAGCATTTTTCTTTTATTCGAGTTAGCGGTTAGAATTTTTTTCAGCTTTAACTTTTAAGCTATTACTTAATATTCCTGATTTATCATTTCCTGATCAACAAGTCCAAGAAATGCTGCACCGAAAATAACGATAATCAGAATTGACAAAATAATAGATATAGCAATAACTATAAGCATTGCTTTTGCCCAATTCGATTTTACGGGATGCGTGCCACTGCTGAATGACCAAACAAAGAGCATAATGATGCCAATCAATGGAATACCGGTTACAATGATTGTTACCAGCCATTCACCAACAGAAATGGTGTCTTTTTTAATGTTCTCAAGTGTTTCCATAGAAAAATTTACTGGGGCTAAAACTTAATAGGTGGTTATTTTCTTGTATTTAGGGTTAAAAGTATGATAAATCAGTGATGTTGTCAATAATTTTAACCTTGTAATTTTGTAGTACTAAATTCTTATATTTTTTTTATGGATTTCCTTTCAGTTTTAACTTACGATTCACCTGTGTTTGCGTGGGTTATCTTACCAATTCTTATTTTTCTGGCCCGAATCAGCGACCAGACAATAGGCACAATCAGACTCATTTTTTTATCTAAAGGATATAAGCATCTTGCTCCATTCCTTGGATTTTTTGAAGTCATTATCTGGTTAATAACTGTAAGCCAGGTTATGCAGCATCTGGATAATGTGCTATGTTATGTTGCTTATGGGGGAGGGTTTGCGATGGGTAATTTTATTGGTATGAGTATCGAAGAACGATTATCAATCGGTAATGTGATGATCAGAATAATCCCAAGGCAAAATTCACAGGAATTGATAAAAGTGCTTCGTGAAAGCAATTATGGAGTAACATCCGTTCAAGCCGAAGGATCACAGGGACGGGTTGATATAATCTTTACCATTATCAAACGAAAAGACATTGATCATGTCGCATCTCTAATCAATAAGTTGCATCCAGCAGCATTTTATACAATAGAAGATATAAAGACAATTAAAGAAGGAATTTTCAGGCAGTCAACCCGGAGCTCATTTTTTGACAGTCTTACATTAGGCTTAAAGAAAAATAAATAAGTAACTTTGTCCATCTAATTAAAACTACAATAATGAAAAGTAAGAATCTGGGTATAAATTCAAGAATGATCCACAGTGGAGAATTTCATGATGAATTCGGAAGTGCGACAGTTCCAATCTATCAAACATCAACCTTCTCATTTGAAAATGCCGAGCATGGAGCCCGTTGTTTTTCAGGCGAAGAGCAAGGATATATTTATACCCGCATTGGTAATCCTACCATAAATGCACTCGAAACATTGGTTGCCGACCTTGAATCAGGTTCAACCGGAATTGCTACCAGTTCAGGTATGGCCGCAGTTAATACTGTTTACATGGCACTTCTTAGCAAAGGTGATCATATGGTCAGCTCTGCTGCTGTATATGGGCCATCAAGGGTGGTAATGGAACAACACTGGTCGAGATTTGGTGTAGAATCATCTTTTGTCGATACCAGCAATGTTGAAGAGATAAGGAAAGCTATCAGGCCCAACACAAAGATGCTCTATATTGAAACTCCGGCAAATCCAACCATGGATATCACCGATCTTGCTGCTTGCGTTGAATTAGCCCATGAAAAGGGAATTATAGTGGTAGTGGATAATACGTTCTGCAGTCCGTATCTTCAGCGTCCGCTGGAATTTGGGGCTGATGTCGTACTTCACTCAATGACTAAATTCCTCAATGGTCATGCCGATATCGTTGCAGGGATCATCATTACAAAAGATAAACCACTGGGAGCAAAACTTAAAAGCATGATGGTTACATTGGGCTGCAATATGGACCCTCATCAGGCTTTTATGGTAATACGAGGAATCAAAACTCTTGGAATAAGAATAGAGCGCGCACAGCAAAGTGCCATGAAAATAGCCAGGTTCCTGGAATCACATCCTAAAATTGAATGGGTTAAGTATCCGGGACTTGAATCGCATCCACAACACGAACTTGCTAAAAAGCAAATGGATGGTTTTGGCTCTATGATAAGCTTTAGCGTTAAAGGTGGCTTGGAAGCAGGAAAGGTGTTAATGGATAATGTGCAATTGTGCATTTTAGCAGTCTCACTTGGTGGCGTTGAAACACTAATTCAGCATCCGGCTTCAATGACTCATTCAAAAGTTTCAGCTGACGCTAAAATGGCTGCAGGTATTACTGATGGATTAGTAAGGTTCTCTGTTGGAATTGAAGATGTTGAAGATATAATTGGCGACCTGAATGAAGCACTTGATAAGGTAAAATTATATTCGACCACATATTAAATTCATATTCTCAGTTTCTTTAGCTTTGTAACCTATTGCAATGCACCGAAAGTGAAGAATAAAATAGTTTGTCTCATCATTATTTTCTTGTTGTCTCTGAATATAGTTCAGGCACAAAAGGTTGGCCTTGTCCTTAGTGGTGGAGGGGCTAAAGGTGTATCACATATTGGAGTAATAAGGGCTTTAGAAGAAGCTGAAATCCCAATTGACTATATTACCGGTACCTCAATGGGCGCAATTATTGGCGGCTTATATGCATCAGGCTATTCGCCCAATGATATGGAAAGGCTTATAAATTCGCCTGAATTCAAGAACTGGTCAACTGGTACTATTGATCCCAAATACACTTATTATTTCAAATTGCCCCCAAAAACAGCTTCATGGTTTGACTTTAAGTTCAGTGTTGATTCAACAGTTATCAAGCCATCATTGCCTACTAACCTGGTGTCGCCAATGATGATGGATTTTGCCTTCCTTGAGATATTTGCAGATGCCTCTGCAGCAGCTGATTATGATTTCAACAATCTGATGGTGCCTTTTAAGTGTATTGCATCAGATATAGCACGGGCACAGCAGGTAGTGCTCGAAAAAGGTGATCTTGGTAAAGCCATCCGGGCATCAATGACCTTCCCTTTCTATTTCAAACCTATTCAAATTGACAGTGTGCTTTTATTTGATGGAGGCATGTACAACAATTTTCCTTCAGATGTAATGCTTGCTGATTTTAATCCTGATATCATTATTGGAAGTCAGGCATCTGCAAATGCTGAAGCCCCTCAAATGAATAACGTTATGTCGCAGATACAAAATATGCTCATGATGAAGAGCAAATTTGATGTTCTATGTGACAACAGCGTACTTATAAAACCCAATCTCCTCAATGTAAATGTGATAGATTTCAGCCATACCCAGGCATTTATTGACAGCGGTTACTACCAGACAAAACGGATGTTACCGAAAATCAGGGAATTTGTTACGGAACACAGAACAAAGGCTCAAGCAGATTCATTACGTGAAGCATTCAATAGCCGGAAGCCTGAGCTGGTAATTGGCAGTATTCAAATTAACGGGCTCAGACCTGGACAGTATGATTATATCAGTCAATTGTTAAGGCGTGACGCTATAAACCTTCCGGGAAAAAGAATCGGGGCCTCTTACCTTACACTGGAAATGATAAAGCCACAGTACTTTGCATTTGTTGCAGAGGGCAGAGTTGATCATATTTACCCTGAACTGCATTATTATAAGGATGACAAAAGATACAATCTGACTATTGACCTTGAAAAGCAGAACCAGCTTACTACTGAGGTAGGGGGCACCATAACTTCAAGCTCAGTAAATGAATTGTTCCTTCAATTGCGTTACCTGCTTTGGACATCCAAATCCATAAATTTCACTGCCAATTCCTATTTTGGCCGTTTTTACAACTCGGCACTTTTTGAAACCAGAATCGATTTCCCTTCATACCGGCCGTTTTATCTGTCTGGTGGTTTCGTCTTTAATAAATTCAATTATTTCAAGACCAGTACCTTCTTTTATGCCGACGATGATCCATTCTTTTTGATCCAGCAGGAGAGATTCGGATATCTGAGCCTTGGATTCCCTGTCCACAACAATGGGAAAATAGCCGTTGATCTTACATTCGGCTCCAATAAAGACCAGTATTATCAAACCAACACTTATTCTAAAGGTGACAAACTCGACAGAACTTCTTTCAATTACATTGCCCCGGGTGTTCAATTTGAAATTAATACTCTTAATTATAAGGAATACCCAAACAGTGGAGCAAATTTAAAGGCTGAGGTTCACCTTGTAACAGGAAGTGAGAACTATTATCCCGGTACCAATAGTGAAGATATCACCAAGCTAAAGATTCAGCATACCTGGCTCAAGGCAAAAGTTGATTATGTTAACTATTTTGAAAGAGTTGGCAGGGTTAAATTGGGAGTTTATGGAAGTGTCAATTTTTCAACTCAAAGTAATTACTCTAATTACACTTCATCACTCCTTGCATCTGGTCAGTTTCAACCGGTTTCAGAAAGCAGTATCCGCTTTATGCCTGTATTCAGGAATTATAAATTTGCAGGAATTGGAAGTCAGAATATTTACTCTTTTAACAAGAATTTCGACTTCAGGCTTGAAGGTTATATATACATGGCTCTTAATCCATTAACTAAAGATCCTGTCACCCTAAAGGCGGAAAAATCCTCCAACATAAAATTCTATCCAATTGCTTCATCTGTGCTTGTTTACCGAACTCCCTTAGGTCCTGTCAGTGCCAATCTAAATTATTTTTCAGGAGAAGACAAGCCCCTGTCATTCTTCCTCAAACTCGGATATCTCATTTTCAACCGGCGCCCATATTAATTTTTTGCACAATGCCCGGGTTCTTTTTAATTTTTGACAAGTAGATTTCAAAAGTTAAATGTTTAATATCTGATTAGCCCAGACTGAAGAATGAGCATTTTATTTCGGGGAATAGATGCAATTATTCTATTAATAAAGAGACTACTAGGTAAATTGGATAAAATAATTCTTATTTTTGCAACCCTAATTAATAATGAGCCAAAAAACTGAATTAAATTAACAGTTAATATCTGGCCGACCTTATCTGTAAAACACTCCCGGACTCAATACTCCAAGCTTAGTTTTGCAAAAAAAGGAAGGCATTTTTTTAACACAGTACTAATCATTCATTTGATTTCTTAAATGAACATGAAAGACCAACACAATCAGAATCCTGAAGAAGTTCAATTAAATCAGGAGGAGAATTCCCAAGTTTTAAGTGAATCTACCACACCACAGGTGCAGGCTGAAACGGATACAGAAGAAACCGCCGAAGAACCGGCAAGTGCTCAGTTACCCGTTACTATTGAGGAATCATCCATTGAAACTAACAGTTCTGTTGAAGAAACTGTTGCAGAAGAGCCTGTTAAAGGACAAGCACCCGTTACTCTTGAAGAGCCGGTTGAAGCTGAAACAAAGGTAGAAACACCTGTTGTTGAAGATGAAGGTAAGGCGTTTGAACCTGTTATTGAAGAGGGTGTGGCTACTACGGCTATTGCCGCGGAAGTTAAAGAAGAAGCAGTTGACCAGGAAGAGGCAATTAAAGAGCAACCTTCTCCAGTTCATGAAGAAATACTTCTTGAACATCAGGATGAGGAAGATGTGGATGAAATTGAAGAATCACATGAAGAAATTGAAACTTCTCCCGCATTTGAAGGCCTCAACAGAGAGCAACTGGTAGAAAAACTTGAGGAGTTGGTTCAGGACAGTAATGTAAATGCAATTAAGAGCGCAGTTTCAAACGTTAAGGTTGCATTCCTGAAACTCAACAAAGAATTCAAACATGATGAGTACCAGAAATTAGTTGAACAAAACGTTGAAAGTGAAGGTGAAACAGCTGAAGTTCCTGCAATACAGGATGATGCTATTGAAGAGCGATTTAAAGCTGCTTTCAACATCTATAAGCACAATAAAGCAAAATATAACGAAGAGCAGGAAAAGGTTAAAGTCCAGAATCTGGAAGCAAAAAACCAGATTTTAGAGGAACTTAAAAACCTTATCAATTCAGAGGAAACCCTGAAGAAAACGTACGATGAGTTTAAAACCCTCCAGGAGAAGTGGAAAACCATCGGCATGGTGCCAAAAAATGACATCAATACCTTATGGCAGAATTACCATTTCCTTGTTGAGAAGTTCTTCGATAAAGTAAAAATTAACAAGGAATTAAAAGATCTTGACCTAAAAAAGAACCTTGAAGCAAAGATGCAACTTTGTGAAAAGGCAGAAGAATTGTTGCTTGAAACTTCAATCATTAAATCATTCAAGCAATTACAACAATATCATGAGGAGTGGAAGGAAATAGGTCCTGTTCCTCAGGATAAGAAAGATGAGCTATGGGATCGCTTCAAGAGTGCTACTGAAAAAATCAATGAACGCCGCAGGGAATACTACAACGAAGTTCAGGATGGACAAGAGCAGAATCTTGCCGCTAAGCAGATTTTATGTGAAAAAGCCGAACAGGTGCTCTCACAGGAAATTGATTCTATTAAAGGATGGCAGGATGCCTCTAACCAGATAACCGAACTTTTGAAAATCTGGAAGACTATCGGCCCGGCCCCAAAGAAACAGAATAACGAAATATGGTCACGCTTTAAAGCATCGCTCGATAATTTCTTCAATGCTAAGAAGGACTTCTTCAATAAACTGAAGGAGCAGCAGATGCACAACTACAATCTTAAGCTTGATCTCTGCCTGCAGGCTGAATCACTTAAGAATAGCAACGACTGGAAAAATACAACCAAAGAACTTATAAACCTTCAGTCAGAATGGAAGAAGATTGGCCCTGTTCCACGTAAACAGAGTGATCGCATTTGGAAACGTTTCAGGGCTGCCTGTGATGAATTCTTTACCAGGAAAACTGATTACTTCAAAAATATCCAGAGTCATGAGGATGAAAACCTCAAACTTAAGCAGGATCTTATTGAAAAGGTAAAAGCTTTTGAAATTGGTGACGACAGGAATGCTGCAGTTGAAGCATTAAAAGATTACCAAAGACAATGGATGGAGATCGGCTTTATTCCTATCAAAGAAAAAGAAAAACTCCAGAATGAGTTCCGTAGTGTGGTTAACAAACACTTCGAAAAGCTTAAAATGGAATCTTTTGCCATGGGTGCTCAGAATTACAGGAATAAGATCGACAAAATCAGTAAGGAAGCTCCTGAAGCAGGCAGAATTATCAGTAAAGAACGCAATTTCTTACTTGGTAAAATCCAGCAATTGCAGGAAGATATCAAGTTGTGGGAAAACAACATTGGTTTCTTTGCAGCTTCAAAGACTGCAAATCTGCTCAAGACTGAATTTGAAAAGAAGATCAGCAAAGCAAAAGAAGAGCTTGCACTTTATGAAGCCAAGCTTAAAATGTTGAGAGAATCGAATTAATCAAATTTGTTGTTCTTTTGCAACAAGAGAGTAATTGTAATAAAATAAAGCCCGGTTATCCGGGCTTTTGTTTTATTTGACTATAAGTTAATTATTCGCTCTGCGTATTATGTTAGAATTCGCCTTCTTTTATATCTTTGGCTCCGCACTCAACTCTGTTGTCATTTGATCATAACTGGTAACGCTGAATATTATAGCCGTAAACCTATTTGGGTGACATGGCTTATTTTTTTCGCCATTGTATCGTTAATAAATGCCATTTCAACTGAGCAGGAATTCACTGACCCGTATAAAAAGCTTGAGTTTCAAATAAGTACTAAAGATTATCAAAATGCTGAGGTTACATTATGCAAGTTATTAAAAGATGACTCTACCAACCTCAATCTTCACTATCAATTTATAAATAATCACTTCTCAATTTCCGAAACGAAAGAAAAATTAAGAGTTGATGATAGCCTGAAATCATATTATTCCCGCCTTGCCCAGTCATCCGATACCATTATTGCTGACATAGGTCTTTATGGAAACGGTCTGATTCAATCGTTGTCAGAAGACTACCATAGCGCACTCAATTACTTCTTACAGGTAAGAAATAAAAATCTACCTTATGTTAACAATTCCATTGGCTTTGCAATGGTGAATATTGATTCTGTAAAACAAGCTGAAAAATACTTTTTAAAGGAAATTCAGTTAAAAGGTAATATTGACGGTGCTTATTCAAATTTGATCAGGTTACTTGAATACAAAGGCGAGAATGCCCGGTTAGTGGAAATGCTTTATGATGAAAGTATCTCCGGTTATTTTCCATACTACCTTAAAGAAAGCATATATTTCACAAGGCTTGATTTTTTTAATTACGTAAAAACCTTATTCAATCGATCAACTGACGTAAATGTGTATGGATTTTTAGCTGCTCTCCTGATCTTATTGAGTTGGGCTATATTCCTGCTTAAATTAGATATTTTCGAGAAAGAAAAATGGCAATATCCAGTATTAATTGTAATAGGTGGAATGCTTTCAACGCTTATTGTCTATCCCCTTAGTGATTTAAATAATTATATACTCGGCTTTGATTTAAACGGAAATATCCTCAATGATTTCCTGTACTGCATGATAGGAATTGGTGCGGTAGAAGAACTGGTTAAAATAATTCCTGTACTGCTGCTATTGAAATTTAGCAAACAAATTGATGAGCCTTACGACTACATCCTGTATGGAGCTCTTTCTGCACTTGGCTTTGCCTTTGCCGAAAATCTTATTTATTTCAGGGAAGAAGATCTGGGCATAATTCATGGGAGGGCTCTCTTATCAGTAATGGTCCACATGTTCAACACTTCTGTTATTTGCTATGGTATGGCAATTAACAGATTCAGGTATAATAAGAACAAGTACCTTATGTTTGGTTTGTTTTTCCTGATTGCAGCCTTCCTGCATGGTTTTTTTGATTTCTGGATTATCAACCAAAAAGTATCCCATTTAGGATTCATTTCTATTATTATTGTTATTGTCCAGGTTCAGATATTTAATATTTTGAAAAACAATACTATAAACCAATCTATATACTTTGATGAAAAGAAATCAATAGACAATAAGAATCTTCATGACTATTTATTCATTTCACTGACAGGAATTCTGCTTTTTGAATTTATAATACAGAGCATAAGATGGTCACCCGGCATAGCAACTGATGAGCTACTAGCTTCATTTAAAGCTGGTACCTGGTTGATTGTATATATGTCAATCAATCTTAGTCATATCACTCTGAAAAAAGGATATTGGGCACCTGTAAAAGTCAACATTGAGCTAACTGAAAGAATCTCTGTAGATTTGAAAGTTGGGCAGTTAATAGACCTCCAAACACTCACCAATAATTCACTAACTGCAGAATATTTACCCAACAAAGGAACTATTGAAAAAAGTACTGTTCTGTCAGATGAACCATGCTGGTACTTGATTAAATTGGATCTGCCATCAACAAGTACAGAATATCATCAGGATTATGTATTTATCACACCAAAAGACCTTTCACAGGCAGTTTCAAAAACCTATCCCAATTATTTTGCCATTTACCTTATTCCGTTATCAATAGATTTTAACGATGTTAATTTAAAGCGAACTGAGCTCTCTTTTTGTGGGTGGTTTTATTTAAAGGTTCAAAAGGATGCGGTTCATCATAGTTACAACGCCTGATTTTTTATCCAGTTCCTGCCATTCTCCTTTCAAATTATCCTTAAATTAGCATCATGTCAGGAAACACATTCGGAAAAGTACTCCGGTTAACATCTTTCGGAGAATCACATGGTGCACTTATTGGTGGCGTTATTGACGGATTTCCATCAGGAATTCAGATAGATATCACCAAAATACAGGCTGAACTCGACCGGCGGTCTCCCGGTAATAGCAGTTTTAGTTCTCCCAGAAAGGAGCCAGATATTATTCAAGTTGTTTCAGGAATTTTTGAAGGAAAGTCAACAGGTGCACCTATCGCTTTTTTCATCAGCAATACTTCACAGAAACCTGCTGATTATGAACATTTAAAGGAGGTTTACCGACCTTCGCATGCAGGTTTTACTTATGATAAAAAGTATGGTTTCCATGATTATAGGGGAGGAGGTCGCTCCTCAGCAAGAGAAACTGCTGTTAGAGTAGCTGCAGGTGCGTTTTGCCGACAAGTGCTTTCATTGAAGGGCATTTCAATTGCAGGATATGTATCACAAATAGGCCATGTAAGAACTTCACGTTCATATAATGAGTTGGATCTTACCCTAACAGAATCTTCTCCTCTTCGTTGTCCAGATAAAGAAGCCGAGAAGCAAATGAATACGTATCTTGAAGAAATTAAACGGGCAGGTGATTCTGCCGGTGGGGTTGTAACATGCGTTGTAAAAGGTGTTCCTGCCGGACTGGGTGAGCCTGTCTACGACAGGTTCCAGGCTGTTTTGGGTGGTGCGGTTTTAAGTATTAATGCTGTGAAGGGTTTTGAATATGGCGAAGGTTTTGCTGCTGCAGCCATGAAAGGGTCTCAACATAATGATGTATTTGAGAAAGTTTCAGGAGAAATCAAACCGGCAACAAATCATGCCGGCGGTATTTTGGGTGGTATCAGCACCGGTGAAGATATATGGTTCAGGGTGGCTTTTAAACCGGTTTCTTCCATTTCAGGCTCACAACAAACCATTGACAAAGAAGGCAATCCAATTATACTGAATATTGGAGGCAGGCACGACGTTTGTATAGTTCCAAGGGCTGTGCCGGTGGTTGAAGCGATGGCAGCATTAGCAATTACTGATCTGCTTTTACAGGCTTCAGTTAGTATTTGAAAAATACACTTAACAAAAATTAGGCGATAACCTCGAACAAATGCAGATACAGTACTAATTATTTTAGTATCTCAAATTGACAGTTTAAGGTGTTTTATCAGTTCTCAGAATAATAAACCACGTTCGTGCGTTTATAACTTGACCATAAATAAACTTATAACTCATATTCCAATGAAAAGGATAATCAAAATCACGGCAATTGTTATTGTGTTCCTAATTCTGGTAATGATCTTAATACCTTTCCTTTTTAAGGGAAAGATTATCACCGAAGTGAAGAAAGCAGCCAATGAAAATATAAACGCTAAGATGGAGTTCAGCGACCTTAGCATTTCACTCTTCAGGCATTTCCCAAATGTTGCAGTAAGCCTTGATTCACTAAGGATTACAGGAATAGACGAGTTTAAAGGTGATACATTGATTAATGTTCCTGATTTTTCATTGAGCATAAACCTCATGAGTTTATTCAGGGGATCAAATTACGAAGTTCGAACCATTGATGTTAATAATGCCCGTATATACCTGAAGGTGCTTTCAAGTGGAAAGGCAAACTGGGATATTGTCAAAGAAGATACAACTGCCGTAGTCGATACAACTGCCGGGCCTTCAAATTTTAAACTATCACTTCAAAGATTTAATATTTCAGATTCTTACCTGGTTTACGACGACCAGTCATTGAAGATGTTTGTAAAGGGTGAAGATATTGACTTAAACCTGAGCGGAGATCTCACTGAAACTATCACCGATCTTGATACAAAAACTTCCATAAGTAGACTCGACGTTGATTACGATGGCATCAGGTACCTGAACCATGCGAAAGCAAAGCTTGATTCAAAAATTACCGCTGACCTTGATAAGTTCAAATTTACTTTTCCTGATGCACACCTTTTTGTAAATGACCTTGAAATGCTTACAGCAGGCTACTTCGCCATGCCCGATGATGGCTTTGATATGGATATAAAGTTTGAAGCGGTTAAAAACGACTTCAAGACATTCCTCTCACTTGTCCCTGCGGTGTATGCAAAAGATTTTGATAAAGTAAAATCTTCAGGAAATCTGGCTTTTAATGGTTATGTAAAAGGTAAATATAACGAAAAATCCATGCCTGCTTTTGGTGTTAGCCTTGACATAACCAATGGCATGTTCAAATACCCTGATCTGCCTGGCGCTGTTGAAAATATCAATATTAAAGCTCAGATTGATAATAAAACGGGTGATCCGGATGCTACTACCATCAATGTACCAAAATTCCACCTGATGATGTTGCAGAACCCGATTGATGCGGTGATATATGCCAAAACACCTGTGAGTGACCCATATCTTGATGCCACCGTAAAAGGAAGAATAGATCTTGCTGATGTATCAAAGGTATACCCGCTTGAAAAGGGTGACCAGTTGTCAGGTTTAGTCGTTGCTGACTTTGCTGTAAAAGGGAATCAGTCGGATGCCGAAAATCAGCGGTTTAAAGAATTTCAGGCAGCTGGAAATGTAGATATTTCTAACTTAAAGTACTACAGTCAATCTACACCCGAGGGCCTTGCTATTTCTACTGTAAAGTTTATTCTCTCGCCGGAAGCAATCACAATGCCTGTGATGAATATGATTATGGGGAAAAATGATATATCTGCAAGTGGTAGAATTAGCAACTACCTGGCGTATGCTTTTGACAAAGGTGCATTAAGAGGAATAATGGAAATGCAGTCGGGCTACTTTAATGTGAACGACTTTATGACTGAAGACTCAACAGTTGTAAACGATACTGCAAGTTCTAACATGACAGTGATTGAGATACCGAAAAATATTGAATTCCGCCTTAACTCGTCCTTCAAAAAAGTCATCTACGACAAAATGGAGCTTACTAATGTTACCGGTGTGCTGACAGTGATGGATCAGCAATTGACACTTCAAAACATAAAGTTCAACACTATGGATGGTCAGATGACATTGAACGGAAGTTATTCTACAAAAAATCCTGATCAGCCTCTGTTGGATATGGCAATGAATATTAGTAATATACAGGTAAAGCAAGCCTTTGAAAATTTTGTCACTGTTAAAAAGCTGGCACCAATTGCCCGGCTGACCGAAGGCAAGATAAGTTCCGATCTGAAGATTTCAACAGCACTTGGAAAGGATATGATGCCTCAACCCGCTACGCTTGTAGGTAATGGAAACCTCAAATCGCCCGAACTGGTAATCAATAATGCAAAAGTATTCAGCAAGATTGCCGATGCACTTAAGATGGAGCAATTTAAGCGGTGGGCAATTGAAAAAGTAAACCTTTCATTCAAAATAGAAGCTGGAAAAGTCAATGTTAAACCATTTACCACCAAAATAGGTAATTTCAATACTGAAATTTCAGGTTGGAACTCATTTGATCAAACGCTTGAATATGTGCTGAATATGAAGATACCACGAAGTTCATTTGGTGGCGCGGCCAATAATGTTCTTACGAACCTGGTTAATCAGGCCAATTCAAAAGGTGCCAATTTTTCATTAAGTGAAACTGTACCCGTAGCTGTAATTATTTCAGGTACAGTAACCGATCCTAAGGTAAGGCTAAGTTTAACCGGTACAAAGGAAGGTTTAAAAGAAACTCTGAAAGAGACTATTCAGCAGAAAAAGGAAGAAGTTATTACCAAGGCTAAAGAAGAGGTGGGTAAATATGTGGAGGAAGCGAATGCAAAAGCACAGCAGTTATTAGCGGAAGCACAGAAGAAAGCCGACCAGATAGTTGCAACAGGTAATCAATCAGCGCAAAAGATCAGGGATGAAGCAAATAATCAGGCCAATCAACTGGTTGCTGAGGGAAAGAAGAATGGTATGGTAGCTGAACTCGCTGCTAAGAAAGGTGCTGAAAAGGTAAAGTCAGAAGGTGATAAACGGGCTAACGATGTAATGGCTGAGGCAAAAAAACAAGCTGATGCAGTCATGGCTACTGCCCGCCAACAGGCCGATAAATTAATCCAGGACGCTAAAGCAAAGACGAAATAAGACCTTTCTCGCCCTCGTCTCGTCATTTCAAACGAGAGAGAGGGGGCCGGGGGGTGAAGGATTTTCATGCCCAGTAGGAGAGCAGGCTCGAGGGTGAGAGACCTTCAATCCTAGAAATTATACGCAGCTTCCGGAATTGCGAGTGGATTCTTATTCAAATGACCGCGAGAGTCATTAATGAAGGTCGTCATTTTTAACACATCATTCTGATCCATGGTTCTAAGTCTGCCAAGATCAGCATTGATATTATACCATGCAGTATTTTGCAGGCGTGTTGAATCATAGTATGGTAAGTTTACCGGTACAATGTAGTATTGTCTTTTATTTTTCTCTGTTGGTGTATAAACCCAGGTAAGATGATACTCCGGATTAGTAATGGTTTTCCTGTTCCAGGATTTTAAAAGGGTAAAACTAACCATTGCTCCTCCATCCTTATATCGGTCACGTTGGTTTGAAACATAATTTCCCAGTGAATATACAACCAGCTGGTTACGTGCAGTGCTGTCCTGATTTTTATAATATTCAATGGGTTGTAGCACATGAGGATGGGACCCTATTACTGCGTCGGCACCATTCTCTCGGCAAATATCGGCAAGATGCAGTTGTATTTCATTTGGTTCCAACTGATACTCAATGCCCCAATGAAAGAAGATGATTATAAAGTCGGGCTGTAAGCTTCTGGTGTATGCCAGGTCTTTCAACAATTTTTCCTCATCAATAATATTTACCATAGCCGGATAATTGAATGATAATCCATTAGTGCCATATGTGTAATTAAGGAGTGCTACTTTAATATCATTCTTTGTAAATACGAGTGGGTGATTCTTCCTGTAATCCACACTATCAGCAAATGTACCGGTATGTTGCAGTCCTATACTGTCGATTACCTTAATGGTACGCAGTATTCCCTTATCACCCCTGTCGCATGAATGATTATTTGCTGTTGCCAGGATATCAAATCCGGCATTTTTGAGAGAAGCAACCAAAGCATCCGGCGCACTAAATTGCGGGTATCCAGTAAAAGGTTTACCTGCCAGGGTTAACTCAAGGTTTGCAATTGCAACATCCCTGCTGCTGATTATTGGTTCAACATACTGAAAACAAGGATCATAATTGTAAATGCCAGTGGAATCGTCAAGTGCAGCGTTTATTTGCGGACCATGCTGCATGATGTCACCCGCAAATATAATAGTTAGCTGCTTGTCATATGGCGCACTTATGTCCTGAGCCAAACGCGAATTACTAACTCTTGCTGACACAAAGAGTGAAGAAATGACCAAAGTAACGCGAGCTATGTTAGCTATCATTGTCTTTACATTCAGAGATCGATGTTTATTGCTATTTGTCCCCAAAAATGATTTTTCCCTTCTTTAAATTCTTTTGAAATGTAATACTGTCCTACCGATATCCCGTACCTTCCATAACCTGCGCTCAATCCGGCACTTGACAATACAATAAACCTTTGTATTTCATCGGGCATTAACACGAAATAATTATTCTTGTTCAGAAAACCTCCGCTAAGGGTGGCATTGTAACCTACAGTTCTGGCGCTTATTTCGGCGTCAAATGAAAAATGCCACTTTCCCTTCTGCAACCCATCAAAGCCACTATTCTTTTCGTCAAGCATAGTAATCAGGCTGTAGGCGTTACTTATCCTAATTCGCAAACCTCCTTCAGCCGATGTGTTCAACGTTCCAAGTGAAGCTGTGCCAAAGGCTGATGCTGATAAAGCACCTGATTGAATCATCTCTTTGGTTACTTCATAATTGTAATTAACAATAATATCATTGCCAATCTGTGTTTCCCATCCAAGCGGCTCATCATTTGTCGGCAAACTGGCATGTACTCCTTTCTGCAGGTAACTGCCTAAAGCTGCATTGCCAATAACACCAATATCAACACTTGCACTTTGTGTATAACGTTTCAATTGTGTATCAGTCCTTCTTTTAAACCTAACAAAAAGCGTTGAAGCATACGGCCTGTCGTCCTTAAGCACTGGCGGTAGCTTGGTCGAAAAGGGTGTATACATAGCATGGTGTAACTCAATGCTGTTAAATTCAATGCTCTTATTCATGTTAACAGGCAATATGCTGTTTATTCGTGAGAACGCCAGGGAAGGGTTATACAATATAATGTGTATGCCATTGGTGTAATAGCGGTCGGTGTTACTGAACAGGTCATTATCAAGGCTAACAATCAGTTTCCTGAAAGGCCATATGTATGATTCAATCATAGGGTTTCTGACAATGATAGGGTAAACCTCTTTCTGAAGCTGTGAAAACGACTCAACCCTGGGATTATTTAGATTGCGGGCAACTGAAATGGCATCTACCCTGTTTCCCTGTGCTGATCCAGTATCTGGTACTGATGAGACTGATGTTTGATAACCGGTTGCAGCAAAAAACCGTAGGTTCCTTTCTTTCTTATTCTCTTGATTCTTTTGAAGCGTATGTAACTGTGGAGTTTTAACCTGTGATCGATTGCTTATAATGGGTGGTATAACAGATTTTTTTTGGATTTCATCAGGATTACTGAGGCATGAAATAAGTGCAAGACTTATTCCTGCAGACAGTAATATAAGTGTCCTGATTTTCATTCCTATCAATAATATATTGGCGAAGATATAACAAAATAGCCTCAATATTTATTGCTAAACATCACTTATGTAACCTTCCTAAAATGGCACTTGTGATCTCTGAAGGGACTAGTCGCACACCCAATAGCATCAAATTGTATTTCCATCCCTGAATAGCCCTCTTCCTTCCTTTCATCATTCGCTTATATCCAAACTTCGCAACACTCAAAGCAGTTGAAGGCTTCATTATTTTATTGACTGCTGCATCTTGTGCGCCTGCTGCTTTAAAAAAATTGGTTTCTACCGGTCCCGGACTTAATGTGGTCACTGTTACACTTGTGTTTTTCAACTCATGGTGCAACGCATATGAGAATGAAACTACAAATGACTTTGAAGCGTAATATACTGCCATAAGCGGACCAGGCATGTATCCGGCAACAGAAGCAACATTTAATATCCTGCCTCTGCCTGAGTTGATCAGATCAGGTAAAAACTCCCTGGTTAAATGTGTTAACGCTGTAATATTAAGCTGTATCATTCGCTCATTCTTTTCCCAGTCTGCTTCGGCAAAATAGCCGGCGTCGCCAAATCCGGCATTGTTTACAAGAACATTAATGTGCAATTGTTGCTCCCTGATAGTACCTATTAATTTTATTCGTTCATCTTCCTTTGCCAGATCAGCCGAAAAGCATATCACATCAACATTAAAAACATCGGTTAATTCTTTTCTCAGGGCATCCAGTTTTTCTACTGAACGTGCAACAAGGATAAGATTATGATTATTTGATGCCATAACCTTGCTTAACTCAAACCCAATACCGCCCGAAGCCCCGGTAATTAGTGCATAGGTTCTGGTGTTTTCTCCTTTCATGACTGAATCAACATTTATTTTGCGAAGTTAAAATAAACCATGTTAAATGCCAGTGGATAGTTAAGAGACTTCAAGTACAATGACTGTTACATAAGTTATAACACTCCACAACAAAAAGCCTAAAGAACTTGTTAGCATTAATTGGTTTTAAATTAACAGCTAACATTCTTAATAATGACAAAACAAGTTTTTATAAATCTGGCAGTAACTGACCTCCAAAAATCAGTGGACTTTTATTCAGCAATGGGTTTTACCAACAATCCACAATTCTCAGATGAGACAGGTAAGTGTATGGTTTGGAGTGAAAGTATTTTTGTAATGCTTCTAACCCATGAAAAATTTGCACAATTTGCAACAAAGCCAATTGCTGATACCAAATCAAAGTTAGCAGGACTCTTCTCTTTATCTGTTGAAAGTGTTGATGAGATAAATAGAATAATGGAGAAAGGTCTTAAAGCAGGCGGAGTTGAACCTGCAGAAATGAAGGATTATGGCTTTATGCAACAGCGCACAATAGAAGATTTTGACGGACACACCTGGGAAATATTCTACATGGATATAACTAAATTTCCATCCGAACAACCATCGGTCTAAAGAATAATTAACTACCTAATTGTCAAAAGTACCTTTATCCGGCTTAGGGGCTCAGATTCAATTTGTCCCACACAGTAACCACTCAGTACCCACTTACTAGCCACTCTGTATCCACACTATTATTTTAACAGAGTGGCTAGTGAGTGGATGGTTATTGGATACTAAGTAGAGTAAAACAAATCTAAGACTTTGTACAAAAAAAGCAGGCTATCTTTTTCAGACAGCCTGCTTTTTATTTCGACTAATCACTAACTAGTCACTAGTCACTAGTCACTAGTCACTAGCAACTAGCAACTAGAAAATATACCTGATTCCAATTTGAGCACCCCATGTACTTGATGTTGAAAGTACCGGAGTATAAGTTGAAGTTGGGAAAATTGGTTTTCCTGAAGTCTTGTCAGTTCCAATTGAATTCATCTGGAATGTAGCATTTCCTTCTGCGTCAACTTTGTTGAATTTCAGCAGGGTGATGTCATATGATCCAAGCGACTGTTTCTGGTAAATTCCCCAGCTTGAGTTGATTAGGTTGCCAACATTCAGCAAGTCTAAGCTGATCTGAAGAGTGTGCCTTTGTTTGCCGATATTAGTGAAAACATCCTGAAGGATCTTAACATCAAAACGGTTAAGCCATGGCATTACAACGCCATAACGCTCAGCATATTCACCCTTGTGGTTTGATAAATAATCATCCTGAGCAACATAATTCCAGAAAGCTGTAGCTTGTTCATCAGCTGTTGCAAGTACTATAGTATTTCCTTCAGCATCTTTTTTGGTTATATCAGCAAATGTTATTTCGCTGGCATCTTTCGGAATGTACATAAGATCAGCTGCATTACCGTCACCATTCATATCATTAGAATAGATATAGTCTAAGCGGCCCATGCTGTTTCCCTGGAACATTACAGAGAAAGTGGTTTTCAGATGGTTAACATACTCAATCTGGTATGAAGCCACACCTACAAGGCGTGAAGGAACGCTAAACTGTGAATAGCTTAATGTTGAAGCATTCTGATTTGTAAAAGTTGGGTTGCTTGCCCATGCAGAGGCTGCAGCTGAACCTGGGTTTGAGGTAAGGTCCTTGGTGCCAGAATATGTATAAGCAATCATACCATAGAATCCTTTTTCAAATTCTTTTGATAACTGAGCAGTAAGTGAGTATGAATAACCTTCGCTGCTGTTGGTGAGTACCATTGCATTTGAAATCTTTGAATTTATGCGGTTATCGTATCTCTTATCGTCAGTGAGGTATTCCCACCTGTCGCGTTGATCAGCACCGGCAAATTTTAAAGTAGCAGCTTTTTGGTTAGCATTGTACTGGATTACATCATTAATGGCTTTTGAATAGATACCTTCAAATGTTCCGATAATGCCATATGGCAGTTTAATGTCAACAGCAAGATTGCTTCTCCAAACCTGAGGCATTACAAAATCCTTGTCAACAACAGCTATTGATCCAGGGGCTTTTGTAGGAGCACTTGGGAACAGGTCAGTATTGCTAAGATGGTAAAATGGATCAGCGTTGAAGGTTAAATTCTCTAAATCAGCTGCTTTTGTGATTTCAACAGTGTTCTGTAATGTACCCGAGTTGGTTGGCTGGTTTGTGAACCATACAAATGGCAGTCTTCCGGTGAATACGCCTGTTCCTCCGCGAACCTGTAAAGACTTGTCGCCTTTAGGATCCCAGTTAAAACTGATACGTGGTGATATTGTAATTTTTGGATCAGGCCACTGACTTGCGTCAATATTGATTGAATCGTTATCAAGATTCAGGAATTTAAGGTCATTGATTGCTGTATTTGGAAGCAGGTTGTTGAAGTAAATCGGCATTTCTAATCTTACTCCACCTGTAATTTTCAAAGCATCGTTAACCTGGTATTCGTCCTGAGCATATAGTGCAGCATAACCAAAATCAAGTTCTGCATAACCATCATTTCCCGGATAAGGATAAGTTAAACCAAAAGTAGTAGGAGCAGCGTTGTTATAGAAATCTTCCATTGAAGCGTATCTGTAATAACTTGTGCCATACCTTTTATAGCTGTTGCCGAAGTACAATTTATCAAATGATGCTCCAGCGGTAAAGGTATGTCTTCCCAGGTAGTAGTTGAAGTTATCAGTAAATGTCATTACGTTATTAACAACATCGTTGTCAAGTGAGAAGAGTTCATAACCGAATGACATATATGGATCACCGTCTTTGTAAATATCAACAAACGGGAAAATATCACTGTTTGAGCTTCTGGTATCCTGGATTTTTGTGTAGGTAAACAGCAACTTGTTTGATGATTTATTGAAGATACTGTTTAACTCAGCAGTTATTGAACCTACAGTGTTAAGGAAACCATAGTTTGCATTATTGAACGACATAGATTTTTCACCAATCCTGCCAAAGGTTGATCTTGTACCAGGGGCGCTGGTAGCGTTAACCTGCTGATCGTTGGTTGATTTTACGTAGTTATACCTTACAGAAAATTTATGGTTCTTGGTGATGTTCCAGTCAACTTTACCTAAAATTTTGTAATTCTCAGTAAAGAAGTTACCAAAGTTTTGATATGCACCCGGGTCATATCCATAAGTAGTTTTAAGATACTCTGACATGGCACTCATATCAGCAAGAGTTGTTCTTGAGATATAATTTGCCGGATCAGCGTCTACACCGTTTTCAGGATCACTGGCTCTCCAGGGAATACCCGGGAATTCTGATTTTTCTTTTTCGAAGTTACCAAAGAAGAATAATTTATTTTTAATGATTGGTCCACCTAAAGTAGCACCATATGACAAGTTAGTCTGGTCAGTGAGGGTGAGTTCTTTATCTTCAACTTTTGAGCCGTTGAATGACTTATCCCTGTAATATGTATAAGCCGTTCCATGCCAGGTGTTTGTACCTGATTTGGTAACAGCATTTACGTTAGCACCGGTAAAATTTGATTGTCTGATATCATATGGAGCAACGTTAATACTAATTTCTTCAATAGCATCGAGACTGATAGGCTGTGCATCACCACCCGGAAGGGCTTTGCTGCTAAGACCAAAGTTGTTGTTGAAGTTGGCGCCATCAATGGTGATGTTATTGTACCTGCCATCACGGCCGGCAAAGCTGTTACCGTTTGACTGCGGGCTAAGCTTTGTGTAATCGGTTATACCACGACTGATTGTAGGCAGTGTGGTGATGGTTGCACTATTAACATTGGTTGATGCACCGGTTTTATTACCGTCCATCAGCTCATTCTTTTTAGCTACAACTTCTACACCTGTAAGGGTTGAAGTTTCTTCTGTTAAAACAGTGCTATACTTAAAAGTCTGGCCGAGGCTAAGGGTTACATTGGTGTAAGTAACTGTTTTGTAGCCAATATAACTAACGGTAATAGTATATGGACCTCCCACTCTCATGTTAGGGATACGATAGAATCCCTCCATATCGGTGGTTGTACCATACTGTGTTCCTGAAGGAGTGTGAACAGCAATAATGGTGGCACCCGGAAGGTTGTCACCACTGCTGGCAGTAATTCGGCCGTTCATACCGGCTGTAGTTACCTGTGCCAAAGCTACTGAGCTGATCATCAGAAACGAAACAACAAGCATAAGGTGCCTGACTGTCTTGCTAATGAAATGGTCTTCTTTTCTCATTTGATTTTCGGTTAATTGGTTGTTTATTGTGATTTACTTAGCAAAATGCTCATATTGAAAGTGCTGCAAAAATACAAATGTCTTGTGTGAACACCTAATCTGATGGTTAAGTAATTGTTAACTATTTTCAGAAGAATCTTTTGATAATCCGTAGTTTATGCGTATACTTTCCGGTTTCTGTGTTGAAGATGCCAAAATGGTCAACATTGTCAACCCGTACCTTGCCGCTGGCATGCACGATGAGACCAGTAGCAGTAAGTATGCCTGCATGAGTTATTACTCCCTCGTCATTGTCAAAGAAGGCCACATCACCAGGTCTGGTTTCATTAATAAGATCGATAAACCGACCTTCGTATTCAGCTTGTTGCCAGGCATCTCTTGGAAGTAATTTCCCGGCCATTTTAAACGCAATCTGCACAAGGCCCGAACAATCTACACCAAATGGCGACCGCCCTCCCCATAAGTAAGGAGTGTTAATGAAGAGCCTTGTTGCAGCAACCACACTTTCGCCAACCGAAGGTAGCGGTGGTTTAACTATACCTTCCATCATTGCACCTGGTACTCCATTGAACATGTATTGTTCACTATAATATGGAATAGTGCTGCCATAAACCAATGTTTGTGGAAACGCATCGTGAAGAAAGGTAGCTGTTAAACTGTGAATAAGCTGATACTCTTGCTCAGGTTGTTCTTTTATTTTGACTGTTATTTGATTTCGTTCACACCAACCTTCATAATTATCGTGGAGTGATTTGATTTTAATCCAGTTAGGTGATTCTTCAATAATCTCAACCCGGTCGCCAAACAATAACTGATTGACCATGGTTGATTTACCTGAAGGTTCTGATCTAACCGGAATTATTGAAAGAGTGCAAAGTCCCTCTGCCATGTTAGTTCTGGATTACGGGCAAATATATAGATTTATACGAATAAGTGATGACGAAATCAAGGCATTGTTAATAACTTTTTGATTTTTAATATCTTTGTAAGCGAGTCACCTTAAAGGCAGGAATACCAATCCCTTTATGAAGAAATCACTGATATGGCTTCGGAATAATTACAACCTTCTCGAGAAGGTCACTTTATTTGTGGTGGTTATTTCATTATTAATATTGGTATTTCCAAGGGAAGGTAAGTTTAAGTATGAATATCAGCGTGGAAAACCCTGGCAACACGAGGATCTGATAGCACCTGTTGACTTTGCGGTTTTAAAGCCAACCGATGAGCTGAAGCTGGAAAAAGAAAAGGCACTTGAACAACTGCGCCCGCATTTTCTAAAAAGTCAGGGTATTGCTGACGCCCAGATTAACCAGGCTGTTAATGACTTCAATAGCCGGTGGAGGAATCTGCCTCAAACCACTGATGAAGAACGGCAAAAGAGCCTGAACCTGGTCTTTAATGTTCTCGATACACTTTTTAGCAAAGGTATCGTCAGTTACATTAATGAAATAAACGATAAACCGCCTGATTACCAGATATGGATCATCAATGGTAATACTGCAGCCCGGACTAACCTCGCGAGTCTTTTTTCTATTCAGACTGCTGAACGGTACATCAGAAAGGAAGTTGACCAATCAGATGTGTTAAATAAAGACCTTATTTATGATGTACTGATTAACGCTTTAAGGCAGAATGTACTATATGACGCTGAGACCACAGGCAGGATTCGTGAGAATACACTGGCTGAGATACCTAATTCCCGGGGTATGATACAGCGGGGCGAGAGAATCATTGCCAGAGGTGAACTTGTAAATGCAGAAAAATTCCAGGTTCTTGAATCTCTTCGACTGGACTATGAAAGCAGGCTTGGTACCACTTTCAAGTACTTTAATATACTGATTGGCCAGGTGCTCCTGATTTCGCTTACCATGATTGCATTCATTCTCTTTATGGTGTCATTCCGTAAAGATTTGTTTGCTGAAAATAAGAAGCTGCTGCTAATGCTGATTCTTATTCTTATAATGGTTTCAGTCACAAGTATGACTATGACAGTAAACAGTCAGTTGCTGCAATTGCTTCCATTCTGCATGGTACCATTAATTATAAGGGTATTCTTTGATACCCGGCTGGCGTATTTTGTGCATGTTGTGACTTTAATACTAACCGGTTTCATGGTGCCCAATGCATTTGAATTTATATTCATGCAGTTAATAGCCGGTATTATTGCAATTATAAGTGTTGCTGAGTTGCGGCGCCGGTCGCAGTTTTTTATTACAGCACTGGCCATTTTTAGTTCTTATTCAGCTATTTATATAGGAATGCTTCTCATACAGGATGGAAGTTTTGAAAACATTTCACAACGCCCGTTTATACTGTTTGCCGGAAATGCTTTATTTACCTTGTTTTCATATCCTTTGATTTACTTATTTGAGAAAGTGTTTGGATTGGTGACTGATGTTACTCTTATGGAATTATCAGACACTAATAGTTCTTTACTCCGGAAACTTTCACAATATGCACCCGGAACCTTTCAACATTCACTGCAGGTAGCTAATATTGCTGAAGAGGCTGCATTTGCTATTGGGGGTAACACCCTGCTAATAAGGGCAGGCGCTCTATACCACGATATTGGGAAAATGGAGATGCCGATGTATTTTATTGAAAATCAAACATCAGGTATGAACCCGCATGATGAGTTGGGTTATGAGGAGAGTGGTAGGATTATTGTTGGACATGTATTCAAAGGGATTGAGATTGCTAAAAAATACAACCTGCCTGAAGTATTGGTTGATTTTATCCGAACACACCATGGTACGCGCATGGCTGAATATTTTTACAACCGAAAGAAAATAGACTTTCCTGAAGAGGAGATCAGTGAAAAGCCTTTCAAGTATCCTGGACCTGTACCTTTTTCTAAAGAAACTTCAGTGCTCATGATGGCTGATTCAGTTGAAGCAGCTTCCAGAAGTATGCAAAAACCCACTGAAGAGTCTATTTCGGAATTGGTTGAAAAGATAATTAACAGTCAAATCAAGGATAATCAATTCAGCAATTCCGAACTTACCTTCCAGGATATTACAAAAATCAAAAAGATACTCAAAAAGAGGCTAATGAGTATTTATCACATCAGAATTGAATATCCGGTACTTTGATGCGATTAGTGATTTAATTGGCATGTAAAAAGTTTTAAGAATCAACTTCAAGTCTTAACAACTAATCGGTATTCATTAAATACTTAGAGGCGTATGGGCCCTCATTAAAAAGAAGATCTATTATACTTAAATTGGGCATGAACGGAAAACGATCTGCAAACACCTGCGTGTAAGGTACTTGATTAAATATGGTCTTAAATTGTTGCTTTGGGCAATTTCGGAAATCGTAATAGTTTTCGTTGTATTTTGATTGGTAATTGTCCGTCAACCGTAAGTCAGTTTTTATTTTTAATGACTTGTTGATAATGCCGATTAGTTTTTGGTTGAAATCGATGAGTAGCCCTTCGGGCCGATCATATACTGCTTCGAAATCATCCTTATAGAAAAGGAAAAAAGGTGATTTATTATATGCTGAAACAATAGCTCTCCAGTGGATTCTGTTCCATGCTTCTTTATTGTCAATTATAACTTCATTCGTTCTGGTCCTGTTACCATTTGGTTTAATAACCGGTACCGAAAGACGAAGTACCCCATTAGCCGATAAAATGTTTGTGCGGTTCCGGCATGTTTGCTTGGGAAAAGTTTCGTGAACTTCAAAAAGGAGGTTACTGAATCGAGCAAGAAAGCAGTAATGGTCAATAGATGGTAAATACGACAGGGGAAGTATTACGGAATCTTGATTAGTGTGTTCCAGAGGCCGTTGCATGATCATGTTCCCTGAATACTGTGTTATCAATTCTTGTAACTTTTTGAACAATTATAGTGTCAGTAGGCATTAATGAAAATTGCCATGCCGGATTTTTATATCCCGACAAATAAAAACTTCCTTCCTCTCTTGTTGAAAAAAAAGCAAGAATTCCGGGTTTATCCCATCTTTCTTCAATTCTTTCAAGATGAATCAGAGGGCAAATCTGTTGTATCGGAACGTTTACCGGGTAAACAAAGATATCACCTTCTTTAACATCAGAAATACAGGTATTATAAATTTTAAAACCGTTAACCCTGGCATACCATTGCCAACCCCAATGTCCTAATGCCCATATCTTATGATCTTTTCCATATTTCAAGGCTATATCTTTAGAGTGCTTTTTATAGAATGAAGCGTAATAATAGTCAGAAACACTTAGCATAATACCGGCAGTTAAAGTAGCGCTAAAGGCAATGATTTTAAGCACTTTGGGAAAATTGACCGGCAAGGCGGGAATCATCAGTATATATGCCGGGATAACCAATAATACATGACGTGTGGCTATAAATGGAGCGAATAGGATGATGAATACCGTAAGTGAAGAAAACCATAATACTAGAAAAATCCTGGTATATGAATCGCCTGACCTTATTACGAGATCTTTAAAGATGTGCCTATTTGATAAGAAAATGGTTGCAAATACAACAAGTCCCAATAGCATAAACATATACCTGATAATTTCCCTTGAAAATTCAGGGGTAATCACTTCAATCCATGACAGCAACATAAAGATTGTGAATATTGTAAAAAGGGTTACAATATAAGGTACATATCTGTATGGATTTTTCTGAGTAGACGTAAATAACATCAAGGCAAATGGACTAATGGCTCCAATACATGAAAGAAATGAGAGGGCTGCGTCGGGTATACTGGTGCCTGAGTGATCAACCTTACGGGTGAAAAGCTGAATATCATTGAATTCAAAAATATTATAAAAGGACCAGGCACTTATGAAAAAAATGGGAATTAATACTGCTGCCCCGTGCAATGGCTTCCGGTAAAAGAAAGGGCTGATCAGAATTACCACAAATAGAGGTATAATAGTAAATTTAATAAGTATTGCTATGCCCAGTGCAATGCCGGCATATGCAATATACCTGAATTTACCGGTATTGCCTGCAAGGAGGGAAAAATACCCAAATGCCATTGAGGCTGATAACAATGGGACATCAACCATTATATTCTGGTTCACCAGGAAAGCAGGACTTAACCCGAAGATAACTGTGAGAAATAAGGCATCACCAGGCTTAATAAGTTTAGCAATTAAGAAAAAGAAATAGAGTGATAAGAAGGTAAAAACAGATACCAGCAAATGAAGGGGTATTTCACTGAATGAAGTAAGATAACCGGTTAATGCCAGCAGGTAAAAAAACAGTGGTGGCTGATTTGACTGGCTTTGTGGTTCTGGCACATTGCCCCAATTAATAAAACCCGATGAAGGACTGAGCGGATCATTTGCAATGTGAATGGCTGCCTCCAGATGGTAGGCATCATCAATGTGAAAAGGTTTTGTAACATTTAATACCGTCGCAATCAACCATACTATTAATACAACAAGAAAGTCACGTTTTGAGAAGCTCATACAGAGTAATCAATCTACTTGATTAGTAAACAATCAGACGGCGAAAATACATTAATAAACGTGATGTATAAAAAAAAAGAGGCCGGTTAATAAAAAACCGGCCTCCAGACTTGAAAAGTTTGATTATTTCTTTTGTGGCTGTAATAAAACATCATCAATTGCCTGGATGAGTGCTGACTTTGGGAGTGCGCCTGCTGCCATTCTTGGTTGGCCTTCAACCGGACAAAAGAGCATACTTGGGATGCTTCTGATGCCAAATACTGCTGACAGTTCTTGTTCTGCTTCAGTATCAACCTTATAAATATTTATCTTACCATCGTATTCTTTTGAGAGTTCTTCAAGAATAGGAGCTACCATTTTACAAGGTCCACACCAGTCAGCATAAAAGTCAATGATGCTTGGAATTGTACCTTCGTATTTCCAGTCCTGGTTTTTCTCGTAGTTGAATACTTTTTCTTTAAAAGTCTGAGCTGTTAAATGTTCCATTATTGTGCTTTCTTGTTTTAAACTATTATTTTCTTTATTACTGATTTGTAGCTTGTTTGTTCAATAATACTGTTTTAACAAGCTTGTCAAATTCAGTTTTGGGTTGCGCACCCATAGTCATTGTGGGTTGTCCTTCAATTGGGCAGAATAAAATTGAAGGAATGCTTCTAATATTGAATATTCCTGCCAATTCCTTTTCAAGATCAGTGTTAACCTTATAAATTACAATTTCATCTTTATACTGGGTTGCAAGTTCTGACATAATCGGTGCAACTTTTTTACATGGACCACACCAGTCAGCATAAAAATCGATGATACAAGGTTTATCTCCCTTGTATACCCATTTATCGGGATTAGCCTGGTAATCAAAAACTTTGCTTATGAACATTGCTTTGTCCATTTGTATAACTTTCCCTGCTTCAGGTGTTGATGTTGCAATAACAGGTGTTTTATTTCCTGAACCTGTTTGGGTACAAGCAGTAATGTATACACCTGCAACCAGAAGAAGTGATAAAAGAATTTGTTTCATTTTCAAATGTTTGAGAGTTTCTATTCTTTTCATGCTGCAAAAATAGTGCAAATTTTCATTGAATCGCATAAGTATCACTAATTATTTTTAATTTTGCGGTCAGAAAACTAATTATATACTCCAATACCTAGCCACTTAAAAATTATTAGGTGCATTAAACAGAACAATGAATCTTAAAGATATATTCAAAAATATAAAAACGCCTGAAGCTTTCAGAGAACAATTTAACGATGAGGATACAGTTCTTCAGGTGATATCAGAAGATAAGTGGAAGGACGGTTTTGTTTGTAAGAAATGTGGGCATACCCATTATTGTGAAGGAAAAACTCCGTATTCAAGAAGATGTACCAAGTGCAAGACCGATGAATCGGCAACAGCTCATACCTTGTTTCACCACTGCAGATTGAATATTGTTGATGCATTCGAAATTGCCTACAGGGTTTGCTGTGCACCAAATGTGTCAACTTATGAACTTTCGCGAAAGATGAATACCCGTCAAATGACTTGCTGGAAGTTTAAGAAAAGAATTCAGGAATTTGTGGGTAATTAAGCTAATGGCTTAATTTTGCACCAAAATGTACTAAGATGATAGATTTGCGGAGTGATACTGTTACTCGTCCTACTAAGGGCATGCTTGATGCTATGTTTTCTGCGAAAGTTGGGGATGATGTTTTCGGCGAAGATCCTACAGTTAAAACACTTGAGGAAAAAGTGGCAGCTTTATTCGGAAAAGAAGCTGGCTTATACTGCCCGTCGGGTACCATGACCAATCAAATTGCTGTTAAAGTGCATACTCAACCCGGTGATGAGATTATTCTCCATAAGCTTTCACATGTGTATTATTATGAAGGCGGCGGAATTATGATGAATTCAGGGGCTTCGGTCTGTCTGTTAGATGGCGACAGGGGTAGGATTTCTCCTCAGGATGTGCTTGACCATATTAATTCCGATGATATCCATCGCCCTCCTACTGTTATGGTTGAAGTTGAAAATACTATGAACAAAGGTGGTGGTTCAGTTTATGACAATGTCATTTTGGCAGAGATTTCAAAAATATGTCGCAATAATCACCTTAATTTCCATCTCGATGGGGCAAGGATTTTTAATGCTTTAGCAGTAACAGGACAAACCCCAATAGAATGCGGAAAACTGTTTGACAGTATTTCTATCTGTCTTTCAAAGGGTTTAGGTGCCCCGGTTGGATCAGTACTGATTGGAAATACTGCTTTTATAAACCGTGCCCGAAGGGTACGTAAGATTTTTGGTGGAGGTATGCGTCAAGCCGGTTATCTGGCTGCAGCTGGCATTTATGCTCTGGACAATCACATTGAACGTTTGAAAGAAGATCATAAGAAAGCTAAAATACTCTCTGACTTGCTGGGAACTTTACCATGGGTTGAGAATATTATTGAATGTCAAACCAATATAGTGCTCTTCAAAGTAAAAGCTCCTTTAACTGCCATACCTGTTGTTAAACAGTTGGAAGAAAAAGGCTTATACGGTATAGACTTTGATAAACAGACTATACGTTTTGTTACTCATCTGGACTTTACTAATGATATGCTGGAAGAAGCTGTTTCTATTTTGAAGAACTTCAAACCACTTTGAGATTTTTTACCTGAAGAGGTGAAGTAACCGTTACTCAAACCGAACTATTGTTTCGCTGTATTCATTAAAGCATCACAACCTGCTTTAAAGAGTGGGTTGTAATTATCATCAACATTTATGCGGAATAAAAGCTTACTGCTGGTGCAGAATTTTGGAAGTAATGATGCAATCTCAAAAGTTATATCATCAATGGTTTCATACCTGTCATAGCCATTGCGGGAAAGAATTTCTTCCAATTGCTTCCATGAAGGATATTGTAACGGACAGTCAAGCTTTTTACTGACTTTTTGAATTACCCTTTGACTGTTGGTAAAAGTACCACCTGACTCAAAAGGCAGAGATGCCGGCAAAATCAAATTCGCCAATTCAGCAGTTGGTGTCATAAAGTAATCCTGAACTGCTATGAATCGGCTTTTCGAAAGTAAATTCCTTACATCTTCCTGATCGTTTGCACAACCTACAGGATCTTCGCCAAAAATAAAGAGTGAATCATACCCTTTATCTCTTAGTTTATGGAGAGTATACCCTCTGGAAACTGACAATTCTTTTGAACGCCAGGTAAATTCAACAGTGCTTCTTTGAAAGGGATCGTCCCATGGTGTTGCACCAGGTCCCAAATTCCACATTACACCCATATCATGAAGGCCATGTGTATTATTGTTTTCCTTCAAAAGCATAAGGCCGGCACCTGATCTGCCATGTTTGCCGGTCAGCATAGCAAGGTTGAATATTTCACCACAGGTATGCCCGGATAATTCATTTTCAGCAAATACTATAACAGCATGAGGTTCTTTACTGAACTCTTCAGCAAAACTCTTTACAATTTCTCCTGAAACACCGGCTATTGAGCATAACTGCTCAAAATCATAGTTTAACAACGTTTGCTTATACTGACTAAAGTTCTGTACAAGATTTTTGATGTATTCCTTATCTTCCATTTCCCGGGAAACGAGAAAATGGTTTACTGCCTTTACAAAATGGAAATAAGATTTTATTATTATTGCTTCTGAAGAGCAGGCTGTTAAATCACTATTTGGATCAGTTGTTATAAGATTAACAGGTATATTATAGTCTGATTGATTCTTAAAAATAAAATCAGCTGCAACAGGATTATCCTTTTTAACTTCTGCACCAATGATGTATACTTTCTTTGCCTCAATTAACTCTGCAAAAGGAATGTTAGCCCTCGAAAGTTTAGTATACCCTGTTCCTCTGCCAATGTAATGAAAACTGCCAATGTCATTTGTACGTGCACATGTACGGCAGATTTTCATTATCAGATACTGTTCTTCATTGGTGAGCCTTGCCCCTGCAAAGAATGCTTTTTCATCAGGGTTCCCATTTGTAATATTTTCGTTGAGAATTTCAAATGCATCATCCCATGAAATTTCACTGAATTTAGAATCAATCTTTAACAGCGGCGCTGTAATCCTCTTAAATTTATTGAAGGCTTGATACCCTCTTTCAGGTATATTGCAGTATTCGCCATGTTCATTAATTAGTCCTGGACTGCCTTTAACTGTCTGAAAGTTGTTGTTTTCGAGGCAAACTTCTATAGTACACCCAACTGAACAGAAGTTGCAAATAGTATTGAATGAAGGGCTCTGAGTAGGGAGCTCCATAGAATTGGCTTGAGGAAGTGGTAGAGAGTTTGACATGACTGCCAATAAATATATATATGCATCTAGGGCACTATAATTATAAAATAAGCCCTGCTTGATAAAGCAGGGCTAAATTATTAACTTTTTCTGAAAGATTCAGGATTTTATATATTATGCTGAGTAAATAAGTTGTTTTCTTAACAAGTCTAAAGCGGCAAGGGCACTTCTCCGTATATTTCTTTCGCGGTGTTCGCCAAATAAGAACTTCTTTGTTACAGTTCCGGTATACGGAGTAGTGACAGCAATCCACACTGTACCAACCGGTTTGTCATTTGTACCGCCATCAGGACCAGCTATGCCGGATACTGCTATTGCGCAATTGGCGTTTAATCTCTTCATGACACCTTCAGCCATTTCAATAACTGTCTCTTTGCTCACTGCACCATACTCATCAAGAGTTTCTTGTTTTACACCCAACGAGTTAATCTTAACTTCATTTGAGTAAGAAATAATTGAGCCTTCAAAATAAGCTGAACTTCCCGGTACTGAGGTAATAAGATGCGCAATATAGCCGCCTGTGCAACTTTCAGCAGTGGCTAATTTCAGATTATAGTCTTTTAACAATTTTCCAATAATTGATTCAAGGTTGTCTTCATCCTCTCCGAAAATATATTCGTGAATCAGTGAATATAAGGTATTCACCTGGTCAGTAAGTTCTTCAAGCAGTGTTTCTTCTGATGTGCCAAAAGCTGATAGCCTAAGTCGTACAATACCGGGTTGAGGTAAATAAGCTAATTTAATATGTTGTGGTAAAGCACTCTCCCAGTCTTTTATTTTATCGGCAAGGAATGATTCTCCAACTCCTTGAGTAAGTATCGTTTTATGCATTATGACCCTGCCACTTAATGGTTTAAGCAATGGCAATACATGGTCAGTCATAAGAGCTTTCATTTCAAAAGGTACCCCAGGCAAAGAAATGTATATTCTCCCATTATGCCTGAAGAGCATACCAGGAGCAGTTCCATTTACATTTAACAGAGCTTCGCAGGCTGCAGGGACTTCTGCCTGTTTCCTGTTCACATCCGTCATAGCGTAACCCCTGATTGTGAAAATGCGCTCAATATTCTCGAATGACTTTGGATCGAAGATCAGGTGGGTCTTGAAGTAGTCGCATAGGGCGATCTTTGTAATATCGTCTCTTGTTGGGCCCAATCCACCTGTCATGATAATGATATCAGCCCTTTCAGTTGCTTCATTAAGGGTTTTAATAATATGCTCATGATCATCAGAAATGGATGTAATCTGCGCAACTGCAATTCCTACCATGTTAAGTTCGCGGGCAATCCAGGCGCTGTTTGTGTCAATTACCTGTCCAATCAACAATTCATCACCAATTGTAATTATTTCAGCTTTCATGTTATGACATCATTGAAACAAAACCTAATTCCCTTGGGACAATTGAAACGACGGGTATCTCTGAACTGCGGAGGAACTCCTGCGCATGTGAACCAACAAAAAATTCAACAATTGAAAACTCCTGCTGTGTCATTATAACTATTAAATCAACATCCCCTTTCGTTCTTGCATAATCAAGGATTGCCGGTACGTGAGTTTTTTCACCTTTCGGGCTTTCAATGATCTCAGCTTCACATTCCAAACCTGTGTCCTGAATAAATTTCTTCACCTGGTTCATCTGCATGTCAAGCTTGCTGATAATTTCCGGATCGTTAACTGACCAAAGAGCAGAAACAGCCCTTATTTTTGCATTATATATTTTTGCGAATTCAATTGCCCAGCCAACTTTTTGTTTTGTTTCCTTAGTCAGATCCAGAGGTAGCAGAATAGAACGGCACCCTTCATAATGTGATTCTCCACTTATAGTGATTACAGGGCATGATGCGGCTCTTATTACACGTGAGGTGTTTGCACCTAACATTCTTTTACGTTCTGGGTCATTCCCATCGCTGCTCCGGGTGCCCATAACAATATAATTAGCCTTTATTTCATCAGCTACTTTATTTATGGTAGTATAAATGCGGCCTTTTTGCATTGTTGCTTCTACGTCAACACCACTTCTTAAGCTAATCCTGGCAGCAATTGAATCAAGATGATCATTAATTTTTTCAAGCATTTCTTCGTCTTTGCCATCTGCAAATAAAGAAGTCAGGAAGCCCGGAAACTCAGTGACATACAATAATGTAATCTTACTATTTGTGTGTTTGGCAAGATTTACAGCCTGCTCAAGCGCAAGTTCCGACTGTTTGTTGAAATCAAAAGGAACGAGTATGGTGCTCATCAGATTGGGGATTAATTTATCTTTGTGGTTACGAGGGCAAATTTACAATTATATGCCCTTTTATAACAAATATTATACTCAAATGGCATTCATAGGACATTCTGAACTATTACTTAACAAAGATGGCAGTATTTATCACTTGAACTTATTTCCTGATGAAATAGCTAAAAATATCCTTCTTGTTGGTGATCCGGGAAGAGTACCCATGGTTTCAGCTTATTTTGACTCCATTGAGGTAAAGAAACAAAACAGGGAAATTATATCACATACCGGATTTTATAAAGGACTGCCTGTTACTGTTATGTCAACAGGAATGGGTACTGATAATATTGACATTGTACTAAATGAGATTGATGCATTATTCAATATTGACCTTGTAAAAAGAGAAGCAAAAACCACTCATACATCTTTAAATATTGTCAGAATAGGGACTTCAGGTGCCCTTCAGGGTGGCATCCCCCCTGATTCAACGGTTGTTTCCTCATATGGGCTTGGCTTGGATGGTATGTTATATTACTACCGCAACCTTGATATGGTGATGGATCATAATTTAACTGAAGCATTCATAACAAAAGCAAAATGGCCTTCAGTGCTTCCAACCCCATATATAGTTGAAGGAAGCAGCAGACTATTAACCATGCTTGGAGACGGTTTTATAAAAGGGATTACTGCTACTGCACCTGGTTTTTATGGTCCGCAAGGCCGTAAGTTGCGTTTGAATACTTATATGGAAGACCTGAATGAGCGATTGGCTGCATTTGAATATCATGGAAAGACGATATGTAATTTTGAAATGGAAACATCTGCACTTTATGGGCTGAGTAAAATGATGGGTCATCATGCACTCACACTGACTAATATTGTTGCAAACAGGGTTGATAAAACCCATACTTTAAATTATAAGGAGAGTATGGAAAAATTAATTATAACTGTACTTGACCGGTTGTCTAATGTAAAGAAGTAATCTGCAATAGTTGGTCTTATGGTGTCTAGCTAAACATTTTACAGGTCAATATATGAATTAATTGTTGTTACCGTAGCCATTTTTGCAGGTAAAATTGTATTTTGAAGCGGGAAATCAAGAGTGTTAATTGTTGAATTTATAAAAGAACGATTAATTTATGGATCCACACAATGGAAAAGAACAAGAACTTCAGGCGCTCATTAGTCTCATTGACGAGCCTGATTATGCATCATTTGCCAAAGTGAGGGAGCAAATATTTAACATAGGCACACCGGCCGTTCCATTACTGGAAGATGCATGGGAAAATACCTTTGATACCGGAATTCAGCAAAGAATAGAAGATATTATCCACAATATTCAATTCAACCAGCTTCATTTTGATCTTGTTAAATGGTCGCATTTCAAGGATATGGATCTACTGGAAGGTTTCATTCTCTTCACAAAGTACCAGTACCCAAGCCTGAATATTGATCATATCCGGGATCAGATACACCAGTTGCGTCGTGATATATGGATTGAATTAAATGAGAACCTTACTCCTCTGGAAAAAGTGAAAGTAATGAATCATATCATTTATGACCATTACAAGTTTAAATTACCCGAAAAACAAGAGGCAGAGGTTAAATATCTTTTTCTGAATAATCTGCTGGAAACAAAAGTGGGCTATTCAATTTCAATAGGTATTTTATATACACTACTGGCTCAAAGCCTTGGTATGCCTATGTTTAGTTTGTTATTGCCCGGTGAGCGTTATTTTATCGCCTGGATTGATAATGACAATTCAGGTATTTCGAGGGTAAAATTCTGCATTAACCCTGAAAATAAAGGCGGTATTTTCACTAAGGAAGAATTGATACAATTGTTGAAAAAGCTCAGATTCCCAACGCAGGAAAACTATTTTGTTCCTTTACGGCCTCCGGTTATAGTTGAAAAGATGTTTGAGATGCTTTCTTATTTATACGAAGCAGCAGGAGACCATTCTAAACAAGATGAAATAACTCGCTTACGAGATGCTTGTACCGATTAGTTAGATTGAACGGAATTTTAGTAATTACATAGAAAAAAAAAGAGGCTGCCTTTTAACGACAGCCTCTTTTTTAAATTCGGATAGGATTAAACGAGTCCCTGAGCAAGCATTGCTTCAGCAACCTTAACAAAACCACAGATATTGGCACCTTTAACATAGTTAATGAAACCATCGGGTTCTGTACCGTATTTTACACAGTTTTTATGAATGCTGATCATGATGTTATGAAGTCTTTCATCAACTTCTTCTCTTGACCATGATAAACGCATTGAGTTCTGTGACATTTCAAGACCTGATGTTGCAACACCACCTGCATTAGCAGCTTTACCCGGTCCATACATAATTTTGGATTCGAGGTAAATTTCAATAGCTTCAGGTGTTGAAGGCATGTTAGCACCTTCTGAAACAAGGATACAGCCATTGCTGATGAGTGTTTTTGCATCGTTGCCATCAATTTCATTCTGAGTTGCACTTGGAAGAGCGATATCGCACTTAACTTCCCATGGGCGTTTGCCTGCAACGTATGATGCTTCAGGATATTTGTCGCAATATTCTTTAATACGGCCTCTCTTTGTATTCTTAATATGCATTACATAAGCAAGCTTGTCGGCATCAATTCCTGTTGGGTCATAAATGTAACCATCAGAATCTGACATAGTAACAACCTTAGCACCAAACTGGGTTGCTTTTTCAGTTGCATATTGGGCAACATTACCTGAACCTGATACCGTACAGATCTTACCTTTGAAATCAAGTCCGCGGGCTTTTAACATTTCATTTGCAAAATAAACCTGACCGTAACCTGTTGCTTCAGGGCGAATTAAGCTACCACCCCAATCAAGACCTTTACCAGTAAGAACACCGGTAAATTCATTACGAAGCCTTTTGTATTGTCCAAACATGAAACCAATTTCACGACCACCAACACCTATGTCACCAGCTGGAACATCAGTATCAGGACCAATGTGGCGAGCCAGTTCAGTCATGAAACTCTGGCAGAAACGCATTACTTCGTTATCTGATTTGCCTTTAGGATCGAAATCACTTCCGCCTTTACCTCCGCCCATAGGCAGAGTGGTGAGACTATTTTTGAAAACTTGTTCGAAAGCAAGGAATTTAAGAATTCCTAAGTTAACAGTAGGATGGAAACGTAAGCCACCTTTGTAAGGTCCAATTGCACTGTTCATCTCAATTCTGTATCCCTTATTGATCTGGATTTCTCCTTTGTCATCCAACCATGGCACACGGAAAAGAATAACTCTTTCTGGTTCGCTAATCCTCTCGAGGATCTTAAATGTTTTGTACTTTGGGTTTTCTTCAATAAAAGGGATCAATGTTTCAGCCACTTCTTTTACTGCCTGGTGAAATTCTTTTTCTCCCGGATTCTTTGCAATGACTTTTGCCATGAATTCGTCAAGTGCGTGTTTGTAGCCGTTTAATGTTGCTACATTAGTTTCAAAATTGCTCATAAGTGTTGTTTGATTTAATTAGTTGGTAACAAATTAAAAAGATCGCGAAAATTAGATAAAAAAAATGAATGGTATCACATCTTTCTAAAATAAATTTCCAAACAAAAAAGCTAACTTATCATTGTTTGGCAAGAAAAAAAGAATATGTAACTTTAGCGATTCCGGTGTTTGTTACCACTAAACTATTTTTTATGCTCCAAGCCGACGATAAAGCAAATAATTCGACCAACAAAATAGATGTTGATAAACTGCTTCACCTTAGTAAAGAAAGGGTAAAAGAACTTCAGGCTATTAATGATACCACATCTATTATTAAGAAAGCAGGTCCTATTCAGGATACCCTGGCAGAGATTTGTTCAATAATTCCTTCCGCATGGCAATATCCAGAAGCCACAGTTGCAAGGATCGTATTTGACGATATGGAATTTGCAACAAGAGGATTTGTTGAAACAGAATGGAAGCAGGAACAGAAATTTCAGACAATAGATAATATGCAAGGCCTTATCACGGTTTGTTACCTCCGTGAATTCCCTAAAATGGATGAGGGGCCATTTATGTTTGAAGAGAGAAATCTAATTCTTAACCTGGCTAGCCTCATAGAAGGTTATTTAAATGGTATTAAGGGTAAGGAAGGTAGCTTTGTAAACAGGGAAAGGCTGAAAGAATTGTCGGCTATCAATCAAACCACAGCCATTCTTCGTTCCGGAAAACCCATAGAAGAAGCAATTCATCAGATATGCCTCATTATGCCTAAAGCATGGCAGTATCCTGAATTTGCCGTATGCAGGATCAGATATGCAGACATTGAGACAAGCAGTGCTGATTTCAGGGAAACTCAGTGGGTACAAAAACAATCATTTGAAACCATAGATAATCAGTCAGGAAGCATTGAAATCTATTACCTTAAAGCTTTCCCTGCATCTTATGAAGGGCCCTTTCTTGAAGAAGAACGACACCTTATTATTAATATAGCAAATCTTATTACCGGATTCCTGAATAGTATTAAAGGTAAGGCTATTATTAAAATGGGCGCTCCTGCTGAAACAGTTCAGCGGCCAAGCCATCCTGAAAATGTAAAGTATAGCCGGCAGCTTTTACAAACCTTCTTAAACAGAAGCAATTACAATCGTGACATCTACCATGACCTGATGCCTTTCAAGGTCAAAGAAATTTTGCTGGTTGCCAATCTCTATGATGCTTACAGTATTGAGAAGGAGGGACGCTTCTCAGAGCATGTGCTCGGTGAGTTTTATCAACTTAGCCTTAGCACTATGCCAAGAATTACCGGTGTATCTTCAGAAGAAGAGATTTATGAACAACTCGGTAAAAAGCATTATGATTTGGTCATAATCATGATGGGTGTTGATAAACAGTTCCCGGTTGAAATCAGCAGGAAAATAAAAGAGCATTATTCTTATATCCCCGTATTCCTTCTTTTAAATAGCAATACTGACATTGCAGTGTTTGACAAGACACCTGAAAAACTGACCTGGATTGACAAAATATTTGTCTGGAATGGTGATTCAAAGATATTTTTTGCAATGATCAATTACCTGGAGGATAAGATTAATGTTGAGAATGACACAAAAATAGGTATTACCAGGGTTATACTTGTAGTGGAAGATTCGCCAAAGTATTATTCCCTCTATCTGCCTATGTTATATAATATTGTACTGGAGCAGACAAAGCATATCATAGAGGATGTGACCACCGACGAATTGTACCGGATACTTCGATTGAAGGCACGACCAAAGATAATGTTAGCATCAACATACGAAGAAGCAATGTATGTCTTCAATAAATATAAGGACTATATATTATGCTTAATCACTGATGTTAAATTCAAAAAAGATGGTAGGCTGCATGAATCGGCAGGTATAAAGTTGGTACAACAAATGCGCAAGGAGATCAAGGAACTGCCAATTATGATCCAGTCATCAGATGCTGAGAATGTAAATAAGGCCTATGAGCTTCAAACATCTTTTATAAATAAGAACTCCGAAACTCTTCTACAGGATTTCAGAAGTTTTATAACCCATTACCTGGGCTTCGGCAACTTTATATATAGGAATAAGGACGGACAACAAATTGCAGTTGCCCGGTCACTCAAGGAATTTCAGGATTTCCTGTCAAGAATACCAATTGAATCACTTCTGTACCATGCAAAAAAGAATCACTTTTCAATGTGGTTAATGGCACGCGGCGAAATTCAGGTGGCAAAAATCCTTAATCCTGCTAAGGTTAGTGACTTTAAAGATCCTGAGAGTTTGCGCGAGTACCTGATAAGTGTGATACAGCATTTCAGGAATGAACAAAATATAGGTAAAGTAATTCCTTTTGAAGAATCAGCTATTACTGATGAAAAGAATATTATTTCACTTACTGAAGGTGCATTGGGAGGAAAGGGCAGAGGACTGGCCTTTATTAATACGCTGATTTATAATTATGATTTCTCAAGGCATGTGCCGAATATAAATCTGAGAGCCCCCAAAACATCTATTATTGGTACTGATGAGTTTGAATACTTCATTGACAGAAACAATTTGCGTGATGTAATCTTAGGTGAAAATAATTATGATGAAATTAAAAGTAAGTTTCTGGAAGCTAAACTTACCGGTACCCTTATTAAAAGGTTAAGAACAATCATTAAGAGCATTCCAAGGCCATTGGCGATACGTTCATCAGGCCTTTTTGAAGATTCTTTAAATCAGCCCTTTGCGGGAATATTTGAAACGTATCTGATTCCCAATAGCCATCCTGACGAGGAGGTTCGGCTTCAACAGCTTATGGATGCCATTAAACTTGTGTATGCATCAGTCTATTCTGATACCGCCCGCGGATATATAAAGGCCATAAATTATAAGATTGAGCAGGAAAAAATGGCAGTGGTTATACAGGAAGTTGTTGGCAACCAGTATGGCGATGTTTACTATCCTCATATCAGTGGGGTGGCACAATCCTATAATTACTATCCTTTTGGGCATATGAAGCCTGAAGAAGGATTTGCTGTTTGTGCTCTTGGTTTGGGTCGTTATGTTGTGGAGGGTGAAAAGGCATACCGGTTCTCTCCTTTATATCCAAATCTTGAGATTAATTCGCCAAAAGACCAGTACAAAGGTTCTCAGGTTAAGTTCTATGCTGTTGATCTCAAGAAGCAAGAAGTCAATTTGCTTGAGGGTGAAGAAGCCGGCCTTCGTAAACTGGATATCTATGATGCAGAAGTGCATGGAACTCTAAAACATCTTGCTTCAGTTTATTCATTGGAAAATAATAGAATTAGTCCGGGACTAAACCAACAGGGGCCACGTGTGGTTAATTTTGCTGATATTTTGAAGTATAACTATATACCCCTCGCTAAGACTATTGAAGTAGTACTTGATGTTGTAAAAGAAGCACTAGGCTCACCGGTAGAAATTGAGTTTGCAGTAGATCTAAATAAGGATCAGGACAATAAAGCCACTTTCTATATATTGCAGATAAAGCCACTAATTGGTAATGCCAACGATTACCAGATTGAGATGAGTACTATTAAAGATGATGACATTGTATTATATTCAGAAAAGGAAATGGGCAATGGACTTATTGACGATATTGAATATATAATATTTGTTGATCCCGATACATTTGATAAAGGTAAAACTGAAGAAATGGCGAGGGAAATTGATAAAATCAATGCTCGTATGATTCAGGAAAACAAGAAATATATACTTATTGGTCCCGGCAGATGGGGTACGCGGGATAAATGGATTGGTATACCTGTTACATGGCCGCAAATTTCAAATGCAAATATCATTGTTGAAACAAGCCTTGAGGGGTTCCCTTTAGATGCCTCATCAGGTTCTCACTTTTTCCACAACGTTACTTCCATGAATGTTGGGTACTTTAGCATTCAACCTGAAATGTCGGGTAGCTTTATAAGATATGACATGATTAAAAAGCATGCAGAATTAGCAAAGAACGATTATTTCACAATTGCTCGGTTCCCTAAACCACTTACAGTAAAAATGGATGGTAAAAAGCGTATTGCTGTGATTACTATAAATAATGAGGTGATTAAAGATAAAGCAGCTAAAGCTGATCTAACTGCCCTGAACCCTGATCGGTAGTTGATCAGGCGTTGACTGAACAGTTAAAATAAAACAAGAGAAATATTGAAATTCTGAATTTTGAACTATGAATTTTATGCAAAAGCAAAATGCGCTAGACCCCAAAAAGTACTACTTTATTGACACTTCATTCAATCTTTTAATGAAGCGAAGGATCTATCAGGTACTGCTTATTTCCAGTACCTATGATGCATTTATGCTTGAAGAAGACGGAAGGATAGATGAGACTATCTTCATGGAGTATGTTTCTCTCAGTTTGCGTTATCCTCCTCAGTTTATAAAAGTTACATCAGAGGAAGAAGCATATGAGGTGCTTAATGACAAGAATATTGAGCTGGTTATTTCAATGCTTAATATAGAGAGTTCCGATAGTTTTGAGCTTGCTGCACGCGTTAAAGCGAGGTATCCAAAAATACCATTTGTGGTTCTGACTCCTTTTTCTCGTGAAGTTAGTATGAGACTGAAAGAAAAAAACCTTGCTGCAATTGACTATGTCTTTAGTTGGTTAGGCAATGCAGATATTCTATTAGCCATCATCAAACTTATTGAGGATAAAATGAACATTGAATCTGACATACGGCAGGGTGTTCAGGCTATAATGCTAATAGAAGATAGTGTAAGGTTTTACTCCAGCTACCTCCCAAATATTTATAAAATTATCTATAGGCAATCAAAAAGCTTTATTGCTGAGGGACTGAATGAACATCAGAAGATGATCAGGATGAGGGGTAGGCCTAAGATTGTTCTTGCTACAAATTACGAGGAAGCAGAACGTTATTTTGAAAAATACAGGCATAACCTGCTGGGCATAATATCTGATGTGAGCTACAAACGCAATGGTGTAACTGATAAAGCCGCAGGAATTGAATTTGTTAAGATGGTAAGGGCAAAAGACGAATTTATGCCAATACTGTTGCAGTCGTCTGACTCATCAAACCAGGTATTAGCTGAAGAGCTTAATGTTGGTTTTCTTAATAAATTGTCAAAAACACTTTCAATTGAGCTTCGCAACTTTATTAATGAATATTTCTCTTTTGGAGATTTTGTATTTGTTAATCCAAGGACCGGGCGTGAAATTACCAGGGCAACCGATCTTAAGTCGCTTCAGGAAAAGATATTTGAAGTGCCTGATGATTCAATGATGTACCACATGCAGCGCAATCATTTCTCAAAATGGTTGAATGCCCGTGCATTATTTCCTATTGCAGAGATGTTCAGGGAAGTATCGGTAACTGAATTCCAGGATATGGATGAAGCTAAACGGTATATATTTGACTCAATTACGGCATTCAGAATCAATAAGGCTAAGGGAGTAATCGCTGAATTTGACCGTGAAAGGTATGATGAATACTTATCTTTTGCACGTATCGGCCAGGGCTCTATCGGAGGGAAAGCACGTGGATTGTCATTTCTTGATTCACTGATAAAGCGAAACCGGTTATATGAAAGGTTTGAAGATGTTGCTATTTCCATACCACGGACGGTAGTTCTTGGTACCGATGTGTTCGATGAGTTTATGGAAACCAACAATCTTCATCAGATTGCGCTTTCTGACCGGACTGACAAAGATATACTGGCTCATTTTATTCATGCAAGGCTTCCTTTCAGAATTCATGAAGATTTATACACTTTTATCACTTGCGTTAATAACCCAATAGCAATCAGGTCATCCAGCTTACTTGAAGATTCACACTATCAGCCCTTTGCAGGTATCTATTCCACTTACATGATACCAAATATTAAAGCGAACGAAAGGCTCATGATGGAGAAACTTTCAGAGGCTATAAAGAGTGTTTATGCATCTGTATTTTTTAAGGACAGCAAATCATACATGTCAGCAACCCTGAATGTGATTGATGAAGAAAAGATGGGAGTGGTACTTCAGGAGATAACGGGCCGGCAATATGGTAACAGGTTTTATCCCTGTATCTCAGGTGTCGCAAGGTCAATTAATTTCTATCCGATTGCACCTGAAAAGCCGGAGGATGGCATAGCAAATATTGCATTTGGGCTTGGCAAATATATTGTTGATGGTGGTAATGGTTTAAGATTTTCTCCTAAATATCCTAAGAAAGTCCTGCAACTCTCCAACCCTGAATTGGCTATGGCAGAGACACAAAAGAATTTCTACTCACTCGACCTCAATCCCGATCATTTCCATCCTGATATTGATGACACTGTTAATCTGCTTCGCAATAATGTAGCCAGTGCCGAAAACGATGGAACGCTTAAACTGGTTGCCTCAACTTTTGATCTGAATAGTAGCACACTGATTGATGGAACTCTTTATCCAGGACGAAGAGTATTAACTTTTTCACAGGTGCTGAACCATAATTCTTTTCCCTTAGCTGAAATTTTAAGTACTGTGCTTGAGATTGGCCAAAGGGAGATGGGTAAGCCTGTTGAAATAGAATTTGCTGTTGATTTGGACGTCCCTAAAGGTCATCAGAAATTATTCTCTCTACTGCAAATCAGGCCTATCGTTGGGAAAAATGAGACTGTTAATATAAAGATCGAAGAAATTGCTAAAGAAGATACCATCATCATATCTGATATGGCACTCGGCAATGGAATCATCAACAATGTTTGTGATTTTGTGTACATAAAACCTGAATCATGGAAGGCCGCAAAGAGCCTGGAGATTGCTGATTCACTTGAAATTTTGAATGATCGTTTTCTTGCTTCAAAATGTAATTACATACTTGTGGGCCCGGGTCGGTGGGGTTCTTCTGATCCCTGGCTTGGAATACCTGTAAGGTGGCCACAAATTTCAGCTGCAAGAGTAATCATTGAATCAGGACTCGAAAATTACCGTATCGATCCAAGCCAGGGAACACATTTCTTTCAAAACCTGACCTCATTTCATGTAGGCTATTTTACATTGAACCCACATATCAAGCAAGGGTATTATGACCTTGAATACCTCAGGTCACAGGATGCTGTGTATGAAGATGAATTTATACGCCATGTTCGTTTTACAAAACCAATCAGAATAGAGATTGACGGTAAAAAGAATGTTGGGGTTATATACAAATAAAGACAATATAGTGGAGAAACATCTTTCCACATGCAAAATACCTGGCTGAAGGCACTGAAAATTCATACACCTCAGTTCAGAATGCCTTTATTTCATTATTTGACCTCAAAAAAATAAATCTCACTCAATCCCTTCACCGACCGGTCAGCATAAAAGTCTGTAGGGAGGAAGATGCGAAAATATCCCCCATCGTTTGGGTTTTCAACTATTGAAAGCATTGGCTGGCATTGATCAACTCGGTTAAAGAGCTCACTATTGCTGAATATTGCCCTGTAACCATCAATCGAAACAAAACATGCCAGGCCTTTTGAAATTGAAGCACCGGTTACAAGATTTAACGAATCTTTTAAAATATCCTGTAATAAAAAACCGCTAAAACCAGGAACAGGATGATATCCCATTCCCATACCATAAAAGGTTGACGAATAGTTTGCAATTCTTTCACTACTTAAAGGTTGATGTATTGTAAACTCTATGACAGGATTCGCATGACTATTACTTTCCTTAATAACTTTAAGCTCAGGCGAATATAGTGTATGCAAGTCCCTGTTAATGGTATAAACTTTCTTATCAAAAGAGCATACAGTTATTTTGACCGGATTTTCCAAATTCCTGAAAGCATATAAATCATTAGCAGCGACTATTTTCCATGTTTTGCCAACCGGATAGTTAATTTCTTTTTTGTGTGGTTTAATCTGTGCAACCTCTGTAGCAATAATGATTTGATGCGGATTTATTGTGTGAAAGATTTCTGACCAACTGAAAACAACATAGTCACCATGATCGTTTTCCACTTTTATGTACAGATCAATTTCGGGACGAAAAATTGCTGCATTCTTCTTTGCAGGCACATACTCATTGAGTAAATCAAAAAGTGAATACCCCGAATATCTATATGCGCCTATAAACTCAGGCTCATTTTTATTATTAATCATTGTCTCCTTGACGAAAACTTCCCGATGATAAAACTTATTAAAATCTATCTTTCCAGGATGCTGTATTTCTCCTTCAATTTTCAATTCTCCGGTTTCTAATTGAATACCCGGGGTATTATGGAAAAGGCTGTTTCTGCTGCTCAATTTAGAAGTTGTTGCTCCAGATAACGCATCAGTGGAACTTGTTTTTACAGGATAGCATCCTGTTAAAAAATTGATAATCAGAATCAAACCCAGGTAAATTAACAATTTTCGCATATTTTCAAAATGTTATAAATTTGCGTTATGCAAATCATGCATATCGGCAAAGGTATTAAATTGAAAACTGATTCTAAAATGAAAAATCATAAAATTCATCTGCAGCTCAATTATAAGTTTTGGATTGAAACCGATAACAAAATAAATCTACTTGGCGAAGGAAAGTGGAAACTCTTAAAGGCCATCAGGGAAACTGGCTCACTTAAAGCAGCTTGTGAACAAATGGGTTTCGCATACAGGCAAACATGGGAGAATCTTAAAAAGATTGAAACAAAACTTGGTTTCAACCTGATTGAAAAATCCCGTGGAGGTTCAAAGGGAGGTGAAACTAATTTAACTAAGAAAGGTGAAATGTTGGTTGACTTTTTCGACAAATTATATAATGAAATGGATGGAGGCATCAGAAAAAAGTTTGACCAGATGCTCGACGATCTGAATAAAATAATAGAGTAATTTTTTTTAATCTTCGATATGCAAAAACTGCAAGTCGATGGTCATTTTAATAAATTAATCAATCATCCAATCAACAAATCAACACTTATTAATGAAGAAATTTTATGGAATTCTAGTCCTCATCATGATGACCTGTCAAATCGTTTTTTCACAGGAAATTGATACTGTAAATCTGAGTACAGTTATAATTACAGCAACTCGCAACGAGCGCAATCTTTTTGAAGTTCCACAACGGGTTGATGTAATTAGTTGCAATTCAATTGAAAACATGCCTTCTTTGGCAGCTGACAATCTACTTTTAATGGTTCCGGGATTAAATATAAGCAGAGGGGCATCAATCTTTGGTTCAGCAAACATATCAATGCGTGGAATGGGTAATGAAGCCGGGCGTGTTTTAGTAATGGTAGATGGCATACCAATTAATAAAGGCGATGGTGGAACCGTCAACTGGAATGCTGTTAACGTGTCTGACATTAGTAAGATTGAAGTATTGAAAGGCCCCGGCTCCACAGTTCATGGCGGAAATGCAATGGGGGGCGTAATTAACCTCATCTCACCGCTGCCAACAAAGCCATTACAGGGTAATGTTTCGCAGAGTATTGGAACTTTTTCGACGCTCCAGACTACTGTGGGGCTTCAAGGTTTAAATAAGAAACTTTATTGGGCGGTTAATGGTGGTTTCCGTACCAGTGATGGTTATGTTACAACACCAGTTGATGAACAGAATGAATATACAATTCCCGCTTTTCTTTATGAATATAATGCAGGTGCCAGGGCGGGTTATCTCATCAATAACATGAGTAAATTAGAAATCGCAGGAAATTACTATTCAGGAAAACGTGGAACAGGCACCGATTTTACGGGTTTCAATTTCAAAAATGATGAATTGGCAGCTAATAATGGAGCTTATAATCTTTTTGAAGTAATCAATGCCCATTTAAGCTATGCTAATACATTTAAAAACAATAGCAGTCTTAAGCTAAACTTTTACACCCAGCGTGAAAATTACATTAACATTAAAGAGAGTCTGAAAGACACGATAATTACCAGGTATGATGTTTTATCAATACGTGATGATTATGGCTTTTTATCTAACTATACAATTTCGCCGTTTAAAGGAAATACATTGAGTCTGGGAATCGACTTACGTTATAATGCTGTTGATGCTGCCGATAAGTATGTAACTTCCAGCGATAAAGTTATTAATAAAGGGAAAATGGGCCTTTATGGAATTTATTTACAAGATGAACTTAAATTCCGGGAAACACCATTCAGTCTTCTGGGAGGAATCAGGTTTGACTATGCTATTTTTAATGACGGTGTATTTAAGGTCGAAAATCCCACCAGGGAAACTGCTTTCCTCAGCGACTTTAGCAGCAACCTTGATAATACTGTTTTCTCTGCAATCAGTCCTCGTCTTTCGGTTCAGTATTACAGACCTGAAAAATTCAGGGTATACATTGGCTATAGCAAAGGATACAGGCCACCGTTACTCGATGATATGTGCAGAACAGGAAGAATTTCAGGTGGAATGAAGATAGCAAATCCAAATCTTAAACCAGAATATCTTGATAACCTTGAGTTGGGAACTGATTTGTTTTTAACAAAAAAAATGGAATTCAGCGCTTCTGTCTTTTATTCAGTTGGGACTGATTACCACGCATATATATCAACCGGTGATTCCATTGTACTGAATAAAAAGCTAAGGCCGATTATAATAAAAAGCAACATTGGGAAAGTCGGACTTTATGGAGCTGAATTGTCCTTTAAACTCAAAGCGGTAAAAAATCTGGAGTGCCTTTTTTCATACAGTTATACCTTTACAGATATTATTGATTATAAATCAGCAACCGATGCAGAAGATCTATCAGGAAAAGAATTGGTATATCAACCGAAAGATCTTCTCAATCTTACCGCAACCTGGAAAAATAAGGTTGTAAACGTAACAACTGTATTCAGTTACAAAGGCGCACAGTGGATGAATGATATTAATACCGAGGAACTTGAAAGCTATTACATGATAGATCTCCAGTTATGGCGTCCTGTTTATTATGGGATGTATGCATCATTAATGGTACAGAACCTTCTTGACAATCATTACATTGATAGCAGAAATACAATAGCACCAGGTAGATTGATATTTTTAAAATTAGGATATAATTTCGGTATGTAATATTGAAGCCGGCGATAAATAATCCTGGAATTTTAAATTTTAAGTGATAGTTGGGGCGGTAAGTGCAGAAAAATCTGGCTTCACCGCCCCAACCGGTTTGATCCTTTATCTTTACTTTTGCAAAAAAATCATTTAATGTACAATTTCGACGAAGTAACCAACCGCACTAATACGGCATGTGTGAAATACGACCTAAGGAAGGTCTTTTTTGGAAGTGAAGAGGTAATACCAATGTGGGTGGCTGATATGGATTTCAGAACTCCCGATTTCATAATGGATGCTATCAGAAAAAGAACTGAGCACCCTATACTCGGCTATACTATAAGAACACATGAATATTTTGATGCAGTGACTTCCTGGATTTTACGGCATCACAATTGGGAAGTCAATAAAGATTGGGTATGTTTCTCGCCCGGAATAGTACCAGCATTGAATTTTTGTGTGCTTGCACTAACTAAACCAGGCGACCGGATTATTGTACAGCCACCTGTTTACTTCCCGTTTTTCGGTGCAATAAAGGGTAACGGCAGGGTGATGTGTCAAAATGTACTAAAGCTTGAGAATGGAAGGTATACCATGGATTTTGAAGATCTCGAAAAGCATTGCAAGAAAGGAGCTTCGATGATACTGATCAGTAATCCTCATAATCCCGGTGGAAGTGTATGGACAAAGGATGAATTACTGAAATTGGCAAATATTTGTTTGAAGTATAAGGTGCTTATGGTATCAGATGAAATCCACTGCGATTTGGTAAATACCGGGTATCATCATACGGTTCTTGCTTCATTGGGAAATAAAATTGCCGGACAAACCATCACCATGATGGCTCCAAGCAAGACTTTTAACCTGGCTGCTTTATCTACAGCATCTGTCATCATTTCTAATAATGCATTAAGGAAAAAGTACAACGCATTAGTGCAGGGACTGCATGTTGATATGGGAAATGTATTTGGAAATATAGCTTCTATTGCTGCTTATACTCATGGAGATGAATGGCTTAAGCAACTCTTGGACTACATAAACGGTAACCTGAATTTTGCTGAAAATTATTTTAAGCAAAACCTTCCTATGATAAAAATGATAAGACCTGAGGCTACCTATATGGCTTGGCTCGACTGTTCACCAATGAAGATGACTGATAAAGAATTAAACAGGTTCTTCATTGAGAAAGCCAAACTCGGATTAAATCCCGGTGCACAGTTTGGCAAAGGTGGGGAGCAGTTTATGAGAATTAATGTTGCCTGTCCCCGTTCAGTACTTCAACAAGCACTCGATAATATTAGGCTTTCCTTGAATCACAAATAAAATATATTGCCTCAGGTGGTTTAAACCAACACCTCTCCTACAAAAACGGTATAATTTTTCCCATATGCTTTTGCGCATTTCGGGCAGGTTGTGTACCACATGTAAAGTTTTCCGGTTTTTAGACCTTTTTCTGAAACCGCTTTTTTATAGTCCTGCTCCCATTTGCCGGTGTCTTTGAAAGGACCTTCATAAACCCTGCAGTAAAAGGTTCCGCTAAGATTAATATTATGTGCATCGGGAACTTCTTTGTCTACTTCGAGGTAAACATCCATATTCCACTTGCTGGTATGATCTGATAAACAAAGCCAATCAGGCACGTCAGCTCCTGAAGTCTCAACTTTATGGCTTAAACGACGCATTACTTTTGCGAAGTTCATCGGCATATAGTAAAAGGTCTTTACACTATCCTTAATAAACATTTTATTGTCCCAGGTCAGCATTCTATCGTGCCATGGTGTTGGGTCAAATGGCGGACAGCATCCTGTTTCCTTGACAGGATCAGGTGTTTTAAGTGTTTCAGTTTCCATATTGTTAGTTTTAATTGTTAAATCATGCACATTCAATAAAAACCGTCACCTCAATTAAGGACTGTAAACTGAAGTCAGCTTACCAGAGACAAAAAACAGTAACATTTCTCACTCAATACACATTTGCTGTAAATCTTTGATATCACCATTGAACACATTGAGATCTACAGGTTTATCAATCCCTTTAATAACTGCACAATCTGAATGTTGCCAGAAAAGCCAGTCACGGTGCTCAATCCTGGGAATATCCTGATAGTAATGGGCTACCCATAACGGATAATCATCGAAATCGTCAATCAGGTATTTCTCATAGAAATGCGGATTGGTATAGATAATAGGTTTCACTCCATAATGCTTCTCAATTGCATCACACCAGGTCTGACAACCTTTCACAATTTCAGCCTTTGATTTTCCTTTTGACACTTCTATATCCAATACCGGAGGCAAGTCACCGGCTTCAAGCTTAACCTGATTAATGAAATTCTCTGCCTGTTTGGCTGCGTCCCTGGTAGGATAGTAGAAGTGATATGCTCCTCTTATCAATCCTGCTTCTTTACTTTTTTTCCAGTTTAGGCTAAAATGCAGGTCCTGTCGGGTAATACCTTCTGTTGCCTTTATAAACGCAAACTGAATTTTAGTTCCTTTCACATCAATAGAAGCTACATCTTTCCAACTTATATTTTTTTGATGGTGTGAAATGTCAATACCATGAATACCATAACCCGTGGGCAATGGAATTCCAAAATTAACAATATTGGTATGTTGTTCTGCACTGGTAGCTGAGAAGCCATACCTGACTATTGTATATAATGAGCGTAATGCCGGCGGACCTAATAAAATAATTAACAGCAAAATTAGGCCAACAAGTCCTATTTTGCGGTACGAAAGCTTTGTTCTTTTCTTTTTTTTCCTGACAGCCGTAGTCATTAGTTGTAAAGTTCTATTATTAATGGTTGTCTTGGCTCTAGTAAAATTGTATTCCTGAAAGTAAAAGGATTACCGTTGACAATATTCTTCCCATGAATTGTACCTCTCAGGTTTTCTTTGAACCTGGAGGTCTCAATTGCCCTTGTTTCGTTACTGTTATTAAGAATAACCATGATCCGGCTTTGACCTGATTCCCTGAAATATACATACACACCTTCTTGAGGAACGTATTGTGTCAGTTTTCCTGATTTCACTGCTTCATTTGTTATTCTCCACTTCAGAATATTCTGAATGAAAGTAAATGCTTCCTTTTGCTTATCACTGAATCCCTGTCCATTAAAATAGTTTAATGAATCACCCTGCCATCCTCCGGGGAAATCCTTTCTGATAAATCCGTGTCCTTTTGCCTCTTCACCTTCCATAAGAAACTCAGTGCCATAATAGATCATTGGTATACCTCTGGTGGTTAAAAGAAAAGTCATTGCAAGTTTGTAAGCATCAATATCTTTATTTATTGATGTGAAGAAGCGGTTTAAATCGTGGTTATCGGCAAAGATTAACAGATTATATGGATTCTTATAAAGGAAATCCTGTGCAAGCACATAATATATGCGTGCCATACCTTCTGACCATCCTTCTGGTTCTGTGAAAGACTTACTGATTGCGTTATATAAAGGGAAGTCAGTTATGTAGTCTACACCTGAATTATAACCACTGCTGATGAAAGACTCTTTTTGCCAGTATGCAGTCATACTTTCTTTTTGCATCCATGCTTCACCAACAATTTTGAAATCCGGGTATTCTTCATTAATCCTCATTGTCCACTCGGGCATCATTTCCTTGAATGAATAAGGCTGTGTGTCCATCCTGATACCGTCAAGACCTGCATATTCTATCCACCAGATACTGTTCTGTATGAGATAATTTCTTACAAATGGATTTTGCTGGTTTAGGTCAGGCATGTTATTATCGAACCAGCCTGAGAGCATCAGATTTTGGTCGTATTCTGAACTGTGCGGATCAGAAATTGTTTCAGCCCTGAAATTTGACCTGGTGAATTCTTTATGTTGATTGACCCAGTCCTTTGAAGGTAAGTCATTGATAAACCAGTGGTTTATGCCACAGTGGTTAAACACCATGTCCATAATTATCTTCAATCCTTTTGAATGAGCAGAACTAACCAGGTTTACGTAATCAGAATTACTTCCAAATCTCGGATCAATCTTGTAAAAATCAGTTATTGCATAGCCGTGATATGTGTATGACTTATTGTTATTTTCAAGAAGTGGATTTATCCAAATGGCGGTTGCCCCAAGGGCTTTAATATAATCCAGGTGATTTAATATACCTTTAATATCTCCGCCATGACGGCCACTGGGATTTGTTCGGTCAGCCTTTTCCAGCATATCAGGTTGACTGTCATTTTTTGGATCACCATTAGAAAAACGGTCAGGCATTAACAGGTATATGGCATCACCAGCATCAAATCCTTTTCTTTCTGCTGAGTCTTGTTTTCGAATCTTCAACTCGTAAGAATATGAATATTTACTTTTACCGTTTTCAATAAATTTAATAATGAAGCTTCCAGGTTTTACATTTTTATCCAGTTGAAGATCAATGATGAGATAATTGACATTCTCAATCTTATTAACAGTAGTAATTTTAACTCCTTTATAATCGATTTCAGGAGTAGTCAATCCTACCTGATCTGCATGTACAATTAGCTGAAGATTGGGATTATTCATACCAGCATACCAGAATGGTGGTTCCACCCTGATATTGTTTGCAAATGTGAAATGGCAATAAAAACAAGAAATCATTATTGCCAATAGAGGTATTAACTTCTTCAATTGAAGGTTATTTTTCATTGTTCTATTGAAAATCAAGTATATAAAATTTGCCGTTGCTGTTTTATACTCCCTTATGAAAAGCTTGCCGGCAAACTCCAAATTTACGTAAAAGAGAAGCGTTGCAGTACCTAAATAAGCCTTTTAAGCTTAAATTTTACGAATATTATTTCACCCTCACGACTAAGGGTCAGATTAATGATGGTACCGGGTTTTCTGCTTAAAAGACCATTTAATTCACCAAGGTCCATTGAAAAAGCAGCTTTACCGTTTACACTTACAAGGATATCTTCCTTATGTATCCCTGCATGAAATGCTGGTGAATCATAAATCACTTCTGATACTTTGAATATATTATATCCTGTACTCAAACTCTCGAAAGTTATGCCACTCATATTATATTCAAACGGATCATTAAATTTGGCTCCTTTTTTAAGAATCATCCTCCGGTTCTGGTAATCGAAGGTCACTTCAAACCTTGCCAGAGCACCTGAACCAAGAGTGCCATTACGGAAGTTGCGATTTGCAGGATTGCCGGCAATATACTGTGACGAAACAGAGGTTATTATATTGTACAATCGCCAGTTACCTATGAGCAACCAGCCTGATCTTACAAACTCTCCGGGTATATTCCCACCCAATCCACGTCCAATTGTAGCTTCAAGTGATGCAGTAGGTTTATATTTATCAGTTGAGTCAGTTTCCAAAAGCAGTGGATGGTTTGCTCCTGAATCTATCATAAGCCACAGATCTCTTATCTCGCGGTTATCAAGCTCAACCCGTGCATTTAAGTATGGCCGACCCCTTAAAATATCAATAGGCAGAACAGTAGAGTTATCGGGTATTTCATATGCTGAAGGCCTGGTGAATCGTATAAAATTCCTGTCATAATTGATTGTTACTATCAGGTTCTTGAACTTATCTAATCCAATCAACCCATGCACTTTAGTTCCAATAAATGATTCAAGTGAGAATAGATCCTCCTGCAAGAGAATTGCATTTGTGTATATTGGTTCCAGAGCTCCAAATTTCACCTTAATAAGTGAGGTAATACAGGCATCAAGGGTACGGGTGGAAGCAGGGGCTGATAGTTTAAACTTTCTAAAGCATGAAGGTTGGAAGTAGTTGACAAGAGTAGTATCAGTAATAATTATGCCTTCAATTCCACTGTCAACTATTAATTTTACCGGTATTGAATCCTGTAACATCATTTCAACCACAACAATATTGTCATAATTTTGAAATGATGCAGTATACCTGGTTCTTCCCTCAGGCAGACTAAAGGTATTAACCTGCCCGGCTGAGTCAAGAGTGATTATTGTTAATATCGTCAGCAGTATCCTTTGAAGCATGTTAGTCCTTGTAAGATTGGCTGAAAGTTTATGGGGTAAAGCGGAATGACCTTCTACTTAATACGAAGATAAAAAAACTAATGAACTATAACAGCATCGTTTTTAAAATTAAATTTGCACAAAGTGACAGGTAATCAATTATATTTTGTAATTAACTATGAACAAGGAAGTTAAAGATAAGATAACGCAGGAATGGAATAAATTGTATCCACCTTCAGAAAACAGTAAACTGCTGACTTTTCTTGAGTTGGTGGAAAAGGCAAAGGGTGACTTTAAACTTGGTGCCCAGCCTAAAAACTGGTACAAGGATGCTGTGGTTTATTCACTCTATGTAGATCTTTTTAACCATACTTTCGACGGTCTAAACCAAAAGCTTGATCACCTGCAGGATCTTGGCGTTACTTGTTTGTGGTTGTTGCCTATACTCGACTCCCCAATGCGTGATGCGGGTTTTGATATTAAGGATTACAGGAATATAAGACCTGAACTTTTTGGAATGCCTGCTGAAACACCTGAGGAAGTTAAACAAGCTGCTTTCAGAAACTTTCTCGATAATGCTCACAATCATGGAATCAGGGTAATATTTGATATTGCCATGAACCATACCAGCGAAGAGCATCCATGGTTTGTTGAGTCACGTAAAGGTCCGGGTAATCCTTACCGTGATTATTATATTTGGAATAAGGACACAAACCTTTACAAAGAAACACGACTACTATTCAAGGGGATGGTTCCAAGCAATTGGGAAAAAAATGGTGAATGGTATTTCTTTCACCGCTTCTTTGAATTTCAGCCTGATTTGAATTACCGGAATCCAGATGTTCTGACTGATGTTGTTGAAATCCTGCTTTTCTGGCTAAATCAGGGGCTTGACGGATTTAGGGCTGATGCAATTCCATATTTATGGAAAGAAGATGGAACTGATTGTGAAAATCTTCCACAAACACATGCGATCTTAAAAATTTTCAGGGCAGTTCTTGACTATATCAGGCCAAATACCTTGTTACTTGCCGAAGCTTGTCAGCCACCAAAAGAAGTTGTCAAGTACTTTGGCGATAATGACGAATGCCACGCAGGATATCATTTCCCGCTAATGCCAATGATTTTCAAATCACTTGCAGTTCAAAGTCCAAAACCAGTAGAAGATATTCTGCAACCTGATATCACTCCAGCAATTGGTGCAGATAATCAATGGTTTATTTTCCTCCGTTTGCATGATGAACTAACACTTGAAATGGTTACACCTGAAGACAGGGCAATTATACATGGACACTATTGTTTAAAACCCGCCTGGGATTTCAGGGTAGGAGAGGGAGTAGCCGGTAGACTGGCCGAACTGCTTCGTCGTGATTCCAGGCAAATTGCACTTGCATATAGTCTCATGCTAACCCTTCCCGGAACTCCAATTATATACTATGGTGATGAGTTTGCACGGCTCAATGATGAGGAGTTTTTTGAAATGTATCGCAAGAAAACAGGTAAAACTGATTCGAGGTACCTCAACAGGGGGTATCTCGATTGGGACTATATCAGCCGGCAGTTGGAAGACCCTCAGTCACTTTCATCATTGGTATTTAAATCAACAAGGCATCAGTTGAAAATACGTTCGCAACACAAAGAATTCTGTCACGGCGATCTTCAGTGGTTATCACCATCAGAAAAGGGCGACAGGAAACTACTTGCCTATAAGAGAACGTTTAACGGATCAGAAATTACCATAATCAACAACCTTTCCGACGAGGAAATTGTTATAGAATCCGGTGATTTTTCAAGGAGTGATATGCATGACTTAATAACAGGGAATACTGTTAATTTCCCCATCACACTGCCTCCATACGGATTTTTCTGGCTTAAGTAATTATTAATTTAACCAAACATATGAACGCTGTAACCAAAACCAACTTCAGTCTGCCCGGACAGACACATCTTTATGTTGGCAAAGTCCGTGATGTATATCATATTAAGGACGAATTGCTTATCATGGTAACAACTGACCGTATTTCGGCCTTTGATGTTGTATTGCCAAAAGGAATCCCTTATAAAGGACAGGTATTAAATCAGATTGCATCGAAGTTTCTTGACCTCACCAGCGACATTGTTCCAAACTGGAAAATAGCCACTCCTGATCCTATGGTTACAGTGGGTAGATTATGTGAGCCTTTCAAAGTTGAAATGGTAATCAGGGGTTATCTTTCAGGCCATGCATGGCGAGAATACAAAAGTGGCAAACGAACCCTTTGCGGAATTGCTATGCCCGATGGAATGAAGGAAAATGATAAATTTCCGGAACCTATCATCACACCTACAACAAAGGCAATGGTTGGGCATGATGAAGATATTTCGCGCGAGGAGATTATCAGCTCAGGACTTGTGAGTGAGGATGATTACAAAAAGCTTGAAGATTATACCCGCCGTATCTTTCAGCGCGGAACTGAAATAGCTGCTGAAAAAGGTCTCATACTCGTCGATACAAAGTATGAATTTGGTAAGGACGGCAACGACATTTATCTTATTGATGAAATTCACACCCCCGACTCATCACGTTACTTTTATCTTGATGGATACCAGGACAGGCAAAATAGAGGAGAAGCCCAGAAGCAATTATCAAAGGAATTTGTTCGTGAGTGGCTAATTGCCAATAACTTTCAGGGCAAAGAGGGTCAAACTGTCCCCGAAATGCCCGATGATTTCGTTACACAGGTATCTGAAAGATATATTGAGTTGTACGAAAATATTACCGGTGATGAGTTTCAAAGAGCCGATATCAGCAATGTGATTAAACGCGTTGAGGAAAATATTATGGGGTTTTTGACTGCTTATTATAGGTAGGTTGAATCATTTGAAATTTGAGATTGAAAAAATTGTTCAAAGTTCAAAGTTTTGGCTTATAATTCTTCAAGGTTTAATGTTCAATGTTCAAAGTCCCGCCCAATCAGGGCGGGATTTTTTGTCAATTTAAATGACCTTTTTTTGCTTCATGTTTGTTCATTGTTTTTAAAAGAAGAAACATGAGAAAATTAATCGTTCTGTCATTCATTACACTTGATGGTGTGATGCAGGCACCGGGGGGTCCTGAGGAAGATACTTCAAGCGGATTTAATTATGGTGGATGGTCGGCACCCTATTTTGATGAGGAAGCAGGTAAACTAATGGAAAAACAGATGTATCCGGCGGACCTGTTGTTAGGCCGAAAAACCTTCGACATCTTTGCCGGTTACTGGCCACAACATGCTGATTACTGGCCCGGAGTAAATGAAATCACAAAGTATGTCCTTTCAAACACTCTCAATAAATCTGACTGGCAAAACACGATCTTCCTTAAAGATGTGGAAGACATAAAAAATCTCAAAAATTCTGATGGTCGTGACCTTCAGGTGCATGGCAGTGGAGAACTCATACAATTGCTCCTCAAACATGATCTGGTAGATGAGCTCTGGCTAAAATTTCATCCGTTAACACTTGGTGAAGGCAAAAGGCTTTTTACTACAGGAGCCATTCCAGCTGCATTCACCCTGACTGAAAGTGCCATTACGCCTAAAGGAGTGATTTTTGCAAATTACAAGAGGAGTGGTAAGGTGGAGACGGGTACTGTTGGAGAGTAATTGTATCTAATTATTTTTTTTATTTAGTAATGATTAAGCGTATTAATCGTCAATATAATTTCATATATTAGCGTATTAATTCACACAACATGAAAACACTTCTACAAATTCTCTCTGTTTTTACCTTGGCCACATTCTCTATTAATGCCATTGCTCAAACTGAATGGGCTCCGGTTGGGGCAGTTTGGTATTATGATTATCACGGGGGCTGGGGTGAATATGAGAGTTATGTTACTATGACATCAACCGGTGATACAACAATTCAGGGTATATCGTGCAGAAAACTTGACTTCAAGGGGCCGGGAGTTGGGCCTCAGTTTGAATACAATACAACCTATTATACATACGAGAGCAATGATATTGTGTGGCTTTTTGATGGTTCTAATTTCAGGTTACTCTATGATTTTAATGCTGAGGCAGGTAATTCATGGGAAGCATTTAGCCCCTCTGCTATTTGGCAATGTGATGATTCAATAACAAATGTAGTGGTCGACAGCATTGGATATGAAACAATAAATGGTGTTAATCTAAAATATCTAATGGTAAATACCCCTGAACCTGAATGGGGATTTAATAACTGCTATTCGTATGATGAAACTAAGATTTTACAAAAGATCGGATCGCTTGATTTTATGTTTCCACAAATGACTTGTGGTGCCGACATGCCGATGGTCTGTCAGCTGAGATGTTATGAAGATAACCAGATCGGTTTCTATTCTACGGGTATTGCGGATAGCTGCACTTATGAAAGAGGAGTAGGCATAAAAAAAATCCCTTACGATGATAATATCAGCGTTTTCCCAAATCCTGTAATAGATAATACTTTTATTGAGCTGCAGGATATTTCAGGTAATTGCACTGTAAAACTTATGACACCCGAGGGAAAAACTTTATTTCAAAAGGAGTTAACTCAGAAAAAGTCTTTCATTCCTATGAGTCATCTTCCAAAAGGACTATATATTCTGGTATTTAATATTAACTCAACCGTTTCGCCAAGAAAGGTCATTAAATTATAGTCCAGCTTAGCTCTCAGCTTAGATCTCCGAAATAATTCTAAGCTATAAAGTCGCAGTTTTGTAATGGTTGGATGCCTAAAATTTAGGCATAACATGCTCAATACAATACTCATTGATAACTGCATTAGCCTGCTTAAATCCTATTGTTGCGGCCTTATGCCAGTCGCTGCATGCTTTATCTTTTTCTTGTCGCTGATAAAGAGCAACGCCGCGATTATAATATGCTTCCGCGTAATCAGGTTTTAGAGTAATCGCTTCAGTAAAGTCTGAAACTGCACCGTTGATATCTCCGTGCTTTCCTTTTAAGATACCGCGGTTGTTGTAAGCCAGGAGGTAGCCTTTATTACGGCTGATTGCAAGATTGTAATTTTTAACCGCTTCCTCATCCTTGCCCTGAGTGTCGTAATAGTTCCCCAAATAAAAGTAACCATGGGCCATATCGGCATCTGAGCGCTGGTTTTCAATAACATCCCCCAGCAATTCCGGCACATCGTGCCATGTTTTTATGCGGTTGATGGTGGTAATAACCATCATTATCAGAATAAGTCCCAGAGCAATTCTCAGCATATTATAGGTTGATGAGGCCAGCGACTCACGCTTATCCCAGACTTCTGTTAACATAATTGCAATGATGGCGAATAAACCGATGTATGGCAGATATGTATAACGGTCGGCGGTAATGAAGATCCTTGACCAGAAAAGCGGAAGTACCATACTTATACTAAGCAGGAAAAATAAGCTTCCAAAGACAAACGTTCTTCTGTGTTTCTTTGCTCTCCAGATAAGTACTCCCAGGAGTAACAGCAGAATTATTGGCAGATATATCCATCCCGGCATACTGCCATTTGAAATCTCCGGAAAGGCATAAATGGCCGAGAGATTTACAGGCAAAAGCAGCTTAGACAGATAGAAAGATATCCCATAAAGTATCAGGACTATTCTTTGTCCAATATCGTAGCTTTTTTCAAGAACCGTAATATGCCCGAAAGACTGTGATGCTTTAATGGCAACTATTCCAAAAATAACAGAAAGAATAAAGAAAGGAATTTTCTCATAAATAACTCTCCATGAAAATGTCCGTCGGCTAAACCAATCTACTGCCAGCATAATCATTGGGAATGTTGCAGCCATCGATTTGCTTAAGAGTGCAAATACAAACCACAACAATGTGAGATAGTAATCAGAATTCTTTTTCCGGGTTAGAAACTTGTCATATTGCAGCAGTCCCGCCAAAAAGAATGCTGAGTACATTAGTGAGCTTCGTACCGAAATCCAAACAACGCCTTCCACATGCATTGGATGAAGTGCGAATAAGGCTGCTATAATAAATGATGTTTCAATCCTGCTAAACCACCTTGTGCTCAGTTTGTAAACCAACCATGTATTAAGCAGGTGAAGCAGCAGATTTACGAAAATAAATGCTGCCGCAGAATCTCCGGTAATTCTGTAATTGATCACAAAACTCAGCATAGCAAGTGGCTGGTACATACCTAAATAAAAACTGCTGAATATTGAAGAACCGGTACCAGCCCCGGCTTTTAAAACATCAGGATGTGTGAGGTATTCGCCATCATCCCATCCAATAAGTATCTGATTTCGAAGGCTTACTGAAAATATTACAAGGGTCACAACCAATAACAAACCTGGTAATAATCTATTCTTTTCAATACTAATTCCGGAAATAAAACTAATCCGGCCAGGCCCAGTATGAGCTGTTTTCTGAAATTTTTGAGGTGCTTTTGCTTTCTTCACTTAAGAGGATATAAGAGTTTGCAAAGTTATAGTTTGGCATTCTAAATTTGTATCTTTGATATACTAAAAATGAAACCTTATGAAGAAATCTGCTTTTTTGTTTTTCTCTCTCGTAACTATCTTCTTTACAACTTCTTGCACTAACAGGAAAGGAAAGATACTAACCGAACGTATTCAATATGATGTTACAATCATTTCGCCAGAAAAAGATCTTGAATGGTGGGTGCAGAACCTCGAAAACAATAAAAGAGAGCAGTTGGTAAAGACCATTATGGAACAATCAAAATCCGGCAAACATAAGGTCTATGATGTAATATCTTTCAAAGAACTTACTCCCAAAGAAATAGAGGAACGAAGCCAGCAAAGGAAGCTCATGACACTCCAGCGCGATTATGCCCCTTATGAAGAATATGATACCCTTGTAATCAATAATATAGAACTTTCCGATATCTCGAAGGTTCGTTTTCTCGAAGAATGGTACCTTAATGAAGAATCCGGGCTGATAACAAAAAAAGTGCTGGCGATTTGCCCAATGCTCGAGAGCTATACCGAAAGTGGCGAATTCAGAGGACACCTTCCGTTGTACTGGATATCTTTTGAAAAGAAGTTTCCACTGGCAAAAGATTAAAAATTAAGCTCACATTTTCGTTAATTAAAATTAATATCCTTACAGGGATCAAAAACCTTTATGCCGTAACACAGTGTTAAGTTAAATTAACAATAGGATTTTTGTTAATTCTTAAAATATAATCTTAATATTTTTTCTATATTCGTGATTCGAATAATTAATATGGGTCATGAAGAAGCCACTACTCCTTATCATCTTTATAATCTTTCTCTCTTCAATAATTTCAGGACAGAATAATAAGTGGCGACAATATGCCAATACCAAGGATATCAATGCATTAGTGGAAAAAGGGAATACAGTTTGGGTTGGCACTTCGTCCGGACTTGCTGCAATAGAAACTTCAACAAATCAGGTATCATATTATAATACCCTAACTTCAGGCCTTTCAAACAACAACATTACCTGTTTAGCGAGTGATAATGAAAATGTTCTTTGGATTGGTTCAACTGATTCATATTGTGATTCTACAGGGTTGATTATGTATGATGGAAATACATGGATTCATTATACTACAGAAAATTCAGGACTATGTAATAACGATATTCGTTCTCTTTATCAGGACAATGACGGAAATCTTTGGATTGGAACAAATCATGGTCTTTCAAAAAGAACAAGCAACGGTTCATGGGTATCATATACTTCAGGAGGTGTTCCTTATGATCCCATTACTTGTCTGGATATGGATAACTCCGGAAACCTCTGGATGGGTACTGAGGGTTCTGGTATCTACAAATTTGATGGGACCAACTGGACAATGTGGGCTGAATATAATTCAGAAATACCGTCTGATGAAATAACGGATATTGAAGTCGCTGGCAATGGACATGTATGGATTGCCACACAATATGGAATTGCTGAATTTGATGGAAGTGGCTTTATAACCTACAATTATTATAACTCTAACTTGACTTGCAATGGTGTCTTTTCACTTGATTTTGATACTAATGGCACCTTATGGGTTGCGACTGAATGTGGCATTTATAAATACGACGGAAGTACCTGGGTTAAATACGATGAATCAAACAGTGGTTTACCAGATGGTTCAGCAAGAGCAATTCTTGCAGGTGCAGGGAATATAATATGGACAGGTATTTCTAAACGATATTGTGAGGGCGGTAGCAGTTTAGCAAGTTTTAACGGATCAGATTGGCTAATAAGCGACATATCACAAACTCCCATATACTGTAATTACATAAATTCTGTTGCTTTAAGAGATTCCAGTGTAATTTGGGCAGGAGGTTATAATAACTTAATGAGATTTGATGGTCAAAATTGGACAAACTATAATGTATATAATTCACTCCTGCCTGGTTCAGTTAGTAGCCTTGCCATTGATAGTAGTGATAAGGTTTGGATAGGAACAAACGGTGGTCTGGCTCGTTTTGATGGCACATACTGGCAAATCTTTACTGAAACAAATTCAGGATTATCAGACAATATTGTTACTAAACTAGAATTTGACAATACAGGCATACTTTGGATTGGAACTGAGCATGGACTCAACAAGTTTGATGGTACTAACTTTACTTTGTTTGATCCAAACAATTCAGGATTACCAAATTTGTGGATTACTGCATTATGTGCTGATCAGCAAAATAATCTTTGGATAGCTTCAAAATCAGGAAACCGCTCATTGTCAAAATTTGATGGAATAACATGGACATCATGGGATGAAGATAATTCTTCTTTTCCTGATGCAGAAATTACGGATATCGAAAGTGATAATTATGGAAATATCTGGATGACAACTCCCTTTGGATTGATTAAATTTGATGGCACTGATTTTATAACCTATACTGATTCAACCCAGCTCTGGGAAAACTATTTTACTTCATTGGAAATAGATACAGAAGGAAATTTTTGGATGGGTAATTATGGCGAGGGATTAGTAAAATATGACGGTTCAAGCTGGACTTATTTTAATGAAGATAATTCACCAATAGTAGGATCTGTTTTATTGGCAGTTGCCTTAGCGCCCAATGGTACCAAGTGGATTGGAACACCTGAAGGACTGTCTGCTTATAATGAGAATGGCCT